>DGXY01000019.1:0-123648 GCA_002396885.1 Akkermansiaceae bacterium UBA5020
GTCGCCGGGGCCGCCGCCGGGGCGGCTCCGCCGGAAGCCGCCGGGGCGGCCGACTCAAGTGCCGCCTTGCGGGCAGCAGCCGCTTCAGCCACCGCCGCATCGACTTTCTTGATCTGCTCGGGAGTCAACTTGGCAGACGCTTCCTTCAGGAGATTGGCTGCGAGCTCATTAGCGGGAGCCAGATCCGACGCCTGCTTGAATTGCTTGTAGGCGTTCTCATAATCGGGAGCCGGGGCCGCGTCGGCCGCGACGAGGGCACCGCGGAAGTAAACGCCACCGAGACGAAGAAGAGCCTCGAAGCGCGTCTCGTCGGACACCTGGGGCGCGCTGACGATTTGCTGATAGGCTTCCGAAGCGGCCTTGGCCGGGGTGCTGTCGGCGGCGACCGGGACCATGCCCGACTCGGCCATGACCCCTAGGCTGAGAAGACCTTCGGGAGAGCCGAGAGCGGCGGCACGATTGAACCAGCCGGCAGCCGCGATGGGATCGCGAAGAGTTCCGGCACCGTTGAGGTAATACACACCGGCTTTTTGCATGGCGGGGGCGAAACCACCTCCAGCAGCCTGGAGGAAACTGGCGAAAGCCTTGGTCGGATCCTGATCGACGGCGCGACCCTCTTCGTAAAAGACGCCGACGTTGTAGAGCGCAAGCGGGACATTGTTGCGGGCGGCGAGACGGTAGAGCTCAAGAGCAGCGGCGGCATTCGGAGCCACATCGATCTTCTGGTCGGCCGGATCGAGATCGACGCCCTTGTCATAGTAGCCAGCCAGAACAACCTGGGCGGCGGCGTCATTGCCTTGGGCAGCGCGAGAGAAATAGTCGAGGGCTTTCGTGAAGTCCTTTTCGACCCCAGCGAGACCGGAGGCGTGCAGCTCACCCATGGTGCGGAGACCGGCGGGCACGTTTTGCTCCGCGAGTTTGGTGAATTTCTCCACCGCAGCCTTGGGGTCGGCCTCGATCTTGCGGGCACCGAAGGTCTTACCATCGAAAAGCACGGAACCCAAAGTGGCGAGGGCGTTGGCATTGCCTGCCTCAGCACCCTTGTTCAGCCACTCCCAAGCCTTGTCATCATCGACCTTCTCGGGACCTCCGAGCTCGAGGTAGAACTGGGCCAGCTCGAACTGGGCCTGACCGTCGCCTTCACCGGCCGCTTTCTCGAGCAGCTCGACGGCGGCATCGGGATTGCGTTCTTCACCGCCGAGACCGTTCAGGTAAATCGCGGCCATGTTGCGGCGGGCGGCGTTGAGCCCACCATCGGAGGCTTTTTTGATGAATTCGAGACCTTCCTTGGTCTTTTCCACCTCCTGGCTCGATCCGGCCAGGATGAACCCGTAGTTATTCATGGCCTGGAGTTGGCCCGCATCGGCGGCCCGCTTGTAGTAGGTCATCGCCTCAGCAAGGGCATTCTGCTGCTGGCTCTGCTGCATGAGGAAGCCCATCGCGTAGATGGCGTCCTTGTCGTTGCCTTTGTCGGCCAAATCCCGGACCTTGTCGATCGCCTGTTGCAGCGTGACTTCGGGAGTTTCTCCCTTGGCCATGGCGGCCATGGCCTTCTCCATGGCTTCCACCTGAGCGACCATTTCGGCGCTCGGATTCTTCCATTCTTCGGTGTTGAGCCCTAGCGCGGCTGCGCCCATGGCCTGAACAAGGGTGATTGCCGACAAGGCGGCAGCGACGAGGGTGGTTTTCACGATCATGATTGGAGCGGCTCTACCGCAGGGGGGGGTTGTCGAGAGAATGAGGTCTGCAATGCCCGACCCGTGGGAAAAGTTCCATACGGATCAGGAATCGAGCGCGGAAATTTACAAAAATCGCGTCCAAATTGCAAGAACTCACTAAACAATTTCAAATTGCTCGCAGATTTGAGAGTCCGAGCCTGACCCGGCAACCTGCCGAGATGCGCCTTCAAGACGCCTTGCAGTCTGTCTCGGAAGCTGTCAGCCTTGGGAAACTCCCGATTTCTCATGATCCGTCCGCTGCCCAATCTTTTTGCCATCGCGACCATCTTTACCCAAGTCTTTTTGCTGATCCAGGCCCGGGCGGACTACATCGCCTCGCGCCTCCCCGCGCTCTCACCGGACAAGGTCGTGGTTTACAAGAAGGTCGCGGATCGCGAGCTCGAGCTCCGCCTGTTCCTCCCCGAGGGCTGGGCCGCCACCGACAAACGCCCCTGTTTCCACCTCATCCACGGCGGGGGCTGGGGCGGCATGGACCCAAGCCGGATGTATCCCTTTGCCGCCGATTTCGCAAAACGCCACGGCATGGTAGGGATCAGCGTGCAATACCGCCTCTACAAACCCGGCACCGCGACGGTCTTTGATTGCGTGAAGGACGCCCGTTCTTCCGTCCGCTACCTCCGCTCCCACTCCGCCGAGCTGGGAATCGATCCGGGGAAAATCCTCGTCAGCGGCGGCTCGGCCGGCGGCCACCTCGCCGCCGCGACTGCCCTCTTCGACGGAGTGAACGAAGAGACCGACGATCTCAAGGTGCCGTGCCGTCCTGATGCAATGGTGCTCCTCTTTCCCGTGATCGACACCTCGGCGGCAGGCTACGGCCAAGCCAAGATCGGTGATCGCTGGCAGGAACTCTCGCCCGTCCATCACGTCCGCGCCGGCTTGCCGCCGACCCTGACCTTCCACGGCACCGGCGATACGGTGACCCCGTTTTCCGGAGCCAAGGCCTTCCACGAGGCCATGCTCGCCGCCGGAAACAAGAGCGTCCTCGACGTGAACGAAGGCGGCAAACACGGCTACCTCATGTTCGAGGAAGCGCTCTACGAAGACGCCCTCGCCAAAACCGCCGCCTTTCTCACCCGACTCGGATTTCTCCCGACCACCCAACCCGCCCAGCCATGAAACTGACCCGCCGCCGTATCCTCCAAGGCACTCTCGCCACCGGACTTTCCTCCGCCCTTCCTCCCCTTGCCCGGGCTGCCGAGGGCAAAGTCTGGACCGTTGGCATCATCGGCGACACGGACAAGGGAGGGTATGGTCACGGGCTCGACACGGTCTGGTTGGGCCTGCCCGAGGCAAAAATCGTCGGCGTTTCCGATCCTTCGGAAGAGGGACGAGCCAAAGCGGTCGAGCGGCTCAAGCTCGGCACGGACACCGCCTACGCCGGCTACCGCGAAATGCTCGCGGCGGTGAAGCCCGAACTCGTCGCGGTCTGTCCTCGCCACATCGACCAGCACCACGACATGATCCTCGCCGCGATCGAGGCGGGGGCGAAAGGGCTCTACGTCGAGAAACCTTTTTGCCGCGATCTCGTCGAGGCCGATGCCATCGTCGCCGCTTGCGAAAAAAGCGGGGCCAAACTCGCGATCGCCCACCGCAACCGCTATCACCCCGTCCTCCCCGTGATCGCCAAACTCGTCGAGGAGGGGGCGATCGGACGCTTTCTCGAGATCCGTGCCCGCGGCAAGGAAGATGCCCGCGGCGGCTCGCTCGATCTCTGGGTGCTCGGCTCGCACCTTTTTAATCTCACCCGCTACTTCGCCGGAGAAGCCCGCAATGTCTCCGCGACCGTCCTGCAGGACGGATGTCCGTTGGTGGTGGCCGATGTGAAGGAGGGCGCCGAAGGCATCGGCCCCCTCGCCGGAAACGAGATCCACGCCCGCTTCGAGACGGAAAAGGGCATCCCCGTCTTCTTCGACTCCATCGCCGGTGCCGGAGTGAGGGAAACCGGATTCGGGCTGCAACTCATCGGCACCCAGGGCGTGATCGATTTCCGTGCCGACGCCGAGCCGCTCGCCCATTTTTATCAGGGGAGCCCCTTCCGTCCCACTGCCGATCCAAAGAAGTGGGTGCCAATCACGAGCGGAGGGATCGCCCAGCCCGAACCGATCGCCGAGATCAAGGCCCTCGTCGCCGGACACCAGGGCCCCTGCCGCGACCTCATCGCCGCGATCGGGGAAAACCGCGCCCCGCTCTGCTCGGACCGCGACGGACGCGCCATTGTCGAAATGACTTTGGCGATTTTTGAATCGCATCGCCAGTCCGGTCGTATCGTGAGCCTGCCCCTCAAAGAACGAAGGAGCCCGCTCGCGCTGTTGGAATGATTCCCCTCCCCCGTCATGTCGAGCCCGAATGGCTCGACTCGCTCGATCCGGACGATCCCCGTGCGGTGAGAGCAAGGCGTGACCTGCGCCTCATCAACTTTCTGATGGGGAATGAAGGGTGGCTTCACCGCCAAGTCGCGGCTCGGAGGGAGACCGCTGGCCAGGGCATCGTCGAACTCGGCTCCGGCGAAGGCCATCTGCTGCGACGACTCGCCCGCTCGGGCCCTGCGACCGGCTGCGATCTCGCCCCTTGCCCACCCGATCTGCCCCGTGAGATCGACTGGCGCGAAGGTGATCTCTTTTCCCTCGCCGAGCCGCTCTCCGGCGGCATCCTCGTCGCCAACCTCGTCCTTCATCACTTTTCTGCTGAGGATCTCCTGCGGATCGGACGGATCGCCGATCGCTTCAAGACGCTCCTTTTCGTCGAACCGCATCGTTCCCGCAGCGCCCTCGCCCTCGCCAGGATTCTTTCGCCCTTCGTCAGCGAGGTGACCCGACACGACATGCCCGCGAGCATCCACGCCGGTTTCGCCACCGGAGAATTGGGAAAGGCACTGGGCCTTTCCGCGGACTGGAGCGTAACCGAAGTCAACCACTGGTGCGGATCGCTCCGCTTCGTGGTGAGACGCCTCGCATGAAAACCCTCACCATCGCCGGCGGCGGTCTCGCCGGGCTCGGCCTCGCCCACGGGTTGCGCCACCATGCGGTGCCCGTGACCCTGCACGAAGCGGCGCGATATCCCCGCCACCGGGTCTGTGGCGAATTCATCTCCGGGATCACCCCCGAAACCCTCGCCGCACTCGACATCTCCGGAGCCTTCGACGATGCCCGGCGACACCTCGACGGCACCTGGTTCTCCGAAGGAAAAAAGCTCCTCGAGTTTTCCCTCCCCGCTCCCGCCCTCGCTCTTTCCCGGCACCTGCTCGACGCCCGGCTCAAACTCGCCCTCGAAGCGAAAGGTGGTCAAGTCGAGGAAAGCTCGCGCCTCGAGCGGCAAGCCCGCGAAGGCCTCGTCTGGACCGCCGGACGCCTTCCCCGGCGCGGACGCTGGATCGGATTGAAGGCGCACGTCCGCGGTCTCGACCTCGGAGGCGGACTCGAGATGCATCTCGGCGGCAACGGCTACGTCGGACTCACTCCTGTCGAGGAAGATCGCGTCAACGTCTGTGGTCTTTTCCGGCTCGATTCCAGACGCGAGGGAAAGGGTCCGGAATTGCTCCTCGATTACCTACGCGCCGGAGGCAATGGCGTCCTCGCCGAACGACTCACCGGGGCTACCTTCGATGAGAGTTCCTTTCTCGGCGCCTCGGGATTCGAACTCGGCTGGCAACGCGGCGACGAGGCCCTCTGCGCCCTCGGTGACGCCGCCGGGATGATCCCGCCCTTCACCGGCAACGGCATGACCATGGCCCTCGAGTCCGCCGCGCTCGCCGTCGCGCCGCTGCTGCGCTGGAGCCGCGACGAGACCGGTTGGGACGAAACGGTCGCCACCATCCGCAAAGACCTGCACCGGAAATTCGCACGACGTCTCACCGCCGGATCCGTCCTTCACCGCGTCCTCCTCGACAAACGCGGTGCCTTCGTCGCCCGCTCCCTCGCCGGGCTTGGACTGCTCCCCTTTCGGCCGCTCTTGGCGATGGTGCGTTGAGGCCATCGAGATGAACTTGAAACGGGAGGCAGAATCCTGTAGGCTCGACCCATGATTTTGGAACGGCTGCCCGAAGTAAAGAAACTCAGTCCGCAGGAGAAAGAAATCCTCGCCGATGAACTCTGGGCAGACTTGGGTCATTCCAACCACGAAGAGGATGACATCAAGCCGCTCTTGGAACGCCTTTTGGAGCAGCGCGAGTCGGATCCCACGACTTCCTGGGAAGAACTGAGGAAACAAGTCGGTCTGGCCAAGTGAAATTCCGCGTCGAGTTTCTCGCTGGAGCTGCTGCGGACCTCTTGGCGATTTACGCAGAAATTTCCGCATTTTCGGAATCCCATGCCGAAAGGTTTTCTCTGCGCCTGGACCGGAGGCTTACCCAACTCTCCAAATTTCCCGAACTTGGTCCTCCTTTCTCGAAGCGATTCCGAAGATTGGTTCTTGGAAAGTTTCCCTACGCGGTTTTCTACGCGGTCTCGGGTGACCGCATCTTAATTCACGGGATCTTTCACCTTCAAGTCAATCCCGTCTTGATCGAATCCCGCCTCCGGCCCTAACATTCACCCCATGCGCTCGCGGTATTCCGACGGCGTCATCCCGATGCGCTTGCGGAAATGCTGTGCGAAGCTGCTCGCATCGACGAAACCGCAGAGCTTCGCGATCTCCGAGGCATTGCGCGAAGTCGACTCGAGGAGCCTCTGGGCGGCGAGGACGCGCGTCTTGATGAGAAACTCCTGCGGCGAGATTCCGAAGGCCGTTTGGAAGCGCCTCTGGAGTTGCCGCACCGACTGCCCGCAGGTCCAGGCAACCTCCTCGATCGTGACCGCTTTGGCGAAATCGCGCCTCAGCAGCTCCGCCGCGCGCGCCACGGTCTGGAAGACGGGCAATTCGCGATCCGATTGATCAGGACGTCGCAGAACACCCATCACGCCCGCGATCTTTCCCGCGCGATCCCTCAGCGGCAGCTTCGTCACCATGAACCAGTCCGGCATCCCCTGGCTGTCCCACCAGAGCTCGATCCGCTCGATCACCTCGGCTTCCCCGCTCAGAAGCCTCCCGTCGTCATCCACATAGGCCTGTGCCATGAGGTCCGGATTCAGGTCGAAGTCCGTCATCCCGAGGATCTCCGACTCGTCGCGCATCGAGTAGCGCTCGCGCAGGGCGCGACTCGCGAACATGAGATGCCCTTCGCGGTCCTTCGCGAAAAAGTGGAGACCAGGAATGTGGTCGAAAAGCCGGTGAAAGTGGCTTGCAGGATCGATCGCGGCGACCCATCCTTCCCGGAGCCGTCGCCACCGACGGATCTCTGTGCCCGGGCGGTCGCGCCGTCGCAACGGCTTCAGCGGTGTCGCATTTCCCATAGCTTTTGTCGCGCCGAAACTCGCCGCTTCTGTCATTCTTTGCAAGGCCCTCCCATGAAACCCATCGTCCAGATCTCCCTCGACCTCACCAACATCGACGAAGCCCTCGAGACCGCCGCCCTCGCGATGCGGGCCGGGGTCGACTGGCTCGAGGCCGGCACCCCGCTCATCCTCGCCGAGGGACTCCACGGCGTCCGCGCCCTCCGCGCCGCCTTTCCTAACACGCCCATCATCGCCGATCTTAAGACGATGGACGGCGGTTATCTCGAGGCCGAGATGATGGCCAAAGCCGGCGCCACCCACGTCGTCGTGATGGCCCGCGCCCACGCCGAGACAGTCAAGTGCGTCGTCAAGGCCGGGGCTGACTTCGGCTGCAAGGTGATGGGCGACAACATGGTCTGCGAGGACATGGTCGCCGGGGCAAAGTGGCTCGAGGACCTCGGCTGCGATTACGTCATCCACCACATCGGCTACGACGAACGAAGAGGCATCGCCGCCGCCGGTCACCGCATGCCGAGTCCGCTCGATCAATTGCGGGAAGTCGTCCAAGCCGTGAAGGTGCCGGTGCAGGCGGTCGGCGGGCTGACTTTGGAACAGGCGATCCAGTGCCCGCAGTATGGAGCGCCACTCGTGGTCCTGGGCGCGCCGTTGACGATCGATGCCGATGCGTTCAAGACGGCCGATGGGGATTTGGAGGCGTCACTCAGGATGATTTGTGAGGCGGTGCATGCGCAGGTGGTGGCTTCAGTTTGATCTTTCACCTTTCAAGGATTTGCGTAGATTCGCGGGTATTCGCGGCCATTCGCGTTGAATTCCATGACCTTTGACGACATCGCCTACCAAGTGGTCGGCTGCGCCATGCGGGTCCACAACGCGCTCGGCCCCGGACTTCGAGAAAAGCCGTATGAGAATGCGATGGTGATCGAATTGGAACGCAGCGGATTCAAGGCAGAGCCACAGCGTGCCTACCCGATTTTCTATCTCGAACGTGCCGTCGGCGAGTGCATCCCGGACATCACGGTGAACCGCGAGTTGCTCGTCGATGCCAAGTCGCTCGACACGATCGGTGAGAATGAACAAGCGCAGATGCTGAATTATCTGCGAATTTCCCGGATCGAACTCGGTCTCATCATCAACTTTAGAAATCCGAAGCTGGAGTGGCAGAGGGTGGTGCGATCGAGGGTCGGCAATTGAGGGATAGACCACCAAAAGATTCCAACGCGAATGGCCGCGAATATCCGCGAATTTTCACGAATCCTTCAAAATAGAGAACATACCCCCAACCCATGAACGCCGCCGTCGTCAACTACGCCCCTGACAAACACTCTGTCGAAATCCGCGAGATCGACAAACCAACCATCGGACCCGAGGACGTCCTTCTCGAAGTCGCCAATGTCGGCGTCTGCGGATCGGACCTCCACCAGTGGACCGCCGATCATTCCTGGCCGGTCAATTACCCCGTCGTCCTCGGGCACGAGTTCGGCGGACACATCGTCGAGGTCGGCAAGGAGGTCGAGCATTGGAAGGAAGGCGACCGCGTCGTCTCCGAGACCGCCGCGATCATCTCGAAGGACAATCCCATGACCCGCCGCGGCCTCTACAACCTCGACAACACCCGCAAAGGCTTCGGCTACGGGGTCAACGGGGCCATGACCAAATACGTCCGAGTCCCCTCGCGCATCCTCCACCACGTCCCGGACCACCTCCCCTTCGAGGAGGCCTGCCTCACCGAACCCTGCTGCGTCGCCTACAACGCCGTCGTCAAGAACGCCCGCATTGAGCCCGGTGATCGTGTCGTCGTGTTAGGGCCCGGGACCATTGGCATTCTTTGCGCCGCGATGGCGAAACTCTGCGGCGCCGAGGTCGCCATCGTCGGGCTCGAGCAGGATGCCCACCGCCTCGAGATCGCGCGCGGCTACGGCTGCGAGGTCGTCATCGGCGATGCCAAGTCCTGGGCCATGGAGCGCGACGGACTTGGCTGCGACGGGGTCATTGACGCGGCCGGAGCGAGCATCACCCTAAAGATTGCCCTCGATCTCGTCCGCCCCGCCGGCTGGATCAGCAAGGTCGGCTGGGGGCCCCAGCCGCTCAATTTCAACATCGATCCGCTCGTGCAGAAGAACATCACCCTCCAGGGCAGCTTCAGCCACAACTGGCCGATCTGGGAACGTGTCATCGCCCTCCTCGCGAGCGGGCAGTTCGACGTGAAACCCATCATCGGCGGCGTCTGGCCGGTCACGGAATGGCACGAGGCCTTCGAGAAGATGCACAAAGGCGAGGTCGTGAAGAGCGTGTTGCGACCGGTGTGAGGCGACTGCGAATGGGTCCGCTTCGGTTCTTCGGAGCGACTTTTTTGGAAGTCGACTTTCAAATCATCGGATATTTTGAAAGTCGACTTTCAGATTTCTCGCTTTCCGATGCAACTCCATCCCCGCGTGACGGCACTACCCTGGTTCTGTCTTTGAAACCCGATTCTACGCGGGCGAACCCAGCCATGGGATGGCACGAGGCCTTCGAGAAGATGCACAAGGGCGAGGTTGAAAAGAGCGTGTTGCGGCCGCTATGAAATGGAGGGAATCTCACGGGGCCCTTTTCACCTGTATGACCACCCTCCACCTCATCGACGCCTTTACCGACCAACCCTTCGGTGGGAACCCCGCCGCGGTTTGTCTGCTCGACCAGCCCGCCGACGAGTCTTGGATGAAACTCGTCGCCCGCGAGATGAACCTCTCGGAAACGGCCTTCCTGCATCCCATCGAAGGAGGTTTCTCGCTCCGCTGGCTCACCCCCGCGGTCGAGGTGAAACTGTGCGGACATGCCACCCTCGCCAGCGCCTTCGTCCTGTGGGAAACCGGCGTCCTGAAGCCGGAGGAGGAGGCGCGCTTTTTCACCCTGAGCGGCTGGCTGCGCTGCTGGCGGGATGGCGATGCGATCGCGATGGACTTTCCCGCGAAGGTTTGCGAAGCGGCTCCGGTTCCCGACGGTCTCGCCGAGGCGATCGGCTGCGAGATCCTCACCTGCGGCCTCAACGGCATGGACTACCTCGTCGAAGTCGCCGACGAAACGACCCTGCGCGGCTTGAAACCGAACTTCACCGCCCTCTCCGCGCTGCCCGTTCGCGGAGTCATCGTCACCTGTCGTGGCGACGGAAAGCCCTACGACTTCCTCTCACGGTTTTTCGCCCCGGCCGCTGGCGTGAACGAAGACCCGGTCACCGGATCCGCCCACTGCGCGCTGGGGCCTTTTTGGCAGGCCAAGCTCGGCAAATCGGACTTCACCGCCTACCAAGCCAGCGAGCGCGGCGGGATCGTGAACCTCGGCGTCCGCGACGACCGCGTCATCCTGCGCGGCCAGGCCGTGAGGATGAGCCGAGTGGAACTGATGCACTGAACCATGTCCTTGATCGACCTCAGCCACACGATCGAGCACGGCATGATCACCTATCGCGGTCTGCCGGCACCCCTGATTTGCGATTACCTCAGCCGCGAGGCGTCGCGACAGCTCTACACGGAAGGGACCGAATTCCACATCGGGCGGATCGACCTGGTGGCGAACACGGGCACCTATCTCGACTCGCCCTTTCACCGCTACGCCGACGGCAAGGACTTGTCCGAACTGCCGCTCGATTCCCTCGCGGGACTCGCGGGCGTGGTCGTCCGCTGCGAAGCAATGGCGATCACCCGCGAGGCCTTTGCCGGACTCGATCTGCGAGGCAAGGCCGTGCTCGTGCAGACCGGCTGGGACCGCCACTGGCGCACCGACGCTTACTTTGAAGACCACCCCTTCCTCACCGAAGAGGCGGCGCTCCACCTCAAGGAAGCCGGAGTGAAGCTCGTCGGCATCGACTCCTACAACATCGACGACACCCGCGGCGGAACCCGCCCGGTGCACAGCACCCTGCTCGGCGCCGAGATCCCCATCGTGGAACACATGACGGGACTCGCCGGACTGCCCGACACGGACTTCCACTTCTATGCCGTGCCTCCGAAGATCAAAGGCTTCGGCACCTTTCCGGTGCGGGCTTTTGCGAGCTTTTAATCCCCTCGTTGAAACCACGCCTTCCCATGAGTGATTCCCCTCTATCTCCCTGGTCCCTGCCGGCGCGAATCGGTTTCCGGTTTCTCTTCTCCTTTCTCCTTCTGACCATCTTCGAGCCCTTCGGGTTTTTCGGACAAATCACGGGACTGGGTCGGATCGGCGGCCCCTGGGAAAGCCTCGTGAAATGGGTCGGTCGCGAAGGTTTCGGCGTGAACATCACGGTCATGCCGGCCGGCAGCGGCGACACGACCTTCAATTACGTCGAGCTTGCCTGCTGGGTGTTAATCGCAGCCATGGTCACACTCGCGTGGAGCCTGCTCGACCGGAAACGGACCGGCTACGACGAATTGCACGGATGGCTCCGGTCGGCGGTGCGTGCCTATCTTGGACTTGCGATGCTGGCATACGGCATCAACAAGCTGGTCCCGATCCAGTTCGGCTCGCTGCGCCTCGCGGAAATGCTCCAGCCTATCGGCGAACAATCGCCCATGGGTCTGTTGTGGCGATTCATGGCGGCATCGCCGACCTACACGGCATTCACGGGCTTCGCCGAAGTGCTATGCGCCTACCTCCTTTTTTTCCGGCGAACGGCGATGGCCGGAGCACTGCTCTGTACGGGAGTGATGGCCCATGTCGTCGCCTTGAATTTCTGCTACGACGTTCCGGTGAAATTGTTCTCTTCGCGACTCCTCCTCATGAGTCTGTTTCTCCTGGGGCCGGATGTGAAACGCCTCTGGAGTTTTTTCATTCTGCATCGTCCCGTCGAGGCGCGGAGTCTGGTCCCGCGCTTCAAAACCCCGGCGGCCACCGCGACCGCCCTGGTTACCAAATGTGTCCTGCTGCTGCTCTTCACGGCCATGGCGGCGCTCAATGGTCTTCCTATCGTTCTCAACAGGTCGGCCACGGTGCCAATGCACGGCATTTGGGAAGTCAGTGAGTTCAAGCGGGAGGGAAAAGTGATCCCTCCGCTGACGACCGACCGGCAACGCTGGAGTCATCTCGTCATGGAAGCGAATCAGTTTCCCGGGAGCCCGGCCAGATCCGTCGCGGTCATTGTTCCGATGATGGAGACCGCGAAATCGCGATGGATGCAATGCGCGGTCGACACGAAAAAATTCATGATCACACTCACATCGTTCGACGAGAAGGGAGCTCCCGCATCCCTGAGCTACCTTCAGCCGGAACCGGAGCGGTTCGAGCTCTCCGGCAGCTTCGATGGAAAGCCGATCGAGGTGAAGCTTCAGCGCATCTCCGAGTCAGAATTCCCGCTCCTGTCGCGGGGATTCCATTGGATCAACGAGTACCCGTTTTCCCGCTGAAGAAGAAATTTATTCTTGTTATCCCGCCGACATGAGTCGATCCCTCGCCCTCGCGGTCTTCGCTCTCATTCTCACTGGAATGCCAACAACTTGGGACGACCGACTCTGAAGCTGGACGAGTGACGCATTTCACACAGGCTTTGTCGTGCCGGCTCCTGCAGAAGTGTCGTAAATTTCGGGACCATGAAAACCCTCCATACCGAAGTCCTCGTCTGCGGCGGGGGTTGTGCCGGCATCGCCGCCGCCCTCTCCTCGGCCCGCAACGGAGCGAAGACGCTCCTGATCGAACGCGCCGGGTTCTCCGGCGGCATCATCACCACGGTGGGCCTGCCCTATTTCGACGGACTGATCGACAAGCCGAGCGGACGTTTTGTCGTGAAAGGCATTGCCCTCGAATTGCTCCAGAAACTCGGCATCGCGAAGGACGGCGCCAAGCACATCGACGACCTTCCGCCGGAGCTCGTCACGAAGTACTGGGGCAGCATGTGGATTCCGAACGTGGAGCATTTCAAGATCCTCACCGACGAGCTCATCCTCCAGCACGCGGATCATCTCTCGGTGCTCTACCACAGCATGGCCTGTGACGTGGAGGTGAAGGAAGGGCGCGTCGCCGCGGTCATCGTCGCGAACAAGGACGGGCTCGTCCGGATCGAGGCTCGGCAGGTCATCGACTGCACCGGCGACGGCGACATCGCCCACTGGGCCGGCTGTCCCACGACTTCGTCGAAGCCGCTCATGCCCCTGACGATGCACTTCCGCATCGGGAACGTCGTGCCGGTTGCCGAGACGAGACCCGTCGCCAAGAAGGTCCTGATCGAGGCGCACGAACAGGGACGTCTCGCGAACTTCTACGGCCCCGGTCTCATCTTCGCCTTCGCGAAGGACGAGTGTTACGTCCACGCCACCCGCGTCCCGGCCAACGCGACCGATGCCGCCGACTTCACCCGCGCGGAGATGCAGGGCCGAAAGGATGCCTGGACCATCTTCAACGAGTGGAAGGCGAAAGTCCCCGGCTTTGAGAACAGCTACTACATCACGAGCGGTCCCTACATCGGCGTGCGCGACACCCGCCGCATCGTGGGACTGAACGTGCTCACGCTCGAGGATCTGCAAAAGACCACGCGACACGACGACGCCGTCGCCACGGGCTGCTGGTTCCTCGACATCCATCCGCCCGAGGTCTCGGTCGACAAACCTTTCACCGGATCCGGATTCCAGCCGAAGCCCTACGACATCAGCTATCGTACCCTCGTGCCGCAGCAGGTGAGCAACCTTCTCGTCGCGGGCCGCTGTCACAGCGCCAGCAGCGAGGCGAGCGCCTCGAGCCGCGTCACCGCCACGGCGATGGCCCTCGGCGAGGCCGCCGGATGCGCCGCCGGTCTCGCGATGCGGGCGAAGGAGGAGGTCGGCACGCTCGACGGCGTGAAGGTGCGCGAGACGCTCGCGAAACAGAATGCGGGACCTTTTAGTGAAGCTTGAAATGAACCATCCTGACAAAACACCCCTGACCCGGCGCGAGGCTCTTCTCGATACCCTCAAGGCGACCCTCGTCACCTCGCTGACGCTGCCGGCCATGGCCGACGCCTCACCTGTTCCGCCCCCTGCACCGGAATCCGAGTTCGTGCCGGAGAACGACTACCCCTTCTTCGGCGGAGAATTCCCGGAAGGCTATTGATTCACGACTTCGAATAGCGGTTTAACCGCAGCCGGTTCTCGCCCTCACAAAACCTCATCCAACGTCGCGAAAACCTTCAGTCCCGGCACCGCGAGGAAGTGCGCGTCGGGCGAGATAACAATCGCCCGCAGCCGCAGGGCGGCCACAGCAATCGCGAGATCACTCACGGGCGGCCACTTCCCCTTCCGACCGAGTTCCCAGCCGAGGCGGCTCACCTCCCTCCAGAGCCGCGCGTCGGTCGGAATCTCGGGAACAATGTCGAAAAACTGCTCCATCTGGCCGTAGCGAATGTCGACCTTGATCCCACGAAGCACTTCGGCCCGGACCACACCGCAGTTATAGAGACGACCTGCCCGGAGAAGGGGCGCGAGCACTTGGCGTGGGTCCTGCCCGGCCCGCATCAGATCGATGTAGGCGGCCGAGTCGACCAGATAGTCGGCATCCTTCATTTCGCGGCCTTGCGTGGCCGGCCCCGTCGGGAGGCCTTCTCGGGAAGGTAGGAAACCGGCGAGGCACCGTTCCGGATCGCAATGAGATCGTAGGCGGGATCAATGGCCTCACGCGCTTCATCCGCCGACCAGGGCTCTTCCATGGCGCGGTTGATCGTCGCAAGCCGCAAGGCCTCGCTCAACGCCCAATCGACGGCCTCCTTCATCGTAGCGATGCCGGTCAGTTTCATGATCCGGTCGAGTTTGCCCTCGTCGATTTCAATCGTCGTCTTCATATGGCCGTAAATATGGGCATAATTCAGCCAGCCTCAAGCCATTTTTCACCCCACGTATTTGTCCTTCCGCAACACCTCCACGTCCGCGACGTAGACGATCACCGACCAATCCTTGAAATAGCGCGAGCCGACCTCGTCCATGATCGTGTCGGCGACCTCGGGCGAGACAAGGGTGTCGAGCTGGACATTGCGCCCCTCCCACTCCGAGGCGCGGATGCCGCGCGAGCCCTCGCCCTCGACCATGGCGAGGGTCCAGCCCTTCGCCCCTTTTGCCTTCACCAGTTCGATGAGGTCGTCGCGCAGGACCCGCTCGGCGATGATCGTGACTTTTCGCAGGGTTTGTCTCAGAGCCATGAGTCGAAATGTTTGGCGAGGGTTTGAAACAGCGGAATCCCGATGGCGAGATTGAAGGGGAAGGTGATCCCCAGAGCCAGCGTCAAATAATACGCGGGATTGGCCCCCGGCAGGGCGACGCGGACCGCGGCGGGTGCGGCGATGTAGGAGGCGCTGCCAGCCATCGCGCCGAGCACGACGGCTCCGCCCGGGGAGAGTCCGGCAGCAATCCCGGCAAAGACGCCGAGGGCACCGTGAAGCACGGGAATCACGCAACCGAGGACGAGGAGCCGCACGCCCGCCTTGCCGGCGTCGCGCAGCCGTTTCCCGGCCGCGAGGCCGAGCTCGATCATGAAGATGCAGAGAGCCCCCTTGAATGCTGCCGCGAAGAAGGGCTGCACGTCGACCAGCTTGGCGGGGCCGCAGAGCGCACCGATGAGAAGCCCGCCTAACAAGAGCACAATGCTCTTGCCCGTGACGACCTCATGGAGGGCCTTCCTCCAGCTTCCCTTGGTCCCGCCGCCGCCACTCGCGAAGAGCAGGGCGACGATGATGCCGGGCACCTCGAGCACGGCGACGAGGGCGGGAAGGTAGCCTTCCGTCTCCGCACCGGTGCGTTTCACCGCCTCGACCGCGGCGAGGAAGGTCACGACCGAGACCGAGCCATAATGAGCGGCGACGGCGGCGGCGTCCTCGACCCCGAGGCGACCGAAGCGGCGCATCAGGAAATAGGCCGACACCGGCGTGATCAAGCCGAGTAAGAGGGTGATGACTCCGGGGAGGAGCAGTTCACCGAAAGGCGTCACCGCGAGAGCCGAGCCCCCCTTGAGCCCGATCGCGAGGAGAAGGTAGATGGAGAGGCCCTGATAGACCGGCTCGGGCACGGCGAGATCGCTCTTCACCCAACGGGCCACGATGCCCAGCACGAAACAGAGGACGACGGGGGAGATGAGGTTCTCGGCGAGAGCGTTCAAGGAGAAAAATCGCTGTCGGTGAAGAGAGCGTGGGTCGGCACGATGGTCAAACAAACTCCGCAAAAAAACGTCGCCCCGAATCGGGGCGACGTTCAGCAGCTTCAAGCGAGATCACTCGACGAGGATCTTGGAGGCCACGAGGAATTTCTTCCCATCGCGTTCCTCGACCTTGCCGGTGACTTTGGCTTTGGCGGTGCCGGAGCAGACGTGCTCACTCGTCTTGCGATCGCCGCCCTCTTCGAGGAGGTAGACCGTATCGCCGACCTTGAGGGTGTCCTCGCAGGTCTCGGCGATCTTGAGCTTGCACTTGGCGCACGACATCTCCCCTTCGTAGGTTTTCTCCTCGGCCTGGGCGGAAGAGAGGCTGAAGGCGAAGGCGGCGGCGAAAAGGGAACCAATGATTTTTTTCATGAGAATGGTTTTGTTAGGATAATCAGTTTTGGGATCAGATCAAAAACGGCCCTGGCGAAGACCACCGTCCGGGCTTGATTCGCCGGGAGGGAGCGACTGGACCGTAAGAAGTCGCGCGCGTCCCCGGAAAAGACTCCGGATCGAATCGCCTGACCGATCAACAACGGAACACCCCGTAGAGAAGACGGGGCGGTGGCGATGCCACCATAAAAGAGGCGGAGACTCCGGAAGGCAACCATCGGACATTCCGTCCGTAGCGACCGGGGCCGACGAGCGCGGTCTGGACGGGAATCGCCGGGAGCCAGTTTCGAAAGGGGGCCGTCGGAACGAAGACCTTGTCTGGCGAGACAACCCCAACCTCCACGGCACAAGGACACGGCATCCCGGGAGACTCCTCCTGCGCGGGCTTTTGCTCCACCGGAACGCCCTTGAGGCGCGCCTGACAACACGGTGGCAGCATCGCCTCTTCCGCTTGCGAGTCGCCGGAGGGCGATGTAAAAGCGCAGCAGCAGACCGGGTTACCGATCAGCATGCTGAGGAATAGGGCAAAAAGAGCGCGCATCGTCCGATTCGCTTGGTGCGTGCAGATACGAATTCGTTCAACCAAGTTCAAACAAACGCTGCCGCGATGGCGTTACATCATGCGAGGCGGAGATTCAACGCGTCCCCTACCCCCCTTTAAAGCGCCGGTGAATTGGTTTGAAAAGGTGGCCAAACACGAACAGTCTCCCCTTCAAGCAAAAATCCTCTTTTACATGAACGATCTTTCTTCCACCACCGTCATCGTCACCGGAGGCTCGCGCGGCTTTGGCTCGGGCATCGCCGAAGCCTTCGTGAAAGCCGGCGCGCGCGTCTGGATCACGGGCCGGAACGAAGCCCGTCTCCGCGAGACCGCCTCACGGATCGGAGCCCATCCCTTTGTCGCCGATATCGCCGACGGAGCATCTTGGGACCAGCTTTTCGAGACCGTCCTTGCCGCGACCGGCCGGATCGATGTGCTCGTCAACAACGCCGGCGAAGGCGTGCGCATCAGCCCGGCCGCGGAGCAGGATGACGACTCTGTCGCCCGATCGATCGCCAGCAATCTCACCGGAGCGATCCTTGGCTGCACCCGCGCCGCGCGGATCATGGAGAAGCAGGGCGACGGTTTCATCGTCAACATCGGCAGCGCCTGCTCGACTCATGCCTGGGCCGGCTGGGGCGTCTACTCGGCGGCAAAGGCGGGTCTGTTGATGTTCTCGCGATGCCTTCTCGCCGAACTGCGCCCCCATGGAGTGCGGGTCACCTCGGTGCTGCCTTCGTGGGGCCAGACCGATTTCACCGAAGGGGCGAATCTCCCGCCCCGCGATCCCGCGGTGCTGGACCAATGCATCGCGCCCTCCGAAATCGGAGATCTCCTCGTGCAACTTGCGCGCCTCCCCTCCCATCTCGTCGCCGAAGAAGTGAAACTCTGGCCCATGGTCCAGCCGATCGGACAGCTATGAAGTGCCTCGCCCTTTCCCTCCTTCTTCCCCTCTCGCTCGCCCCCCTCCGCGCGGACACGATCGAGACCGATCTCCTCATCGTCGGCGCCGATGAATCGGGCTGCGCCGCGGCGGTGCAGGCGGCCAGGCTCGGAGTACAACGCATCGTCCTGATCAACGACCATGATTGGCTCGGTGGTCAATTTTGCATCCAGGGGATCGGCCCGATCGACGAATGGACCGTGGTCGAGGGAAAACGTGTGAACTTCCCCCGCAGCGGCACCTTTCTCGAGATCATCGACCGCATCCGCGCCCACAACCGCCTCACCTACGGAGTCGCCACTCCGGGGAACAGTTGGTGCGGCACCGACACGATCGAACCCAAGGCCGCCGCACGGATCTTCGAGGAATGGCTCGCGCCGCACGTGAACTCCGGCGTCCTCCGGATCGAGCGGGGCTGGGACGTCGATACCATCGAGACGAAGGAAGGCCGCGTCACCGGAGTCTCCTTCCTACCCTCCGTTTTCGCGAAGGGAGACCCTGACAAACGCCTTACGATACGCGCGAAACTGACGATCGACTCCTCGGATCTCGGCGATGTCATCCAGCGGAGCGGTGCTGGCTACATGGCGGGACCTGATTTGCGTTCGCGCTTCGGCGAACCGGGGGCGCCGGAGACGCTCGACGAGCTCGGCCACCAAGAAATGAATCCGCTGAGCTGGTGTCCTCTGCTCCGCGAGACCGGAAAAGACTCGATCATCCCGAAGCCGCCGCGCTACGACGAGCGCTCCTTCGACAACTGGAGAAAGGCCCCGCCGTGGCGCGAGTGGGATGGCAGCGGAGGCATTTACAATCCGGCGGGATGGTGCATCTACACCCACCGCCGTATGGTCGATCGTCACCACTTCGGCTTCGCCCCGGGAACGGAGACGGTCATTCTCAACTGGCCCGCCCACGGATACCAGCTCGGCACCTTGCCGCAGCATGTCGTCGACGCTCTCGAAGCCAACGAATCCGGGGCCTCGCGCAAGAACCTCGTCGAGATGGGCCACGCCCAGCGTCACATCATCTACGAGGACGCGAAGCAGCGCGCCCTCGAGTTTGTCTACTACCTCCAGACCGCCGCGCACGACCGGGTCGGCGATTTCCCCCAGTCCTTCCGCTACATGGCGCTCGCCGACGACTACGGCACCGCCGACAGGCTCCCGCCCAAACCTTATCTCCGCGAGGGACTCCGCCTCGAGGCCATCACCATCGTCACCGAGTTGGATGTGCGCACGGAATCACACGAGCCGAAGTGGGCCAAGACGACCTATCCCGACTCCGTCTTCGGGTGGCAGTTCAATCTCGATTTCCACCCGACACGGCGAAAGTTCGTCGACGACGATCCCACAAAACCCTGGCAAGGACACCACCACGGATCGCGCGACTGGTCGACCGACACCGACCGCGCCACCTTTCCCCTGCGTGGGCTCGTGCCAGCGAAGATGGAGGGTTTGTTAGGGGCCTCGAAAAATCTCGGGGTCACCAGCATGGTGCAGTCGGCCCTGCGTCTCCACGGCCAGATGATGCATGTGGGCGCGGCCTCCGGCACCCTTGCCGCGATCGCCTTGCGCGAAGGCATTTCGCCACGCGAGATTGCGACGACTCCAGGCCGCGTCGCCGAGATACAGCGCATTCTCGTGCGCGGCGCGGGCGGCCCCGGCACCCTCCTCTGGCCCTGGCACGACCTCGATCCCGAAGACCGCTGGTTCGAAGCCGCCAATCTCCTGACCCTCGCGGGCATCTGGCAACCTGATCCCGACAGTGTCTTTTTCGAACCCCGCCGTCCCGTGACCCGCGGCGAGCTCGCCGGAGCCCTCGTGCGCCTCCGCGAGACAATGGCCGGCGCCCCTGACAAACCCACCCTGCCGAATGTGGCGCGCTTTTCCGACGTGCCACTCGACCACCCCGATCGCGAGGCGATTGAGACGATGCTGCTCTGGGGGAACTTCAGCGAGCAGAAGGAAACCTTCGCTCCTGATGGACAGGTCACTTGGGGCGACTTGCATCGCTGGCTCGCCGCGATGGGCGACCCTGGTTTCCCCAGCCTGATCGGCAAGGTCGAAGGCGGCGTCCTGACCCGCGCGGAATGCGTCGAGTATCTCTGGCGGGTGTGGACGAGGTGAATCCTCGTTTCCCCTTGCCCATCGACCTCCCCGCCTCCTAGTTGACCTCATGAGTGCCCCCGTTTGCCCGATGTGTGAAATGAACGAGATCCTCACTCTCGAGGATCATCATGAATGCCTGACGTGCGGTCACGAGTGGCCCATCGCGGAGGCGGCGGACGGACCTCGCGTGGTGAAGGACGCCTACGGCAATGTCCTCGCCGATGGCGACGTCGTCGCGATGATCAAGGACCTCAAACTCCAGGGCAGCTCGCAGGTCCTGAAGTCGGGCACGAAGTCGAAGCCGATCCGCCTCGTCGATGGCGATCACGAGATCTCCTGCAAGATGGACGGCATCTCCATCGGACTGAAGGCCCAATTCGTGAAGAAGGTGACCGCGTAACGTTTCACCATCGCGCGGCATCGGATTCAGCCCCTCTATCCCGATGTATTCTCCCGAAGCATTCAAGATCGAGGATCGAGCGACCTTGCATGGCTTCCTGCGCCAACACCATTTCGCGACACTCGTCACGCAACAAGACGGAGGTTTGCAGGCCACCCACGTGCCCTTGGTGCTGAAGGAGGAAGTCGGCGAACAAGGAGTCCTGCAAGGCCACCTCGCCCGGGCGAATCCCCAATGGCGCGACTTTGCCCCTGACAAGGAAGTCCTCGTGATCTTCACCGGCCCGCACGCCTACGTCTCACCGTCCTGGTATCAGACCTCACCGGCGGTGCCGACGTGGAATTACACCGCCGTTCACGTCTACGGACTCCCCCGCCTCGTCGAGGATCCGGGGGAATTCGCGGCGATGCTGCACGAGCTCGTCGAAATCCACGAACGGGATCGGCCGGACCGGTGGTCGGGCGAAATGCCGGAAGACTTCCGCGACCGTCTCATGAAAGGGATCGTCGGATTCGAAATCGCGATCACGCGGATCGAGGGCAAGTTCAAACTAAGCCAGAATCGTCCCGAGGACGCGCCCGGCGTCATCGAAGGCCTTTCGCAAAGCCCGCATCCGGGAGACCAAGAACTTGCCGAGCTGATGCGCCGGCACTTGACGGACGCGCCTTGATCCGCACGTCCCCCACCGGTCCGCCGATGCGTTATTGTCAGGTCCCGGCTCTTCCTTCATGCTGGCTGACATGAAAGAGGAAAAACCCGGTATCAAGGCCATCTGGCCGTCGCTCGTTGCGGTCGTGCTGGTGACGGGATGTTTTCTCCTCTATCGCCTAGCTGTCACGCCCGCCGCGGACGGAACGCTCCGCATCGCCTTCTTTCTCGCGGACGCGACACCGCCGCTCGGCAGTCCCGTGGCTTACGCGGCGGCGCGGAAAATCGAGGATCCCCTGAACGCGCGCGGCATCGTGCTGCTCGGTGCGGGAAAACCCATCGTGCTCTGCGCGGTCGATTGGATCGGCATCTCGAACGAAGGCCACGACGCCTGGCGCGAGGCCCTCGCCGTCGCGGCCGGCACGACCCCGGACCGCGTCGCCGTGCATGCCCTGCATCAACACGACGGTCCCCGCTGCGACTTCGGGGCCGAGGCCCTCCTCGAGCCGCTCGGACTCGGTGGCAAACGTCAGGATTCCGCCTTTTTGCGCGAGACCATTTCACGGACCGCGGAGTCGCTGAAAACCTCGCTCACCTCGGCCCGCCCTGCGACCCATCTCGGAGTCGGCCGTGCCACGGTTGAAAAGATCGCCTCGAACCGCCGTATCCTCGGTCCCGATGGTAGGGTCGCGATCGCTCGCTCGAGCTCTTACCGCATCCCCGAGCCGCTCCTCTCGCGCCTCGTCGAGACCGCTCGCAGCCAGGGCTACGAGCTGAGCGCCACCCGCGTCGAGGAAGCCCTCGCCGCACCCGAGGGCGTGATCGATCCCGAGGTGAAAATGGTGACCTTTTACGAAGGCGAATCCCCCATCGTCTCGCTCAGCTACTACGCGACCCATCCCCAAAGCCATTTCGGACTCGGCGATGTCACAAGCGAATTCGTCGGGCTCGCCCGGGCCGAACTCGAGCGCGCGCGCGACGGCATTCCCCTCATCCATTTCACCGGCGGCGGCGGCAACGTCGCGGCGGGAAAATACAACGACGGCACGCCCGAGTCCCGCCTCCGTCTCACTGAGCGCATGAGCGATGGCCTCCGCCGCGCCTGGGAGTCGACCGAACGCCAGCCGATCGACTCCGCATCGGTCGCATGGCGCGTGGTGCCGGTCACCCTGCCGCTCGCTCCCCATCTCGATGCCGCGAAATTGAGGGCCACCCTCAAAGACACCTCGCTGCCCGAGTCGAACCGGCTCGCCGCGGCCGGAAAACTGGCCTACGTCGAGCGGGCCCTCGCGGGACATCGCCTCGACCTGACCTGTCTGAAGCTGGGCCGGACCCATCTCCTCCACCTGCCCGGAGAGCTCTTCGTCGAATACCAGTTGGCCGCGCAGGAAATGAAGAGCGATGGCTTCGTCTCTCTTGCCGCCTACGGAGACGGCGGCCCCGGTTACATCGGCACGGAGATCTCCTATGCTGAAGGCGGCTACGAGACCCAGCCCAGCTCGACCAATGTCGCACCGGAGGTGGAAGGCGTCTTGCTAGAGGCGATCGGGCAATTGCTGAAATGAGGTTCCCGCCTTAGCCTGACAAAACACCCAGGCATTCACTTTCCATGAACCCTGCCGCCTATCAGACCGAACCCTCTTTGACTCCAAGGGAGTTCACCAACCCGCTCGTGCGCTCGACCCTCGCGGAACGAAGGCGGTCGATTCTTACCAAAAGATCGGCACGGTCCGGCACGAGTCGTGTTGAGTGAGTGGGTGAAATGAGAGGGCGGCCTACGGAACACGCAGAAAACACGGAATAGGAAAAGTGTTTATGACACGGAGTGAAAATGTGAAGGTAAGTTTTATTCCGGGCCCTCTTAGAGATTGGGGGCCTAGGGCATCTATCTCGGTCATCCCTCCTTCCGTGTTTTCTGCGTATTTTGATGCCTGGGGCATCTATCTCGGTCATCCCTACTTCCGTGTTTTCTGCGTATTCCGTAGGCCGCCTCATCTTCGCTCGATTGTAGGCCGCCTCATCTTCGCTCGATTGTAGGCCACCTTTTCTTCGCTCGATTGTAGGCCGCCTCTTCTTCGCTCGATGGCAGACCGTCCATCGCGAAGTAACTTTTCACCGCAAGAATCGGGTGGCTCGTCGCGCGTCGCCGCCTACACTCCCGGTATGAATTCCTACGCCCGCATGGAGAGCATCCTCCGCTGGCTCGACGAGCATGCCACGTCGCAGCCGACCCTTGCCGAGATGGCGGCGGTGGCCGGATTGGGCGAATCCCATTTTCATCACGAGTTCGTCCGCTGGACCGGGGTGACACCGAAGAACTTCGTGCAATGCCTCACCCTCGCTGATGCGAAAGAGCGGCTCGTTCGCGGCGAGGCGGTGCTCGAGACCTCGACCGAGGTGGGTTTGTCAGGGCCGGGAAGGCTCCACGATCTTTGCGTCTCGCTCGAGGCGGCGACACCGGGCGAAATCAAATCGGGCGGGGCCGGACTGACGATTCACTGGGGTCTCGCGGAGTCGCCGTTCGGCCCGTTTCTTCTAGCCGAAACGGCGCAAGGGATCTGCCGGCTTTCGTTCCTCGAGGAAGAAATGGTCCCCGCCGATCTCGAATCCGAATGGCCCCGTGCCACCTGGGTCCGCGATGATCAGCTCGCCGCCGGTCGTCTCCACGCCCTTTTCCAAGGCTCACCCGAACCGGCCACCTTGCGAGCCTGGGTGCGCGGCTCGGCCTTCCAGATCCAGGTGTGGCGCGCGCTCCTCGAGATCCCGAACGGCGCACTCTCGACCTACGGCCGCCTCGCTACCGCGATCGGGAGTCCAGGCGCGGCGCGGGCCGTGGGCACGGCGGTCGGGTCGAATCCCGTCGCTTTTCTTATTCCCTGCCACCGCGTCATCCGCGAGACAGGTGCGATCTCCGGCTACCGCTGGGGCGTGGGGAGAAAACGCGCGCTGCTGGCTTGGGAGGGTGCGGTGATCGGTAAACGGTAAACAGTGATCAGTGATCAGTGATCAGTGATCGAAGGTTGATTCATTTACCTCTGACCGCCAGAAACAATCCGACGAAACACGCGGCCGCGCCGACGATCTGCCAGGGGACGAGGGCTTGTCCGAGGATGGGCACGGCGAGGAGGGCGCTGCCGACGGGCTGGACGAGGAGAAGGACCGATCCGAGACTGGCCGGCACCCCCGCGATGCCCCAGGAGATGAGGCCTTGTCCGCAGAAATGCGAGACGAACCCCAGGCCAAGCAGCGGCAGCCACATTAGGGCGCTCTTGGGGAAAAACGCAGCCTCGTGGATGAGCGCGAGCGGCAGCAGCACGACCGATGCGACGATGCTCGCCCAGAACAGCAGAACCGGCGCGGAATGCTCGGAACGAAAGCGTTTCATCGAGAGCTGATAGACCGCGTAGAACACCGCCGTGAGGAGCGCGAGCCCGTCGCCGAGGAGCGGATTGCCACCGACGGGCGATTCTCGCTGGGTCGAGCTGAGCACGAGCAGGGCCATGCCCGCCGCCGCGAGGATCGCTCCCGCGATGAACGCCCGGGTGAGCCGCTCTTTCCACACGAGCCACGCGTAAAGCGCGACGAAGAGCGTCGCGGTGTTGCAGAGGAGCGAGGAATTGGCCACCGAGGTGTTTTCAAACGACCAATGCCAGGCCCAGAAGTCGCCCGCAAAGGCGAGTCCCGGCAGCCAGAGCCAGGCCGTGCCGGAGCGGAAATCCTCGCGACGAGGCACGATCGAACGACGCTGCACCGCGAAGAGCACCGAGAGCGCGAGTGTGCCGAGGGCGACCCGCCAGAAGGCCGCGTCCCAAGTGCCGACGCCATTCTCCCCGCGCGTGCTGAGGACCGCGAGAATCGGTGCCAGCGCGATCAACAGGGCCCCCGCGACCACGGCGGCGAGGTGGGTGGGTGAAACCGATGAATCGGGAAGGCGGAGGCGGCTCGGCATGGACCCGGGCAGCCTAGACGAAAAAATTTCCGGCGGGCGCATTGTTTCTTTCCGCAATCAGGCACAAAGGCTATTCTCCGCCCAATATCCCACCCGAAATCCCATGCGCTGGAAAGGCCGACGTCAAAGCACCAATGTGGAAGACCGCCGCGGACAGGGCGGCCGCATGATCGCCACTGGAGGACGCCCCGTGGCGCTCGGCGGTGGCTGTGGCACGCTCGTTCTCGTGCTCGTGCTGGCCTACTTCTTCAATGCCGATCCGGTGCAGTTGCTCGAGACCGTGAGTCAGATCGAGGGCGGTTTGCAGCAGGGCAACACCCAGGTCGAACGGGCGCCCGCCGATCCCAACGATGAGGTGGGTGCTTTTGTCAAAACCCTCAAGGCCGACACCGAGGAAGTCTGGAGCGAGGTCTTTGCGGAATACGGTAAATCCTACAAACCCGCGCGCCTGGTTCTCTTTTCCGGCCAGACCCAATACCCGGGTGGCGTTGCCTCGTCAGCGACCGGCCCCTTTTATCTGCCCTATGACGAGACGGTCTACCTCGACACTTCCTTCTTCGAGGAAATGCGCGATCAATTCCGCGCCGGTGGCGACTTCGCCTACGCCTACGTGCTCGCCCACGAGGTCGGGCACCATGTGCAGAATCTCCTCGGCTACACCGACAAGGTCCACGGGCAGCGCGGCCGCATCCCCACCGCGCAATACAATCAGCTCTCCGTGCGTCTCGAGCTCCAGGCCGATTTCCTCGCCGGCGTCTGGGCCCACCACGCCGAGCAGAAGTGGAAGATCCTCGAGGAAGGCGACATCGAGGAGGCGATGAACGCCGCCAATGCCATCGGCGACGACCGTCTCCAAAAGCAGGCCCAGGGCCGCGTCGTGCCCGATGCCTTCACCCACGGCACCTCTGAGCAGCGGATGCGCTGGTTCATGAAAGGCCTCCGCAGCGGGCGTCTCGAGGCCGGCGACACCTTCTCGGTCGCTTACGAGAAGCTCTGAGGGTTCCCGTCGATTTTGCTGGAGTTGGCGCCGATTGCACCTTCCTTGGCGTATTCCTCCTGATCATGCCTCCGTCCCTCACGAGCCGTTTGCCGAGCCTCGGATCGATCGCGCCCGCGTCCCTCGCCGCGGAGCTCCGCCATCTCCACGGCTTCTTCTTTCTCGATTCCTCTTCGTCGGAATCCGGCGAACTCCTTGCTGACGGCGGACGTTTTTCGCTCATCACGGCGCGTCCCCGCTCAGTCGTGAAAGGCCATCTTTTCCACGAGCCCGACTACGCCGCCCTCCGCGAGCTCCTCGCGAGCCGCCGCCTTCCCGAATCAACCACTCCCGACCTCGGCTTTCCCGGGGCCGGTCTCTATGGCACGATCGAATACGAGGGCGACTTCGTCTTCGGTGAATACGATGAGTTCCTCCTCTACGATCACCGCAGCGGCACCTGGACCGGATCCGGTTCGCTCGCCGCGCAGCGGAAATCCTCGTCGTCCGGAAGTCCGCACGATCTGCCGAAAATCACCTTCCACGATGAGCTCGATCGCGAGACCTATTGCCGCCTCGTCGAGCGCGCGCGCGACTACATCGCCGCCGGCGACATCTACCAGGTGAATCTGACCCATCGTTTCACCGCTTCCCTACCCCGCAATCTCGATCTCTACGCGCTTTACCAGCATCTCCGCGAGATCTCGCCCGCTCCCTTCGCCGCTTACACGAACCTCGGCGGACGCACCATCCTTTCCTCCTCGCCCGAGCAATTCCTGCGCCTCAGCGGACGCACCATCCAGACGCGTCCCATCAAAGGCACCCGTCCCCGATTCCGCGACCGCGAGCAGGACGAAAAATCGGCCTACGATCTCATTACCTCGTCGAAGGAAATCGCCGAGCTCGTCATGATCACCGACCTCGAGCGCAACGACCTCGGCCAGGTCTGTGAATATGGATCGGTCGTCGCGACCGAGTTGCTCAAGCTCGAGCGATATGCCCAAGTCTTTCACCTCGTCTCCACGATCGAGGGCACCCTGCGCGAAGAGATCGACCACCTCGCCGCCCTCCGCGCCTGTTTCCCCGGCGGCAGCATCACCGGCGCTCCGAAAAAGCGCGCGAGAGAGATCATCACTGAACTCGAGAGCGGTCCGCGCGGCCTTTACACCGGCGCGATCGGTTGTTTCGGCTTCAACGGTGAAAGCCGTTTCAACATCGCCATCCGCACGCTCGTGGCCGAAAACGACGAACTCCATTTCCACGTCGGGGCGGGCATCGTCGCGGATTCCGTTCCGGTGAAGGAATGGGAAGAGACCCTGCACAAGGCCAGCGGGATCTTGCAGGCTTGTGGGTGAGATGGCCTTGCTGGGAATCGAACTGGTTATTCCCCCAACAAATCCGGCCGGTTCTGTCTCGTCCGCTCCAGTCCCTGGCTCTCGCGCCACTTCGCGATGGCTCCGTGGTTTCCTGACAAAAGCACTTCGGGCACGGCCATGCCGGCGTATTCGGCGGGACGGGTGTAATGCGGAGCCTCGAGACGTTTGCCGTCGCCGGAGAAGGATTCGACTTCGGCAGATTGATCATCTCCGAGCACGCCGGGCAACAGGCGCACCACCGCATCGACGACGACGGCCGCGGCGATCGTGCCGTTGGTGAGGACATAATCGCCGATGGAAATCTCCTCATCGACGAGGGCCTCGACAACGCGGTGATCGACGCCCTCGTAGTGGCCGCAGAGAAAAATGAGGTGCGATTCTTTCGCCAACTCGACGGCGCGGGCCTGCCGGAAGGGTTTGCCCTGCGGCGTCATGAGGATGACCTTCGCTCCCTCGGTGCGGAGATCGGCGACGGCAGCGAAGAAGGGCTCGGGCTTCATGACCATACCAGGGCCCCCGCCGTAGGGCATGTCATCGACGTGGCGATGGCGGTCGGTGGTGTAGTCGCGCAGATCGACGCAGCGGATCGCCACCTGACCCGCCTCGACGGCACGTCCGATGATGCTGACACCGAGCGGCCCCTCGGCGATCTCGGGAAAAATGGTGACGATGTCGATTTTCATGGGCACCCAAAGGGAACTGAAAGAAGCAAAAAGTAAAAGGTAAAAGGTGAAAGGTTTTGCTTCGCTATCGGCGGGGTAGAGGTCCGTGGCGATTCGACCTCAGTCAAAGACAGGACATGCCGCGCCTCCGATCCTGCGACGAAAGCAGCTGCCGGGTTCTGACCAAATCTTGTCGCGGCCGCGACAAGATTTGGTCGCGTCAGAACACGGTTTTGACTTCAGTCGAGTCCGAGGGTCGGTGGCGATGGCCAAAGCGTCGGGACGCCGCTTCTACTTTTATTCACGAAACCGAGCGATGGGCCTCAGGATGGATTTGCCGTTTTCCGTCGTCTCTTCGGCGAGAATCACGCGGGTCTCGGTGAAGTCGCCGACTTTGCCGATGCTCTCGATGCGGCGGATCGTGCCCTCGAGGGTGACGAATTCCGAAAACTCGCTCCATTCGCCATCGGAGATCCCCAGCAGGGACTGCACCTCGCCGCTATCGTCGAAGGTGTAATCATCGACCGTGCCCTCGAGTCCGTCGTCACCGTTGCGCACCGCGACGAAGTTCGCCGCGGCATCGGCGGTCGCTCCGGTGAGCGCCTGGATCAGCTCGCGCGAGGCCGCGTTGAAATCGATGAGGGCGTCGGAGCGGATCGTGAAATGATCGCGCCAGAAGGGCTGCACCTTTTCGACCTCGTCCATCCCCGAGACAAAGGCGAGTTCCTCGAGCGAGGTGATGTCGGCGTTCGGGGGGAATTGCGGGTATTCGACTCCGGCGTAGAAGGTGTTTTCGGCGCCGTTGGGGAGCGAGTCGGAATCGCTGTCGATCCAGTCGGCGATGGAATCGGCGACCCGGCTCGCGGTCGCGGCGTCGAGGCCCCAAAGCACGAACATCTCCACTGCGGCGGTGCGAAGGCGTTCTTCGCCCATGCTGTTGACGGGAAAACGGCCTCCTTCGCTCGTGATGCGCACCTCCCAACTGCGGCCGGGGGCAAGTTCGTGACGCAAGGCCACATCGCCCGCCTCGATCTCGGGATGCAGGGCGACGGAAAGCCCGCTCTCGGCAAGGATCCCAGCCTGGTAACGCGCCCGGGAAAGGGTGTTTTCCTCCCACGAAGCCTGTGAGGCTTCATAGAGTCCGGCCGCAATCACCGAGAGGGCCATCACCGCAATGAGCGCGAGGAGCAGGGCCATGCCACGGTTCCGACGGAGTCTGGAAACGATGATCTTCATCGGTCAGTTCCGCCTCCTCCGGAATTCCCGCCACCGCCACCCGGAGGACCACCGCCAGGCCGGGCCTGACCACCGCCAGGCCGGCCTTCGCCACCGCCAGGCCGGCCTTCGCCACCGCCAGGCCGGCCTTCGCCACCGCCGGGGCGTCCTTCACCACCACCAGGACGGCCCTCGCCACGGCCTTCCCCGCGACCTTCGCGAACGCCGCCCGAATTGTTGTTGGTGTTGTTAGAGTTGTTCGTCGAGCCCGATCCCGTCGTCGTCGTGGTCGTGTCCTGCGGCGGATTCGAGACCTGCTCGGGCACTTCAAAGACGACCCGCAGCGGCACGGGACGGAAGGAATCATCAAAGGAAAACGCCAAAAGGGGCGGCATCTTCGAGTCGTCGGTCCATTCCTCGAGCCAGGTCTGTTGATCCTCGTCCCAGAAATTCCAGCTCGCCGCGGTCACACCGGTGAGCAAGGGCAGCCAGTAGCGCCCCTCCTCGTCGGTCTGAAGAAAATCATCGCCGCTCACCCGCAGGGCCATGCCCGATCCATCGGTGTCCTCGGGCGCGAAATCGGGACGACTGAGAGCGAGGTCGAAAGTCGGCTCGCCCTCGGGGGTCGTGCCGGTGCCCGGGCGCAGGGAGATCACGACCTCCTCGGCGCTGCCGACGATCTCGCCGAAGGTGAAGGCGGTCGCGCTGTTGCCGATTTTCAGCTCAGGGTAACCCGAGGCCGCCTCCTCGGCGGGGACCATCTCGAGAGTGCCGTCCTGCGGGAGGTGCTCGATCGAGTCGCGGAGGAGGGCGAGAAAGCGCGAGACTTCCTCGTCGCGGCGGTCGAGCTCGCGGATCTCGGTGGCGGCGTCGCCCGCCTGCCAGAGGATGGAAAAAATCGCGCCGGAGATGAGACCGAGGATGGTCAGGGCCACGGCGATTTCGAAGAGGGAAAATCCCCCCGATCCCGCTTTCGACTGGCTGCGCGCGAGGGTCATTTCTCTTCGTAGTGGATGATCAGCTCGGCCTTCTCGACCTGTTCCCCCCCGTCGTCGAGGAAGGTCGCCTCGGCGGTGAGCTTGTAGAGGTCGGCGAGTTCGTCGCCCTCGCCGTTGTCGATTTGATAGGGTTCGACGTAGGTGCGGAAGGTGATGCCGGTGAGCGCGTCGACGGACTCGTAGGCCATCGCATCGACGGCGAGGCGGCGTTTTTCGGCGAGGAGTCCCTCGAGCTGCTGTTGCACGTAGCGGTCGCGCGCGAAACCCGCCGAGGTATCACCGACGCCGCGCATGACGCGCAACAGTCCGGTAACAGTGATCGCGAAGAGCGTCACCGCGAGGACGACGTCGAGAAGGGCGTAGCCTCGCGAAGAGGCCCGGTGAAGCGAAGTCGGAAGCGTCACCGCTTCCGCTACGTTGGCGTAGAGACGTCGACTCCTCCAACCGGCCCGGGCTTGTGCATTCGGAAGCGTCGCCGCTTCCGCTACTTTTTCTCCCCGTAGCGGAACCTGCGAAGGTTCCGACCGGTGAGCCAAGAGACCTCCATGTTCACCCCGAACCCGACCCTGTTGCCTCGCTTGCATGCCCCTCTTCATTCGACCCAGGAGCGTTCCGTTTTCACATCGCCGGTGAGGGGATGAAACTCGACTTCGAAAAACGAGGTATCGGCCTCGACGCGGAAGCGCATCGGCTCGCACATGCCCGAGGGCTGGAAGATCCAGCGTTTGTATTCAGCGCCCGTCATCGGGATCCATTCGATATCGTTCCAGGCACGGGCGCTCACCCGAACCTCGGGAGGGAAGGCGTATTCTTGGAAATACTTGAGTCCTTCGCGGACCTGCTCCTCCTGGGGATCGGGCGGTGTCTCGGGGGCCAGTTGGATGCCACGCGCCTCGGAGGCCTCAATCATTTCCTCGCGCTCGGCCATCTCGGCCATTTCGAGACGGATCGTTTCCACTTCCTCGATTCCCGTGTAGGGACGCAGGAATCGCGAGGCGCGGAAGCCCTGACCGTCGATCACGATCTGGTAGGGACGGTCCTCGGTCATGGCCCGGACCCGCACTTCGCGGGCGAGGAGGAGGAGACGGTTCACAGGCTCGCGGGCGAGGCGCTCTTTCTGGACGCCATCGATCGCCGGCACGGCGAGGCCCGTCAGGATCGCGATCACAGTGAGCGCGACGACGAGCTCGACGAGGGTAAAGGCGCGGCGCGAAGCGGGAAGCTTACCAGTTCCCGATGTCGTCCTCGCTCTCCGCCCCGTCTTCGCCGAGGGAAAAGAGGTCATACTTTTTCTTGCTCTTGGTCGCGGGGAACCGGTATTGGTAATCAGCTCCCCAGGGGTCCTTCATCGGCTCCTCGAGGTAGGCGCGCCAGCGCTCGGGCTGGGGTTCGCCGGTGGGACGCTCAACGAGGGCGACGAGTCCCTGTTCCTGGGTCGGGGGTTTGAAATAGTTGTTCCGCTCGTAGCTTTTCAGGGCGAGGTCGAGGGCCTGGATGTCGGACTCGACGCGCTGGTATTTCGCATCGTCGATGAAGCCGATGATCAGGTAGATGCCCGATCCGGAGAGCACGGCGATGATGGTGATGACGATGACCAGCTCGACGAGGGTGAAGGCGGAACGCCGGCGTTTCGGGGTGGCTTGGGAGGGCAGTTTCATCTTGGGAGGGTGAATTCTGGAGAAAGCTTGCGGAAAAGAGTCTGTTCAACGGCTGCGGATGCCGGCCATGGAGCCAAAGATCGTGGTGATGACGCTGTAGGCCACGACCCCGACGATGGCGGCAACGATCACCAGCATGACCGTCGGAACCACGGTCGTCAATCGCGCGATGCGGACATCGAGATCCTCGTCGTATTTCGCCGCGGCCTTGGCGAAGGCCTTGCCGAGTTCGCCGGTCTGCTCGCCGATGGCGACGCGGTCGACGAGTTGCTCGGGAAAGGACCCGGTCTTTTCCATCGATCGGGCGAGGCTGGTGCCCTCGCCGACGTCGGCGACGACTTTCTCGAGACGGGAGCGGATGTAGAGGTTCGGGGTGCCTCGGGTGACGAGACGCAGTCCGTTGAGGAGCGGCACGCCGTTGGCGGCGAGATTGGCCATGGTGTGGCAGAACTGGGCGTAAAAGCGTCCGAGGATGACGGGACCGAAGGCGGGCAGCTTCATTTTATAGCCATCCCACCATTCGCGGCCCGACGGCGTCGCGATGAGGATGCGGAAGCCGACGGCGAGGGCCACGGCGATGGCGAGGATGAGCCACCACCACGCGCCCATGAAGTCGGTGAATTTGATGAGCAGCTCGGTGATGAGGGGCATCTCCGATCCTGTCTTTTCCATCATCTTGCTGAGCGAGGGCATCAACACGGTGCTGAAGACAAAAAGCAGGACCACGCCAGCGAGCATGACGGTGATCGGGTAAATCATCGCCCCGAGGGTGCGGCGCTGCAGGTTGAAGAGCTGCTTCAAGTTGACAACGAGACGGCGCAAGATCTCGGGGAGCGATCCGCTCGCCTCCCCGGCGGCGACGAGGCTGGCGTAGAGTTCGTCGAAAGAGGGCGATGCGGTGGCAAGGGCCTTGGAAAAGCGCGCTCCCTCGCGGATCTCCTCGCGCAGGCAGCCGGAGACTTCGCGGATCGAGGCGTTGGCCTGACGTTCCTGAAGGATCTTGAGGGCACGCTCGAGATTCATCCCGGCGTCGAGGAGGTCGGCGAGCTCTTCGGTGAAGAGGACGAGCTCCTGCCGTTTCAGGCGCACCCCACGCCGCGATTTGGCGGGTCCGGTTCCTTTACCGGGCTCACCCTTGCCGACTTTGCCCGCCTTGGCGGGTTTCCCCGGCGCGGCCTCGGTGGCCTGATCGACGACGACGGGAGTGAGGGATTTGGCCTCGAGCTCGCGGTAGACCTCGGATTTGTTCCGCACCACGACGCTGCCCGAGACCTTCTTCCCGGTCGGGTCGATCGCAGTGTAGGTGAAGGCGGGCATGGAGAGGAGGCGGAAAGGGAAACCCCGCGGAGGCGGCGGCGTTTCCGACCTTTTCACAGATCCCACGGCCGGGGTCAAGGGATGACTGCGGCGGATTATCGCGAGGCCGCGCCCGATTTGGTTCGAATGTTGCTTTTCCGATACCTAGACCCAATCCTCCAGAATCATCTTGCGATCCACGCGAGCCGATTCGATGGCTAAGTGCCTCATCCACGAACGTTTCCCATGGAAAACGAAACTCTCACGACCCACCAAAAAGCGCTTCAGATCAATCTCGACCCCGTCACCTACGGGGCTTTTGCCGAGATCGGGGCGGGGCAGGAGGTGGCACGCTGGTTTTTCCGCGTCGGCGGTGCCTCGGGCACAGTGGCGAAAAGCATGTCGGCCTACGACATGCTCGTGAGTGATGCGATCTACGGTCACGCGGACCGCTATGTCTGCGAACAACGGCTCCGCACCATGCTGGAGCACGAATGGAGCCTCCTCATCGAGCGGCTCGACGGCACCCGCGGCGATCAATCGCGCTTTTTCGTTTTCGCCAATACCGTCGCGATCCGGAACTACGCCGGCACGAACGAGGCGCACGGCTGGATGGGGATCCGTTTCCAGACCTCCCCGCGCGAGGCGCCCTCAACCGTGATCGCCCACGTCCGCATGTGGGATCGCGAGGCCATCCTCCAGCAAGAGGCCCTCGGCATCGTCGGGGTGAACCTGATCTTCGCCGCAACCCAGCAGGGGGCCGACTCGCAGACGATTATCGCCTCGCTCGCCGATGGACTCACCACGAACCGGATCGAGGTCGACATGATCAAATTCGACGGTCATTCCTACGGGAACGTCGACAACCGGCTCATGAGTTTCCGGCTCGTCGAGCACCAGCTGACCAACGCGATCCTCTTCTCGCCCTCGGGCGTGGTCCAGCCATCGGAAATCCTGCGGAAAAAGGCGGTCCTGACGATGCGGGGCCGCTTTCACCCCTTCACCCTGACCCACGCCGATATGCTTCAGTGTGCCCGCGCCCAGTTCGCGCAGGAGCCAGCCAATGCGGGCAAGGACTTCATCACCCTCGCCGAGATCCCGCTGAACGTCCTGCAGCATGACGGCAAAACGAACGATGCGGACCTCCTCGCCCGTCTCGACGTGCTCGCCTCGCTTGGGCAGAACGCGCTGATCACGAATTACAACGACTACTTCCGCCTCAGCTCCTACTTCCATCGCTACACCCGGGAAACGGTCGGCCTTGCCCTCGGCATGACGGAACTCACCGCCCTTTTCACCGAATCGAACCACGAACATCTCGACGGCGGCATCCTCGAGGCGCTGGGACGCCTTTTCAAAAGCGGGGTCCGTCTCTACCTCTACCCGCGCCGCGATGTGGCCTCGGGCGTGCTCGTGACAGCGAAGAATTTCCAGGTCGCCCCCGGTCTGCGGGGCCTCTACGACTACCTCCTCGAAAACCGTCTCCTCATCGGTCTGGCGGGCTGGGAGGAATCGGCCGTGGGCCTCGCGACCCAGCTCGTCGAAGCCAAAATCCGCGCCGACGAACCCGGCTGGGGTGATCTTTTGCCCCCGGGGACGGCCGAGGTGCTGCGTCGACATGGGTCGTTCGGAATTTCTCAAACCTGAGAGATTTTAAATTTCGTTCGCAATTTTTCTCGACGACCGGGGCCTCGCTGTGCATTCTCGCACTCGAAACACCCCCGAAAATGAACCGTTATCTCCCCTTCCTTCCCGTTGCCATTACGGCACTGGCAAGTTGGCTACTGGTCCAGGCGTCCGAAGAAAATCCCCGCGGGCCCTTGAAAGTCCTCCTCGTCCTCGGCGGCTGCTGTCACGATTATGAGACGCAACAAAAACTTTTGAAGGCTGGGATCGAGTCCCGGATCGATGCGGTCGTGGACATTGAATACAATCCCAGCAAGGGCACCGACGCGACCTTCCCGATCTATGAGAAGGACGACTGGGCGAAAGGATACGATGTCGTGATCCACGACGAATGCTCGGCCTCTGTTACCGATGCGGCCTATGTGAACCGCATCCTCGCCGCTCACCGCGACGGGGTGCCTGCGGTGAACCTGCATTGTGGCATGCACAGCTATCGCTGGGGCAACTTCAAGGAATCGGTCAAGACCGGCGACGACAATGCGGGTTGGTATGAGATGATCGGGGTCCAGTCGACGGGCCATGGCCCGCAGTCGCCCATCACGATCACCTTCACCGATCCGGCCCATGCGGTCACCAAAGGTCTCGCGGGATGGACGACGATCAACGAGGAGCTTTACAACAACGTCCAGATCTTCGACACGGCAAAACCTCTCGCCACCGGCAAGCAGGTGCAGATGCCCAAGGTGAAGAAGGGTGACACGCCCGATCCGAACGCCAAGGGCACCGAAGTCGAGGCGGTCGTGGCTTGGACGAATCACTACGGGCCGAACAAGACCCGGATTTTCAGCACGACGATCGGTCATAACAACGAAACGGTCGCGGACGACCGCTACCTCGAACTCGTCACCCGCGGGATCCTGTGGGCGACGGGGCGGAAGGAGTGAGACCAGCCTCACTCCTTAACCTTCAGCACCGCAAAGACCGGCCGATGATCCGAGGCCATGGCTTCGGGAATCACGTGGGTCTCGACGACCTCGAAAGGATCGCCCTGCCGGTAGAAAATGTAGTCGATCCGTGAGTTCGGTTCTTTCGAAGGCACGGTCGGGGCGGACCCCGCATCGATCGCATTCGTCCACTTGGAAAGCAACGCCTTCATCGGCTCGGAGTCGGGCACGGCGTTGATGTCTCCCGCGAGAATCGTCGGGATCTTCTCATGCTCCGTGGCGAGGTAACGATTGACCGCCTCGGCTTCGGCAACGCGGTCTGCCTCGACATTGTGCTGAAAGTGGGTGCTCACGAAGCGGACTTCTCCGCCACCCGGGGCCTTCACTGTCACCGCGACAAACCCGCGCGGGTAGGTGGTCAGTTCGGGAGTCGCCTCGGTGTAAGGCAAAGGCTGGATCCAGACGCGGCTGACAGGCAACTTGGTAAGCACGGCGTTGCCGAAAAGCCCGCCTTCGAAGTGCTGGGTGGGTCCGTAGTAGACGTCGAGCCCCGTCAGCTTGCCGAGTTCCTCCGCCTGATGGACCTGCCCTGACCGACGCACCATCACGTCGACTTCCTGCAGGGCGACGAGATCTGGATTGACCGCCTTGATCACCGCGGCGAGACGCTTGAGATCGTAGACGCCGTCGTTCCCTTGTCCATAGTGGATGTTGTAGCAGAGGATACGCAGTTCCCCGCCACCGGCGAAGGCGGGAGAAAGGCCGAAGAGGGTCGTGACCATCAGAAGAAGAGAGAGTCGGTGGTTCATCCCCCATGCTTTCGCATCGCTTGAAACAACGGAAGCCGAAATCGTCCGCGATCGGGGACGCGATGCCGTCACAACCACCTCACCTGAGCACGAGCGGGATCGTCATGGCGAAATCGGCATCGCCGATCTTGAAAGAACAGGCCGTGAAATCCGGCTTTCCTTTCGGGATCTCGGTGATCACCGAAAAGGCGAGAGGTTCCTTCGGTATGCCCAGGAAATTCCGGTCGAGTTCGCCGTTGCCGTTGAGATCTTGGATCACGGCAATCGCATAGGTTCCGGGCTTGAGCCCTTCGATCGTCGTGTTGACGTCGTCGGTCGAAGTGACGGGAATCTTCGGGGAGATCGGGAGCGGTTCGTCGGTGAAGGAAGCCTCCGAATCGTAGATTCCGATGAGCAGGTTTCCCTTCGCACCCGGAATGTTGGTAACCGTAACCGTTAGGGCGTAGCCCTTCTCCTGCGCCAGACCGGAACGAGCCGCGAAGACGGAAAGCAAAAGGGTCAGGAGAGTCAAAGCCAGCTTCATGGATTTTCAATACGACCTTCGCGCCGATCCGGCACCATTCAACCCCCGGCCGAAAACGAATTTTCGGGTGCCACCGCGCAAATTGGGGATTGTCGAGCCGTGCGTTTCCCGATACGATCCGCGCCAATGAACCCCCGCTACGCCCTCCTCGCTCTCGTGTTAAGTCTCACCGCCCTGACCGTGAAAGGCGACGAGCTCACTGTCGAGCAGATCCAGTCTCTCAAGGCCCGGCTCAAATCGCTCAAGGACAACCTCAGTTCCCATATCACGAGCCGCAACGTCTCGGCGGGACAGGCTTTTGCGGCAGCAGCAGCGGATCCCCGGGCCGCCATTGAACTTTACCTGAACTGTGTCAAAACGGTCGAGTATGATCGCGAAGGCCGCCCCGAAACCGATTTCCGCGCCTGGCGCGATGGTCAGGAGGACCGCCTCAAGGATCCCCAGTTCATCACCTCGCTCCAGCAACAACTCCGCTACCTCATGCTCAGCTGCCAGGCCGCCGAGTCCGAGGACAAAGCCCAGATCTTCGGCGCGCTGATGTCCTACGTGGACTCACTGAGCAGCCTCACGGAGATGCCGAGCGGACCCGTCACCCAGTCGGTCGCCAACTCCGTTTTCGCCAAGGCCTACTTTTTGGACCGCCTTCTCGGCAAAGCCGAAAACTGGGAGCCAACACCCATCAACATCGCCGGGATCTACAGCCGCACGATCATGCCCTACCTACGCGAAAAAGATCCCGCTTCGCTCATGAACGCTTGGGACAAGCGCATCGAGCAACAGGCCCGGCTCGTCACCATGCTCGAAGAAAAGAAGGAGGAAGAACTCCGCGGCCTGAATCGAGACGAAGAGCGCCGCGCGCGCAACAACCAGACCAATCAGGGCGGTGCGGTCGGCGAACACTCCAAGGAGGAGTTCACCCAGAAGACCCTGCCACAACTCCAATGGGGCAAACTGAAAGACATGTTCCAGTATGTCGATCAGGTCAATGGAGCCAAACTCATGCTCGATTTCGTCGAGGCGAATCTGAAGCACGAGCTCGGCGAGCAGTTTTATGCGGAGTTCGAGGAACTCGTCACCTCCGCCCAGGGCGTCGGCTCGTCCCGCAAGCCAGGCACTCTCGCGCCCGGTGAAAGCAACATCCCCGCGCAGTAAGCCGCCGCAGATGAAACCCTTTCTCCTTGTGATCCTCGCCGCACTCTCCGGCGTCGCCACCCACGCCGCAGACAATCCGGTGAAGACCCTCGAGATCGGAGCCTCAGCGCCCGATTTCAACCTTCCTGGCGTCGATGGCAAACCCCACCGGCTCGCCGACTATGCCGATGCCGAAATCCTCGCGATCCTCTTTCTCTGCAACCACTGCCCCAGCGCGCAGGGGGCCGAGTCGCGGGTGAAGGCCCTCGTCGAGACCTATCGCGACAAGGGACTCCAACTCATCGCCATCTCGCCGAACGATCCCAAATCCGTCCGCCTCAATGAACTCGGTTACTCGCTCTACGGCGATACGCTCGAAGAGATGAAACTCCACGCCGCGCGCTACGAGTTCACCTTTCCCTACCTCTACGACGGCGAGACCCAGGCCACCGCCCTTGCCTATGGTGCCGTGGCGACGCCGCACCTCTTCCTCTTCGACCGCGAGCGGAAGCTCCGCTACACCGGCCGTCTCGACGACTCCCGCTACGGCGATCCTGCCACGATTGAAAAACACGACGCCCGCGAGGCGATCGAGGCCCTCCTCGCTGGCAAACCCATTGCCGAGCCCGTCACGCGTGCCCATGGATGCTCCACGAAGTGGGCCGAAAAGCGGCACCTCGTCGAGGAATTCAACGCCAAGTTCCTCGCCAAGGAAGTGACTGTCGAAAGGATCGACCAAGCCGGTATCGCCGGCCTGCGGAAGAATGCCTCTGACAAATACCGCATCATCAACCTTTGGGCGACCTGGTGTGGTCCCTGCCTCGCCGAGATGCCGCACCTTGTCGAGATCGGCCGCCAGTTCGAAACGCGCGACGTCGAACTGATCACGATCAGCACGGATGATCCGAAAGCGATCGAGAAGGTCGGCACCCTCGCGAAACGCTTTCATGCCGCGATGCCCGATCTCGTCGCTGCCTCCGTCGCCGAAGAAGGACGCCGCACCAACAACTACCTTTTCGTCGGCAGCACCGACTCCCTCGCCGAGGCCCTCGATCCGGAATGGCAGGGCACCCTGCCCCATACCCTCGTCGTCGCGCCCGGTGGCGAAATTCTCCACCGCTTTTCAGGCGAAGTCGATCCGACCGAGCTCCGCGAGGCCCTCGTCGGGACTCTCGGCCGCTGGTATTCTCCCGAATAAACCTCCGCCATGAAAGCCGTCGCCCGAATCTCCATCGCAGGACTGATCATTGGATGGCTACCTTCAGCAACGTGGATCTCCGCGCAGGAAACGCCGGCCGCGAAACCCAAGCCCGCCTTCCAATACCAGTCCGGGGAGATCGCCGTGCCCGCCGCGAGCGCCGATGAGCCCCGCGTCGCGGCCTTTGGTCCCGAAACGGTTCGGGCGGCCCGCCAATACCTCGAGGACGGCGCCCTCTCATGGGTCCGCGAAAAGTCCTGCATCAACTGCCACACCACCGGCCCCTATCTCAGCGAACGTCCCGCCCTTTCCGATCTCCTCGGGCCACCCAATCCCGAGGTCCTCGCCGATTTCGCCGATTCCATCCCCGAAGGGCCCGCCAAGGAAGCCGATAAAAACGGACATCGTTACGTCTCCGGATCGTGGACCGCGGTCTGGTGCGCCCTCGGGCTCGCCGAATGGGATCAACACGTCAGCGGGAAGACCTCGCCCGACACCGACCACGCCCTCCGCCAGATGATGAGCCGCCAGTCGCCCGATGGTTCCTTCGTCAGCTATGGCGAAGTCGAGATTCCCCACATCACCACCGATTTTGAATTGAGCCTGCAGGCCGCCCGCGCCCTCACCGCCGCCCCAGGATGGCTCGAGACGCTCGAGCCCGGGGAAACGAGCGACCGCATCGCGAAGCTGAAATCCTGGCTCAGAACGGCAGCCCCGAAAAACGATTTCGACCGCATCCTCCGGCTGCAGCTCGCGCACGACTTGCCCGAGCTCGTCACCAAAGCGGAGAAGGAAACCGCCCTCGCCCTGCTGACCTCGCTCCAACACGAGGACGGCGGCTGGTCGACCCGCGATTTCTCGGCTGTGGCCGACTGGCATTATGAAATGAGCGACACCGTCGTGAAACTGCTCGCCTCGCTCCCCGACGCCGCCAATCCCGAGAGCGATCCCTACCTCACCGCCCTCGCCATCGTTCTGATGCGCCAGAGCGGCGTAACCGCAGACGATCCCCGCATCCGGCGCGGCCTCACCTGGCTGAAACGCGAGCAACGCGTCTCGGGACGCTGGTGGATGCACTCCCTCTACCGGGGCAACTACCACTACATCACCTACATCGCCACCGCCCAGGCCCTCAAGGCGCTGGCCCTTTGCGATGAGCTGCCCGATGTGCGACCCGCCGTCGCCGGAGTCGAGAAGCCGCGCTGAGCATGGCCGACCCCAGAGAGTTCAGCCACCTATCCGACCCTCTTCGTTGTCCGACAATCGCGATTCTTACGGGCTCTTTTGCGTCTTTTGGCAGATTCCGATCCGGGCGTATCCTTTCATATTGATGCTGTCCTGTTTCATGAGATCTCCCCTTCTCTCTTTTGCCCTGCTTTTCCCAGCCGTCGCCGCTGCGTCGGAGCCCGTGCGCTTCAACCGCGACATCCGGCCGATCCTGTCGGACACGTGCTTCCACTGCCACGGCTTCGATCCAAAAACCCGCGAGGCCGGACTGCGGCTCGATGTGCGCGAGGAGGCGATCCGCGAGACCGAAGAAGGAGCCCTCCCCATCGTACCCGGAGATCCTGACAAAAGCGAAATCATCCTCCGCATCTTCGACGAGGAAGATCCGATGCCTCCGGAGAAGGCACACAAACCCTTCACGCCCGCGCAGAAGGAACTCTTCCGCCGCTGGGTCGCCGAGGGCGCCGTCTACGAGCCGCATTGGTCCTACGCCCCGCTCGAGCGTCCCGCCCTTCCGAAGGACGAGGCACAGGGAAATCCCATCGACGCGTTTATCCGCGCCAAGCTCGCGGAAAAAGGTCTCGAGCTCTCCCCCGCCGCGCCCGACCACGTCCTCACCCGCCGCCTTTCCCTCGATCTCACCGGACTACCGCCGGCAGCGCTGAATGGTGAAGCCTCCCTCGAATCGCTCCTCAATTCTCCCCACTTCGGCGAACGTTTGGCCGTCTGGTGGCTTGACATCGCGCGCTACGCCGACACCGTCGGATTCCACGGCGACCAGAACCAGCGCATCTTTCCCTATCGCGATTACGTCATCAACGCCTTCAACGGGAACAAGCCCTTTGACGTCTTCACCCGTGAGCAACTCGCCGGCGACCTGATCCCGGATGCCACGCCCGAGCAACTCGTCGCGACCGGCTACAACCGCCTCAACATGATGACACGCGAGGGCGGCGCCCAGCCGAAGGAGTATCTTTCCAAGTATGGTGCCGAGCGCGTCCGTTCGGTCGCCGCTGCCTGGTTTGGCAGCACCTTCGGCTGCGCCGAATGCCACGATCACAAATTCGACCCGATCAAGGCAAGGGACTTTTACGAACTGCAATCCTTCTTTGCCGATATGAAACAATGGGGCGTCTACGCCGACTACGGCTACACCCCCGAGCCTGAACTCAAAGGCGTGAACAATGATTCGCCCTTCCCCCCCGAGATCGAGGTCGAGAGCCCCTGGCTGAAGCAACGACATGCCGAGGCTGTCGCGGCGCTCGAAAAACATCTCGCCGAGACAACGGGGAGACTCGCGGGCGACGCGAAGGCGGTGGCGGCACAGTCGGAGTGGGAGGAAAGTCTCGCGAATTTCCTAACCAAACACCCCTCGGCCTGGGTTCCTCTCACGAACGGCGAGGTGTCCCTCCACAAGGACGACGAACCGATCGAAAACCGCAAGCCGGTCGTCTTGAACGGCAGCATCGCCGCCGACAAACCTCTCGGAAAAGGCGAAACCCTCGTCGTCACCGCCATGGCTCCCGATGCGATCGCGTTTTCCGCCATCCGCATCGAAGTGCCCGTGGAAGGACGCGACGATGCCAAGCTCGGCAAGGCGATCACCCTCTCCCTTGAGGCGCACGCAGCTGATGGGAAGATCCGCAAGATCGGCCTCCGGACCGGAGAAGCGACCACAAAGCGCCCGATTCATCGCGGCGGAGCCGAGCTTCCCGGACTCGAAAGCGAATGGCGTCTGCCCACATCGATCGAGCCCGGACAACCACTGCACGCGATCTGGCTTTTGAACGCGCCCCTCGCCTTGAAGGAAAGCGAGAAACTCGTCGTTTCCCTCGGCGGCGACAACGTCCACCCGGTAAAGCTCTCCCTCTCGCCTCTCGCCGCAGCGGATCCACTCGAGCTTGCCTCACCTGCTTCGCTCGCCGCCCTAACAAAACCCCTTTCCGGGCGTAATGCTGCCGAGAAAACCCTCGCCACAACCACCTTCCTCCTTGCCACCGCGCATGACAGCATCGCCGCGGACGCGGCCCACCGGCTCGCCGCCGCCGAGCGTGCCCTCTTCGAGGGACGCACTTGGACGATGGTGACCCAGGCCGCCGCGAAGCCGCTCGAAATCCGTGTCCTGCCACGCGGCAACTGGCAGGACGAGACTGGGCCGGCCGTCCTCCCGGCGACTCCTTCCTTCCTCCCCGGTCGGCTCGAGAGCAGCCCCGAAAAACGCCTCACCCGCCTCGACCTCGCCAACTGGATCGTCTCCGATGCGAATCCCATCACCGCCCGCGCGGTGATGAACCGGCTCTGGGCGATGTTCTTCGGCACCGGGCTCAGCGCCGTCGTCGATGATCTCGGATCGCAGGGCGAACTGCCCTCGCATCCCGAGTTGCTCGACTGGCTCGCGGCCGAGTTCCGCGAGTCGGGCTGGGACCTCAAGCACATGGTCCGCCTCATCGTCACGAGCGAGACCTATCGCCAGAGCAGCGTCTTCCAGCAAAAAGCCCTCGAGATTGATCCCGCGAACCGGCTTCTCGCCTCGCAGAATCCGCGGCGACTCGAGGCAGAGTTCGTGCGCGACAACGCCCTCGCCATCGCCGGACTCCTCCAGAGCAGGGAGATCGGCGGCCCCAGTGTGAAGCCCTACCAGCCCGCCGGCTACTACGAGGCCCTCCAGTTCCCCAACCGCGACTACATCGCCGACACCGATCCACGGCAATGGCGGCGCGGTCTCTATACCCACTGGCAACGCACCTTCCTCCATCCCATGATGGCCAACTTCGACGCCCCCGCCCGCGACGAATGCGCCGCCGCGAGGACGAACAGCAACACGCCCCAGCAGGCCCTGACCTTGTTGAACGATCCTGCTTTCGTGGAAGCGGCCCGGGTCTTTGCGGCGAGATTGCTCGCTGACAAAAAGGTGACAACGGACCAAGCTCGCATTTCCGCCGCCTATCGAATCGCTCTGAACCGCGAGCCGGCGGCAAGGGAACTCGAGGCTCTCACCGCCTTTTTGAAAACGCAGCAGGATCACTTTGCGGCAGCTCCCGAAGAGGCCACCAAGCTTCTCGCGATCGGCGTCGCCCCCCAGTCCGGACTTGCCCCCGTCCCTCACGCCTCGTGGACGCAACTTGCCCGCGTCCTCCTCAACGCCCAGGAAACCATCACCCGCTACTGACATGAGTCCCTTTCATCCCTCATTCGAAGCTCTCCACGTCAACCGGCGCTCCTTCCTGCTGCAGAGCAGCTATGGTTTCGGCGGCATGGCCATGGCCATGCTCCACGGACAGTCTCAGGCCGCGACCACCGCTCTCGCCAAACCCGACCACTGGAACGGCGCGCTGAAGGCACCGCACTTCCCGGTGAAAGCGAAGCGAGTCATCTTCCTCTGCATGGCGGGAGGCCCCTCCCAGCTCGAAACCTTCGACTGGAAGCCCGACCTGAAAGCCCTCCACGACAAACCCTTTCCCGAGTCTTTCACCAAGGGACAACAACTCGCCCAGCTCCAGGGCGCCGAGTTGAAGGCGCGAGGATCCTTCACGAATTTCTCGAAGCACGGCCAGTCGGGCATCGAAGTGAGCGATCTCTTCCCCGAGATCGCCAAGCAGGCCGACAAGCTCTGCGTGATCCGCTCGATGCAGACCGAGCAGATCAACCACGACACTGCCCACGCCTTCATGAACACCGGCTCCATCATCAAGGGCCGCCCGAGCATGGGGTCGTGGCTGCAATACGGCCTCGGCTCCGAAACGGAGGACCTCCCCGGCTTCATTGTCCTGACTTCGGCCGGCAAGTATGGCCAGCAGCCCATCTCCGCGCGTCAGTGGAGCAGCGGCGTGCTCCCGAGCCGGTTCCAAGGAATCCAGTTCCAGTCGAAGGGCGACGCGGTGCACTACATCGGCAATCCGGACGGTGTCTGCCAGAGCACGCAACGACAGGTCATCGAGGAGATCCAACGTCTCAACGGCTTCCTTGCGGAAGAACAAAACGACCCCGAAATCGCGACGCGCATCGCCCAGTATGAGATGGCGTTTAAAATGCAGTCGAGCGTGCCGGAGTTGACCAATTTCTCCGGCGAGAGCCAAGCCACCCTCGACCTTTACGGCGTCAAGGAACCGGGCGATGGATCCTTTGCCTCGAACTGCCTCCTCGCCCGCCGCCTCGCCGAGCGCGGCGTTCGCATGATTCAGCTCTATCACCGCGCCTGGGACCACCACGGCCAGCTTGAAGAGGCTATGAAGGACAGCGCTGCCACGGTGGATCGTCCCACTGCTGCACTCATCGCGGATCTCGCCGAGCGTGGATTGCTCGAGGACACCCTCATCCTCTGGGGCGGTGAATTCGGACGCACCCCGATGGGGCAAGGCAGCGGACGAGATCATCACATTCTTTCCTTCAGCGTCTTCATGGCCGGCGGCGGCATCAAGCCCGGCATGACCTGGGGCAGCACGGACGAACTCGGCTACCGAGCCGTCGAAAATGTCGTGAGCGTGCATGACCTCCACGCGACGATGCTGGCGCTGCTGGGTATCGACCATCACCGCCTCACGACGAAATTCCAGGGGCTCGATGTGAGATTGACGGGCGTGGCCGGAAAGGTCATCAAGGATCTCATGGCCTGAACCCCCTACTCTTACTCTTACCTCATACTCATACTCATACTCATACTCGTCGGACAACAAGGGACGTTCGGATTCTGAGCAGGAGTATGAGGTAAGAGTAAGAGTATGAGAAGAAGGTAGGGCTATGACTATAGGCAATCATCCCATTCGTTTCTCATTGACCCGAACCTCCAACCCAAACCCCGCCACCGCTGGGTCCTGAAACTCGCCCTTCGGGCTGAGAGGGTTTATGACGCCTTCCACCGCTTTCTTGCTCGCGTAACGGGGCGCCTCGGCAAGCCGATGGTCGCTGAGATCTACTTTGCGATCCGGCACGAGCGCGGTGTCTCGGTGAAGGGTCGAACGCTCCTCGCCCGCACTTGGCCCCACCCGAGCGTGGATGATCCCGCCCTCGTCAATCTCTTCCACATGCTCCGCCGCTGGTGCACTCCGGAGCGCCCCTACTCGCTGCTGCACGTGAGCGCCGGCGGCGCCTCCTTCGCCAAACGCACCGACCGCGAAGGGTATTTCGAGATCGATCTGCCGCTCGACGCGGTGGAATCCAACGAACTCCTGATCGAGCTCCCCGAATCTGAAGTCTCGAAACCCACGACCTGGCCGATCGACTGCCCGGCAAACCACCCCGACGTCGTGATTCTCAGCGATGTCGACGACACCGTCCTCGTCACCCACGCGGGCAAGATCCTGCGGATGATCGCGACGACGCTTCTCGGCAACGCCCTTACCCGGCAACTCTTTCCGGGAGTCACGACGCTTTACCGCCATCTCCGTCAGGGACCAGTGCCGGAAAAGGGACATCTCAATTCCATGGCCTACGTCACCAGCTCTCCCTACAATCTTCACGGGCTTCTCAGTCACGTCTTCGAACTCAACGGCCTGCCACTCGGACCTTTTTTCATGACCGACTGGGGCCTCGACGAGGACAAATGGCTGAAGCGCAGCCACCGCGATCACAAGCTCGGCGCGATCCGTCAGATCCTCTCCTGGTATCCTGACAAACCGGCCATCTTCTTCGGCGACACGAGCCAGCACGACGTTCCCATCTACGTCGAGGCCGCCCTCGCCCATCCTGATCGCATCGCCATGATCCTGATCCACCGGGTCAGTTCCGGAAAACGCCTCGCCCTCCTCGAAGGGGAGGCGGCGAAACTCGTCGGCCGCCCCACCGCGATCCATTTCTTCACCACCTACGCCGAGGCTGCCGAACTCCTCGCCGCGGCCGGATGGATCTCCGGAACCCAGCGCGACGAAGTCATCAACGATTCGCTTCCGTCGGTCTGAAGGTGAGGACGACGCGGAAGCGATGATTGAAAGGTTCGTGCTCGAGCCAGGGCTCCTGGAAGAGGTAGAAGCCGCGGGACTCGTAGAAAACAATCTCCTCGCGGATGCGGGATTCGAGTGACTCGTAGGGTGTCGTATCCTCGACCCAGTCCATCCGGCGATGCAGGCGACGCTCCACCGCGCAAAATCGCGAAATGATGCGGTCTTCGACGTCTTGGATGCGGGAGAGTGCCTCGCTGCGGTTCATGGTACTGGCTTACGAATCTGACGCCTTCTTTGGCTCATTCTTTCTCCTACTCCTACTCTTACCTCCTACTCATACTCATTACCGGACGCACCGGGTGACTCGTCGAGTAGGAGTAGGAGGCAAGAGTTGGAGTTCTAATCCGCCACCAACCGATCCACCAGCCCGGTGATCCGTTCCTCCACCGTCTCCGCGAACGGGGCGCGATGGCCATACTCCCACATCCCGAGCGTGCCCTCGTAGCCTCCTTCCTTCAGGACCCGGAGCGAAGGCACGTAACAGAACAGGTCGTTGTTGTAGCCGCTCACCCAGGTCGTGTTCCATCCATAGGCCTCCTTGAACTTCAGCGAATAATCGACCACCGTCTCGCCGGTCAGGGCGATGAAGGTGAGCCTTTCGCCTAAACGCCAGACTTGCACGGGATAGTTCAAGGATCCTGGCGGCTCGCCGATCGTCTCGTATTGACGGATGAAATGTTCAAACTCCCGCCGGTGCATGCCGTTGAGATTCGGGACGCGTTCCTTCAGCTCGGCGAGCGACAATCCCGGCTGGAGATCGAGGGCGGCCTCCCCCATCGAGACCTTCAGAGGTCCTGACAAAGACACCATCTGCCCGGCCAGGACCTGGTTCACCGCCTCGGCGAGGATGAGTCCGTAGCGCTCCGCGAGCGAGACCGCCTCGACGTCCTTGCCACGGATGCGCGGGAGCGGATTCGCATCACCGCCGCAATTCTGCAGGAACATCGCCACCGCGCCAGGATTCGATTTCTCCAGTTCGACCTGCGCAAAACCCGCGTAATCTCCGTTGACACTGAGACCGCCCAGCGCCGTCGTATGGCAGGAATATCCGAAGGAAATCCCACGCAGGCGATCACCGCTCCTCACCGCGAGCACCGGCACATCCTGATCGACCGGCCCGGGGAGGGCGCGGCTCTCTGGCCCCCGCGAGCGTCGCCGGTTCACCGCGACTCCGGCGAGGCCGAGTTCATAGGAAAGCTCCGCCGGGGCGAGATCAGCGATGGCGGCGGCAATCACCGACTCGTAAGCCCTGTAGACCTGCAGGGTGTAGCGATCCTTCGCCGCCGCTTCCTCCGGAGTGAATTCGTAGTAGAGCCAGAGCACGTCCTCCGTCACGGGACAGCTGTGGTTGTGCGAGGTATTGAGGATGAGCCGTTCCCTCGGCAAGGCATGTTTCTCCTTCGCCGATCCGGCGATGCGGGCGATCATCTTGTCACTGAGACCGACAAGATCGGCCGTGACCATCACCGAGGTCGCGCCCGATTCATCCCGCAGTGCCAGCGCCTTCAGCCAGAGCGGATGATCGACCCGCTGCGACATGCGCGTTTTGCCTCCATAGCCGGCGAGAGGAACCGATTCGGTCGGTGTGATGTCGGCTTTGGCGAGACCAGCCTCCCATGCCTGAGCCGGGAAAGCGAAGATCGAGAGGAGAAGGAAGAGAATCCGGTTCACACGCAGCAGCATGATGGAGAATGCCCCGCCCGAACAAGTAACGCAAACGAGGTGCGATCGGCGCTTACCCCGCTAGCGATTTCTGGCATGCTTCCCGCCCATGAACCGCCTTGTTTTGCCCGTCCTCAGCCTCCTTCTGACTTGCCTTCCCCTCGCGCATGCTGAGCCAAAGAAAGACCGTCACGTCATTCTCATCAGCATCGACGGATTCCCCGCCTACCTCTGGAACGATCCGACCCTTCAGGTGCCGAATCTCCGCAAGCTCGCCGCCGATGGTGCTTCGGCGAAGGCCCTGACGGTCAGCAATCCCTCGATCACTTGGATCAACCACACCACCCTCGTCACCGGGGTCGAACCGCGCAAACACGGGGTGCTCTACAACGGGCTCCTTGTGCGCAAAGACGGCGTGCCTCCCATGATCGAACCGTGGGCCGACAAATCGCGCATGGTCTTCGTGCCGACTCTCTACGATGTCGCCCATCAGGCGGGCCTCACCACTGCAGAGTCCGACTGGGTCGCGATCACGAATCCCGGAACGATCACCTGGAGCTTCGCCGAACTGCCCAAGCTCGAAGATCCCGTCGTGAAGGAAATGATCGCGGAGGGCGTGGCTACCGAGGAGGAAATCGGCTGGATGCAGATGGGACCGAACCGCAAGGGCGTCGCCTTCCTCGACGCAATGTGGACGCGGGCCGCGATTCATGTCTTTGAAAAACACCGACCGAATTTGCTGCTCTATCACACCCTCAACACGGACTACATCCATCACACGTATGGACCCCGCAGCGGGCCCGGCTACACCGCCCTGGAGCTGGCCGACCGCTACGTCGGCGACCTCCTCGCCGCGGTCGATCGCACCGGACTACGCGAAAAGACGACCATCGTCGTGGCCACCGATCACGGATTCAAGAAGGTGACGAAATTCGTGCAGCCCAACGTCGCCTTGAAAAAAGCGGGGCTCGCCCGCGGACTCGGCCCCACCATTTCCTCCTGCGACGCCTACGTCATGGCCCAGGGCGGCATGGCCTTCGCCTACATCACGAACCCCGCCAGGAAGGCTGAACTGCTGCCGCAATTGAAGGCAATGTTCTCGACCATGGAAGGCATCGCCGAAGTGATCGACGGCTCCGAAGGCCACCGTCTCGGCATGCCCAAGCCGGAAGAAAACGCCGGCATGGGCGACCTCATCCTCTACGCGGCCGACGGCTACGCCTTCCGCAAGGAAGTGACCGGCGAGGACGTCGTCATCCCCGCGGTGAACTACGCGGGCACCCACGGTTACCTCAACTCCGATCCCGAACTCGACGGCATCTTCATCGCCAGCGGAGCCGGCATCAAAAGAGGCGTCATCCTCGATCGCGTCCGCAATCTCGACGTGGCCCCGACTCTCGCGAAGGTGATGGGAGTCACCCTGCCCGAAGTGGATGGCAAGGTGCTCGAGGAGATTCTCGAAGAGTGAATTCATCTTGCTACGGCTCCGCCTTGGTATTACGGTAATACCGATGAAGACGATCAGCTTCAAGGTTTCCGAGGATGAGGCGAAAATCATCCAATACCGGGCCCGTATCGAGCACCTCAGCGTCTCCGAATACCTTCGTCGGAAGGCCACCGGACACGAGGAATCCGGGCCCGTGGGGAGGGTGCGATGCGAGTTCACCGGTGCCGAAATCTTCGGCCCGCTCGACGATGCCACACCCCTGACGACCGAGCGGGTCCGCGAACTCCTCTCCGATTTCCCATGAACTACCTGCTCGACGTCAATGTGCTCGTCGCGTGGGGATGGGCGGACCACATCGAACATCGGCGGGCCGCGTCGTGGATCCAGTCCATCAAAAAGAAGCGCTCGGATCGTCTCCTCACCTCCGCGATTCCGGAACTGGGATTCGTGCGGGTCTCCTGCCAGCGGGCCGGCGGACGCCTTGAGTTGGACGATGCCATCACCTGCCTCGCCGCTCTCGTGAAAAACCTTGGATCCAAGCACTCCTTCCTCGGCGACGATCTCTCTACGACGATCGCGCTACCCTCCTGGTGTGACGGCCCCTCCCGGTCCACCGATGCGCATCTCCTGTCTCTGGCCAATCGACACGGTGCCATTCTCGCCACTCTCGATGCGGGAATCCCGGGCGCTTTTCTGATCCCGGCGTGAGAGGCGCTTTGATTCGCCTACTCGATCAGACCAGCCAGAATCCCATCCACCGCAGCACCGGGCTCGAGGTCACCGTCGACGAGAATGAGTCGGTCGGCATCTCCCTCCCGGGGCACCTCATAGCGCGACTTCAACTTCTCGTAGATGGAGCGATCGGCATCGCTGACCGATGAGGGATCGTTCTCCCTCGAAGCGAGTCGTTCGATCACAACCGCCTCATCGGCATCGACGCGCAGGATCGCGAGCCGGGCTCCCGCCCCGCGTGCCGCTTCGTAGGCAAGAGTCCGCTCGCGGCGTTCACGGAAATTCGCATCGAGGATGACGACGGCACCGCATGCGGAGGCGGCGGTGGCTCGTTCGAGCAGTTCCGCATAGGTGCGATGCGAGAACTCGTCCGAGTAGAACAAGGCTGGAAGCGGCTCCGTCGGCGCGACGCCCGCGAGTTCCTTGCGCAGGCGGTCGCTGGAAAAGACCGGCCACGCCTTGCCCGAGGCTTCAAAGAGAGCTTCGGCGACACTCGACTTACCCGAGGCCGGCAAGCCGCAGAGGATCAGCCACCAGGGCCCGTCGTCCTCGATCGCTGAAACGGCCGCGAGGCGGAGATAGCGAAGGGCGATCCGCGCCGAAGCCACGCGCTCCTCATCACCCAGCTCTGCCTCCCTCGAAAGGATCGCCAAGACCTTGGCGCGGACCATGGCCCGGTAGCGCACAAGCATCGAAAGGACGCCCTTCATTCCCTCGTCACCGCTTTCCTCGATCACGCTGTCGAGATACAAGCCCGCCAGCTCCGGATGCCCACGAAAGCTCAGATCCATCAAGAGGAAGGCGTGCTCGGTCGCGACATCTCCGCAACGGAATCCGGGATTAAACTCGATGCAGTCGTAGATGACGGCTGGTTCGACCAGACAGATATTCCGGGCGTGGAGATCGCCATGACCATCGACGACATGACCCGCCGCCACGCGCGCCTTCAGTTCCGGGAGAAGGCGGTCGAAATCACGCTCCGTGCGCGCCGCGAGGACCGCATGAAGTCCCTCCGGAAAGCAGCCTCGCGTCTCCTCAAAATTGGCGAGGGCGAATCCGCGCAGCCTATCCGGATCGCCCCAGGCATCCACCTCGGGGCCCCGCCGAGCCTCGCGATGGAAGGCCACGACCTGACGCGCGATCGTTTCAATCTGCAAGCGACTCACCGCGTCCCGCTCTAACAAACCATCCATCATGCGGTCCTGCGGCAGGCGTCGCATCTTCACCGCAAAGTCGATCACCTCCCCCGTTTCACCGATGCGGAGACAACCCTCGCCATTGGAGCGAAGCGCCACGACCGAATCGTAGATCTCAGGGCAGAGACGACGATTCAGTCGCACCTCCTCCTCGCAATAGCCGCGGCGCAACTCCAGCGAGGTGAAGTCGGCGAAAGGCAGATGGATCGCCTTTTTGAACTTGTAGGCCCGATCCCCGGAAAGCACGACGACGGAGAGATGCGTCTGGAGGATCTCGACAGACTCCGCTTGCTCCGGATAGATCGCCGGATCGCGGAGTTCCTCAATGCGTTCGGGGTCCATGGGTGGGTCGTCGGGACACGATACACCCGTTTTCCCACTTACAGCAGCGGCAACGAGGGCGTCACTTCGTCAGGATCGAGAAGTCCGCGAGGGACAAATAGAGGATCACGACGAATGCGACGAGGCCAAACCCGAGTGGCTTAGCCCATTTCCACGGGGTGAGATCGACGTCTCCGCTGTATTGGTGCTCCCAATTCTGCGGGAGCGGTTTCACCTTGCTCATGACGAATTGGAAAATCATCAGGGCCGCGAAGACGAGACCAAGGAAGTGGAAGTTTCCGAGAGGCTTTGCGGTCCAGGCATTGAAGGGCGGAACAAAGTAGCCGATCAGCAGGATGCTGCAGCCGCCCACCAGGGCGATGTTGGCGGCAAGCGCTCCGGCACGTTTGAAAAGAAATCCCGCCAGCACGACCGAAAAGATCGGGATGAAATAAAGTCCGTTCATCATCTGGAGGTATCCGAAGATGCTCTCCTGCCCCGCGAGGAGGGGGGCCGCAACCATCGAGAGAATCGCGATGACCGTGCCAACGATCTTGCCGTTGTTGATCACCTTCGATTCATCGACGGCCTTGTGCTTGAAGAGCTCTTTGTAAACCCCAAGCGAGAAAAGCGTCGCCGTCGAATTCAGGGCGGAATTGAACGAACTGAGAATCGCGCCCACCATCACGGCGGCGAAGAAACCAACGAGCCACTTCGGAAGGACGTCACTGACGAGCGTGCCATAGGCATGATCGGGCTTGAAGCCTTCGCGTTCGCCGTAAAGGTGGAAAGCGAGGACACCCGGCAGCACAAGCACCAACGGAGCCATCACCTTGAAAATGCCGGCGATGAGGACCCCGCGCTGTCCTTCGGCAAGACTCGTCGCGCCGAAGGTTCGCTGGATGATCTGCTGGTTCGTGGTCCAGTAGAAGAGATTCAGCAGGAGCACCCCGGTGAAAAGGGTCGAGAAAGGAACCGAAGAGTCTTTGCTCCCGAGAGAATTGAACTTCTCCGGGTGGGCCTCCTTCACCTTCGCGAGCGAATCGAGGAGTCCACCATCGCCGATCGCGTTCAGTGCGAAAACCGTGATCATGACCGATCCGACGAGCAGACCGAAGCCGTTCAGAGTGTCCGATACCGCCACGCTCCGCAGCCCGCCGAAGATCGCATAGATCGATCCGACAATGCCGATGAACCAGACCGTCCCCCAGAGCAACGTGGTTTCACTCTCGATTCCGGTGAGCGATTTCAGGTCGAGGATGCCCATGAGCCCCGTCGCTCCCGAATACAAGATGATCGGCAGGAGAATCACCGTGTAGGCGAGAATGAAGATGAAGCTCGTGATCGAGCGTGTCTTTGCGTCGAAGCGCTTTTCGAGAAACTCCGGAATCGTGGTGATGCCGCTGCGCAGATACTTCGGCAGGAAATAGAGCGCCATGATGACAAGCGAGGCCCCGGCGATGACCTCCCAGGCCATCACGCAGATGCCGTCCTTGAACGCCGCACCATTGAGCCCAACGAGCTGCTCCGTCGACAAGTTGGTCAGAAGAAGCGACCCAGCGATGTAGCCTCCGGTGAGAGTCCGCCCCGCCAGGAAATACCCCGTCGAGGTGCCGTGATCATCCTTTCGGGTCAGGATCCAGGTGAGAACCCCAACCAACGCGGTAAAGAAGAGAAAGGTGAAAAGGGTCATCGGACGGAGGTCGGAAATCAGAAATCAGAAGTCAGAGTTCAGACCACATAGGAGGTTGGAGTGAAGCCGAACAAGGCGCGCCCTTTTTACTCCGCCGTGAAGGTGTGCACCATCTTGTGATAATAGGTCTCGCCGGGGCGCAGGACGGGAGACGGCGCCTTCGGATTGTTCGGCGCGTCGGGATAGTTCTCCGTCTCGAGGCAGAGGGCGGTGCGGTGCTGGTATTTCACGCCGCCTTTTCCGCTGGTCGTGCCATCGAGGAAGTTACCTCCGTAAAACTGCACCGCGGGCTGGTTCGTGGTCAGTGTCAGGGTCCGTCCGCTCTTAGGATCACGCACCCGCGCAGCCCTGACAAGCGCCCCTTCGGGAGTGCCGTTGAGGACCCAGGCGTGGTCGTAGCCGCCCGCGAGTTTGATTGCTTCGTGGTCGGCATCGATGCGTTTGCCGATCACGGTGGGCTCGAGGAAATCGAGCGGTGTTCCCGCAACCGGGGCGAGTTCGCCCGTGGGGATCATCCCCGCGTTGGTCGCGAGGTAACGATCCGCGTAGAGCGTCATCTCGTGGTCGTTGATGCTCGTGGACGGATCACCGCTGAGGTTCCAATAGGTATGGTGGACGATATTGAGCACGGTGGGCGCCTTCGTCGTGGCCTTCGCCTCCCAGACGAGTTCGTTCTTCTCCGTGAGGGTGTAGGTGACCTCGACGCTGAGTTCGCCGGGATACCCTTCCTCGCCATCGGGGCTGGTGTAGGTGAGTTTCACCCCGCTACCCGTCTCACCGGTGAAACCCTCGCCCTTCCAGAGTTTCTTGCAGAAACCTTCCTTGCCGCCATGAAGGGAGCAGGGAATGCCACCCGGATCGTTGTTCGTGACGAGGGAGTATTCCTTGCCATCGAGAGTAAACTTGCCGTTGGCGATGCGGTTGCCGAAGCGTCCCACGGTCGCCCCAAAGTAGGAGCTGTTCGTCAGCCAGCCCTCGAGGGAGTCGTATCCGTGGGTGATGTCGGCGATTTTTCCGTCTCTGTCAGGAGCCTTGAGGGAAACGAGGATGGCTCCGTATTCCGTCACCTTCGCCTCCATTCCGGCGACGTTGGTGAGTGTCCAGAGTTTCACCTCGCGGCCATCGGGCATTTTGCCGTAAATGGCCTCGGTCATACCGGCGCGGGCGGCGTGGGGCAAAAGGGAGCTCATCAGGATCAGGGTGGAAACGAGGGAATGGATCTTCATGGATTAACCAGGGATTCAACAGCAAAAAGACTGGCTCCGTCAACGGCGGAGGTGACGAAAACATCAGGCTTTCGTCCAAAACGGGCCACAAAGGCCGATTTAAGATGCAAAAGGAGGGCATCGGCGGATTCAAGTCGTACCAGCGAGACCGTGGATCCGCCGAATCCACCACCCGTCATTCGGCTACCGACATGGCCCCGCGCAGGACCAAAAGCATCGGCCGCCTCGACGAGGCAGTCGAGCTCGGCGCAACTCACCTCGAAGTCGTCACGCAACGACTCGTGCCCCTCGCGCAGCAGTCGTCCGAGGGTCTCGAGATCGCACGATGCGAGCGCTTCGACGAAATCGTGGACCCGGTTCATCTCGGAAACGGCGTGACGGGCTCGCCGATGGAGCGTTTGCCCGAGCCGCCCGCGGTTCGCTTCGACAAACGGGAGATCGAGATCCCGGAACGACTCCGCCCCGAGCAGGGCCAGCGCGGCCTCGCACTGTTCCCGCCGCCGCCGGTATTCGCCGTCACCAAGAGCATGCTTCACCCCTGTATCCGCGACGAGAATGACGAGATCTTCCGGTAGAGGCACAGGCTTGGTGGAGAGTTCACGGCAATCGAGGAGCAGGGCATGACCTGCTTTTCCAGCGCCCACCGCGAACTGGTCCATGATTCCGCAGGGCACTCCCGCATATCGGTGCTCGGCTTGCTGGCAGAGGATGGCGCGGTCGCGGACATTTCCCTTGATGCCAGAGATCGCCTCGACCACAAGAGCCGTCGCGGTCTCGAGCGCCGCACTGGCGCTCAGCCCGGCCCCGGCGGGAAGGTCGGCATGGATCACCGCGCGGAATCCCGGGACCTCGGCTCCCGCATCACGATATCCGGCAATGACACCGAGAAGGTAGTTCAACCATCGTTCCGCTTTCGCTTCGCGGGGGTGGATCCCGTTTGACGCAATGCGGACTGTTTCTCCAAAACCAGCCCCTATCGGCACGAACTCGAACTCACCGTTCCCGGTAGCGGAGGCCTCGATCACGAGATGACGGTCGATCGCGACGGGCAGGACCCAGCCATCAAGGTAGTCGATGTGCTCGCCGATGAGGTTGACACGTCCGGGCGAGGCGGCGACCACCGTGGGCGGCACGCCGAAGTGCTTTTCGAATTCCCCGCCACGATTCATCGGGCGAGTCTAGGGAAGGGATGTGATCGCCGCAAGGACTTCGTTCCGGCAAAAGGCGTCCCGGGATCTCAAGGCTCCTCGGATTCCATCTGACGGAGAAAGGCGGCCCCGGCACCGCTGATGACGGTGCGGGTCTCCGTGATCAGCGTGGCCACCACCGGAGATGCCGCTCGGAACCAGCCGGAGCCTCCGATCGCGAGGAGCCCGATGAGCACCGAGACCGGGCTAAACGTTACCGCCCCTATCGCAACGAGTAGGACCCCGATCGAGAGAAACGACCAAGTGAGCGCCACCGCGACCGACCGGTCGTCGCGATGTTTCCGGCAGAGTCCCATTTCGAGGACGGGACGAGCCCCGAACCAAGTGCTGGGCTGGCGCGGATGGCGCAAGGCGACGGCCCGCGATCCACAGGCGGGTCGGCCGCATTCGATGCAGGAGCCCACCGGCACCGCCGCTCCATGCTCAAGGACGAGTTCCGAGCCGCTGACGAATCGGGATGGGGGAGGAGCGAAAAAAGCGGGACTCTGCGCGGGCGGCGCTTCCGGAGGAACCGGAACGATCACCCTCGCCTGCGTGGCGGGAACGGGGGAGGGAGTGGACTCGACTTTCGATTCGACAGCAGGATTCATGAGGGGAGAAGCGAGCACAGGGAGTGCCAGCTTCCAGCATAGACTGGTGACAAAGGCGCCATTTTTTACATTCCAATAGATCCATTCGGCCCTGTTTTTCAGCATTTTTCAACTCTGGAGGTGAGCCTTCATCGCGAGCAATGGCTCCTCATCGCGTAAGTCGGGGCTCCCTCGCGAAACTTGCGTTTGAGAGCGAAAGCATCGACGCTAAGGCCCCTGCGCGGTCCGTGATTTCGACTCGACGGAGCGCCGGGGTCGTATCCTCCTCATGAAACGTTTTCTCCGCGCCACCCTGCCTCTCGCCATTCTCGGCGCGTGCGGCTACGCGGCGTGGTGGTTCATTTCGAACCGCCCCAAGACCCCGACGATGGAGGCGCCCCCGGCGGTGGTGCGGGTGGAGGGCACAAAATTGCAGCGCCAGACCTACCCGGTCTGGGTCCGTTCTCAGGGCACGGTGCAACCGCGCACCCGCAGCACCCTCCTCCCTGAGGTCGCCGCCAAGGTTCTCGAGGTGAGCCCTTCCTTCCGGCCCGGCGGTTTCTTCAAGGCGGGAGAAATGCTTTTGAAACTCGACCCGGTCGACTACGAGACCGCTCTCGTCGTGGCGAAAGCGACCCTTGCCCAGGCCGAGGTCGTGGCAGCCGAGGAAGGCGCGAAGGCGGGCCAAGCGAGGGAAAACTGGCGCGCCCTCGGCAAAACGGGCGAGCCCGGATCGCTCGCCCTGCGTCTCCCGCAGGTCGCCAAAGCCGAAGCCGATGTCGACGCCGCGAAAGCCCGGATCGCCCAGGCTGAGCGTGACCTCGAGCGCACCGTCATTCGCGCCCCCTACGACGGCCAAGTCCTCGAACAACTCGTCGATGTCGGCCAGTATGTGAATGAGGGCACCTCCCTCGGCCAGATCTTCGCCGTCGATTACGTCGAGATCCGACTGCCGCTGCCCGAACGCGAGATGCAGTTTATCGGCCTGCCCGAGCGTTACCGCGATGGCGAAGCCACCACGGGAGGCGCGTCCGTGAAGCTCCATTCCGCAGTCGGGGGCAAAGTTGCCTCGTGGGATGGATTCCTCGTGCGCGTGGAGGGCGCGATCGATGAATCGACCCGCCAGATCACCGCCGTGGCCCAGGTGAACGACCCCTACGCCAAACGCGGCGACGGCCATCCGCCCCTGCGCATCGGCCAATTCCTTGAAGCGGAGATTGAGGGACAGCTTCTCACCGACGTCTTCGTGATCCCACGCCGTGCGGTGCGGGCGGGCAACGAGATCCTCCTCATCACCCCGGAGAACAAACTTCGACGCGTCTCTGTCGATCCCATCATTGCCGACACCGAGAAACTCATCGTCTCGGCCGAGACCGGGGCCGCTCCGAAAGAGGGCGACGTCCTCTGCCTCACTCCGATTCCCTTCGCCGCTGAAGGCGCCACCGTCCTGCCGCTGATCGATGGCGTCATGGAGACGACGAATGGTCCGGGCTCCGGCCAGAATCGCGGACCCGGTGACGGCAAGTCCAAGGGCGCCGCTCCGATTGAAGCCAAAGCCCCGCCTGCCGCCGCCGGCGAGCCACCCCGTTCCTCCTGAGCCGCCATGATCGCCTGGTTCGCCCGGAATGGCGTCGCCGCCAACCTGCTGATGCTCTCCGTCATGGTCGCGGGCGTCTGGACCCTCGCCAATGACAAGATCCCCCTCGAGGTCTTCCAGGACATGCCGTCGCGTTTCATTTCGGTGAATGTCCCCTACCCGGCCTCGTCGCCCGACGAGACCGAAGAGACCATCGTTCTGAAAATCGAGGAAGCGCTGCAGCCCGTCGGCGGGATCAAGCACCTCAACTCCACCGCGAGCAGCAGCGGCGGCGCCGTCTTCATCGAAGTGAACGAGGATTCCGATCCCCGTGAGGTGATGGAGGATGTGAAAATCCGCGTCGATGCAATCCCGAATTTCCCCGCCCTCGCCGAGAAGCCCATCATCCAGCTCGACGATTCCTTCCACTCCGTCATCACCGTCGTCCTCAGCGCGGAAATGGCGGAAAAGGATCTGAAACGACTCGCCGAACAGACCCGTGACGAGCTCTCCGCCCTGCCCGGCATCTCCCATGCCGAGATCGCCGGCGTCCGCAACGAGGAGATCGCCATCGAGATCCCCGAGGCGACCCTGCGGAAGTACAATCTCAGCCTCGAGACGATCAGCCAGGCGATCCAGCAATCCGCCATCGATCTGCCCGCCGGGGTCGTCCAGACCGAGGCCGGAGACGTCTCCATCCGGACCCGTGGGCGCGCCTACACCGGCGACGATTACGCCCGCGTTCCCGTCCTCACCCGCCCCGACGGATCGAAGCTCACCCTCGGCGAGATCGCGAAGATCCTCGACGGCTTCACCGAGAATCCGCTCATCGTGAAACTCAACGGCCGACCCTGCGTGATGATTACGGTGATGCGCGAGGGGAAACAGAACGCCATCACCATCGGCGAGCGGGTCAAGGAATACATCGAGTCCTCCAATGCGAGTCTGCCCGACGGCGTGAGGCTCGACTACATCAACGACCGTTCCAAGATCGTGAAAGGCCGCATCGACCTGCTCCGGCAGAACGCGCAGAGCAGTCTCATCCTCGTCTTCATCTGCGTGGGTCTCTTCCTGCGCCTCGAGGCCGTGATCTGGGTCGGCGTCGGCATGGTGATGAGTTTCCTCGGTGCCTTTGCCCTGATGCCCTACCTCGACATCACGATCAATCTTTCCTCGTTGATGGGCTTCATCCTCGTTCTCGGCATCGTCGTCGACGACGCCATCGTCATCAGCGAAAGTTGCGACTCTTATCGACAACAGGGCTTGAGCCCCCTCGACGCCGCAATCCAGGGGACCAAGCGCATGGCCGTGCCCATTACCTTCGGGGTGCTCACCACCGTATGCGCCTTCCTCCCCATGGCCTTCGACTCGTCGGACTGGGGCAGCATGTTCCGCCCCATCGCCATCGTCTTCATCGTCGTGATGCTCATCGCCCTGCTCGAGACGAAGCTCATCCTCCCGAGCCACCTCGCCACCCCCTTCCTCGGCCGCGCCGGCGATCTTCTCGCCCCGGTCCACCGCGTTTCGGGTCGCTCACTGCAGTGGTTCATCGACCGGGTCTATCGTCCCTCGATCCGCTTTTGCGTCGATCACACCTACACGATGCTCGCGGTCATGTTCGGCGGGCTCATCGTCCTGATCGGCCTCTACGCGGGTGGTCGCATCCAGACCACCTATTTTCCCCGCGTCGCGAGCGAGCGGATCGACTGCCGACTCACCATGCTCGACGGCACGCCCTTCGAGGTCACCGACGCCCAGATCGCCCGCATCTACGATCTCGCCGAGCAGATGCGGAAAGATTACGTGGGCCCCGACGGACGCAGTGTCATCAAACACATCATCGCCTCTTCGGGCACGACGATGTCTTCGGGTCGGGGTATTTCCAATAATCCCGGCTCGCACATCGGCGGGGTCGTCATCGAGACCTACGGCCCGGAAGAGCGCAGCATGGACGTGAACACCGTCGACATGGGGGCCGACTGGCGTCAACGGATCGGGCCCATCCTCGGTGCCGAGGAAATCACCTTCCGCGCCGAGATCATCCGCAGCGGCGACCCCGTCGACATCCAGATCACCGGCACCGATCCGAAGGAGTTGCTCGGCTTCTCCGAGAAGATCAAGGAGCACCTCTCTACCTATCCCGCCCTCTTCGACATCAACGATTCGCTCGACTCCGGCCGCAACGAGATCCAACTCCGCCTCAAGCCAGAAGCCCGTCAGTTCGGCGTCACCGTGAACGGCCTCGCCTCGCAGGTGCGCCAGTCCTTCTACGGCGACGAAGTCCAGCGGATCCAACGCGGACGGAATGAAGTGAAGGTGATGCTGCGCCTCCCCCGCGATGAACGGCGGAATCTCGCGACGCTCGAGACGATGCGCGTCCGCACCGACTCGGGTCTGGAGATCCCCTTCAGCGCCGTGGCCGAGGCGACCGTGGTGAAGAGCTTCACCAGCATCAAGCGCGTCGACCGACGCCGCGCGCTCAACATCACTGCCGATGCCGACAAAAAGACGACCGATCTCGAGACCCTTCGCGCCGAGATCAAGACCTACATCGACGATCTCCTCGCCGGACATTCGCACGTCCAGTGGAGCTTCGAAGGCGAGGCCCGCCAACAGCAGGAAAGCGGGTCGCAGATGCTTGTCTCGCTCTTCCTCGTCCTCGGCGGGATGTATGCGCTGATGGCGATCCCCTTCCGAAGTTACACGCAGCCTTTCATCGTCCTTCTTGTCGTGCCCTTCGGCATCGTCGGCGCCGTCCTCGGTCACCTTTTCCACGATCTCCCGCTCAGCATCATGTCGCTCTTCGGCATTCTCGGCGTCTGCGGCGTCGTCGTGAACGACACCCTCGTCCTCGTCGACGAGATCAACGACCTCCGCGCCAACGGCATGCCGCTCAGGGACGCCGTCCAGCAGGGCGGCAAGAATCGTTTCCGGGCCATCTTCCTCACCCAGATCACGACCTTCTTCGGCCTCGTCCCGCTCATTTTCAGCGGCACCTGGCTCTCCGAGGTCTTCCCCTTCTTCTTCAGCTCCGGGGCGCAGAGCACCCACGCCCAGTTCCTCGTCCCCGTCTCCGTGGCGATGGGCTACGGATCGCTCTTCGCGACAGTCATCACCCTTTTCCTCGTTCCCCTCACCTACCTCGCCATGTCGGATCTCTCCGATTTCATCAGCAAGGGCTGGCGGAGCTACCGCGAAGCCTGGCTCGGGAAATCCGGCGGTGGAGAAACGTTGCCCGCCGAAGGGGCCGCGGAAACAGGATCGTGATCGACCGCAGTTCTCATGTCGAAAGGGATTCCCGTCTTGGGCGCGTTGCTCGCCCTGCTCCCCCTCACCTCCTGCAGCAGCGAGAAGTGGTTTGACGAGCGCATGGCCGAGGCCCACACCCTTTCGCCCGCGGCCATCGCCGCCTTCCTCTTCGGTGGTGGGTTTGTCAGCGAGGACCTCACCTGCGTCAGCGCTGGTGTGCTCGTCTCGAAAGGATCGCTGCCCTACTGGCTCGCAGCCCTCTCCTGCACCCTCGGCGTGTGGGTGAGTGATTCCCTGCTCTACTTCTGGGGCTTGTTGGGGCGACGGGGGCTCCTCGAGCGCGCTCCCTTGCGTTGGATCGTGAAACGCGCCCAGATCGAGCGTGGCACCGGACTCTTCGAGCGGCACGGCGCGAAGGTGCTGATCCTCTCCCGCTTCATGCCTGGATCACGCGTGCCGATCTATCTCGCCGCCGGATTCCTCAACTATCCTTTCCCTCGTTTCGCCGCGTGGATGGCCCTCGCCGCGGCGCTTTGGGCTCCGGTGATGGTCTGGCTCGCCCTGAAGCTGGGAGACGCGCTCCTCGCTTGGCTGGAACGGTATGAAAAAATCGCCTGGATCGCGATGCCGACGGTCGTATTCGTGATCTGGCTTGGGATGCGTGGCTTTGAAAAGCTCGTGGTCCGCCGAGGCGAAAAACTCCTCGGCGAGACGTTGCTCGAAGACCCGACCGGTTCGATTGAGTAACGAGCCCCCCCTTGCTCGGCGGCTCAGACCATTTCACTCAACTTCACCGGCCTGCCCTCGCGGGCCGACTTGTCGCAGGCGAAGAGCACGCGGAAGGACTCGAGCGATTCGGCGATGCTGGTGCGCGCCATGTCTTCGCCTCGGTCGAGCGCGTCGAAGAAGGCCTGGAACTGATCCTTGTAGGGGTGATCAGCGACATCGCCAGAGTCGGCGAGAGCGACGGGCAGTTCCGTCCATTTCTTGTCGCGCAGGGCGAGCTTCGAGGAGTAGAGCTTGTTGTCGAGCAAGCTGCCTTCGCTGCCGACGAGGTGGGTGTGGAAGTAGTAGGGCTGGAGACAATCGATCACCGAGGCCACCTTGCCGACGCTGCCGTTCTTGAACTTCAACAAAGCGACCGTCGTCGTCTTGTATTCATACTTCTGGAAGATCTCGTGCTTCGACTGCGTCTCGTAGGCGCTCACCTCCTCGACCTCGTTGCCCATGCAGAGGAGCAACGCATCGAGAGCGTGACACCCCGCCGAGAGCAGGCTGCTGCCTCCGTTTTCGAGAGTGGTGTTCCAGCGGTATTGGCCGTACCAAGGGCCGATCCCGTGATAGTAATCGACCTCGCCGTAGTGGATCTCGCCGATCATGCCGCTGTCGAGAAGTTTGCTCGTGGTGAGAAACTGGCTGATGAAACGGATCTCGAAACAAACGCACGCCCGCACTCCGGCAGCCTTCACCGCCGCGGCGATGGCACTGCAATCGTCCCAGGTCAGGGCCATGGGCTTTTCCAGGATGATGTGTTTACCAGCCTTCGCCGCCGCCTCGGCCTGGGCGCGATGTTGGGCCGGGTAACTCGTGATCGAGACCACGTCGATGTCCGAGGCGAGCATCTCGTCGAGATTGGTGTAGGTCTTGATCAGACCGCCATGCCGAGCCGAGACCTCTGCGTCGTCGAGGGGACGCGAGGAATACACCGCCGTAACGGTTCCCTGCGAAGTTCCATTGATCGCGTCCGCGTGTGCCGTCGCCGCCCAGCCGTATCCGATGATGCCTACCTTGTATGCCATGGCCGCATTGAACCGAAGATGAAGGCGCGGGGCAATGGAAATTTTCGGCACGGATGCGGGATGGGGTTGCGCGAAGCCCGCTCAACCATCTACCTCCACGCCAGTCGGACTTCCAGCCGGCCCGGACCGGGAGACCCAGCGGGATCGCCCCCTCCCCTCACGAAGCCCCTTCGTTCAGCTCGAACGACATTCCGACAAAACCGCCGCCGCAATACTCGCCGCCGAGACGTCGGGGAAGACGGAACTCAGGGAAAAGGAGCGGTTCGCCCGAAAGGCTTTCGCGTCCGCGCCACCACATCACGACCCAGCCGATCAGGCCGATCAGGGCGAGTCCACCGAGGACGACGACAAAGGTGAGAACGAAGGAAAGCATCTTGCTCGTTTCGTCGATGAAGATGCCCGGGGCATATTCACGCAGCAGTTCGGGCGCATCCTCCGAGGCGATCATCTCGTGGACCGACGAGGCGGCCACAAGCGACTGGTGCTCGGGATTCTCCTTCTCCATGAGACGACTCAGCCAATAGAGTTGGATGCTGAGCTCGATCGCCATTTTCTCGACTTGGTCGGGAGCGAGCTCGGCGACCGCTCCTTCGCGGAGGCAGTTTTGAAGGATGCGGTCGAAGACGGACTTCGGCAACGAATTGCGCACCGGTTCGTTGAAGACCAGCTCGGTCAGCTCGGGCTTCTCGCGGTAATAGAGCATCAGCGCGGTAGGCTCGTCGGAGAACCACTTCTGATGGAGGGCCTTGATGTCGGTTCCTTCCGGAACCTTCTGATTGTCGCCGATGACCATCAGATAGATGCGGAATTTCGACTCGTCGGCGTGGAACTCGAGGAAACGCATGATGTCGTTCGACTTCTGCTCGGTAAGGAGCCGTTGCGGATCGACGAGGTATTCCACGGGAGCGTGGGCGAAATAAAGATCAGCGAGATCGCCCTCGAGCGGCGGCAGGGGTTCGTAAGCCTCCACTTCGACGACCTCTTCGGGCACGTCGAAGGTGCCATCGGGATTCTCCTTCACGCGTTGCAGGGAAGGATCGGAGGTCGAGGTGTCTCCGGCCGGGCCAAAGAACTGGGTCGGACCCGCGGTCGCGGCGACGGTCGTCCCAGGCTGTGGACGTCCCGGCGCAGGAGGCCCGACAAAATCGACGTCGGTCACGGCAAGACCGCCCGCGAGAGTGCCTTCGCCCGTTGCCTCGACCGGACCCCCGGGCTGGGCACTCGCGGCGGTGGCATCAGGGATGAGGCTTTTCGGCCAGAGCCCTCCGCCCAAGTAATAGGAAGCAGGCGTCTCGGTCGATTCCCACTCCGGCAGATCGATCCCGGCCGCGCACACCGAGCCGAGCGGCATGGCCACGGCGAGGGTGAGGGCGGTGAATCGTTTCATCTAGGAGGGAAAATTCCGTTCAAGTCGCGACGGCTCCGGCGGTTTTACGCAGTCTTCAGGTGCTCCCCGAGGCGCTCGGCGGGTGCTGGGGGCTGCTTCAAAAACTGCCCGGGACTGAGGTGGGCGGGCAGATCGAGGACGTTTTTGTATTGTCCTGTCAGAGTCGCGTGGATCTGCTCGCGGGTGAGCTTGCGGAGCTTGCGCCCCTGCTTGTCGAGCACCTTGCCGAGCTTCAGGAAAATACGCTCGATCGCCTCGCCATATTCTGCGTTGACGAGATTGGGACGCGCCGCGTTGAGGGCGCGATAGGCGTCTTCTTCGGTGAGGAGCGTCTCGCTGAAGTAGCCGAGCGAAATGCCGATCTGCTTCGTGTTCAGATCCATCACGACGAGAACGCCGTTTTCGTTCGGCCGGGCGAACTCGGCTCCGCGGACCTGACCGTGATTGAGCAACCAGAATCCCAGCTCGCTGATTTTCAGCTTCGCCGGAAGAGTGCCGAGGTAGGCGCAGAAGAGCATCTGGGGGAACTTCGCCTCGAGGAAATCAAGCGTTTCCGAAAGTTCATCGCGCTCCTGTTTCCGCAGGCAATGGGCTGCGTCGTGGATCCGATTGAGCATCACCTGGTTCGCCCCGCAGGTGATGGCCGCCTCGACTTCACTGTAGCCGCACGAGTAACAGCTCGCAGCTTCGTGATCCACAGGGCGCTGGCAGCGGGGACACTTCATGGGATGGGGGTGAAATGCGGTCGATTTTGAACTTTACCGACACTATCAAAATCGCAATACTATAAAGAATTATAAGGCAAGTCAAGCCGAAGGGGGGCTTTTTCGTGAAGAAATTGTCAAATTTGAGAAAACAGGGCAAGAGAAAGGTTTAAGGGAGGCCGATTTAGTGGCGTTTGTGGCTAGCGGTTGGCTTGTCTTCGCGAGCAAAGCAGTCCCGCGCTCTAGCGCCGAGACGCGTCGGCAGTGAGGGCATCGATCCTCCTGAGGAGGCTCGAAGTTCTCGCGGGATAAGGACCGGGCCTGCCTTTTTGCTAGCCTGCAATCTCGGCTCGCCAACCCGTCCGGTCGATGAGCCGCAAGCGGTTCGGGATTCTCAAAGCGGTTTAATCGTCACCCCGGCTGAAGCCGATGACGACTCACCAAGAAACTCCGCCGCGCGCCGCAGATGAGCTTCGCGCTTTTTCGAATCCATCTTTTCGAGCGTTTTCACCATCATCCCGAGCCGGTGCTGGCTGCGGAAGAAATCTTCATGGCGGTCAATGAAGCTCCAGAAAAGCCCGTCCCAGAGTGCCTCCCAGGGTCCGCCGGTGTAGTCGGACATTTTGCGGAGGTAGTTCGATCCCGAAAAATACGGCTTGGTCGTGAAGATCCCGCCGTCGGCGAACTGGCTCATCGCGAAGACATTCGGCACCATCACCCAATCGTAAGCGTCGATGAAAAGCTCCATGAACCAGTCGTTGACCTTCACCGGATCGACTTCGCAGAGCATCAGGAAATTCCCCAGCACCATGAGCCGCTCGATGTGGTGCGCATACCCCGTATCGAGGACCCTGCCCACGACGAGATCGATCGGAGCCACGCCCGTCTTCGCCGTCCAGAAACCCGGCGGCAGGTCGCGGTGATGCCCGAAGAAATTCGAGGTCCGCATCTCGATACCGTGACGCAGATACATCTGAAAGATGAACTCGCGCCAGCCTACGATCTGCCTCAGGAAACCCTCGAGCGACGCGATCGGCACTTCCTGCTCCGCCGCGTGGCCCAGCGTGCGATCGACGACCTGTTGCGGTGTCAGCAGTCCGATATTCAGCATCGGCGTGAGGACGCTGTGAAAGAGGACCCGTTCGCGCTCCGAGAGCGCGTCCTCCCAAGGACCAAATCCCGCGAGCCGCCACTCAAGAAAAGCGTCGAGCCACGCCGCCGCATCCTCGTGCGTCACCGGATAGGCAAACGGTCCGGCGCTTCCCGGATAATCGGCGAAACGCTCTGCAACGTAGGCCGCCGCCTCCACCACCTCGGCGCGTCGCGGCACGACCGGTTCGGCCGGCACGACGATTCCTTTCTTCGGCATGCCTTTGCGATTTTCGTCGTCGTAGCTCCAGCGTCCCCCGACCGGCCTTCCTTCCTCATCGAGGAGCAGGCCCATCCGTTTCCGCTGCGCCTCGTAAAAGGCGGCCATGAAGGGCTTCTTCCGCGCGTTGAAATGGTCCGCGGCCCAATCCCGTGGCGTCAGGAACATGGGCGACTCGACCAGGGTCAACTTCACCCCAGATTCCTCGGCGAAACGGCGGAGACGCTTTTCGAGGAGAAAATCGCCTGGCTCGCATAGGACGATTTCGGAGAAGCCGAGTCGTGCGTGTTGTTCGGTCAGGATCTTCACGACCGTGCCACTCCGCTGGTAGTTGAGATACTCGACCTCGTGACCGAGCCCTTCGAGCTTTTTGGCATAGGCCTTCATCGAGGCCCGATGCAGGAGAATCTTCTGCCGGTGGAAACGTCCCGGCGAGGCGTGCGGATCACCGAAATAAAGCGTGTCCTCGATCAGCAAAACCCGGCGCCCGCGCGCGAGGGCCGGATGCCACTCAAACAACTGATGCGGAAAGATGAGCGTGATCGGCCCGCCCATGCCTCAGAGCAATTTGAGGGACGAGAGGCCACCATCGATCTTCAGCACCTGACCGGTCATGAAGCCTGACTCCGGACCCAGCAGGAATGCCGCCGCCTTTGCCACCTCGGCGGGATCGCCAATGCGCTTGAGAGGATGTCTCTCGGCCGAGGCACGGCGTTTTTCCTCGGAGGAGAGCAAGGTCGCCGCTAGCGGCGTATCGGTCAGGGAAAGGGCTAGGCAATTCACCCGGATCTTTGGCGCGAACTCCGCCGCGAGCGTCCGGGCGAGGCCCTCGAGCGCTCCTTTGGCCGAGGCAATCCCGGCATGGTAGGGCAATCCCGTACCCACCGCGACCGTAGAGAAGAGGACGATCGAGGCGAGCGGAGCGGACTTCAGCGAGGCATGGGCTTGGCGGATCGCGCGCACCGCTCCGAAAAAATTCACCTCCATCTCCTGCTGGAAATCCTCGTCGCTGAGACGACCAAAGGGCTTCAGTTGGATCGTGCCGGGGCAGTAAACCAAGCCATCGAGCCGCTCCGGCAGGGTGAGTTTGGCCTCGCGATCGGTCACGTCGTAAACCTGGCTGGTCACTCCCGTCAACCCGGCGAGGCCCCCGTCACCGCGCGAAGCGACGAAGACGTGGTCGCCCTTCGAGGAGAGTTCCCTCACGATTTCCAGGCCGACGCCCGAACTGCCGCCGATGACGAGTAGGTTTCGTTCCATTCGCATTGCTTACGGTTGCGGTCGTGATTCGGAGTCGGACGAAGCCGGAGGTCTTTCGGCCGATTCCCGATCCGGAAGACTTCAACTTCCTGAATCTGCCGAGGACCAAGGCGATCGGCTCCGCCTAAAGCGAGGGCACGGAAAGGTTTTTGCTGGCGGCAGCGACTTCGGGGATGAATCATCACCACGTGGCTTGCGGACCTGGTGGGGCGCGCCCTCACGACACCGCATCGCGGCCGTCCCGCCAACGCAGGGTTGCTGCTTATGGGTCTCGTGGCTGGCGTCGTCTTCACGATGCTGGAGCGGGGCCCACCGGATGCATTCGCGCTCGGTATTCTGGAATTCGTTCCGACGAAGAACGATCCTGGCTCCTCGATCGCCGTGCCATTTTCTCCGGACTTCGCGTCGGAGCCCCCTCATCCTCCGCCCCTCCCGTCATCCCGTGCCCCGGCGGCGCCTCTTTTCTCTTCCCGCCCCGCTTCCCCTTCCCTAACCTTAGACGCATGAATCCCACCGCCCCAGACCGCCGTCGTTTCTTGAAATCCGCCGGACTCGCCGCCGGAGCCTCCGTAATCGGCTTTCCCGCGATCACGAGATGTCAGTCGCCGAATTCGAAACTCGGCGTCGCCCTCATCGGCGTGGGCGGTCGCGGCGGATCGCACGTGAAGGCCACGGTCGATGCCAAGGAAGACATTATCGCCCTCGTCGACGTGAACGAGAACCACCTCGGCAGCGCTCTCGGCCAGGCCCCGAAGGCACGGAGTTACCGCGATTTCCGCGAGCTCTTCGGCGGCCGTCTCGACGACATCGATGCGGTCTTCGTCTCCACGACGGAACACACTCACGCCTTCGCGACCCTCCCCGCCCTCCGCGCCGGGAAACACGTCTACAGCGAGAAGCCGCTCACCCGCGACGTCTTCGAGGCGCGCAAGATCATCGAGACCGCCGCGGCACGGCCCGAACTGATGACGCAGATGGGCACGCAGATCCACGCCACCGAGAATTACCGCCGGGTCGTCGAGCTGATCGAGAGCGGCGCGATCGGCCCAGTGCGCGAAGTCCATTGCTGGGTGAGCCGTGCCTGGGGCTGGCAGACCGAGGAGGAAGCGGAGAAAAACAAGGACCTCCTCTACACCCCTGACACACCCACCAAAGGCATGCCGGTGCCGGATGGCCTCGACTGGGATCTCTGGATCGGTCCAGCGCCCTATCGCGACTTTCACCCCTTCTATTTCCCCGGTCCTCGCTGGTATCGTTGGTGGGATTTCGGCAACGGCACGATGTCCGACCTCGGCAGCCACCGCAACGACCTGCCCTGGTGGGCCTTGAAACTCGACGCGCCCCTCACGATCGAACCAGTCGCCGGTCCGCCCGCCCATCACGACATCGCCCCCGCCTCGATGGCGGTGAAATACACCTACGGGAAACGCGGCGAACTCCCCCCGGTGGAGCTGACCTGGTATCAGGGCACCCAGAAGCCCGCGATCTGGCGCGAAGGCAAGATCCCGCAGTGGGGCGATGGGTGTCTTTTCATTGGCGATAACGGCATGCTCCTCGCCGACTACGGCAAGCTCGTCCTGCTGCCCGAAGAGAAGTTCAAGGGCTTTACCCCGCCGAAACCTTACCTCGCGCCTTCTCCGGGACAGCAGCAGGAGTTCTTCCTCGCCTGCAAGGGAGAAGGACCGAAACCGCTCTGCCATTTCGGCTACTCGGGCCCCCTGACCGAAGCGAACCACCTTGGCAACGTCGCCTACCGCGCCGGGAAAAAGCTGGAGTGGGATGCCAAGGCGATGAAATTCCCGAACGCACCCGAGGCGGAAAAATTCCTGAAACGTGAGTATCGCGAGGGCTGGTCTCTGGACGCCTGACGGGCCTCTGAGCGGTTTTTTCGGTGAAACGTGGCAAAATCGCCATGTTTTCGGCTCGATTTCCCGAGTTTTCTCCCCTAAGTTCCAAGGATTTCCCAATGAAACCCGCCTTCATTCTTTCTCACCTTGGAACGCTCGTGGCTGGTGCCGCACTTGCCTACCTCGCCCTTCCCGCGCTCAATTCGCCCAAAGATTCGGAAGGCGGTGATGCCGGAGGCGAAGTGACCACTTTCTCAGGGGAACCCGGATCCAAGGGGGACGCGGCTCCCACCGACGGCACCCTGACGAATCTCAGCTCCTTCAACCTCGAAAAGTCCGGCTACCAGCAAGGCAGCCAAGATCCCCTTGCCGCGATCGCCGCCGCGAAGAACATCCCCGGACGCGACAACCGCTACCTCTTCACCGAATCCGTCTTCACCGCCTGGGGCGAGAAGAACGGTCTCGAAGCCGCGCAGTGGGTCATCGCCAATTTGAAAGGCGTGGAAAAATCCGACGCCCTCTACAACATCGCCGACGGTTGGGCCGAGGTCGATCCCGCCGCCGCCGCCCTCTGGTTCAGCGAAAACACCAGTGGCATCAATCGCGAAGACGCCATCTACGAGATTCTCGAATCCTGGGGGCGCAAATCTCCCGAAGCTGCCCTCGTCTGGGCCGAAGACCTGGACGAGTACACCCGCTCGAGCGTGATGGACTCCCTCGCCGAAGGCTGGGCCTCCAACGATCCACAAGGTGCCGCCAAAGCCTCCGAGAAACTTCTCGAATACGATTTCGGCGACGAATTTGTGATGAACATCGCAGGCCAATGGGCCAGCACCGATCCTGGAGCCGCCGCCACCTGGGCCGGCACCATCGACCACAGCGACGCCCGAGCCATCGCCCACCTCGAGATCGGCCAGGAATGGGCGATGGGTGATCCTGACAAAGCCACCGCCTGGATCAACTCGCTCAAGACCGACGACGACAAACTCTATGCCTCCCTCGGCGTCGCCCTCGGCTGGTCAGAGCACGACCCCGGCGCCGCCCTCGGATGGGCCGTCGGCACGGTGCAGAATCCCGGCACCCGGCAGCGCATCATCGAAGACGTGATGCTCGACTGGAGCTCAACCGACCCAACCGCCGCCGCCGAATGGCTCAACGGCCAACCCAAGGGACCGCAGAACGACGAGGTCCTTTCCACCTTCAGCAGCGCCATCGTCGACGTCGATCCCGAGTCCGCCGTGACCTGGGCCTCGACCATCACGGATGAGGCGAAGCGGACCGAAAACATCTCCACCCTCCTCCAGGAGTGGATCGCGATGGACGGCGACAGCGCGAGAAAGTGGGTCTCCAGCTCCAAACTGAGCGACGATCTGAAGAAGAAATTCGGCCCTCAGTGACGAAGGAGTGGGCGCTTCGTGGCATGGGCTTCCAGCCCATGCGTAGCGGTGTAACTCCGAAGTTCCTGAAAGTTCCGTTCGCTTTGCCAGCCAGGCTCTGGCGCGGATTCCCGGACGGCGAGGGTGGATTCACCGCTCAGAGTCATTCCCTTGGAATGCATGGGCTGGAAGCCCATGCCACATCCGTCACGTGAAGGGGCGCTCCGCCGGCACTCTCTACCAAGTTCAAAATCCCCCCACCGCCTGGAAGGTCCAGCCTTTCAGGTAAGCGGTCTCGGGCAGGGTGAGGATCACGGGATGATCGCGGCGCTGGGTGTGCGACGAGACAACCCGCAGGGTCCGTTTCGCATCGACCGAGGCGTCGGCGATGACGTCGTGGAACTCGCGTTCGCTGACATGGTGGCTGCAACAGTAGGTCGAGAGAAGTCCGTCGGGAGTCAGCAGCTTGAGGGCGCGCAGGTGGATCTCCTTGTACCCGCGGAGGGCGTCGGTGACCGACCTGCGTGTTTTGGTGAAGGATGGAGGGTCGAGGATGATGAGGTCGAATTTCCGCTCGGCGATTTCAGCTTCCTTCAGGAAATCAAAGACGTTCGCCTCCTGCGCTTCAACCGCGAGACCGTTGCGCGCCGCATTCGCCCGCGTCGCCTCGACGGCGCTGGCGCTGATATCGAGCGCGAGCACCGAAGCCGCTCCGCCGCGCGCGGCATGAAGGGCGAAGCCACCTTGGTTGCAGAAACAATCGAGGACGTTCCGGCCCTTCGCGAGGTTGCCGACGGCGGCGTAGTTGTCGAGTTGATCGAGGTAGATGCCGGTCTTTTGTCCCTCCATCAGGTCGATCTCCTGGACGAGGCCGTTGATCGTGAGGGTGACCGGTCCATTCCAGGCACCGGCGAGGAGTCCGGTGCGCGGCTCAAGGCCCTCGGCCTTGCGGATGGAGGAGTCGTTGCGCTCGATCACGGTGATCTCGCCGAAGATCCCGATGAGGGCCGCGACGATGAGCTCGCGCCGACGGTCCATCGCGAGGGTGAGGGTCTGGAGCACAAAATGATCGCCGTAGCGGTCGATCACGACCCCCGGGAGCCCGTCGGCCTCGCTCCAGACGAGACGGTAAACCGGCTCGGGAAAGGCCTGGGTTTCACGCAGGACAAGGGCCCGGCGAAGACGGCGATCGAAAAAGTCGGCGTCGAGCTCCTGCTTGCGGCGCGAGATGCGGCGGGCCACGATCTGCGACTCGGGATTGTAAATCGCAGTGCCGAGCGGACGGTCGCGGAAGTCCTTCAGCGAAATCACGTCGCCCGCCTGCGGGTTTCCAAAAGCCTTCTGCACCTCCGTCGCGTAGACCCAGTCGTGGCCGTGAAAAATGCGTGAGCGCGGTTTGATAACAAGTCCTGCCATGGCCGAGTCTCGACCACGATGGGGGATCCGTCAAAGCGACGCACAGATCTGATCTGGGCTGCCGATACGCGAGCGAAGAGGGGGCGGCCTACGGAAGACGCAGAAAACGCGGAATGAAAAGAAATTGAAACCGATGCAGCAGCGATCCAATGCCGCGAAATTTCACGAAGTTCATCTCACCGCTTTCCAAATTCCATTCTGTGTCTTCTGCGTCTTCCGTAGGCCGCCTCCTCATCTTCAGGAGTCGACACCTCTCCCCTACGCCACCCGGCCCGGAATCTGCTTGCCCGAGCGGGTAGTGGATGCTCCCGGTATGGCGTACCCTGACATTGCTTGAACAAGGGCGACCGTGAAGCAAGTCCATGCGAATGACTCCTCCCAAAGCCTGGCTCCTCCTCTCTTCTCTCACGTTCGTGCCCGGCCTCTGCCTGGCGCTCGATCTTGAGCACCATCCCGGGAAGGCCATCTACGAAAAGATGTGCCTCGAATGCCACGGAGCCAAGGGCGAAGGTGTGAAGGACAAAGCTGACGATGCTCTGATCGGAGCGCGCACCCTCGATTCGCTCGCCCAGCGGATCGACCGCACCATGCCGGAGGATAAACCCGAGCTTCTCAACGCCGAGGATTCCAAAATCGTCGCCTCATACATTTACGACGCCTTTTATTCCGCCGAGGCCCGCGCCCGCAACACCCCGGCCCGCATCGAGCTGAGCCGTCTCACCGTGCCGCAGTATCAGAACTCGGTCGCGGATCTCATCCTGAGTTTCCGGGGTGATAACTGGATCCCGGAAACGCGCGGGCTGAAGGCCCGCTATTTTGGCGACCGCGGACACAACGAACGCAAGGAATTCCGCGATCAGAAGAAACCCGACAAATACGAGCGTATCGATGCCACGGTGAAGTTCGACTACGGCGAGGGAGTCCCTCCTAATGAAGAAGCGAAGGAATTCTCACCCGAGCAATTCTCGATCCGCTGGGACGGGATGATCCTGCCCGAAGAGACCGGAGTCTACGAATTCGTCGTCAAAACCCGCAACGGAGTGACGCTCTGGGTGAACGACCACGACCGTGGCGAAGAGTCGGGCATTAAAACGATCGACGGCTGGGTCGCGCCCAACAACGACCTGCGCGAGGAGACCGGCAGCGTCTATCTCATCGGTGGTCGCCCTTACCCGATCCGTCTCGACTTCTTCACTTACAAGGAAAAGGCCGCGGCGGTCGAACTGCTCTGGAAGACGCCGCATGGTGTGCTCGAGACCATCCCCGAGCGGAATCTTGCGCCTGAGTGGGCGCACGAATCGCTCCTCGTCGACGTCCCCTTCCCCGCCGACGACCGCAGTGTCGGCTACGAACGCGGCACGATGGTCTCGAAATCCTGGCTCGAGGCTGTCACCGCCGGAGCCGGGATGGCCTCGGACTACGTGGTCGAACACCTCGACGAGCTCGCCAAGCTGAAGCGCGACCAGCCCGAACCCGAGCGCCGCAGGAACATCGACGACTTCGCCGAAAAATTCGTCGCCCGCGCCTTCCGGCGCCCGCTCTCCGACGAGGAAAAAGAGCGTTTTGTCAGGAAACATTTCAAGGAAAACGTCTCACCCGATCAGGCGGTGAAGCGTCTCGTCCTCCAGACGCTCTCATCCGCGCGTTTTCTCTATCCCGAGATCGGCGGGCCAAGGAATCCCGATCAGTGGACGATCGCCTCGCGTCTCGCCCTCCTCCTCTGGGATTCGGTGCCGAATGAGCGCCTCCTCGACCGACTCAACAAGGGCGAGTTCAACGATCCCGGAAAATTCGACCAGGTCGTGAACGAGGCGGTGTGGAACTGGCGCACCCGCATCAAGATGCGCGGCTTCTACCACCACTGGCTCGAGATGGAGCGCGCCGATGAGCTGGTGAAGGACAAGGGAGCTTTCCCCGAATTCGATCCCGCCGTCGCCGCCGACCTACGCACTTCGCTCTTCGCTTTCCTCGAGGAGGCAACCTGGGGCAAGGAAAAGGCGGGCTACCGAGAGCTGCTGCTCTCGAGCGCCTATCCGATGAACGAGCGCCTCGGCAAGATCTACGGCACCGAGGTAAAGGGTGGCTTCCAGCCTGTCATCCTCGACGGCGGAAAACGCGCCGGTCTCATCACCCATCCCTTCGTGCTTTCCTATCTCGCCTATCACAACAACACTTCGCCGATCCATCGCGGCGTCTTTCTCACCCGACACATCATCGGCATGCCCCTGAAATCGCCGCCCATGGCGAACGAGTTCAAGGATAGCAAATTCGACCCGAGCCTGACGATGCGGGAGAAGGTCACCTCGATGACCAAGTCACAGGACTGCATGGGCTGCCACGTCACGATCAATCCCCTCGGTTTCAGCCTCGAGCACTACGACGGGATCGGACGCTGGCGCCAGGAGGATCGCGGCAAGCCGATCAACGCCAAGGCTGACTTCCATGCTGAAGACGGTCGCACCCTGCCCCTCGGCGGGGCCCGTGATGTCGCCGAATTCGCCGCCAACGCCCCCTCGGCCCACCGCACCTTCATCGAGAGCCTCTTCCACCACCTCGTCAAACAGCCCGTCCGCGCCTATGGCGACGACGAGATGGAGAACCTGCGCAAGGCCTTCGAGCAGGGCGGATATCAAATTCCGAATTTGATCAAACAGATTGCCCTCACGACGGTCAAACACGTCGACCAACCCGACGAAAAATTCGCCACCAAGTGATCCGCAGGGAATCCTTTCCCCTTCCACCAGCACTCCTTCCCCCCATCGCTCCATGAGAAAAACCCGCCGCGAATTTCTCCGCCATCTCGGAGTCTCCACCGCTGCCCTTCCCTTCCTCACCGGACTGCCCGGCCTCGCCGCGGAAGGGACGAAAAGGCAGCGCCTCATCTTCCTCTTCTCGCCGAACGGGACGATCCCTTGGGAATTCTGGCCCGAGGGACAGGAGTTCCAATTCAAGCGCATCCTCAAGCCGCTCGAACCCTACAAGCAGCATCTTCTGACACTGAAGGGCGTGAACAACAAGGTCGACGGTGACGGCGACCGCCACATGCGCGGGATGAGCTGCCTTCTCACCGGCACCGAACTTTTCCCCGGCAACATCCAGGGCGGCTCCGACACGCCGGCGGGCTGGGCAAGCGGCATCTCCATAGATCAGGAGATCAAGAATTTTCTGCAGGGACGCGAAGAAACCAAGACCCGCTTCGGCTCACTCGAGTTCGGCGTCGCCGTGCCAAACCGCGCCGATCCCTGGACGCGCATGTGCTACGCCGGTCCCAATCAACCCATCGCGCCGATCAACGATCCCGAACAGATGCTCGGGAAAATCTACGGCCGCATGAAGGACCGCGAGAGCCTCGTCTCCATCGTCGACGATGTGCGCGAGGATCTCGCCCGCGTCTCCAAGAATCTCGGGACCGAAGACCGCGCCCGTCTCGAGGAGCACCTCACTCTCGTCCGCGAGATGGAGGAGGAGCTTTCCCGCGGCGACGATCAGGCCGAACTCGCCCATCCCTTGCCCGACATCGATCCCGACATCGAACTCGTCAATGACAACACTCCGCGCATCAGCCGCATGCAGATCGACCTGCTCGTCAATGCGATGGCCAACGACATGACTCGCGTCGGGACCCTGCAATTCATGCGCTCGGTCGGCATGGCACGGATGAGCTGGCTGGGCGTGAAGGACGGCCACCACACCCTTTCCCACGAACCCGACGACAACAAGGACGCCGTCGAGAATCTCATCAAAATCAACGAGTGGTTCGCCGGAGAACTCGCCTATCTCACCAAAAAGCTCGCCGAGACACCCGAACCGGGAGGCGACGGTACGATGTTGGACAACACTCTCATCGTCTGGCTCAACGAGCTCGGCAAAGGGAACAGCCACACCCTCGACGACATCCCCTTCGTCCTCATCGGCGGCAAGAGCCACGGCATCAAGACCGGCCGCGCCCTCACCTTCGACAAAGTCGCCCACAACCGGCTCTGGCTCACCGTCGCAAGATCGATGGGCCACGGGATCGAGAGCTTCGGCACCGCCAAGCTCTGCGAAGGCGGCCCACTCGATCTGGGGTGAGAGGAACCGAGGTGTCGCCGGCCTTCATGAGGCCGGGCCGTCGACCGCGGAAGGTCCACCCGGTCAGGGGGCAACGCCCCGGCTACCTCCCCTCACCGGTTCAACACGAGAAACCCCGCGTTCAAATAGGTCGCATAGCTGACCCAAGCGAGGTAGGGCACGAGCAGCCAAGCGGCGAACCGGTCGAGCGGTTTGAAGGCGAGAATCGTCAGGAGGATCATCACCCAGAGCACGACGATCACCGCAAGAGCCACGGCGACGAGATGCGCGCCGAAAAAGAGGGGCGTCCAGGTCAGGTTCAGAATCATCTGGATTGCAAACCGGACCAGTGCACGACGTTTTTCCGCGCCCACTGGCACAAAATGCCAGACCCGCGCGAGCGACACGCCCATCATCAGGTAGAGCAAGGTCCAGACCGGACCAAAAACCGCGTTCGGCGGCGTGCCGGGGGGCTTCGCGAGCGCCGCATACCAGTCCGGAATCGCCCCGGCCGTCACCAATCCTCCAGCCGCGCCCAGCACCATCACGATCACCACGGACAAGATCAACTTTGGCCAGAACTTCAACATGCAAGAGGGTCGCATGGATGACCCAGGCGGGTCGAGTGCAATCTTCGAAAGCGTTCTTTTCGCGTGAATGCCGCCCGTGATCCGCTACCTTGTCGCTTGATGACGCTCACGGACCTGGGTTGGAACGAACGCTTCGAGGCGGAGTTCGCCCCCTTTGCCAAAAAGGGGTGGGTCCCCGCGCGCCTCATCCGCGACAACAAGATCACCTACGGAGCCCTGACCGAGGGCGGCTACGAATACGAGGTGGTGATGGGCGGAAAGGTCTATCACGATGCCTCCTGCGATGCCGAGCTCCCCGCCGTGGGCGACTGGGTCGCTCTTGAAATCGGCACCGGTGATCTCGACCACGTCATCCGCGCGCGCCTCTCGCGCCAGACCTGCTTCTCTCGCAAAGCCCCGGGCAAGAGCAGCGAAGAGCAGGTGATCGCCGCCAACGTTTCCCTCGTCTGCGTCGTCACCGACGCTGGCACGGATTTGAATCTGCGGCGCATGGAGCGCTTTTTCACCCTCATCGAGCGTGGTGGAGCCAAGGCCCTCGTCCTCGTCAACAAATCCGATCTTCATTCCCCGGAGCAGAACGAGGAAGCCGCTGCCGCGATCCGCGCGCTCTCGCCCGAGGCCGACGTCATCGTGACGAGCGCGATCGACGGTCGCAATGTCGCCGAAGTCCGCCGTTTCCTCGAGCCCGGCATTTCCATCACCTTCGTCGGCTCGAGCGGGGTCGGAAAATCGTCGCTCGTAAACGCCCTCCTTGGCGAGGATTGGCAGGAAGAGGGCGAGGTGAACGAGGTGACCGGCAAGGGACGCCATACCACGACGGCACGGGAGCTCATCGTGCTCGAGGAAGGTGGCATCCTCGTCGACAATCCCGGCATCCGCGAAGTGCAGATGTGGACCGACGAACACACCCTGCGCGAAAAGTTCCTCGATGTCGCCGAGATCGCGTCGCAGTGTCGCTTTCACGATTGCCGCCACGGGAGCGACGCGGGTTGCGCGATCCGTGAAGCCGTCGCCGAAGGCCGTCTCTCGCGCGAGCGGATCGATGGATTCCTCAAGCTCGACGAAGAGATCGCCGAGCTGAAAAAGCGCCTCAAGAAGCGCTCCATGAACATTGAACGCCGCGCCAAGCGCGATCACCGCGTGAAGGCCCGCAATCTCGTCGACCGTCGCGAACTCGAGGCCGAACTGAAACCGAGACCGACGCATACCTGACCCACGCACCATGAAAATCAAAAGCGCCCGCTATGCGACGAGTGCGATCGGGATCGATGACTGTCCCTCCGCCCAGTTGCCCGAGTTCGCCTTCATCGGCCGATCGAACGTGGGCAAATCCTCGCTCATCAACCTGCTCTGCAATCAAAAGGCCCTCGCTCAGGTCTCGAGTTCGCCCGGGAAAACGCGGACGATCAATTTCTTCGTCGTGAACGAAGACTGGGTGCTCGTCGATCTTCCAGGCTACGGCTACGCGAAGGCCGCAAAGACCGAACGCGAGCGCTTCAACGAATTCGTCGCCGACTACCTCGAGTTCCGCGAGGGACTCACCCACGTCTTCGTGCTGATCGACAGCCGACTCGACCCCCAGCGCATCGACCTCGAATTCACCTCCTGGCTCGTGGAGAAGGGCGTCCCCTTCTCGCTCATTTTCACGAAGGCCGACAAACTGAAACCCTCGAAGGTCAACACCAACCGTGCCCAGTTTCTCGCGGCCCTCTCCGAATTCGTGGAAGGCGAACCCGCCACCTTCATCACCTCTGCCGAAGCCAAAACCGGCCGGCTCGAGGTGCTCGGTGCGATCCGGGAGATGATGTCGACCCAGGGGGCGTAAGCCACGCCCTCACTTCAATCGCGCCCGCAGTTCCGGAGCAAAGTGCTTCAGTCGTAGATCGCGGTCCGCCGCGAGAGCCTTCGCGTGCTGGGTCGCCAGCGGACATTGCCCGCATTCGCAGCCCGGCGTGTCGCGCCAGATCGCAGCGGCCTCCGTCTCGTAACGCGAAAGCTTCTCGAGATCCTTCGCCGGGGCAGCCCCGAGCATCCGGGTCAGGCGCATCTCAAGTCCTTGGAAATGAATCAGGGTGCGTCCAAAGTCATCGACGAGGAGCCAGCCCGGCGCGAGGAGCCGGTCGAGCTGGCGACGCCCGTCGGTGACCGATTCCTCGTAGCCGCGAGGTGCCGTCGCAAGGAGTCCCGCCACCGTCTCAGCAACCCGGAGGATCTTCGCGACCGACTCGCACACGACGGCGGCACCTTGGAACAGCTCCGCGTCGCAACGGACGATCGAAGCTTCCCACTCTTTCATCACGAACGGTTCGCCTAGCCGATCAATCAAGATCCGTCGCAGGAGATCCTCGCGATGCTGCGCCGCCTCCGGACCGACCCGGGTCAGGAAAAGTGCCTCCGCCGGCGTGAGGAAACGCCCCGAGGCCGGGGAATTAGCGGCAGGAGAGGGACTTGCTGGCACGGGTTTCGCAGCGGGAGTCTTCGCGACTCCGCCAAATGCCGCCGCCAAAGAATTGAAATCCGCCTCCTGTTTCGGACCGTTTCTTGTCGCGGCCGCGACAAGATTTGGTCCTGTTTTCCCGGCAAAGATCACCCCGAGGAGCCGCTCGACCGGATCTTTCCTGGCCGAGCGGAACAATCGCGTCACACCGAGGCGGTGCTGGGTGAGGGCGCAGGACTCCGAAGGCCAAAGCCGCATCGCGACGCCGTCCTTGCCCGCGTCGAGGAGACCTGGGAATCCGGTGGTGTGGCGATCAAGCGAGACATGACGCGGCAGGTCGCCGAAATTCCACGTGGTGATCCCCTGTTTCGCGAACCGCCCCTTCGCCACCTCATCGAATCGGTCGCGCACCTTGCCGGCGAGCGCGCGCTGGAGTTCCTCGAGGTCGAGACCGCTCCCGACGACGCGTCCCTTGTCGTCGACGATTTCAAAATGCAAATGGAGATGCGACGGCAGCCGCTCGAGATCGAAGGCGCCCGGGGATAAGTTGAGCCCGTGGGCCTCGTGAAGGTAATCGATGAGTGCCTCGAGCAATCCGCAATGCGGCTCGTAGCCCTCCCAAGCGTCGAGAAAGTCATCGACGACCTCTCGATTCGCGGGCAACATCGTCCGCATCTCTTTGCGAAGGCAACGCAGCAGGGCGGTGACCTTTTCCCCAAGCCAGCCTGGAACGAGCCATTCGCCATACCACGGCGGCAGGTGGGACAACTCGACGAGGGGCACCTTTGCAGTGATGCCATCGGCGGGATCGGAGGGATTGTGCAGGTAAACGAGGGAAAAGTCCGCCGTCCCGTCCGGCGAGGCGATCGTGTCAGGATAATCTTCCGGATAGACGGGATCGCGTTGCGGCAGGAGACAATCCTCAAGGGTGAAGTCGAGAAACCCCTCGGCCTGCGCCGCGAGCCACTTCTCGAAATCCTTCTGCGTGCAGATCGAGGTCGGGAGCCGCCCTTCGTAGAACGAGACGATGCCGGGCGGATGGAGCAGCCCCCCGAGACGACGCATCTTGTGCTCGAGTCGCTCGGCCGCGGCCATCGTTTCGCGGTTCTTGGCGAGAGCGACAAGGGGCGCGCGGGTGTTGCCGTTGACGAGCGCTTCGAGGATGAAAATCTCACGGGAGAGCTTTGCGTCGATGCGGCCGTAATGGATGCGGCGTTTCTCGATAACCGGCAGACCGAAGGCAAGGACGCGCTCCTCGCCGTAGACGGCCCCTTGGTCGGGGACCCAGTGCGGATTCGAATAGCGGTAGCGGCAGAGATGCGGCGCGACTTTCTCGAACCAACCGGGGTCGAAGGTGGCGGAATTGCGGGCGTAGAGCTTCGCGGTCTCGACAAGCTCGAAGGCGATAACCCACGCGGGCGACCCGCCGAAGATGCCCGATCCAGGGAAAAGCCAAAAGGTCGAGTCGTTCGCCCCCTTGTATCCCTGTCCCTTGCCGCGGAACATCCCGATCTGGCTCGGAACCGCCGCGAGAATGGCGCGGTGGAGCGGCTCGGAATAGGTGTCGGAGGGATCCTCGATGGGTTTGTTAGGATCGGGGAGCCGCCATTTCATCTCCCGCAACGTGTCGCGCAGCTCGCGATGGAGATTGAGCCATTCCTGGGTGCGGCGGTGGTTGAGGAAGGACTTCTGGCAGAACTTGCGGAGCTGGTTGCCCGACTTGCCACGCGCTTCCTGAATCGCGAACCAGAGCCGGAGCCAGCCGGTGAAGTCGGATCTTTTGTCGCGGAATTTCGCATGGGCCTCGTCGGCGGCCTGCTGCCGGTCGCGGGGGCGTTCGCGGGGATCCTGCACCGCGAGGGCGCTCGCGACGATGAGCCCCTCGGCGAGGCAGCCTTCGGCCTCGGCCGCGACGAGGACGCGCCCCACCCGTGGATCGAGCGGAAGACGCGCGAGACTGTGGCCGATCCCGGTCACCTCGACCTCGCGCCCGTGCTTCTTCACCGCCCCGATCTCCTCGAGGACACGATAGGCCTGGGCGACACGCTTCGGCTGGGGAGGATCGACGAAGGGGAACTCGAGCGGATCGCCGAGCCCGAGATGCTCCATCTGCAGGACGACGCCGGCGAGATTCGATCGCAAAATCTCGGGATCGGTGAAGTCGGGACGCTCCACAAAATCCTCTTCCGAAAAAAGCCTGACACACACCCCTTCGCTGACGCGGCCGCACCTTCCGCGCCGCTGGCGCGCGCTCGCCTTTGAGACCGGCTCGATGCGGAGCCGCTGGATCCCCGAGCCCGGATCGTGGCGGCTCACGCGGGCGAGTCCCGAATCGATCACAAAGCGTATCCCCGGAATCGTCAGCGAGGTCTCGGCCACGTTCGTCGCAAGGATGACCCGCCGCTTCGACGGAATCGGACGAAAGACCGCCCCCTGTTCCGCGGCGGCCTGGCGGGCGAAGAGCGGGAGCACGAGCGTGTCGCGATACTTGCGGCCCTCCAGCAACTCGGCCGCCTCGCGGATCTCGCGCTCTCCGGGCAGAAAAACGAGGGTGTCGCCGAGCCGGTCGATCTCGCCGAGCGACTCAAAGGCACGGCTCACCTGCTCTGCGAGCGACTCGTATTCGTCAAAAGCAGGCTGATACAAATCCGTCACGGGAAAGGCGCGGCCCTCCACCTCGATTACCGGGGCACCGCCGAAGAATTCCGAGAAGGCTCCCGCGTCGAGCGTCGCCGAGGAGATCACCACCTTCAGATCCCGCCGTTTCGCGAGGGTGCGGTGGAGATAGCCGAGGATGAAATCGATGTTGAGCGATCGCTCGTGCGCTTCATCGACGATGATCGTGTCGTATTGTCGCAGATCGGGATCCTTCCGCGTCTCGGCGAGGAGGACGCCGTCGGTCATGAATTTCACACGCGTCGCCGCCTTGTCGGTGCGGTCCTCGAAGCGGATCTGGTAGCCGACCTCGCGTCCGAGCGGCACCTGCAATTCCTCCGCGACGCGCGCCGCCACCGAGGTCGCGGCGATGCGGCGCGGCTGGGTGCAGCCGACGCGGCGGCCTTTCGCACCGAGACCGAGCTCGAGCGCGATCTTCGGAAGCTGGGTCGTCTTCCCCGAGCCCGTGTCGCCGCAGACGATGACCACGGCATGCCGCTCCATCGCCGCGCGGATATCATCGCGTCGTTTCGAAACGGGGAGTTCTTCTGGAAAGGTGAGGTTCAAAGGAAAAACGACTTCCCGCCGCGTGGGATGGTGTGGTGAAGAGTCAGAACGTAGTGAAGATAGACGGCACACAGCGAAGTCAATTGCGGTGATGGACAAACTGGGCAAGCGAAGACGGCTTTGAACTTCGGCAAGCTCAGCCAAGTACCGCGACCACGGGATGCGAGGACGTTGACACCCGGAGTGCTACCCGTCATCGTGAAGATCCGCAACCGTTCCCGATGTCATGACCCGCTCTGGATTTTTTCTTTGTCTCCACTTGATTCTCCCGGGACTTTTGCTTTCTCTCTCTCTTCCCCTTTCCGCCGCACCTCCGGTCGCCCCAGTGCCGCCCCGTTCCGCGCCTCCGAAAGCGCCGGAGGTGCCGGCGGAAATTCCACCCCATATCGAGATCCTCGCTCCGGGAGTGAAGCTCACCCTCCTCGCGGAGCACCCTGACATCGTCACCCCGACGGGGATCGACGTCGATGAGGATGGGCGGATCTACACGATCTCGTGCCACACTCACTTCCGCCCCGAAGGCTATGTCGGTCCGGAGCACGACGAGATTCTCATGTTCGATCCCGACGGAAAGAACCGTCGCGTCTTTTACAACAAGACCACGGCGACGATGCAACTCATCCTCGGTCCGGACGGGTGGGTCTATCTCACCGAGCGCGGCCGTATCCTCCGGGTGAAGGACAGCGACGGCGACGGCAAAGGCGACCTCGAGGAAACCCTCGCCGCCCTCGACACCCTCGCCGACTACCCGCACAACGGACTCAGCGGCATGGCCTGGCATCCCGACGGCGGCTTGGTGGTTTCGTTAGGGGAAAACTTCGGGAAGGACTGGATTCTCACGGCCCGTGATGGATCGAAGGTGAACGGTCGGGGTGAGGGCGGGGTCTTCCGCTGCACCCCCGACGGCAAGTCGATGCGCCGCATCGCCCGCGGGTTCTGGAATCCCTTTGGTCTCGCCGTAAACGAATTCGGCGAAGTCTTCGCGGCGGAGAACGATCCCGGGAGCCGCCCGCCCTGCCGCCTCCTCCACGTTGTCGAGGGCGCGGACTACGGATTTCAATGGGTCTACGGCAGTGCCCCGGTCCATCCCTTCGTGGCTTGGAATGGTGAGCTGCGCGGCACCCTCGGCATGGTCCATCCCTCGGGCGAGGGGCCTTGCGCCATCGTCCCGCTCGGCGGCGGAGTGCTGATTCCCTCGTGGAGCGATCACCGGGTCGATTATTACCCGCTGACCCGCGAGGGCGCGAGCTACCGCTCCGATCGACTGCCGCTCGTGAAAGGCAGCGACTTTTTCCGCCCCACGGGTATGACCGAGGGGCCAGACGGATCGTTTTATCTGAACGACTGGGTCTTCAGCTCCTATCCGATTCATTCCCGCGGTCGTCTTTGGAAACTCGAGATCGATCGCGCGGCCGCGACCTGGATGAAAGCCGAGGCCGACCCGCTCAACGATGCCGCGCGCCTCGCCGCCGATCTGCGCGAGGGACGCATCGAAAAGCCCGACAGCGAACTCTTCGCAATCGCCAACTCCGACGATGCCTACCTCGCCGACGCGGCCCTCTCCGCCCTCGCGCGTCAGAGCAAGGCATGGACGCCCGAACTCCTTCGCGTGATGTCGTCGGAGAATCGCGTGCTCGCCCTCGTCGCGCTGCGTCGTGTCGATCTGGCCGAGGAAAAATGGGTGCGCGCCTTTCTCGACGACTCCGATCCCGAGATCCGTTTTGAGTGCCTGCGTTGGATCGCCGACGCGGTCCTGACCGCGTTCAGTCCGGAAGTGGAGAGGGTCCTGTCGGAGGCGACGCTCGACTACCGCCTTTTCGAGGCCGCCCTCGCGACCTGGAACACCTTGCGGGGCGAACCCGGCGCCGGGGTGACCAATCCCGACGTCCTCACCGGAAAGATCCTTGATCCTAACACTCCTCCCAAACTGAAAGGATACGCCCTGCGCCTCGCACCTCCCGCGCATCCGAAATTGACCTTGGAAGTGTTGCGCGATCTGCTCGCCACCGCCGATGCGGATCTCTCGCTCGAAGTGGTGCGCACGCTCGCCGCGAAGAATTCCGACGAGGCCCGGGTCGTCCTCGCCGAGATCGCTTCGGACGATGAACTCGCCGAGAAGGTGCGGGCCGACGCCGTCTCCGGTCTCGCCGCCTCGAACGCCCCCGAGCATCGCGAGCTGCTCTTCGTTCTCGCCGGTGACGCACAGGCCGCGATCCGCGACGAGGCCCTCCGCGCCCTCCGCGGCGTGGTGCCCGACGATGAAGGCAAGGCGACCCTTGCCCATGTCTTATCGACCCATCCCGACGCGGCTCCGCTCGTGAAGACGATCCTCGAACCCTTCTCGTTGAATGAGGGGCGGCCGGGCTTCGAAGACACCGCTGCTTGGCTGAAGCGTCTCGACACAGTGCCGGGTGAACCCGATCCCGAGGCGGGACGACGCGTCTTTTTCCACTCACGCCTCGCGCTTTGCTCTTCGTGCCACCGCCACGGCGGGCGCGGGGTGGTGCTTGGCCCCGATCTCAGCCTGGCCGGCAAACAGGGGGATCGCGAGGCACTTCTCCGCTCCATCCTCGAACCCCATCGCGAGGTCGCGCCGCAGTTTTATCCGAGCCAAGTGAAGCTGAAGGACGGCACCGAATTCATCGGCATCCTCCTCCGATCCTCGAACACGGAGGTCTTCCGCGATCTCACCGGACAGGAGAAATCCTTTCCCAAGACCGACGTGGTCGAGCGCACCGAGCTGCGCACCTCACTGATGCCGCCGGGACTCGTCTCGATGTTGACCGATCGCGAACTGCGCGACCTTCTCGCCTTCCTCGCCAAAGGCGGGTGACTCAATTGGGACGAATTGGAAAAAGACGGCGCGGAGCAGGAGCCCCTTCCTGTGGCGCGCCACCGTTCAGACCACCCCAGGGGAAACGACGTTGCCTTGATGTGTTCTCCGGCGTGGCGGCTCCTTCGCTACCTTCCGCATTTGCCGGTGTCGAGGGATTGACGGACCGATCGGGGAGCGCAAAAAGTTCTTGTCCGAATTGCCCGAGCTTCTTCAACCCTTCGACGGGGATGTTCGTCAGCTCCGAAATGAGCGTGGCCGGGACCTTGCCCAGATTCGAGATGTGTTTCGGCTTCCACACTGGTTCTCGCACCGTGCCGGTGCACGAGTAGGTTAGCAATTCGCTCACGGGCGTGAGGACGGTGCTCGAGAGTTCACCCCGCGTATTCACGATCGCCTCGAGATCGACCGCCTGATCGACGAGGGAGACATTACCCGCCGCCTTCACCCGGAAGGTTTTCGTGAGCGCCTCGATGTCGCGCGTCACAATGACCCCGTTTTCGAGACGAAAATTCGCCGACGCTTCTTTCGCGATATTTCCACCGTTACCGTTACCGTTGCCATTGCCATTGCCGACACTGAGCAATTTGGTGAGCGGGCCGAGCACCGGGATGGCGAAGAGGAATCCATCGGAGATGCTCGCGCTACCACCTCCGTTGAAGGTGGCGATCTGTCCGGCATTGCCCGTGATCTCAAAATCGGCATCGACCGCTCCGGTGATGTCACCACCGCCGTCGTAGTGTTTCGTGACGCGCTCGAGTGGCACGTCGCGGATCGCCGCTTTCATGGCGAAAGGCGCGTTCGGATCGCGCACGTTTTTCACGTCGTAATCGAGCTCGACGCGGCCGCCGAAGATGCTGCCCGCGAGAGAGGTGAGATGGACGCGACTGCCCTCGACCTTCAGCTCACCGACCGGATCGCTCAGCGTGAGCGTTTTTCCGAGGAAATCATACTGGGCGTCGCCCCCACCTGCGAAGGAGATGGTCAACTCGTTCCGACGTGGCTCATCCCCGACTTCCTCGTTGCGGCGTCCATCAAGGCGTCCTGCGATGCGGATCGTCGGCGGACTGCTGTGGCGATATTTCCCGAGGGCCTTGGCGAGTTTCGGATTGAAGGCCTTCGCGCCCTCAGCTGGATCGACGGTGGAGACGACCCCCTTCACCTCCCAGCTTCGCTCGCGACGATGATTTTCGGCGAGTTCGGCGACGATCTTGCCCTCTTCGCGGACGAGTGAAGCATTGCGGAACCATTGTGTCTCGCCGTCCGATTCGTAGTCGGTTTCGAGTTCGAGGAAATCGACTCCGTTGAGACGGAACTGGCGAAGGTCGATCACCCCGTGATTTTCCCAACTCGAGAAACTCCAGTTTTCCCCCTGCCCCACCGCGGCGATGTAGATCGACGAGGTCTCGCTGAAATTCCACGCATCGATGAATTTCCTCCCGCGCTCGTCGAAGAAAGGCCGGAAGACAAGAGGATCGAGCTTGATCTCGGTCTGGTATTGCACCGTCTCGCTCCCTTTTCCGGGCTCATATTTGAGGTTGAGAAAGGCCACCCCGGTCTTGTGATCGAGACGGAGATTCCGCAGGTAAAAACGCTCGCCGGCAGTGCTGAACCCAAAATTCACTCCAGAAAACACCGTACCGCGAGTGACGAATCGCTCCGAACGGACCTCGCCCATCACTTCGCCGGGGAACCCCTTCGCCCCTGCAAGAATCGCGTCCAGCGCGAGATGACCCGAAGCCTCGATCGTCGGAGGATTGAAAAAGACGATCTCCCCGAGCTTCTTGTCGGCCCAAAAAAGCCCCGCGAGCCCGGCGACATCGGCGGTCGAGTTCAAATTGAAATCGAGCCGGTTTCCCGCTTGGGTCCATTGTCCGGTCAGATCGAAGACTCCTTTTTCATCGATCACCTTCAGCTCCTCGATCTCGGCGCGGTTCTCGCGGCCGTCAAATCTCACGGCCGCCGTGAGTCCTTCGACGCGGTAGGTCTGGCCCTGCTTGTTGAAGGATGGGGTAGTGATGCGGGCCCGCGCCGTCATTGTCTCAAGTTCGTCGAGGTCTCCGCGGAATTCGATCTCGACGGTGGGTCGGCCGCCGGTGAGTTCGTAAGTCTCGAGTTCACGCAGGAATTTCAGGAGCTGCCGCCGGCGATGAGCGAGAGCCGCTTCGTCGGCAGCCTTGTCGCGCACCTTGTCTTCCTCGGCTTCGTCGAGGGGGGGGCGAACCAACGATCCTTTCACCGAAATATCGATCCCATCCATTTGCGCTTCGGCTTTCACAATCTCGATGACACTCTCGGTGATGACGATACGTCCCGAGAGTCCCGTGACGCGGAGTCGTTTTGCATTCGCCCGCGCCGGATCGAGCGGTAGCGAGACGCTCGCCTCCTGCACGTCGAGCGTGTTGATCGAGACCTGTTTGTCCAGGATGCGACTGAGATCGACATCGAGGAAGACGTCGTCGATGAAGGCGATCTCCTGCTCACGCGTCGCATCCTGAAAAAAACGGACCTCCTCGGCGACAAGACCGCGGAAGGCCCCGAGGGTGAGTTTGCCGATGTCGACGTGATAACCGCGCGATTCGAACTCCCGCTCGATCGCGTTGCGCCAGCTCTCGCTGAAGCCCTCCTTCCGCGCATAGACCGCCGCCCAGACCGCCCCGCAGGAAGCGAGGAAGCAAGTCAGGACAAAAATCTGTCGAATCAGGCGCATCAGGCAAAAAGGATCGGTCTCGGGAACCGTCACCACAGGGACAGGCAAACTCCGAGCCGCCACGTTAGGGACGGCTGCCACGGCTGCCATAGTAGGGACAGGCAGTTTCCACGAAAACAGTGCCCATCGCAATAACGATTGGAGACCGGCAAACCTTGGCCTAATTTCCCCCTTTCCCATCCCATGCGCATCATCTCCGGCAGCGCGGGCAGCATCCCGCTCCAGGTCCCTCGCAGTCTCACCCGTCCCACCACCGACCGGGTGCGTGAATCGCTGTTCGCCGTGCTCGGCGACCTCGTCGTCGGCGCGCGGGTGCTCGATCTCTTCGCCGGCTCCGGCTCGCTCGGGATCGAAGCGCTGAGCCGGGGAGCTATTTTAGCCGATTTCATCGAATCCCACGGGCCCGCCTGCGAATCCATCCAGAAAAATCTCGAGAAAGCCAAACTCAAGGGTGGAAAGGTCCATCGACGCGACGTCCTCGCCCATCTCGGGACCATCTCCGTAGCGCGCTACGACCTGATTTTTGCTGATCCGCCCTATGCCCGGAATGACGCCGAGCGCGAGTTGCTGGAGAAACTCCTGAATTCACCCGGACTCGCCGCAACCCTCTCCACAGGCGGGCTCCTCGTCCTCGAAAGCCTTTCCTCCTCCCACTTGCCCGAAACTGAATTTTGGAAGGCCAGAGAGGAACGCACCTATGGGGTCACCCGTGTGAGCTTTCTCGCTCCCGTGACTCGCAACCCGTGACTTCATGCCACGCGCCCTCATCTACCTCATTTACAATTTGCTTCTCCCCGTCGTCCTCGTTCTCGGGCTGCCGTCCTTTTTGATCAAAGGGTTTCGTCGAGGTGGGCTCACGAGGAATTTCCGGCAACGGCTCGGCTTCTTTTCGAACGAAACCCTTGCCTCATTCCAAAGCAAAAAGCCGCTCTGGATCCACGCCGTCAGCGTCGGTGAGGTCTTCCTTGCCCTGAAGCTGATAGAGCCCCTCCGCTCCGCCGCACCCAGCCGCCATATCGTCCTCAGCACCACGACCACGACCGGCTACCGGATCGCTGCGGAAAAGGCATCCGAATCCCTCACTGTGATCCACAATCCTGTCGATCTGCCCTGGATCGCTTGGTCGGTCCTGCGAAAAATTGATCCCTGCGCCCTTGTGCTCATCGAGGCCGAAGTCTGGCCGAATCTCGTTGGACTCGCGAAGCGGCGGGGAATCCCCGTCCTCCTAGCCAATGCACGACTTTCCCCCCGATCCGAACGACGCTACGGAAAAGTCCATGGTCTCATTCATCCGATTTTTTCCCTCCTCGACGGAGTGTCTGTCCCTTTCGATGAAGATATCGGCCGCTGGTCTTCCCTCGGCGTCCCGAACGAGCGCATCTTGGTGACAGGCAGTGTGAAATTCGATAACGCCGGACACGCCACCTCGGCCGAGACCTTGCAAAAGGAACTCGCCGACTGGCTCACCGACACAGGCATGCCTGCGTCGCGAAGCATTCTCATCGGCGGCAGCACGCACGAGGGAGAAGAGATCCTCCTAGCGACGGCCACGCGAGCGTTGCAGGTCGAATTCCCAGACCTCCGGCTCGTCCTCGTCCCCAGGCACGCCGAACGGGGAAATGAAATCGCCGCCCATCTCCGCGACGCCGGCTTCGATCCTATCCTCCGTATGGGAGCACACAGGGTTGGGCCGACGACTCATGAGGCTACACCGGAGCGCGTCTGGATCGCGAACACCACCGGAGAGCTCCGATCTTGGTTTCTCCTCGCCGAGATCGTCGTGATCGGGAAGAGTTTTCACGGCTTCGGAGGGCAAAATCCCGTCGAGCCCATCCTTGCGGGACGTCCTGTCGTCGTGGGACCACACATGGAGAATTTCGCCGAAGTCGTCCAGGAACTCCGTCGCATCGGAGGGCTCCGTCAACTCGACCGGAAAGAAGCACTGACCGCTGCAATCCGAGAACTCCTCCTCGACCCGGGCACAGGTCTCGCCATGGCCGCGCGGGGTGCCGAAGCAATGGCCCGTCACGCCGGATCGGCCGAGCGAAATGCCCATTGGATCATCGATAATGGCATCGGAAGGGGAGGAAAAATGGGGGCAAAAGATGCCTCTTAAAACCCACGACAGTGACAGGCAATTTGCAGGCAATTGCGAGAGCCAAGTGACCGCTGTCTCTTATGTAATCTAATCGATCAAGTGATTCGAAGAAAATCTGTGATCGAACTGCCCTTCGGTCCCGCAGATCTCTTCCGAGTTTTGTGCCGGAAAGACATGCTCACACACCTCTGGGCTCTTTATCCTCATCAAAAAGGCACGACGAACGATCGAAACCCGCTTCGGTTTCATGTCTAGCCCATTTCGATCCGCTTCTCCGAAGCCCACTAGCCGAACGCGTCCGCTCGCAATTCCCGCATCACCCGCAGTTCCCCCCAATCAGCTCCCCGCATCTCCCGCGCTCCCGTAGTTCGACGCGATCCAAAAAATGCCCGATGTCGCTCGTAGACGCTCTCCACGAAAGCAGCCCTGCCCAAGACCACTCCATCGCTGAAATAACGCACTTTTACCCGCAGGGCCCTCGACAAAGGGAGCTTTCCATCTCGAGCGATCTCCGCCTCGACTTCTTCGCAAGTGAAACCCTGACGGCTCGGCTTCTCTCCTGGTTGGGGCAGCTCTCGGACCTCACCTTGGCCGTAAAGCAGCAGCCGGTAGGAAGAACCGGTCTTTGCCCAATTCCCGGCAGGATCTTCCCCACTCACCCAATTGGCTTGGTCGAAAACCCGGACGAGCCCCGCCCGAGCCGAGCGATGACCGGCCACCGCGGCAGCGTAACCACACCATCGGTAATCTTCAATCCGGCTCACCATTCGTGCCCTCAGCGGATTGAGGTCGATATAGGCGGCGACAGTGAGAAGGGCCCGCTTATCACTTTCAATGAGAACGCTTTTGTAGCGCTCTTCCCACAAGGTTCCTTTACGTCCTTTGCGCTGGTTGAACCAGATGCTGAAGCGCTGTTTCAGCTGTTTCATGAAAACAGACAGGTCGCCCATCTGGCAACGGAAGCGATCCAAAATCTCCCGCTCCCATCGCGGATCGGCGCTCGCGGCGGCACGGTCGAGTTCCTGCCGGAGAGCTTCCACTCCGTCGACCCCGTAAAGGATCGCCACTCGTCGGAGAATTTCCTCACGACAAAGGTCCGCCGAGGCGGTGGTGCCGGGCATTTCGAGGAGGAGGTGAAAATGATTCGACATGACACAGTAAGTCAGGACCAAGCATCCATGAAATGCCTCAAGCTTGCGAATGAGTCTGACAAAAAACTCTTTTTCCTCGTCGCCCAGGAGAAATTCCCTACCCACGATGCGGGAGAGACAATGGTAGTGGGCGCATTCTTCGACTTTGATTCTCGGCTGACGCATCACCATTGATAAATGTTCACACGAACACTTTCAAAAAAAATATTCACGGCTGAGGAGAGAAGTTGCCTGTCACTTATCTCGCTCTACCTCGGCGCTTCGATGCCTGTCCCTACCCCGGGCACGATGCCTGTCCCTACCCCGGGCGCGATGCCTGTCCCTACCCCGGGCGCGATGCCTATCCTATCCCGGGCACGATGTCTGTCCCTATCCTCCCTATCTCGGTGCTTATGGTTATGGCTCCGATGCAGCGTCGATCATGAACGGGAAGGGCAATCCGCTGCTGGACAGAGGGACCTGCATCCGCCATGGTCCCCTATAGTTTAACCTCATGCCCGCCCCCGCCGAACTCCTCCGAGAAGTCTGGCCCGTCCTCGTCGCTTATGTCGTCGGGGCAACGCCCTTTGGATACCTCGCCGGGAAACTACGCGGGATCGACATCCGGCAGCACGGCAGCGGCAACATCGGCGCGACAAATGTGCTCCGTGTCCTCGGCAAACCTGTCGGGATCGCCGTGCTCATCCTCGACATGCTGAAGGGACTCCTCCCCGTTCTCCTCGCGCAGGCGTTCAGCGACTCGTCAGCGATCCACATCGCCACCTCCATCGCCGCGATCCTCGGGCACAACTACACCTTCTGGCTCGGCTTCAAGGGGGGCAAGGGCATCGCCACCACGGCGGGAGCGATTCTGCCTATCCTCCCTTGGGCGCTCCTCGCCGCCGTGACGGGTTGGATCGTCGTCCTTCTGATCACCCGCTACGTTTCACTCGCCTCGATCGCCGCAGCGCTCCTCATTCCGATCGAACTTGCCCTCGAAACTTGGATCACGGGTAAATGGAATGCCGCCGTCTTCGGTTTCGGCCTCTTTGTTTGTGTCCTCGCGATCTGGAAACACCGCGCCAACATCGCCCGTCTCAGGCGCGGCGAAGAAAACCGCTTCGGCAAAAAAACCGCGCCGCCCACCGGCATCGAAAATCCCCCGACTCTTTCCTGACATGTTCACCAACGCCGCCGTCCTTGGAGCCGGGAGCTGGGGCACCGCCCTCTCCGTAGCCCTCGCCGATCGCGGGCTCGCCGTCAGCCTCTACGGCAACGAGCCCTCCATCCGCGACGAGGTCAACTCTGCCCATCGCAATTCTCGCTACCTGCCCGAGGTCGATCTACCCCCCGCGATCCGGGCCACCACGGACATCACCGAAGTGAAGGATGCGCCGCTGATCCTCCTCGTCGTGCCCTCGCAGGTGGCCCGCATCGTCCTGACCCAGCTCCAAGGTGTCGGTCTCCCCGCCTCGACCATTCTCGTGAACTGCACCAAGGGCATTGACCCAGGCAGCGGTAAGCTGATGCACGAGCTCATCGAGGAATTCTTCCCGGAGAATCCCGTCGCGGTGCTTTCGGGCCCCAGCCACGCCGAGGAAGTCGCCAAGCGAATCGCCACCCTCGTCACCGTCGGCGCCACCGATCCTGACATTGCCACCAAAGTCCAGGAGGTCTTCACCCTGCCCTGGTTCCGCACCTACACGAGCACCGACGTGGTCGGAATCGAACTCGGCGGTGTCGTGAAAAACGTCTTTGCCATTGCCGCCGGCGCGATCGACGGACTCGGTCTCGGGGACAACGCCAAAGCCGCAATGGTGACGCGCGCCCTCGCCGAGATGACCCGTCTCGGGGTTGCCCTCGGCGCGAAGGAGGAGACCTTCCGTGGTCTCAGCGGCATCGGCGACCTCATCGTCACCTGCTACAGCGAACACAGCCGGAACAACCGCGTTGGCCGCATGCTCGGATCGGGCAAGACCCTCGACGAGGCCATCGCGGAAATGAGCCAGGTCGCCGAAGGGGTCCCCAACGCGAAAAACGCCCACGAGCTCGCCCGCAAGCTCGGCGTCCGCACCCCGCTCATTGATCAGGCCTACGAGGTGCTTTTCAATGCAAAGCCGCCGGCCAAGGCGCTGCGTGAATTGTTAGAGCGCGAGCAGCGACCGGAGGCGGATTGATCCTCATCCGTGCAACCATCCGCCGCTTTGCGGGTTCCAGCGCCATGCCCCTGTTCCTCTTCGCCATTTTCCTGAGCGCCTTCCTGCTCTTTCAGGTGCAACCGGTCATCGCGCGCTACATTCTTCCTTGGTATGGTGGCAGCCCGGGAGTATGGACGACCTGCCTCCTCTTTTTCCAAGTCGGTTTGCTCGGCGGCTATGCTTACGCGCACGTTCTCGTCACCTTTCTCCGGGAAAAGCGGCGGCCCCAGGTGGCTCTCCATCTTTCGCTGCTTGCGCTCGCCTTCCTCCTCCTCCCGATCACGCCGGATCCGCAATGGAAGCCGGACGGCACCGAGGCCAATCCGCTTTTCGGGATCGTGCGACTGCTTGCCTTGACCGTAGGCGTTCCCTATCTCCTCCTCTCGGCCTCGGGACCGCTCCTCCAGCATTGGTTTGCCGAAACGCATCCTGGACGCTCACCCTACCGGCTCTACGCGATCTCGAATCTCGGCAGTCTCCTCGGGCTGCTCACCTACCCATTTCTCTTCGAACCGCTCCTCAATGTCGGTGAACAGACGCGACTCTGGTCTTGGGGATTCGTCGCCTACGGACTGCTCGCGATCGGCGCCGGCATTCTTTACCTGCGCCGCAGCGCGGGCGGCGAGGCATCCGGAGACAGTGAGAGCGTCACGCAGCGCCCGAGCCCCATCAACGTCTTTCTCTGGATCGCCTTTAGCGCCTGCGGATCGATGCTGCTCCTCTCCCTCACGAGCCAGATGTGCCAGGACGTGGCCGTCGTTCCCTTTCTCTGGGTGCTACCGCTCTCGCTCTACCTGTTGACCTTCATCATTGCCTTCGACCACGCGCGCTGGTATCACCGCGCCCTCGCGATCCCCCTCGCCGCCGTCGGCGTCGGCATGACGATCTGGCTGATGAACCGCCAATATGCTTCGACCGAATGGCCGCTCCTCTGGCAGATCGTGATCTATTGCAGCACGATCTTTTTCACCTGCCTCGTCTGCCACGGCGAAGTCGTCCGGATGAAACCGCCGGTGCGCCACCTCACCGCTTTCTATCTCTGCATCTCACTGGGCGGTGCGATCGGTGGGAGTTTTGTCAGTCTCGCGGCCCCGCGGCTTTTCACCGGCTATTGGGAACTGCACCTCGCCTTCGTGCTCCTCTCGATCCTGACAAGCTACCAACTCTGGCGCCAGTTCGCGCCGCAGCGCCGTTACGCAATCCTCATCCCGGGCACGGTCTTCGGGCTCATCGCGATCGGCACGATGGGATTTTTTCTGCAGAAACACATCGACGAAAGCCGCACCCAAGCGATCGCGGTGAAACGCGGTTTCTACGGCGTGCTCAAGGTCGAAGAAGTCGGGGCCGGCACCGACGGGGCCTTCCGCACTCTGCACCACGGCCGCATCAGCCACGGACGACAGTATTTCTCGAGCGAAGACCGGGACCTCGCCACGACCTATTACGGTCTCGAGAGCGGCGTCGGCGCGGTCTTTGCCTGTCTCCCACAGCGCAACGAACTGCCCGTCGCGCCGATCCACGTCGGCGTGGTCGGTCTCGGCGTCGGCACGATCGCGACCTATGCCGGGACCGGCGACCGCTTTCGCCTTTACGAGATCAATCCTCAGGTCGAGGAACTCGCGCGCTCGCACTTCACCTTCCTCGGTGATTGCGCCGGGGAGGAAGAGGTCGTGCTTGGCGATGCCCGGGTCTCGCTCGAACGCGAACTGGCCGCGGGCGAATCCCAGCAATTCGACGCGCTCTTTGTCGATGCCTTCAGCGGTGACTCGATCCCGATCCACCTGCTCACGCGCGAGTCCTTCGATCTCTACTTCAAACACCTCAAGCCCGACGGAGTCCTCGCCATCCACGTGACCAATCTCCACCTCGATCTCGCGGATCCGGTGCGCAATCTCGCCAAGGAATTCGGCTACGGGGCCTATCGCTGTGATCACAGCCCAGAGGACACCGAATACGAATCCTACTACTCCGATTGGATTCTCATCACCAAGAGTGAAGCCTTCATCGCAGCGCTGAAATCGGCGGAACGCATCACCCCGTGGGATCATGAAGAGGCCAAGCCCATTCTCTGGACCGACGACTACAGCAATCTCTTCGAAGTCGCCTTCTGAAACGCCGCTCAGGTCGCGTAGGGCCAATGGGTCTTCGTCCAGAGGCCGCCATCGACGTAGATCGTCTGCCCGGTGATAAAATCAGCCTCGTCGCTCGCGAGATGCACGACCATGCGGGCGATGTCGAGCGGATAGCCGATCCGTCCCATTGGGGTCAAGGGAGACCAGGTGCCGGAGTAGTCGTCGGACTCTTCCTTCGTCCGCTCAATCTCGATCGCACCAGGAGCGACGCAGTTCACGCGGATCCCGTAGCGTCCTAGTTCGCAAGCGCTGACTCGGGTGAGCTGCTCGAGCCCACCTTTCGACGCGCAATAGTCAACGAGATTCAGGAAGGGTTGTTTGTTCGCTCCTGATCCGATGTTGATGATCGATCCACCCCGGCCCCCGTCGCGCATACGGATCGCGGCAGCCTGAGTGCAGAGAAAGCTGCCTTTCAGATTCGTCTTGATCGTTTTGTCCCAATCGGCCTCGCTCAGTTCGAGGAGAGGAGCCCAGGTCTGGCGTCCCGCGTTGTTGACGAGACAGTCGATCTGCCCCAGTCCGGTCGCGACCGCCTCGATCATGGCGTCGACATCGGCTTTTGTCCCGACATCACCCGGCACGATGAGGCAACGGACGCCTTTCGACTCGATCACGTCTCGCGTTTCCTCGGCCCCGGCGAGATCGCTGTGGTAGTTCACCGCGACATCCCACCCGGCCTCGGCCAGCCCGTAAGCGATACCCCGACCGACTCCCTTGCTCGCTCCGGTGACGAGGGCCACTTTTGACGTTTTTGCTTCACTCATGTGCCGCAATGGAGCGAAAAAGCGCGTCTCGTCAAAAGCGATTCACGGCTCGCTCTTCCCATCAACACGGAGAGAAAAAGATCGAAACTCCGTCGGTTTTTTGCGAGCCTCCCGGCAAGCACCGAAAACCTGTCAACGCCACCTCACCGTGCGCTCCGCCATCGTCGCCCTGATCCTCCTCTTTTCGACCTGTCGCCCGGTCGAGGCCACCGATTTTTCCGAAAAGCTCGTGCCCTTTTTCGACACGCATTGCTACGAGTGCCACGATGATTCGGTGAAGAAGGGTGGACTCGATCTCGATGCGCTCTCGCACGACCTTTCCGACGAGGCGGTGATGGCGAAGTGGGTGCAGCTCTACGACCGCGTTGCCAACGGGGAGATGCCACCGCGCGACCGTGAGGCCCCCGGCGAAGGGGAAAAGCGGATCTTCCGCGACGAGCTCGGCCCCGTCCTCTCCGCCGCCCACCGGAATCAGAAGGGCACCGTCCTACGACGTCTCAACCGCCGGGAATACGAAAACACTCTCAATGACCTCCTCGGCATCCATCTCGACGCCGCCGCCCTCCTTCCCGAGGACGGACGATCAGGCGAGTTCGACACCGTCGGTGAAGCGCTCGGGATCTCGGCCTCGCAGTTGAAAATCTACCTCGACCTCGCGACCTCCGCGATCGATCTCGCCATCGCCAGGACCACCGCGGCTCCGACGCCGGTGAAAACCACTGCGACCTACGCCGAGACCCAGGGCGCCGACAAATTCATCGGCGATGCCTGGCACCGAGCCTCTGATGGAGCGGTCGTCTTTTTCCGCGAACTCGGCTACCCGACCGGGATGCTGCGCGAAGCGAATGCCAAAGAGTCCGGACTCCATCGCATCCGCGTCACCGGTTATGCCTATCAAAGCGACCAACCCGTGATCTTCTCCGTCGGCGGCACCACCTTCGCCCGTGCCGCCGGTCGCCCCAACTACGGATACTTTTCCCTCGCACCCGGCAAGCCGCAGACCGTCGAACTGACGACCTGGATCGACAAAAATTACATGGTCGAGATCACGACTCAGGGACTCCACGACCCCGAATACCTCATCAAGAAAAGCGGGATCGCGAATTACGAGGGGCCCGGACTCGCGATCACCTCGGTCGAGATCGAAGGTCCGATCATGGAGGAGTTTCCGACACGAGGTCACCGCCTCATTTTCGATGGACTCGAACGCCGCGAGATCGAGCCGCGGAATCCAGAGGACAAAAAAAAGACCTACTACAAGCCGAAGTTCGAAATCGTTTCGGCGAATCCCACGACCGATGTCATTCCGGTCCTGAAACGCTTTGCCACTGCCGCCTTCCGTCGTCCCTCGACTGAGGAGGACATCGCTCCCTACCTCATCCTTTTTCAGGGCGAAATGACGGGTGGAGCGGATATCGAGAGCGCGCTCGAAACCGCGCTTGCGGCGATGCTCTGCTCGCCTGATTTCCTCTACCTGAGAGAACCCGAAGGCCGGCTCGACGACCACGCCCTCGCCTCACGCCTCTCCTACTTCCTGACACGCACCGCACCTGATGCGGACCTTGTCGCCGCGGCCGGGGAAGACCTCTTGTCAAAAGATCCCGCCGCCCTGCGCCGCCATGCCGGCCGCCTCCTCGAATCGGCGGCCTCTGACCGCTTCATCACCGACTTCACCGATTCCTGGCTCGACCTGCGCAGCATCGAGTTCACCAATCCCGACGAGCAGCTCTTCCCCGAATTCGACCGCTACCTGCAGGATTCCATGGTCGCCGAGACACGGGCCTATTTCCGCGAACTTCTGGAAGAGAATCTCGACGCTTCGCATCTCGTGAAGTCGGACTTCGCGATGTTGAACCGTCGCCTCGCTGACCACTACGGGATCGATGGCGTCACCTCGCCCTTCGTCATCCGCACGGCCCTGCCCGATACCTCGGTGCGCGGCGGTTTCATGACCCAGGCCAGTGTTCTCAAGGTCTCCGCCAACGGCACGAACACCTCGCCCGTCCTGCGCGGCGTCTGGATCAACGAACGCATCCTCGGCAAACATCCTGCTCCACCACCACCCGGTATCCCCGGCGTCGAACCCGACATCCGCGGAGCCACGACCCTTCGCGAACTCCTCGCGAAACACCGCGATTCCGAGAGCTGCCAATCGTGCCACGAGATGATCGATCCGCCCGGTTTCGCCCTCGAGATCTTCGATCCTATCGGAGGGTGGCGCGAGACCTTCCGCAGTCTCGGCGAAGGCGAGAAGCCGGCCCAGCTCCATGCCGGATCCAAGCGTATCCAATGGCGTATCGGTCCGCCCGTCGACGCGAGCGGACAGCTGCAGGATGGGCGCACCTTCGCCGACTACAATGCCTTCCGCGATCTCATCGCGCAGGATCAGGCGCTTCTCGCGAAGGCCTTCGTCACCAAACTCCTCACCTTCGCGACCGGACGCGAGATGGGATTCTCCGACCGTCCCGAGATCAACCAAATCGTCGCGCAAGCCGGCGAGACCGGCTACGGCTTCCGCGATCTCTTGTTGCTCGCCGTGTCCTCGGAGATTTTCCGGAACAAATGAACCCTTTCTCTTTTTCGAACTTCCATCCCAAGCGGCGCAACGCCGCTTCTGCTTTCCTCTTACTCCTACTCTTACCTCCTACTCATACTCAAAACCGAATCACCAAGGACACCGCCGGAGTATGAGTATGAGTATGAGTATGAGTATGAGTATGAGATTTTTGCCATGAAAACACCCCATCTCTCCACCCGGAAAACCCTCAGTCGCCGGCATTTTCTGCGAGGAGTCGGCAGCGCGATGCTCGGACTGCCGTTCCTGGAGGCGATGACACCCACCTTCTCACGGGCCACCTCGACCGTGTCGCCGAAACGCTTCGTCGCAATGTGCGCGACCCTCGGATTTCATGGTCCCCATCTCTTCCCGACCCAAGGGGGTCTGGACTACGAACTCACGCCCTATCTTTCGAAGCTGAAGGATCACCGCCGCGATTTCACCCTCTTCTCCGGACTCTCCCATCCCGAGCAACAGGGCAACAACGGCCACGCCTCCGAGATGACCTGGCTCACCTCGGCGCGGCGTCCCGGGCTCGCCGGATTCAAGAACAGCATCTCTCTCGATCAGGTCATCGCCGATGCCATCGGTAGCGCGACCCGTCATCCCTTCCTCGCCCTTTCCACCAACGGGCGTTCGATGTCCTGGACAGCGAACGGCGTCGAGCTCCCCGGCGAGACTTCACCGGCGAAGTTGTTCAAGGCGCTCTTCATCCACGGCACCGAAGCTGAAGTCGCCGCCGAGATGAAGAATTTCCAGCGCGGCCGCAGCATCCTCGACACCGTTCTCGGCGAAGCAAAGGGTCTCGAGCGTCAACTCGGCGCCCGCGACAAGGAGAAGCTCGGCGAATACCTCGCCTCCGTCCGCGACCTCGAAGAGCGACTCCAGGAATCGGAGGGCTGGGTGCAAAAACCCAAACCCCAGGTGGCCTCCGAACTACCCAAGGACGTGCAGGAAAAAAACGACGCCATCGCCAAACAGCGGCTCATGAATGACATGATCGTCCTCGCCCTGCAGACCGACTCGACCCGGACGATCACCTTCCAGCTCGCCGGGATGAACGCCGTCCCGACCATTCCCGGCGTGAAGAACGACTGGCATAACCTCTCTCACCACGGCAAGGACCCGGCGAAGATCGACGAGCTCAAGATCATCGAGGAGGCCGAGTTCGACGTCTTCGCCGAATTCCTGACAAAACTTAAATCCGTCTCCGAAAACGGGAAGTCGCTCCTCGACCACACCGCCGTGCTCTACGGCTCGAACCTCGGCAACGCGAGCAGCCACGACTGGCGCAACCTGCCCGTCCTCGTCGCGGGAGGCGGCTTCAAGCATCAGGGCTACGTCGCCCACGACGAGAAAGACAACACCCCCTTCGCCAACCTCTTCGTTCCCCTCGCCCAGCGCATGGGCGTGGAGATCGATCAATTCGGCAGCAGCACCGCGGCAGGCGTGAAGGGGCTGGAGGCGTGAATTTTTGTTCGAAGCCCTCCTCTCCCAATTGGTTCCGGGAAAGCAAATCGACATCCCCTGGACCGAACTCCTGACAGGAGTCGGATTGCCTCACAGCAGCAAACGACTCGTCTCGGCTGCCCGGGTTTGTCCCTGATCGAAGAAGCGGCCCAGGTCTTTACCGTTGAACCAGAAGTGGCCCCATCACGCGACCACCAGCACCCCGAGAATCACCGCGATGACATGACAGAGGCTCCCGGCCATCACGAAGAGGTGCCAGATGAAATGGCCGTAGCGCAGTTTTGGCTTCAGATAAAAGTAGACGCCGCCGGTGTAGCAAAGGCCGCCCGCAACGAGCCAGACCATCCCCACCGTGTTGACCGATTCGATGAGCGGTTTGATCGCGATGCAGATCATCCAGCCCATGAGGATGTAGAGCGCCGTGCCCAGTTTGTTGAAGCGCGGGAGCAGGATGGTCTTCAGCACCACCCCGCCGAGGGCGAGACCCCAGACCGCGGCGAGGAGAGACCAGCCCCAGGGCCCACGCAGATTCACGAGGAGCCAGGGCGTGTAGCTGCCGGCGATGAGCACGAAGATGAGGGCGTGGTCGAGGATCTGGAAGAGGCGTTTCTTCCCGTGCGAGGTCACGTAGTGGTAAAAGGCCGAGGCTCCGTAGAGGAGGACGAGACTGCCACCAAAGACCGAAACACCGGCGACGTGCCAGGCCGAGAGCGGCAGGGCGAGGCGCACCATGATCGCGAAACCTACGAGACTGAGCACCGCGCCGATCGCATGGCTGATCGTATTGGCCACTTCCTCGGCGTGGCTTTCGCAAAGAACACTGCGTTCTTTCATGATTCCATCATCGCAGGAATCCGGGGATTGGCGAAGGAAAAGATCGCGGGAGGGAATGCGGTTTCGTTCAGGCAAAGCAGTCCCTCGCTTTTTGCGCGAACGTCGCATCGAAACACCCCGCCTCTCAACGCTCCCGTGCCAGCGCAATCAGGATCGCCTTTTGGGCATGAAGCCGGTTCTCGGCCTGCTGGAAGATTTCGTCGGCGCGCTCTTCGAAGAGCGTCCCGCAGATTTCCTTGTCGCGGTAGGCGGGCAGGCAGTGTTGCACGATCGCTCCGGGGTTGGCCAGTTTCACGAGACCGCCGTGGATCCGGAAGGGATCGAGGATCCGCAAACGCTCTTGCGCTTCGGCCTCGCGGCCCATGCTCACCCAGGTGTCAGTGTAAAGGACGTCGGCTCCGCGGGCAGCGGCTTCGACATCCTCAGTCAAGGTCACAGGCGCCTCTCCGAGGCGGGCCATGAAAGCGTCGTCAGGCTGGAAGGCTTTTGGTGCGGCGATGACAAGCTCGAAACCAAGCCGCTTCGCCGCCCAGGCCCACGATCGCCCCATGTTGCAATCGCCGTCGCCGAAGAAGGCGACTTTCTTGCCTTCCCACCCCCCGAGCCGCTCGCGGATCGTGAGGAGGTCGGCGAGGATCTGGCAGGGATGCTCCTCATCGGTGAGGGCGTTGATCGTGGGGATCTTCCCATAATCGGCGAAATCGACGACGTCCTGCTGCGCGTAGGTGCGGATGATCGCTCCATGGACCATCCGGCCGAGGACGCGGGCGGTGTCCTTGATCGGCTCGCCGCGGCCGAGCTGGATGTCATTCGCGTTGAGGAAAAGCGGACGGGCCCCGAGTTCGGTGAGGCCGACCTCGAAACTTACGCGCGTGCGCGTCGACGACTTCGTGAAAATCATCGCCCACGTCTCACCCTTGAGTTCCGTGGTGATGGATCCGCGCGAGCGCTGCTCCTTGAGGACGAGCGCGTGGTCGACGAGGGCGGAAATCTCACCAGCGGTGAGAGGCTCGATGCCGAGGAGATGTTTCATGGCAGGAATCAACAGGGTTCGATCACCGACCCGAGAGGGTCGAAAGGACGGCATGAAAGAGCGCGAGAGCCTCATCGACCTCCGCGTCCGTCACGTTCAAGGGCGGCAGCCAGCGAACCACGGTTTCCCCGGCCGGCACCGTCAACAGCCCCGCTTCGCGCGCGGCATTCACGACAAAGAGGGAAGGTGCCTTGCCCGATTCGGCAAAACCCGCAACGGGGCTCATCGCCTCCGCATCGAGGACAAACCCTAACATCAACCCAACCCCGCGCAGTTCGCGCAGAATCGCAAAATCCCATTTCGCAACGGCCTCGCGGATGCGCGACTCCTGCCGTTTCACGTTCGCGAGGACCCCGGCATTTTCGATTTCTCCCAGCACCGCCATGGCCGTGGCACAGGCGAGCGGCGTGCCTCCGAAGGTCGATCCGTGCGAGCCCGGCCCCAGAGCGGCGGCGTGTTCTTCGGCGACCCAGAAGGATCCCATCGGGAAACCGCCGGCGAATCCCTTCGCCCAGCTCACGGCATCAGGCTCCACCGCGACACCACTTCCCTCGAGAACGGTGCGCCAGCCGCACCAGTCACCGGTGCGCCCCGCGCCGCACTGCACCTCGTCGAACATGAGGAGCAGGTCGAACTCGTCGCGCAGCTTCGCAGCCTCGGCGAAAAATTCGGGCGTGGCGGTATTGATCCCACCCTCGCCCTGCACGGGCTCGAAAAGGATCGCCGCCGTCGTTTCATTCACCGCCTCGCGCAAGGTCGCGGGATCGTTGAAGGGCACGTGGAGAAATCCGGGCAGAAGCGGATCAAATCCGACTTTCACCTTTTCCTGTCCGGTCGCGGCGATGCCACCGAGGGTGCGCCCGTGGAAAGATTGTTTGCAGGTGATGACGACGTTCTTGCCCGAGTCCGCACCGTATTTCTCCCAGGCGCGTTTCCGCGCGAGCTTGATGAGGCCGTCGTTCGCCTCGGCTCCGCTGTTGCAGAAGAAGACCTTGCCGGGTCGCTCCATCATCGTCTCGACGACAAAACGGGCGAGTTCGGCCTGCTCGCGTATCCAATACAAATTCGAGCAATGGATCAGCTTCGCGGCTTGGGTGGCAAGGGCTTCGACCATCACTTTCGGGCTATGCCCGAGCGCGCATACGGCGACACCACTCGAAAAATCGAGGTAACGGCGTCCTTCCTCCGACCAGAGCCAGACACCTTCGCCACGGGAAAAGGCGATCGGGAAACGTCCGTAGTTGCCGAGGACGTAGTCGTGCATCAGTTGCTCCGTCGAAAGAACGGAGGGCTTCCCCGCGGGAGTCGCGGAGACCATGGAGGAAGGATCACTCATTTGACGATTTCGGTGCCGATCCCCTCGGTGGTGAAGATCTCGAGCAGCAGCGAATGCGGGATGCGCCCGTCGATCATATGCACCTTGCCGACCCCGGCACGCAGGGCCTCGACCGAGGAACGCACCTTCGGGATCATGCCTCCGCTGATGGTGCCGTCGGCGATGAGCCCCTCGACCTCGTCGGCTTTGAGCGAATGGATGAGGCTACTTTCGTCCTTTGGATCCCTCATCAGACCAAGGACGTCGCTGAGATAAACGAGCTTCGTCGCCTTCAACTCAGCGGCGAGGGCACTCGCGGCGAGGTCGGCGTTGACGTTGAGACTGAGGAGCGTATCCCTCTCCGAGGCGATTGGGGACACCACGGGAACGATCTCCGTCGAGATCGCGGCATGGATTTTCGAAAGCTCGAAGCCAACGACGCGGCCGACACGACCGAGCGAGACCTCGCGCTCTTCGTCCTGCGACCAGCCGGTGATGCGCTCACCAATGAAGGCCTCGTTCCCGTGAATGCCGAGGGCGCGGCCGCCGAATCCTTCGATGCCTTTCACGAGACCGGGATTGATCTCGCGGCTGAGGGTGCGCTCGACGAGCTCCATGGCCTCATCGGAGGTGACGCGGAGCCCCCCGACGAACTCGGCGTCGAGCCCGGAATCCTTCATCGCCGCCGAAATCGCCTTGCCGCCGCCGTGAACAAGCACGGGATTGATCCCCGCCACTTCCATAAAGACGACATCACGGAGGAGGCGCTTCACCAGTTCGGGGTCGTCCATGGCGCTGCCGCCGACCTTGATGAGAAAGGTATGGCCACGGAACTGCTGCAGGTAGGGCAGGGCTTCGACGAGGACGGCCGCTTTCTCGATCTGCTGCTGAAAGGTGGATGCCATGGGAAAATTCGCGAGCGGGGAAGATCGCCGGATTTTACCCGGGGGCAAGGGGAGATTCGGTCACGCGCGGGGTGGAAATGTCGGCCGGGCACGGGACTGAAAGCGGCGTGACGCCGCTTCTACTTTATTTCTTCTTCACCGCCGAATATTCGGTGCGGTTGAAATCGACATACTCGGGCGAGAGGTCCGAGGTGTAGATCGTGAAAGCGCCTTTGCCGAGATTGAGATCGATCCCGACGGTGAATTCGGATCCGCTCACGGCGGCGATGAGTTTTTCGCCGTCCGTCCCGGCGGAAAGGCCGTTCTGGGTGACGATGACGCCGTTGAGATGGATGTTCACCATCTCCTCCTTCACCCGCGCCCCAGAGTATCCGACCGCGTGGAGAATGCGGCCCCAGTTCGGATCGTTGCCGTTCCACGAGCACTTCACGAGCTTGGAATTGGCGACGGCACGGGCAACGCGCTCGGCATCCATGTTCGAGGCGGCGCCACGCACCTGCACCTCGACGAGTTTGGTAACCCGCTCGCCGTCGGAGACGATGCGTTTGGCGAGCTCGAGCATCACCTCGATGAGGGCCTCGCGGAATTCGGCGCTGCCTTCGCCACCGCGGGTGATCGTCTTGTTCCCGGCCTGACCGTTGGCCATGACGATGACGGTGTCATTCGTGCTCATGTCGCCGTCGACAGTGATGCGGTTGAAGGAAAGATCGACCGCCTCCTTCGTCGCCGCGACGATCTCGGCCTTCGAGATCGCGGCATCGGTCGTGATAAAACAAAGCATCGTCGCCATGTGCGGATTAATCATCCCCGCGCCTTTCGCAATCGCACCGATCATCACCTTCACGTCGCCGATTTTCACCTGCACGGCGATTTCCTTCGGACGCGTGTCGCTCGTCATGATCGCGCGCGCGGCCACCCCGCCATCGCTACCGAGCGAGGCGACGAGTTCGGGGATGCGGGGCTCGATGCGATCGATCGGCAACGGCACGCCGATGATGCCGGTCGAACAGACCTGCACCTCGCGTTGTTTCAGACCGAGAGCCTTCGCCGTGGCCGCAGTCATGGTGCGGGCGTTGATGAGGCCCTGGGGACCGGTGCAGGCATTGGCGTTACCGCTGTTCGCGATGATCGCACGCGGCTCGGCCGATTTCAGATAGCTCGAAGAGAGCCGCACCGGAGCCGCGCAGACCTGGTTCTGGGTGTAGACCGCAGCGCCGACTGTGGGGAACTCCGAATAGATCAGCGTGAGATCGAGACGCTCGACCGCCGGATTTTTGATGCCACAGGCGATCGCCCCGGCTTTGAACCCCTGTGGCGTGCAGACGCCTCCTTCGATGACTTTGACTTTTTTACCCATGGTTGAAACGGTGGAAAAGGATCAGAATTGAAGCAACCCCGCCGTTTCCGGCAACCCGAACATGACATTGAAACTCTGGATGGCCTGACTGCCGGCCCCCTTGCCGAGATTGTCCTCGGCGCTGGAAAGAATGAGACGGCCCGTCCTGCGGTCGACGACCCAGCCGACATCGACGAAGTTCGTGCGGACGACGTGCTTGGTGTCGGCGAAGCCCCCTTCCCCGCGGATGCGGACGAAGGGACTGTCGGCGTAAACCTCGGCGTAAGCCGCCTTGATCGAGGCCGAGAGCGTCTCGAGATCACCGGCAGCCTCGCAGAAAATCGTCGTGAGGATCCCCGCCGTCACCGGCATGAGATGCGGCACGAAGGAGATCGTCACCTTTTCATCCGCGGCGATCGAGAGCTCTTGCTCGATCTCGCTGAGGTGGCGGTGTTTCGGGGCACCGTAGGCCCGCAGGCTCTCGTTCACCTCGGCGAAAAGCAGGCTCGTCTCCGCCTTTTTCCCGGCTCCGCTGACCCCCGAGAGACTCGAGACGGCGATGCCGCCCGGCTTCACGAGTCCTTTACGGACGAGCGGCACGAGCGGCACGAGGATGCTTGTCGGATAACAGCCCGGTGAGGCCACGAGATCGGCGGCGGCGAGGGTCTCGCGGTAAAATTCGGGCAATCCGTAGACGGCGCGCGTCAGCAGATCCGGGGCCGGATGGGCATGACCGTAGAACTCCGCATAGACCTCCGCATCGCGCAGGCGGAAGTCGGCGCTGAGGTCGATGAGGCGCAGCCCGCGCTCGAGGAGAGGCACCGCGAACTCGGCGGCGACCCCATGGGGCAGGGCAAGAAAGGCGGCTTCGGCACCGGTCGCGACGATGGCCTCGATCTCCGGATCGATGAAGGAAAGCCCCTCCACGGAGGGCGCGCCGGCAAGGCGTGGAAAGACCGAGGTGAGAGCCCTTCCGGCCTCTTGACGTGAGGTCACCGCCACAAGATCCACCTGCGGATGCATCACGAGGAGACGGAGCAACTCCTGCCCCGTGTATCCGCTCGCGCCGATGACGGCGACCCTGACCTTTGGCGACTTCATGAGCGGTGCAGCATGACACAAAATCGGATCGAGTCTAAAAAGTTCACCCACCCTCTCAATTTTTTTTGAAGGACAAGGCACTTGCGGAAATGGAAAACTCGTTCACTGTTCCCCTCTCCGGTCATTCGACCGGTGAAAGTGACGGGACGTAGCGCAGTCTGGTAGCGCATCACACTGGGGGTGTGGGGGTCGCTGGTTCGAATCCAGTCGTTCCGACCACTTTTGCCTTCGGGCAAAAAGTGGGGTCTCCACGGGTCTCCGGGTCTCCACAAAAGTTTGGGGACAGGTCTGTTTTTAACCGCACTCCGCTAAGACTCTCAATCGGTAGTTTTCGAAGTTTTTGAAGCCGTAGGCGCGGCGCTGGATGAGTTTCATCTTTCGGTGGAAGCCCTCGGTGATGCCGCTGTTTTTGGAGAAGCGCCACATGGCGACGATGGCTTCATCCCAGTTGGCTAGGGTTCTCGCCAGAGTGACGATGGGTTGAAAGCCGCTGGATTTGAGGGTTTTGATCAGGTCGAGGAGAAGCGGGATCAGTTGCCTGGCCTGACGAGCGGTGACGTTTTTCGTTCTCATGAGTTGGTTGGTTTTTTGCATTTGGTCGTAGATGGGGTTGAGGGCGGGGTGTTGGTCGAAGAGACGGCGGAGGATTTCCTTTTGGGAGGCGAAGAGATTTTGTGGATGGGTGCGCAGGGCGGCGAGGTATCCCCTGTGATGTTTCACCTAAGTATTCTCGGAATTGCCTGTCCCTTGCCCCTCGCTCGGAATTGCCTGTCCCTTCCAGCTTTGCCTCGGAATTACCTGTCCCTTCTAGCCTCGGAATTGCCTGTCCCTTCCAGCCCCTCCCAGCTCGCGGAATTGCCTGTCCCTCACCCCTCAGCTTACGCCAAAATTCTCACTGCTATAAATATTATGAAATTTAGTCTTGCGGAATCACTCTGAGGTCGTTATAATTTCCACAACACAAACACTCGGGTGCCTGAACAACACCCGTCCTTGCCAACCGGCGCTTCGCAGCCTTGAACACCCTGCGATCCCACTCCGGGAGGCTCTCCGAGAACCCCCACCATGAAGCGGAACGCAGCCATGCTTGCGGCCTGGTTCCTTGCGTCGACCCCGATCGACGCCGGGCAATTCGGGACCGGCTTTGCGATCAGTCCCAAAGGTTATCTGGTCACTTGTCACCACGTGGTGAGGGAGGCCGAGCGGGTGGTCGTCCATTTCGAAGGCGGCTATCTCGAAGCCTCGATTGTCGCCCTGGATCCCCGCAACGACCTCGCCATCCTCAAGGTAGAGGAATGGCCGGGACGTTTTCTCGGCCTCTCGCCCTCCTCGGAAGTCACCCACGCTTCCGAAGTGCTTGCAGCCGGCTTCCCAGATCCCAGTGTTCTCGGGATCAATCCGAAGATCTCCACCGGCATCGTCAACGCCCTCTCCGGCCTACGCGATGATCCCCGCTACATCCAGATCTCGGCTCCGGTGCAGCCGGGGAATTCAGGCGGACCGCTCCTGTCCTCCTCGGGCCGCGTCGTCGGCGTCGTCGCCGCTGGCCTCAACTCGATCGACCGGATGGAGAACGGCGGCTATCTGCCCCAGTCGGTGAACTACGCGATCAAGACCGACCTCATTTTCCCACTCTTGAAGTCGGTCTCGGTCTCGGTTCCGAAATGGGGTAACCGCACCAATACGCGTCCGAAGCAGATCGATCGGACCCTCGGCGCGATCGCCCTGATCGAGGGTCTCAAGCGTGGCGAGCGTATGTATGTCGCTTCTCGTCCAATGATCGCGCCTCAGGGACCGCCCATGGTGATGCCCACCTCGCAGTCGAGCGCCCCCCGAGTCCCTTGGGTCTTCCCCGACTCGCACGCACGTCCCCTCGGCGTCGACGAAGTGCGCGCCCTTCCCCCGGCAGGCCTCTGGCGCGCCCGCAACGAGATTTACCTCCGCCACGGCTTCATCTTCCCCACCGACGAAGGCCGCCGCTTCGCGGCCGAATTCGGCCCCGCCTATCAGCCACGGACAGCCTCGCCCGAGGCCGTGCAAGAGCAATTCTCCCCAGTCGAGATCGCCAATCTCAGGCTCATCGCCGATTACGAGTGACCGGGATTTTCTCTCGCTTCCCGCGTTCGCAATCCCCGCCCCGGTCGCTATAGTGGAAGGGTGGCCGACGTTTCACAACAGCCCCGGCAACGCCGGAAATTGCCTTCCCCACGCGGCATCTTCCGCTGGCTGGGCCGTTTTCTTGCGCTCTCGAGCATCGTTGTGGCCGGAATCGTTCTCCTTGTCGCGATCGTCGCCTCAGTCCTCTACTACAACCGCGTCCGACTGCTCAATCAGACCCTCGCCCTTCTCGTCGAGCCCTTTCGCGTGTCGGTAGGGGAGATCAACTTCTATCCCATCGGGGTCATCCGCATCGAGAATCTCGAACTCGCCCCAAAACAAGGTCCCCCCGGGACCCGCCTCGCTCTCATCCCCGAGTCGATCATCACCTACCGTCTCGGCGAATTGCGTGCCACGCGGCGGCTCGAAAACATCACCCTGCATCGGCCCGAAGTTTACCTCGACGAAAGCCTCCTCAAGTCGCTCCACTCTCCCGAGGCCCCGACGACCGAAACGACGACACCCTTTCGGCTTTCGAGCCTCGGTCTATTCACGGGGGCTCTTCTCATCGAGCAGGGGCGGCTCGTCGTCTCCCTGCCTCACCTTCCCCGCCTCGAGGGAACGTGGGACCTCGAGACCGGTCGCTTCGAGAGTGACGAAAACGGATTCATCCGCGATCCTCTCGCCCTCTCGCTCTCAAATGTCTCGATCGGCAAAAACGGTGCGGACGGGATGATCGCGACCCTTTCCGCCGCGGCCCGGCTTTCGAACGACCTCAAAACCATGGAGCTCGATCCGATCCGTCTCGAAGGACTCGACCTCCGCATCACTCCGACGACGTTCGCCAACGCGGAGAACGAAGAGGCTTCGGCACCCGATCCGACCCTGTCCGGTCCTGACAAACCCACCGAACGCTCGCTCCGCCTCAGCGGAATCGAGGTGGTCGACGCGGCCATCGCCCTGAGCGGGTTCGACGGCGGTGAAGGGCGGGCGCGACTCCCCGATCTCGCCCTTGAAACGAGCTTTTCCCTGCCCGATCTTCGCTACGAAAACGGTCACTGGAACAGCGCTGGACCGCTCGCTCTCGACCTGTATCAAGTTCAGGCCGGGGCCGGAGGCAAGGTGCCCTTTTTCTCGGCAACACGACTCGAGCTGCGCGCAAATTCCCTCGCGGGCCTTCTGGAGGAACGCCGCCTCGACTCGGTCACCCTCGAAGGAGCCGATCTCATCGCAAGCGATGAAACCCTTGCCCGATTTATCCGCGAGGCGGACGCTTCACCCCAGCCGGAACCCGATCAAACTCCCAATGCTCGCCCCTGGATCGTTGATCTCGTCAAGCTCAAGCCCTCGGGTTTCGTCTTGCGGGATCTCATGATCGCAGGAAAGAAGAGTCCCGAACTCACCGCCTCGCTCTCGGGTGAGTTGAGCGATCTGCACTTCGGCGGTGAAGAGGGTTTCGCCTCGGAGGGACGGCAATCGCTCCTGCTCGAGCAGGTCCGCCTGCGTCCTCCGGGAGCCTCGCCCTCGACAGAGCCGCTCCTCAGCGTCGCCCGCACCGAGCTGTCCCTGCGTTGGCCTGACTTCCAGAGCGGAAACCGGATCGAGCGGCTCCAACTGCGGGGACCCAGGATCGAGTTCACCGACGCCGCTCTCGGCGACTGGCTGAGACGAGCACCCGCTTCGCCGGAAGATCCGCGCCCGGTGAATCGTCCCGTCTACCGGGTCGGCGAACTCGAAGTCACAGGTGGACGCCTCGTCGCCGATTCGAGTTTCGCCAAGGGAAAGGTCCCGAAAATCCACGCGGAATTCTCCCTCGAAACCCTAACAAACACACCCGAAGACGAAAACGCCTACCGACTCCATCTCGAAGATTTCTCGCTCCGCAACCACTCGCGCGAGCTTGAGTTCATTGGTCCGCCACGGCCGGCCTCGCTTTTTCCTCCGGCGCTGCAACCGGCCACGCGCAAACCGCTCGCCGAGGGCGAAGTGATCCGCATAGCCGACATCGAGGTCGATTTCACCGCCACCGGCCTCCAGCGCGCCCGCCGCATCGACCGAGTCAAGGTCGATGGGGCCGTCCTCACCGTCGGTGATGGACTGAAGTCGGTCGTGCAAGGAGAGGAAGGGGAAAAGGCCGATCCACCCGCCCCGGCTCCGGTGCCGCCAGTAACGCGGCCCGACCCTCCCGCGAATGCCGTCGCGCCCCTGCGGGCCATGCCGAGATGGATCCTCGGCAAGGTCGAACTGACCCGCAGCCGCGTCCATTTCGAATCGCTCATCCCCCAAGTCGAGGGCCTGCAATTCGCGATCGAAACGAAGCTTGAAGAAGTGCCGCTATCGCTCGAGGGACTTCTCGCGCAGGAGAAGCTGCAGAAGATCGAACTCGCCGGGATCGAGATCCGCGATCCCTACAATTCCTTCATCACCGTGGCGGAACTGCCGACGATCTTCGTGGAGTTTTCCCTCGCCGGACTCGCCCGCCAGCAGATTGAAAAGATCGACCTGATCGGCCCCTCTTTGCATGTCGGTCAGGGTCTTTTCTGGTGGATCGATTACCAGCGCAAATTCCGCGCCCAGAACGAGGGCGCGAGCATCGGGATCGAGGCCGGAGTCGCCATCGAGAAAAAGCCGGACTGGGTCATCCGCACAATCAACGCCACCGCCGGAAAGATCATCATCTCCCCCACCGGCGTGCCGATTGGAGCAGTGCCCTTCCCCTTCAATGCGACAACGAACATGTCCGAGGGGAACATCGAGCTGAAGCTGAACATTCCCGACGAGAACCACGTCTACCGCTTTCCCGACTACAAGGTCGAACTCGAGGGACTGACCGGCGACGTGCAGTTCAACGTGCCGGTGAAAGACCTCAACAACAACCTCGTCCAGACCTTCAAGCTGCGGCGGGCGAAGTGGAAGGACTACGATGCCGATGATCTCTACATCACCGTTACCTTTGACGCCGACGGGATCTACGGGAAATTCGGCGGGGCCGCCTACAAGGGGTATTCCGAGGGGCAGTTCAATTTCTACCTCAATGATCCCGGCAAATGGGATGCCTGGATCGCCGGAACCGACCTAGACACGGGACCGGTAACGAGGATTCTCGTGCCCGATTCCTTTCTCATGGATGGCAAGGTATCGCTGAAAGTGATCTCGGAGGGGCGCGACAAGCAGGTCGGCGAGACCACGGGCGAATTCGAGACGACCACGCCGGGTTGGTTCGACATCACGAAGCTCGACAGCATGCTCGAAAACCTCCCACCCGAGTGGAATTCGCTCCAAAAGAGCGTGACCGAGCTGAGCCTGATCGCCCTGAAACGATTTGATTATGACAAAGGCACCGGTAGCCTCTACTTTCTGAACCGGGAAGGCTCGTTGAAGCTGCACTTTGCCGGAGATTACGGAACCCGTGCGCTGAACCTGCAGGTCCACGACGAAAGAAACACGAAAGACACCACCGCGGCCCGGCCCGAAAAGCCCGCAGCGCCGGATCCGGTCGCCCCGCAGCCTGAAGCGAGCGCCCGTCCCGCCGCCCCGTCCCGCCTCGCGGGAGCCCGCCCACCGAGATGAGCACCGGCCATCATCAGATCCTTTTCCCTTCCCTCGCGATACTGGCCCTCGCGGGAGGACTCACGTGCTGCGTGAAGCCCTTCGAGGTGAACGTGAACACGCCCGCTCCCATCAAGGTGGATCTCAGCATGGACGTGAATGTCTACCAGCACGGCATCGTCGAGAAAAAGGAGGCCGAAGCCGCCGCCGATTTCCGCGGCGCGATGGAGAGCCGCCGCAACCGCATGTCGGAGATCCAGGAATTGAAAAACAACCGCCTCGTCGGAGAAGGGCGCAGCGGCCTCCTTTCCATCCGCAACCGCCCCGCCGGAGAATACGGCGACTACGTCGAAAAGACGGTCGAGGCCGAGAACCTCGACCGCGAGGCCCTGATGCGCCACGAGGCCTCCGAAAAGAGCGTTGATCTCGCGAAGGTCCGCGGGGAACAATGGCATCACTGGCAGCGCAAGTCCTTCCCCGGCGAATGGATCGAAGTCGCCAACGACGACGGCACGACCTACCGCTGGGAGCAGAAGCAGGGCACGGCGGAGGAGTGAGCGCCGGAAAATTCGAGTGGATTGCCCGCGACGAACTACTCCTGAGGGATGGCCCGAATCGGCGCGGGAGCGGGTGCCGCCGGAGCGGTCTCTCCGCCAAGAAGGCCTTTCAGCAGATCGGTCACGGCCGGGTCGAGCTGGAGGCCCGTCGTCTCCTCGATTTTGCCCGAAATCACCTCGGCGGCATTCTCCGATCCAACCAGCTCCTTGAGTCCTCCGAGGGATTGGGGCGAGGTGCCTAACACTTCACCCAAACCAGCGGCGGCGAACTCGACGGGAAAACGGCGGATCTTCAGGACGGGACCGTCAATCGAGCCCGATCCCTCGATCTGGATGGACTTGTCCTTCAATCCGGTCGCGGCGGCGAGAGAGGTCTCGAGATCGGCGGTGGCGACAAAGGTGGTCGCTTTCGAAGCCAGATTGACGCTTCCGTTCGTGACGATCCTGGCTCCGGCATTGCGCAGAGTGAGATCACTCGTGACGAGCACGCCCGATTCGAGAATGTAGGCACCGGTGAGTCTACCATTTCCTTTGAAGGCAAAGGCCGGCACGACTTTGCCGATCATCTCCTGGATCGGACCGATCGCGGGGAACGATGTCAGCGTGGCTTCCTCGATGCGGACGTCTCCACCGCCGTTGATGCTTGCAACCTCGGCGTTGCCGGTGCCGCGGAACGTCAGGTTGAGGCGCCCGTCCAGTCCGCCAATCTTCTCATCAAACCACCCCCCCGCCTTTTTCAGATCCATCCCGATGATCTCGATCAAGCCGGTGAAAGGGCGCTTCTCGCGAATCAAGTTGGTGGCTCCGTTGAGGTAAAGCTGACCTCCAAACACGTTACCGGCGGCATCGTTGGTCTCAAGCGCGCCGCGATCGTACGCGAACAATCCGCGGATTTCCGAAACGGGCAGCTCGCGATCGCCATCGAGGTAGACGAGTCCCTGCCGATGCTCATAGCGGATCTTGAGGTCGGCGTTGGCAGGGTCTCCGAGCGGTATCTCGCCGGTGATTTGCATGGTGGGGGCATCGACGAGCCGGACCGATTTGAATTGGTCAACCCAACTCGGGTCGAAGGCCACAAGCAGCGCGATCGGATCGACGGTCGACTGGAGGCTCTCGATGCGCAGCTTCTGCGCGGCCAGGTCGATGGCGAAAACCGCGGTGACCAACCCCTCGCCGTAACCGATCTGCACGTTCGGGAATCGAAGCTCGCCCGTCTTGGGATCGATGCGGAAGGAGGCGGAAAGACTCTTCAGGTCGATTCCACGCCATCGGAGGTCGGATCCGCCGAGATTGCCCTCGATCGTGGCAAGATCGGGCTCCTTTGCGTCCATCTCGAAAGAGAAGGAGAGAAGCGGTGGCTGCGAGCCATTTCCTTCCAATCCCAACCAGGGCTCCAAAGCGCGGAATCCGGAGAAATCAAGCGAGGCGAGCACCGAGGCCTTGGCACCGGGAGCGGGAGCATCCGTGACGGCGACGGGCGGTTGTGTGGTTTTGTCAGGCAAGCGGACGATGCCATCGAGATCGACCCGCAAGCCTCCAACCCTGGCAGCGAGTCGCTCGACGGTGATGGCCGAGGCATCGGCGAAGATCTCGCCATCGACCCCGTTGATCTCGGCAAAGAGTTCGCCTTTCTGGAAGAGCGTCACCTTGGAATCGCGCAGGGAGAATTCCGCGGCTGCCAACCCGCCCGATTGCTTCGCAAGGGAAAGGAAATCGAGATTCACCCCGAGACCGGTGGCCTTGATCGCCGGTCGCGCCTTGGTCGCGTCGTCGTAAAAGGTCACCTCCTCCAGGACGACACCACGTGGAAACTCGTAACGCCACGTCCCGCAATCGAAATGGATACCCTGCTCCTCGAGACGGGTGACGGCCAGAGTGGTGAGTTCTTTCTCGAAGTCGCCGAATTTTGACCAAGCGTAGGCGGCGGCCCCGCACACCACCGTGAGAACCAGCATCGCGACAAAGAAAAAGAGCGCGGTGAAAATGGTCCAGCATCCGGCTTTCTTTTTCGTCGTCGCATCAACAGAGGGATCCGCGGCAGCGGGCGCACCCTCCGCGACCGGAAGAGGGCTGCCGATCGCGACAGGATCCACAAGATCGACCGGCTTTTCCCCTTCGGCCGGCTTTTCCTCTTCGACCGGCCTCTCCCCTTCGGCCTGCTTTTCCTCTTCGACCGGCTTTTCCTCTTCGACCGGTTCGGGCTTGGCAGGATCCTCTTCGTCTTGTTCTGGCTCAGGTTCCCGCTCGTCCGTTTCGAGTGCAGAATCCGAAACAACCGAAAACGGAGGCTCTGTTCCGGGCTCGATTTCAGTCAAAGGCTCGGCCCCGTCGCCTTCGGCGATCTTCCATGACTCAGGCTCCGCCGCCGGGTCGCCCAGAGTCGGAACCTCGTCGGATGCCACATCGACGACCTCTTCCGGACTCGTTTGTTCCGACGGCGTGGCAACGTCAAGGGCCTCCACCGCTGTCGGCACCGGGATCGGCGGGGGACCGGGTTTGCGTGGAGCTTCGGCCGGCACCGCCTCGATTTGCGAACTTCTCTCCGACTTCGGCTCGCCCTTTTTCGGGAGATCCAGCAGGTCGAAATCGTTGTCCTTCTTCGCGGGTTCAGGCTCGACCGGCTCCACCGCCGGAGGCCCTTCAGGCGTTGCCAATTCGTCGGCGGTGTCTCCGTCGAAAAAGTCGGCAAGCGAGCCGGGGCTATTCTCCAAGCATTCGCGACGCTGGCGTTTCAGCGGCTTCGCTTCAAACCAGACACCGGACATCAGATCACCGTCCGTCTCGAGGAGATCGGCCTTCTTCCCTGACATGACCACTTCTGCGAAGTCGGGAACCTCTTCGATCCCCGACTTTTTCGCAGGCTCGGGCAGTTCCACCAAATCCGGCAAAGGTTCTTTCTCCTCGCTCACCACAACGGGCAGGGAAAGGTCGTCTTGATCGAGGCGCGGGAGCGGCTTCTTGCGGCGCGGGGCTTCAAACTCGATCCCGTCTTCGATCCGGCGATTACCCGACTTCGTTTTTTCGCTGGCAAGGGGCTCGTCCCACCATTTCGGAAGGGGATCGATCTCCTCTCCCTCGACCGGTCCGAGCGCGAGTTCTTCCCCCGCCGGAATCCCGGGAAGGTCCTTGGTGAGATCGGCCGACTCATCCGCGCCTTCGTTACGGCTTGCTTTTTCGCTCATGACTCTGCAAAACTCTTCCGAATCCGGAAACTCTCTATCTTCAACCTTTCCCAATGATCCGCAATCTGAACCTATCGCTTCGTCTTGCTCTTTTCCCCACGCTCCTCGCCGCGACCACCACCCTTGCGACCGCCCAGGATACCCGTAATTTCCCCGCCCTCGGCGAAATCATCCGCAACGATCCCGCGCTCGATGCCCTCGTCTCTTCCAAGGCGACGATCGAAGTGCTCTCCTCGGGCTTCGCTTGGTCGGAGGGCCCGGTCTGGGTGAAGGAAGAAGGCCACGAATTCGGCGGTTACATCCTCTTCTCCGACATCCCGAACAACCGCGTCGTGCGCTGGGATGAGGGCGTCGGTGCCAAAACTTGGCTGCAGCCCTCGGGCTACACGGGTGTCGCGGACTACGGCGGCGAACCGGGCTGCAACGGATTGCTCCTCGATGAAAAGAGCCAGCTCATTTCCTGCGAGCACGGCGACCGTCGGCTTTCGGTGCTCACGAAGGGCGGAGGGAAACGCACCCTCGTCGACCACTACGAAGGCAAGCGACTCAACAGCCCAAACGACGCCTGCCTCGGTGCCGACGGCAAGACGATCTATTTCACCGATCCCCCCTATGGACTCCCGAAGCGGTGGGAGGACCCCCTGCGCGAACTCGATTTCTGCGGCGTCTATCGTCTCGCTCCCGATGGCAAGCTCACCCTCCTCACCAAGGAAATGACGCGTCCCAACGGCATCGCCTTTTCGCCGGATTTTAAAACGCTCTACGTGGCCCAGTCCGATCCCGAAGCCGCGATCTGGAAGGCCTTCCCCGTGAAAGAAGACGGGACGCTCGGCGAGAGCCGCGTCGTCTTTGACGCCACCACGGCGGTGAAAGAGGGACTCCCTGGGCTGCCCGACGGTCTCAAGGTCGACAAGGACGGCCATCTCTGGGCGACCGGACCCGGCGGCGTCTATGTGCTGACGCCGGAGGGCAAGCTGCTCGGCCGCATTTCCACGGGCGAACGGACCGCCAACTGTGCCTGGGGAGGCGACGGCAGCGTGCTTTATTTGACCGCAGACATGTATCTGTGTCGTATCCAAACGGAGACCAAAGGCGCGGGCTGGTAAAAACAATCCCCGGCCCCGCCGCTGGGTCGCATCCAACCATGGAATGGCAATGCAACATCGACCGCCGGGGACGCCTTTTCCGGGGCATCCTCGGAGTTATCATGCTCGCGGGCGGAGTCTACCTCTTCGGCTGGACCGACCACGCCTTCTGGGGCTGCGGGGCCATCGCCAGCGGGGCCTTCGCGGTCTTTGAAGCGATCAAAGGCTGGTGCGCGATCCGGGCGATGGGGATCAGAACGCCGTTTTGAGAAATCCCGACCACCCTCCCCTGATCACCTCCCTTGCGGCGCTCAGGCGTTTCTGGCATCTTTCGACGATGACCCGCCCCCGTTCGCTCGCTTTTTTCTTCCTCTGTTTCGCCACACCCCTGCTTCACGGGCAGGATGTCGTCGTCGATGAGGGGCTTGTCGTTTCTCAGGCGCTCCTTCCCGGCCTCGTGAAGCATCCCGTGATGGCCGCTCTCGACGACCGTGGCCGCCTCTTTATCTCCGAAAACGCCGGGGTCAATTTGAACAAGGAGGAACTCCTCGCGCAAAAACCAAGCTCAATCCGGCTCGTCGAAGATACCGACCGGGACGGCGTCTTCGACAAAGCGACTCTCTTTGCCGACGGCCTGACCTTTCCCCAGGGTGCGCTCTGGGTCTACGATTCGCTCTACGTGATGTCGCCGCCGAGCCTGTGGCGTTTCGCCGACGAGGATGGCGATGGCCGCGCCGAGGTGCGCGAAGAGCTCGCGACCGGCTTCGACTTCACCGGCAACGCCGCTGATGTCCACGGTCCCTTTCTTCATCCGAACGGACGCCTCTACTGGTGCCACGGCCGCAAGGGCTTCGCCATTCCCGACAGCGACACCGGTCAGATCATGGAGCAAGGCAAGTCCGCGCGGATCTGGTCGTCGCAACTGGGAGGGGGCGAGATCGAGTCCTTCGCCGGTGGCGGCATGGACAATCCCGTCGAGATCGATTTCACCGACGAAGGCGAGGTGGTGGGCACGGTGAATCTCTTCTACGGCAGGCCCCGCGGCGACGTGCTCGTGCACTGGATCCACGGCGGCGTCTATCCCCGCTACGACCAGGGCCAGGTCATCGCTGAATTCCGCCGCACCGGCGAGTTACTCGGTCATGCCCACCATTTCGGACACGTCGCCGTCTCCGGGATGTGCCGCTACCGCAGTGGCTCGCTCGATCCCGGCTGGGCCGATGGCTGGGTCGTGACACATTTCAACACGGGCGAACTCACCCTGACAAACCTCCAATCCAAAGGCTCCACCCTTGTCGGAAAGGAAACCAGGACGATCTTCCGCGCCCTCAAACCCGACACCCATCTCACCGACGTGCTAGAGGATCGGAACGGCGATCTCCTCGTCATCGACACGGGAGGATGGTTCCGCAACGGCTGCCCCACCTCGCAGATCGCGAAACCGGGGATCGCCGGCACGATCTACCGTATCGCGAAGAAAGACGCTCCTTACAAAGCGCCGACCTACCCTGACTGGGAGAAGCTCACCGCCGAGCAGGTCTCGCATTTTCTCTCCGCTCCCGAAGACTGGCTGCGCGAGCGGGCCATCACCGAACTCGCGATACGCGGGGCCCCCGCCATCCCCGAGCTCGAGCGCATCCTCACCGCCGGCGAAGCCGACACCACCGCACGCGTCAACGCGGTCTGGACGCTCGCGAGGATGAAGTTCTCCGAATCGACCGATCTCATTTACGGCGCCCTCACCGATCCCGAGGTCGGCGTGCGTCAGACCGCCTGCAACGCCCTCGCCGTGACCCGAACCTGGCAGATCGTCGCAGCGAACCAACCCGCCGAACGCGCCATCGAACTCGAGCGCAACGCAACGATCTCCGGCGCCCTCGCCAGCATCGTCCGCGGTGACGATCCTACCGTGGCCCGCGCCGCCGCCGCCGCCCTCGGACGCATGGGTGAGTTCCGCGCCATCGGGGCCCTTACCGGCCGCCTCGGGCGGAGCTCGGGCGACCGCTTCCTCGAGCACGCGCTCGTCTACGCGCTCATCGAGATCGACGACTTCGAGGCGACCCGCGAGGGCTTGAAGGCGGAGGATCCCGCCACTCTCTCCGGCACCCTGCGCGCCCTCGACGGCATGGCCTCGTCGAAGATCGAGGTGCTCGAGGTGCTCCCCCATCTCGAAGCAAGCGACCCCGGGCTGCGCGAGACCGCCCTTTCCATCGCCCTCGCCCATCCCGAGTGGGATGCGGCCCTTGCCAACGCCTTCTTCGCCTGGGACGGTTCGATCAACGAGACCCGGCGCGCGATCCTCCACCGCGTTGTGCCCGCGCACGCCTCGTCCCCGCCGATCGTCGATTACCTCGGCAGCCTCATCACCTCAAAGGACGAGTCGCATCTGGGCCTTGGTCTCGAACTGATCGCCCTTTCTTCCGACATCCCATTTCAGGAGGAATGGGCTCCCGTTTTCGAAAGCGCCCTCGCCGCCGGAGCCAGTCCCGGGACCCTCGCGGCCTCGCTCGCCGCCCTCGCCTCGACCCGGACCGAGCGCTTCAACGCCGCACTTGAAGCCCTCTGCCGTGATGCCGCGCGCGGACCGGAAGTGCGACTCACCGCCGCCAAGGCTCTCTCCGGCTCCCAGGGAGCGATCAATCCCGCCGCCTTCGATCTCGCCGCTTCGCTCCTGAAGCCGGACGGCGCGACTGAGTATCGAGGACAGGCCATCGACCTTCTCGCACGTTCCACTCTTGCGGCAGCTGAGCGCGACCGTCTCGTCCCCTTGCTCGCGAACTTCGGTCCGATCGAATGGGGCGCGTTCCCCGATCTCTTCCGTTCCCTCGATACGCCGGAGCAGGCGCTCCTCATCGCCGACGCGCTCATCACCTCACCCGTGATCGGAAACTTCGAGAGCGAGATGCTGCGCAAGCGGTTTGAAAAATATCCCGAAGCCATCGCCAAAATCGATGCTCGCCTCGCCGCACTCGAATCCGAACGGGCCGGACGCAGCGAACGTCTCGAGGCCCTCGCCGCGACCGTCGCCGAGGCCGTTCCCGCGAACGGCGAAAAGATCTTTCTTTCCGGCAAGGGAGCCTGTCTCGTCTGTCACCGCGTCGGCGAGACCGGTGGCCAGATCGGTCCAGACCTCAGCACGATCGGCCGCATCCGTAGCGCACGCGACCTCTACGAATCGGTTCTTTTCCCCAGCGAATCGATCGCTCGGGATTTCGACACCTACGAGGTCGGGGTGAAGTCGTCCGCCCAGGTTCGCATCGGACTGATCCACGAGCAAACCGCTCGGGGACTCGAACTGGTCAGCCTGAGCGGCCAGAGGGAAGAAATCCCCCACCTCGAGGTCACCAGCTTGCGTCGCATACCCATGTCGCTGATGCCGATGGGACTGGAGCATACCCTGCCCGCGGAAGAGTTGCGCGACCTTGTCGCATGGCTCCTTTCCCGGAAGTAAGGAAGATCACTTCACTCCGCTCGAGAACTCATCGCGGAACTGGTTCGTGACGCGGATCTCGAGCTTGTCCTCGTTGTCCCAAGAAAGCGAAGCCATCGTCGCCGGATGACTCTGGTATTCGAAAAGGACGACCCCGTTCTTCAAGATGCGAACCCAGACGCCTTTGATCGAATCGCGGGAATATTCGCGCTCGCCGCGCTGTGGCACGTATTCGTAAGTGTGGAGGATAAGAGGCGGCGTGTCGAACTCGATCTCCTCGTTGAATTGCATCTCAGGCAGATCGAGGAGCTGCCCGTCCTGTTGGTTGGCCCCTTTCCCCGGAGCCACAACCGTCTTGGCGATCTCCACCTCGTCGTCGAAGACGATGCGGTATTCTAACTGCGCTCCGCTGAGGACGTTGCGGGTCAGATTCGCCACCTTCACGCGGTAAGACCACTCGGCGGACTTCAAATCGCGTCCGGCCGTCATGAAGGTGTTCGAATCGAGCAAGGTCTTTGTCGCGGAGACGTCGAAGTTGAAAGCGACGGCACCCGGACTCTGGTCCATCCACTGATGAACTCGCTCGTTGGTGTAGTTGTCGAGGTTTGCCAGAGGCACAATGAACTGCCGCCCATCTCCGATCCGCTCGATCGTCACGTTATCGCCTGTGGCGGCGATGAGCTTGGCCTCGATCTCCTGGCCATCGACGTTGCGGAGGGTCATGACGGCATCGGGTGCCGAGAGCCCTCGGAGCGCATTGGGGTCGACGGCGGCGACTTTCTGGGCATTCTCCTCCTTTGCCGGATCGGCCGTCTGGGCCAGCACCCGCGGAACGGAGCCGAGGGGAACGAGCAAGGCGATCGCCAGGAGGATCAATCGACGGACCGGACAGGGCCCGCTGCCGTGAATTGGGGGATGAGGATTCCTTATCACATTAGGAAGGTCCGCCCGAAATCACTCCCTAACAATGGCGTTAAAGCGCCTCACACGATCGCGGGTCATTTTTTTCCAAGAAAAGGGATACCGGATCCGATCGCCGCGATGTCCGCCGCCAAGAAGCAGGTGCGGAAGTGGGGTTGCTCCCTCCTACGTCCCGATCACGTCCTTCTGCAAATCCCTCAGCACCCGCAACTCACCCCAGTCCGCGCCGTGCATGCGACGGGCCCCGCTGGTGCGTTTCTTCCCGAAACGTTTTCGCAAGGCCTGCTCGCGCTCAAAGACCGTGTTCACGAACTCCGCCGCCCCCAACACCGCGCCGTCGCAAAAATACCGCACTCGGTGACGCAGCGCCTGACCTACCGTCATGACCCCGCCTTGCTCGACCAAGGATTCCACCTCTGCGGCTTTTATCCCGCGACGTCCGGGTTGACCGAGATCCGCGTCTCCCGCGATTTCTCCACCATCCAGATTAAGAAAGACCCGATAGCGCGACGCCGTTCGCCGCCAATCCTGACGGAAATCGGGATCCTGCAGGGCTTCGCTCAGCATCAACCCCAGCCCTTCCCGGGCTCGTTGCGCGCGCCGCCCGCCCCCGACCGCCTCCGCGTAACCGCACCAACGGTAGTTCTCGGGATGGGTGACGATGCCCGCTCGAATGGGGTTCAAATCGATGTAGGCCGAAATCGTCAGCAAGGCTTGTTCGCAGTCCTCGACCAATACGCTCTTGTAACGGCCTTCCCAGAGCGTTCCCTTACGGCCGAGGCGCTTGTTCATGTAGAAGGTGATGCGCAGTTTCACCTCTTTGAGGAAAAGGCCGAGATCCCCGCGACGGCGTTCGTAGCGGGAGAGGATCTCACGGTGCCAGGCCTCATCTCCCGAGAGCCTGGCGCGTTCCAGCTCCTGCTTTACCCCCTCGACGACATCGCCTTCGTATAGCAGGGGCAGCACCCTGAGCAGCCCTTCCTCATCAAGCGGAGCCAGCGTCTCCCGGTCCGGCACTTCCAAGAGGAGGTGGAAGTGATTGGACATCAAACAGTAGGTCACAATCCGCACCCCTGAAAAGGCTTCTTGGTTCCGGAGAATCCTGCGGAAGATCTCCTTGTCCCGCGCTTCAAAAACCTGACGACGGTCCACAACACGGGATATCACGTGATAGAAGCATCGGCCAATTCCGAGGAGGCGCGCGGTTCGCATGGTTGTGAAGGAAGGCAAAAGAAATAGATCAAAAGCAGCAAGGCGGGAATGAACTTGGCAATATCGGGCCTTTTGCAAGCATAACAACTTTTTGTCTGTCCCTTTATGACATTCGGCACTTCCAAGAGGAGGTGGAAG
>DGXY01000019.1:123930-136214 GCA_002396885.1 Akkermansiaceae bacterium UBA5020
AGCATCGGCCAATTCCGAGGAGGCGTGCGGTTCGCATGGTTGTGAAGGAAGGCAAAAGAAATAGATCAAAAGCAGCAAGGCGGGAGTTAACTTGGCAATATCTGGCCTTTTGCAAGCACAACAACTTTTTGTCTGTCCCTTTATGACATTGGTTCCTATTTGAGGAACTGCGGGAGATATTCGACCTCTCGCTGGTCGGGTTTGGTCTGGATTCATTTTCCAATGGCAAATTCCCGCTTTCACCCCCAGTTTGTCCCTTTCATCTCCGACCCTGCCCTTCCCGTGTCCACCGCCGCTTTCAAGTCCGTCCCCACCGACGCCGCCCGTCAGATCGACCGGCGCCGCACCTTCGCGATCATCTCCCACCCGGATGCGGGCAAGACGACACTGACGGAAAAGCTCCTCCTCTACGGCGGCGCCATCCACCTCGCGGGGAGTGTCACGGCGCGGAAAAACCAGAATACGACCGCCTCGGACTGGATGGCGATGGAGAAAGAGCGGGGGATCTCGGTCTCCTCGACGGTGCTACAGTTTGACTACAACGGCTATTGCGTGAACCTGCTAGACACCCCGGGTCATCACGATTTCTCGGAGGACACCTACCGCGTCCTTTCGGCGGTTGATTCGGCGGTGATGGTGATCGATGCAGGCAAAGGAATCGAGGCCCAGACCCTGAAGCTCTTCGAAGTCTGCCGCAAACGGGGGGTGCCGATCTTTGTCTTCATCAACAAACTCGACCGACCCTCACGTCCGCCGCTGGAACTACTCGACGAACTTGAGAAAGTCCTCGGTCTTCCCCCGGTGCCGCTGAACTGGCCGCTCGGCGACGGCCCCCGCTTTCGCGGGGTCTTCAACCGCGAGACGAACGAGGTAAATCTTTTTGAGCGGACGCCGCACGGATCCTTCAAGGCGCCACTCTCGGTCGGCGGGATCGACGACGAACTCGTCAAAAACGCGCTCGACTCAGAGATCTACGAGCGGGTGAAACAGGAAGTCGAGCTTCTAGACGGCGTCACCGAGGAGCTCGACCTCGCCAAGACCCTCGCGGGCAAACAGATGCCGGTCTTTTTCGGCAGTGCCATGAACAACTTCGGGGTGCAGTTGATGCTTGAGCGTTTCCTCCAGCTCGCGCCCGCCCCCGCCCCGCGTCTCTCCGAGAACGGGCAAATCGATCCGCACCGCGACGGCTTTTCGGGATTTGTTTTCAAGATTCAGGCGAACATGAACCCGCGCCACCGTGACCGCGCCGTTTTCATCCGCATCGTCTCGGGTGTCTTCGAGCGCGACATGCAGGTGACGGACATCAAGTCGGGCCGCAAGGTGCGCCTCGGCAACGCGCAGAAGCTCTTCGGGCAGGATCGCGAGACGCTCGATATCGCCTACGCCGGCGACATCCTCGCCCTCGTCGGCAACTACGAATTCCTCATCGGCGATACCCTCACGAGCGAATCCGGCATCGTCTACGACGAGATGCCGCGCTTCAAACCGGAATGTTTCTCCTACCTCTTCAACAACGACACCGCGAATATCAAACGCTACCGTGCCGGGATCGAGCAGCTCCTCAAGGAAGGCGTCGCCCAAGCCTACGATGTCCATGGCAGCGCCCAACGGGTACCTTTGCTGGGGGCGGTCGGTCCACTCCAGTTCGAGGTGATGAAGGCTCGCCTCGAGGGCGAATACAACGTCGAATGCCGTCTCGAGAGTTCCCCCTGGTCGGTCGCGCAATGGGTGAGGGCGAAAAATCCCGCACCCGATGCCAACCAGCGCGACGCGCCCCCGCTGACCCTGCCCTCGGGTTGCTCGCTCGCTCTGGATCAGGACCAGCAATGGCTCGTCCTGCTGCCGGCGGCCTATCTCGTCGGCATCCTTCACGATCGCAACACCGGCTACGAGTTTTCCCCGAGCCCCTTCGACAAGAAGTGAACCGATGATGGAGATGGGCTGGATCGCATGGAGCGAGATCGGACTCGGCCTGATCGTCCTCGTGCTCCTCGGGATCCTCTTCCGCCGCCGCCAGCTCCGTCGACGGAGTCGCGACGAACGTCTCGCACGACCTTTCAGCGAAGGGGAAGCCGCCATTCTCGACCGCGATTTCCCACGCTGGCGCTGGATTCCGGCCGATCTGCAGGCTCGCTTCGCGGGCTGCACGCGGGTGCTGATGGAGGAGAAAAACTACGAACCTTGCGGCGGACTCGGCGAGGTGAGCAATGAAATGAAACTCGTCATCGCGGCCCAGGCGGCGCTCACGATCCTCGGGAAAAGCGATCCTGATTTCTTTCCCCGCCTCCATTCCATCCTCGTCTACCCGGGAGGATTCCGCGACCGGGGCAGACGCCGCTTCGGGATCGACGACGGGGATCGCGGCGTGCTCTACGGTGAGTCGTGGGAGACCGGATCGGTCATTCTTTCGTGGGACAACACGCTGGCCGGTGGCCGTAACGACGATGACGGGATGAATGTCGTCATCCACGAATTCGCCCACCAGATTGATCAATACGACGGCATTGCCGACGGCGTGCCCAAGCTGCCGACGCGGGAGGATTATGCGCGTTGGGCCTCGGTGATGGAACTTCACTACAGGGAACTCAAGGAAGCCTCGAAGACCCGCGATCCCGAGCCCTTTCTCGATCCCTATGGAGCGACCGATCCTTGCGAATTCTTTGCCGTGGCCACGGAATCCTTCTTCGAAGACCCCCTTGATCTAGAATACGAGCATCCCGAGCTCTACGAAGAACTCGCGAAGTTCTATGGCCTCGATCCGGCAGGCTGGACGAAGCCGGAGGCATTCGACTGAAGCCGAGTCCACCTTCTTTTTCTCACCCGCCGATCTCGAGGATCTTCAGCAGCTTGGCATGCGCCTCGTCGTTGCGCATGAGCGCGGGAAACTCGCGGCTCCCCGGGCCGAAGGCGCAGAACTCGACGAGCTCGCCGGTGTGGTTCCCGCTTGTCCAGCCGATACCGGTGTGCGCCTGGATGACGTCTTCGTAGGCCGCCTTCATTCCCTGGGCGGCCTTGATTTCGTCGGCCGTGAGTTGGATCCCGGCATACTTCGAGATCGCGGCGGCAAGAGGCGGACCGCTGAGACCGTCGACGCCATTCTGCTTCATCCATTCGACGGAACGGTTAAAGCCTCGCAGCCGTTCGAAGTAGGTGTTGCTTGCGTTGTAGAGGCCTGGCGCGATTCCCTGGTTCGCGGAAGTGCTGACCCCATTCATCTGGATCCCGCCACAGCCGTGGTCGGTGGTGATGATGACGAGGGTGTCGGGGTGTTTTTCGACAAAATCCAGCACCGTGCCGATGGCATCATCGAAGGCGAGCTGATCGTGGATCGAAGCGGCGGCATCATTCGCATGACCGGCGTGGTCGATGCGGGCGCCCTCGACCATCAGGAAAAAGCCGTCCTTCGCCGGGGCGAGCCGGTCCAGCGCGATCCGGGTCATCTCCGCAAGCGTGGGAATGGCGGCCTGAAGTTCGGGCACGTTCTGGTGGTCGATGCTGAAGGGCAGGTGGCTTTCGTAAAAAACACCGAGCAGAGGCTTCGCGGCGTCGCTTGAGAGTTTCGTCAGGCTGTCGCGTGACTCAACCACCGCATAACCGGCCGCGGCGTAACGCTTCTTGAGATCCTCGCTGAAGAATTTCTTCCCGCCTCCGAGGAGCAGATCGACGCGGCGTTCGAGGTATTGCTCGGCGATGATGGCCTCGTCGGCACGGCTGTCAACATTCACGGCAAAGCCGGCCGGAGTCGCGTGGGTGATCGTCGCGGTTGAGACGAACCCGGTCTTGCGTCCCTTGGCCTGAAGTTTCTCGTGCAGCGTCTCGACGTGGGTATTGTCAGGGAGGACGTTGAGGGTACCGTTGTTGACCCGTTTGCCGCCGCCCCAGGCACTCGCCGCGGCGGCGGAGTCGGTGACGCAACTGTTCGCCGAAAAGGTCTCGACGAGGGCGCGGACGACAGGTTGTTCGCGGTAGAGCTGCGTCCATCGGGTCGTTCCTCCGGAATTTTCGCGAAATTGCCTCGCGAGAGAGAGGGCTCCGTGGTTCATGCCGTCACTGACCATGAAAATGACGTTCTTCGCAGTGCCTCCGTTGACGTCCGCGGCTCGGGTCGTCGAAGTAATGAGCGCGGACTCGGCCCCGAAGATCGCGGAGGTGGCGAGGGAGGCGCGGAGGAAGTCGCGACGGTTGGTGGAAAGATGCGTGGCCATGTTCGAATGAATTTCTCAAAGCTTACACCACCTCACTGCCGGGAAAAGCGACGCGACCGCGTTTGACGGAATGGTCACGAGATCAGGTGCTTCAGCCCTCTTTTCGGCAGGGCTGGGATCGGGAGGACCAGAGCAAAGGCAAATCACCGGCATGCGATCACGCCGATCCCGCCGGAGTTCTAGAAGCGTTTCGCCCATGGCTGGATCGAGCTGCCGCCACTTCCATCGAATCCCCTTTTCAAATCGTCCCGCGTCGTCTTCATTTCCGCCCATGCCGTCCCCCACCCCACGGACCGTCCTCGTCACCGGCGCCTCGAGCGGCATCGGCGAGGCGACGGCACGGTCTTTTCTCGAGCGCGGGTGGACGGTCTACGCGGCGGCACGCCGCACGGAGAGAATGGAGTCACTTGCCCGCGCCGGGGCCTTGGTCCACCCCCTCGATGTGACCTGCGAGGCTTCCATCGCTGCGCTCGTTTCGCGCGTCGAAGCGGATCACGGGCATCTCGAAGTGCTCGTGAACAACGCCGGCATCGGCGTCTACGGATCGGTCGAGGAGGTTCCCATGGAGGAGGCACGCCGTCAGTTCGAGGTGAACCTTTTCGGGATCGCCCGACTCACCCAACTCGTCCTGCCAGCGATGCGGGCGGCCGGGTCCGGGACGATCGTAAATGTCTCCTCGATCGGCGGTCGCGTCTACACGCCGATGGGGGCTTGGTATCATGCCTCGAAACACGCGCTCGAAGGCTGGTCGGACTGCCTCCGTCTCGAGGTCGCTCCCTTCGGTATCCATGTCGTCGTCGTCGAGCCAGGCGCGATCGAAACCGAATTCGCCGAAATCGCGATTACCCCGCTCCTCGAGCGATCCGAGGGCGGTCCCTACGCCGCCTTTGCAGGCAGAATGGCAGCAGCGACGAGGCGCGCCTACCTCGACAAAAAAGCTTCTCCCCCGGATTTGATCGCGGCCATCATTCGGAAGGCGGTCGAATCCAAACGTCCCAAGACGCGATACGTCGCGGGCTACCTCGGCAAGCCGGTGATCTGGGCACGTCGTCTCCTCGGAGATCGGGGCTTCGACTGGATGGTGCGGAGGTTTCTCTGAGATCCCGCGATCACTTCGGCAGGGCCATGCGGCTCTCATCAGAGAGGTTGGCGATGGGATAGCGATGAACGGCACCATTGGCGAGACGCAAGACCGCCACCTCGCCCTCGACCTTTAGCAGGGTCGCGATGATCCTCTTACCCTCGCGATTGGTCCACGCCTTGGGGGAAGGATCCTCGGGAAGCTCTCCTGTCTCTTTTTCCATCGCTTCCGCCGCCTCGGGCATTTTGCCCTTGGCACCGCGCTCGCCGAGAATGGGGGCTCCCTCGGTGATCCATTTCTGGACGAGCGCGACTTCCTCGGGAGTGAGCCTTTCGCCCTTGCCCTTCGGCGGCATCGCCTCCTCGTCGTCCTCAGGACGATAGAGGGTGATGAAAAGGTAGCTCGCATCCCAATCGCCCGGAACGACGAGGCTGTTCTTCTCCAAGCGCCCGAGGAGATGCTCGGGATCATCGAGAATGAGACCACCCTTCGACTCCCCCGAGCCCCGGCTGTGGCAGTCGGCGCATTTCTTTTCGAAAATCGGCATGATGTCGCGCTCGTAGTCGAGAGCGACGACGGTGAGCGGCAGAAGGCACGGAATCAGCAGCGTGAACGCTTTCATCGCCCCGTATCTACCCAGAACAAAGCCCGATGTCACGCCGACAAAATGGAAAACGGACTCATCAATCGCGTTAGGCCTCAAGAATACTTCGGGTCTTTGCCAGGCTCCGTCTCGTAAAGGTGTTCGATCCGGCTGGTGGTATGGCGCTTCAATACCTCGGTCTCGAAACGGAGAACATTCGGATCCTCGCGAAACATGGCGAGTTTGTCTCGGCTCTCGAAATCCGCCGAGAGGAAAAAGGCGAACTCGCTCTTCGGATCGATGCTGCGACCCGAACGAAAATTGTGCGCCTCGTGGACGCGATGAAAGCAGCTACGGCTGGCACGGATCATCCCCTCGAGGTCCGCTTCCGTCGCGCTCTTGCCGACGCGGAAAAGGGCGATGTAGTGGACCATTGAATGGAAATCGCAGAAGATTGGGAAAGCCCCCACCTCAACGACGCCACTCGAGCGCTCCCTTTTTCAAGGCGTAGAGGTAGGCGACGAAGAGAATGCCGACGAAACCGATCATCCCGGTGAGGAAGGCGAGATTGCCGGACTCGATCTGCTCGCGGTAGACCGTGGCCCACGGGACAAGGAAGACCACCTCGATGTCGAAAAGGACGAAGAGCATCGCGACGAGGTAGAACTTGACGCTGAAACGCGCCTGCCCCTCCCCGATGGGATTCATCCCGCACTCGTAGGCGGAATCTTTGGTCTTGTTGGTGAGCGCCCGTTTTCCAAGAAGGGCACTGGCAATGAGGGTCGCCACGGCGAATCCGGAAGCGAGCACCACCTGAATGAGCACGGGAATGTAGTCAGAGAGCATGGCCAAAAAAAAATCCGTCGGTCCGGAGCGGCCCGGATCCGACGGAATGTAGTGATTTTGCTCTTCCCGTCCAGACGATTTCGTCTCTGGGCGGAGAAAGCGACTTGTCCGGTTCCGGCTGGCGCACCTCGCGGAGGCTACCTTGCCATCACTGGATCAAACGGCTCAGCCTCAGGATGCAGCGGGGGCGCTGGAGGCTTCGTGGATGTTTTCGAGACCACGATACTCTTTGCCGTTCTTCTCAACCAATCCCCTCGTGACGAGGTTCTGGAGCTTTTCGTAAGCGCGGAGGCGGAGCATTTCCTCTCCACCGCTGACGGCATTACGGGCTTTCAGATTTTCGTAAACGACCTCAAAAAGATCGTTGAAACCGAAGGTTTGTTTGTCTGAGAGAACGGTGACCAGTTCGTCGGTGACGTGATCTGGCACCCTGCGTGAGAATCGTGTTCTACGTGTGGCTGACATAGGTCTCTACCTTACCACACCCCGGGAGAGATGCCTATCCTTTTCTCGCGGAAATTCGCAGAATCTGAATCTTCTCAAGACTGCGACTCGCTAGTGAACTCGAAACCATATTCGGTAAGTGCTTCATATACAATTACTTTCAAAACCCCCAAAGCAACTCCGGGGGCCGCCATGCGGGTGCAACAATGGATGTATCCAACGATTTCGCGCCACGGCCGACGAAGTTCCCCATGCTCCTCGAGCCAGGACTGGAAAGCCCCGAGGGCGGCGACCCAGTCCTTGAGCGAATAATCCGAATCGTCCACCGCCTCGTAGAACGAATCGCGCTCTTCCTGAGTCCATGCCTCGAGGGAGGCGGACGTGAATGGCACCGGAGAATGGCTCATTTCATTTTCAGCAGTTCTTCCGGAGTCCAAGGAGCGCGCGGCGCGAAGGATTCACGGTAGCGGGTGACCGCCTCGGTCGAGATCGGCGGCGCACCGTTGCCCCAAGCATTGCGGATGTAGGTCATGATCGCCGCGAGTTGTTCGTCGGTGAAGTCGGGATTCATCCGCAGGCCGGGCATCATCGGCTGGATCTCGGGCACGGTGTAGGTCTTGCCGAGGACTTCGATCGGTCCCATCAAGCCGTCCATGACGATGCCGATGAGGCGTGGCTCCGACTCGAGGACCCACTCCGAGCCGACGAGGGGTGGGGCGATATACTGCTGCCCGTTCCCGTGGACCTGGTGACAGCCGAGACAGATGCGCTGGTAGTGGGTCTCTCCGAGTTTGTATTGCTCGCGGTGCGCCGCGGTGACGAGGAAATTCTCCTCTTCGCCTGATCCCACTTTGAAGAGGGCGGCGAGGGCCTTGCCGTTTTTGGAATCGATGAGACCGGCTTGGGTGGCGAGAGCGAGTTCTTCGAGCTCTTTCACCGGCATCGGTTTGAATTTCTTGTCCTTCCCGCCGGCGAGCAGCCCCTCGACAATGGCCTTGCGCGTTTCGGCGGAGGTGTCGGCCTTGGCGACGAGGGCGAGCAGTTCCCCCGCTTCTTCGGACCGCCGTTGCGTCGCCGAAGCGCGGGCGAGGGCGCGGAACTCGTTCGGATCTTTGAGAAGGCTCCCGAGCGCGGCCAGTTCCTTCTTTTCATTCCGCTTCACGATCGTCTCGATGAGGGGGGCGCGGAGATTGTGTTTCGGCGGCAGGGCTTGGAAAAAGGCGAGTTCTTTCCCGATGAGTCCGCTCGCGGCGAGATCCCCGGTGAGGAGGTCCTTCTCCTGAGCCTTAACGAGCGCGACGAGGACCGGCACCGCGGAATCACCAAAGCGGCCCAGGCTCGTCGCCACCTGACGCCTCACGTGGATCTCTCCACTCTCCGCGAGCGGTGCGATCAGGGCAAAGACCTCCGCCGCCTTCTCCGTAGCTGAAAAGGTCTCGGCGGCGCGCACCACTTCGGCGAGGGCGCGGGGCTGTTTCAGGGAAAGAGCGGCCTTCACCGTCGCGGGGTCGAGTTGGCCGAGTCCTTCGAGCGTCCAGAGCGCGTGAACCGCCGCCAGTTCATTCGTGCCATCGGAGACGAGCGCCTTAAGAGCCGCCACCGCCTCATCCCCTCCCCGCTCGACGATGAGCCGCTGGGCGGTGTCGCGCCACCAGCCGTTGGGATGGGAAAGGTGGGCAACGAGTGCGACGCTGCTCTCCTCGGACATTTTCGGGGCGGCGGCGAGTGCTATGCCTTCGGTATGGCGCACGCGCCAGATGCGACCAAGGCCGATCGGCGTATCGAGACCACGCTCGATGACCTGGGCACGAAGGTAGGAAGTCATGTATTCCTTATGCTGGAGAATGCCACGGTAGAAATCGACGAGATAGAGCGATCCATCGGGCGCAGTGTGGGCGTTGACCACGCGCGAGCGCTCGTCCGTTGAGGTAAGGAACTCGCTCCCTTCGACCGCGCTCTTCACGACCCGATATCCCTTCTCCCCCTCGTTCATCACGGCACGCTTCACGAGGTTGCCGGAAGGTTCAGTGATGAACAACTGCCCACGAAACTCCTCGGGGAACTGGTCGCCGCGGTAGACCGCCATGCCCGAGGCCGCCGTCGGCTTCTGCAGATAGCCGTTTTCGTCGAGGGTCCCTTTCATGTAACCGCGATTGACCCCCGGGTTGATGCGTGAGGGCCAGAGCTGCTGGTTTTTGATCGCCGTCGTCACCGGGGCCCGGAAGGCGTAGTTCGCATTCCGTGCCTTCGCCCCCGGCGCGATCTCCTCGACGGAGATGAGATTCGAATTCGAATTCGTGAAGAGACGCCCGTAGTCGTCCTGGGTGATCCCCCACTGGCCGCGCTCCTCGGTCTTTTCCTTGATCCAGACGCCGTTGACCTTCTTGTAGCGCAGATCGCACTTGGCGTTGTAGAACCAGTTGTCGAGCGCCCGCATCAGCCCGTTCGGCTTGTGCTCGGGATTACCTCCCTCGGCGTAGTCCTCGTCCACTACCTTGACCGCACCAGCCTTGATCCCGCCATCCTTGTCCCGGAGAATCTCGGCCTCGTAGAGCTGTTCGTTGTCGGCGAAGAGCAGGGTGCGGTCGTTGTCGATGAGGGCGACGGCGCGCGGCAGGAGGTATTTCTCAAGGAAAACGGTGTGTTGGTCCGCCTTGCCATCGCCATCGGTGTCCTCGAGCACGGAGATACGGCCATAGGTCGAGTCCTCGAGCTTTCCATCGATGTCGGGCATGTAGCCGAGCATCTCCGCCACCCAGATGCGACCGTCGCCATCGAAAGCGAGCGCCACCGGATCGTGGACCATGGGTTCGGCAGCGACGAGTTCGAGTTCGAACCCGGCCTCCAGCTTCATCGTCGCCGCGGAGTCCTCCGGCTTCACGACGGGAGCGGCCGGGATCTTCCAATGCGCCGGAGGCGGAGCCATGTCGTGACCGGCCTTGTCGCCGTTTTGCGCGGCAGCCATCACCGGCAACAGCGAAGCAGCCAAGACGAGGGTCCGTGAACAAAGGATTCGTTTCATAAAAGTCGGGTCGGCAGATCAGAGATGGAGCGTTTCGAGAATCGCACGGACGACATCATCGGCGAGGATCACGGATCCCTCGGGGGTGAAATGAACGTCCGCCGGTTTCTGGATACGATCCAAACGCTCGAAGGCGTAGGCGTAAAGGTCGTGTGTGGGAATTTTGGCTCGCGCCATCACGTCCTTTGCGATCTCATTGTATACGAGGACATCGGCGGTGACGCGGCCTTTGGCCCCGGCGGGAACCGGCGTGGTATTGCGCCAGATCAACTTCGCGCCCGTCCCCTGGAGTTTGGCGACAAGGGTTTCCAGATGCTTCCGGTAGTCTTCCGGCGAGACCTGGCGATGACTGCCCGGACTACCTGGCTCGGCGAGGTTTTCACCATTTGGTCCCAAATACTTCAAATCGTGCAGTCCCCAGTTGAAGTGGATCACGTCCCATTTCTTGCCTTCACCGCCCGTTTTCAGCCACGCATCGAGGTTCTCCAGGCCCGCTGTCGTGGGACCACAATTGGCCCGGGGCCGGTGCACGTTCGCCTTGCCCTCCAGCTTCCGGCGCACCGCGAGGGTGTAGCCGATCGAAATGGAATCACCGACGAGGAGGACGCGGGGCAACCCCGGCACATCCTCGACCGGCAGCAAGGCCGGATCGGGCGCCTTTTTTGCTTTTTCTTTTTCCTGGGCTCCGAGAGGCCCAACCACCATGGCAAACACCAGGAGAACGGCGACTCCGGAGAGAAAGAGACGCGAAAGAGAGGTTTTCAAACTCATAAACCGGAGTATCCCATCCCTACGTCCCTTTGGCAAACCTCCCGAACTCCATCCTCTATGAGCGAACTCACCCCCGAATCCGGCATCGGCCTGACCCTTTGCGAGGCCAAACTCATCGCCGTCCTCGTCCTCGACGAACTTGATGCGGCCGTACCTGTTGCCGAGGCGCTCCTCCGCGGAGGCGTGACGGCGATGGAGCTGACCCTGCGCACCCCAGTGGCCTTTGACGCCGCCGCCGCGATCCGTAGCGCCTGTCCCGCCATGCACATCGGCATCGGCACGATCCTTTCGCCCGACCAGGTCGTGCCCGCCCTTGCCGCCGGGGCCGCCTTCGGTGTTTCTCCCGGCGTGAACCCCGAGGTCATCCGCAAGGCCGCCGAAGCTGGTCTGCCCTTCGGCCCCGGCGTGATGACGCCCACCGACATCGACCTCGCGATCCGCGAAGGCTGCCGTCTCCTGAAATTCTTTCCCGCCGAATCCGCGGGCGGCCTGAAGCATCTCGCCAATATCGCCGCGCCCTTCGCCCACCTCGGGCCCAAGTTCGTGCCGCTCGGCGGGATCAACCTCGCCAATCTCAAAACCTGGCTCGATCACGAACTCATCGCTGCCGTCGGCGGCAGTTGGCTCGCGCCCCGCGACGTGATCCGAACGAAGGATTGGGCCAAGGTCGAGGCGAACGCCCGCGAGGCGATGGCGGTGGTGCGGAAATCGTTCCCGATGGATTGAGCGTTCCCGAATCAAAACGCTCCACCACCTGTCAGCGCACTCCCACGACCAAGGCACGCTGCCGTCAACGTGGCTTCCGGTTCAACAAATCATAAACGCTCATGCGAACTTCCGGCACTCCTGAAAACCGTGTCCCGGTTCGCTTGGCCTCGAGATCGGCGATGGATCGGGCGTAGGAAATCTTCGGCAGGCTCAGGTAATGCGCCTGATCGACGTAGCTGTCCGCGTTGATCAGGAAGAACTGGAGAAACTCCTTGAGATGGGGCTTCGCTTCGAGGGAAGTGACGCTCACGTAAAGGAAAAGCGGCCTCCCGAACGGCATGTAGGCTCCCTGCAGGACCGCTTCTTTCGACGGCATCGTCGGGGGTCCCGCCTGCACCGGAATTCCGGCTTCCGCGTTGTAATCCCACTGCACCGCCAAAGCCTTCAACTTGTCTCCCTCCTTGGTGAAATAGGCGAGCGGAATGAAGCCTAGGGAGCCCTCCTCTTTTTCGATTCCCTCAATCAAGAGGTCGTCGTCTTCGCTTCCCGTGTAGTCGGTGCGAAGCCCGACCTTTTTGCCAACGACCACTTCCGAAAAGTAGACCCTTTGCCAAAATTTTCTTC
>DGXY01000116.1:0-29508 GCA_002396885.1 Akkermansiaceae bacterium UBA5020
CGTGGTAAAAGGATCTTCCGGTTCCAAGGAGGCGTGCGGTGCGCATAGCGGGTTGAAGTGGCTTAACGAGAATCGGCAGGGAAAGAGGCAGACGGCATGCAATCCTCGGAAAGTCGGGCGTTTTCGGGCGAAATCAAGCGCTAGATAAGTTTTTGAGTCTGTCCCTTTAAAACTAAGATGCGCGAGGCAAGCACTAAAATATATTGAAAGTCTGTCCCTCTGATATAAAGAGTTCACGCGAACGAACGAATGGCGAAACTCCTCAGCCGAATACAGATACTCGAGGCGTATGCAAACCGCCGCTGACGGGCCAAGCCAGTTTGGGGAACTTCGACAGTTGGTTCTTCACCCCACCTCAAAATACTCGAGCGCCCACTCGCGCATGAAACGCACTTGTGTGGGATCGATCCGATACAGAACAAACTGCGGATTCTCCGGCGTGCCGAGGTATTGCCTCAAAAGGGGATTCTTTTCCCAGATCGCGGCGATCGCTCTGGGATCGGTTTCGATCGTGGCGACGCCGGTGATGCGCACCTGATCGTGATCGGGGGAGAGATATGCGAGTTCGACCTTGGGATTGGCGGCGATCTCGCGGGTCTTTTGATAAACAGCGAGATTGGCGACGTAGATCGTGAAATCGTCGTCGACCCGCACGGGCGAGACGGGGCGGACGTGGGCTTGGCCCTCGGGATCGACGGTGGCGAGCATGGGGAATTTCGCCTCGCGAATGACGGTGTGAGCGAGCTCGTGGAGGTGGTCGGGATCGACGGGTTCGGGACGGGGCTTCATGGGGAGAAAAGAAGTGGGCGGGTCGCCTGATCGGGAGCAATTTAGCACGTCTCCGCCCCGATATGAAACGCCTCCTCCTCCTCTTTCTCTTCCTCGCGGCGCTCGTGATCGTGCCGTTTCTGATTTGGGGCGGCACTTTCGAGACGGTGATGTCGCCGGAGAAGCTGGTCGCGGCCTTTCAGTCGTCCCGCGACTGGGCCTGGCTCGCGGGGCTCGGGTTGCTCGTCGTCGATCTGTTTCTCCCGGTGCTGGGGACGGCGGTGATGTCGGCGCTGGGGCTGGTCTACGGTTGGTTTCTCGGCGGGCTTCTCTCGTCGCTCGGTTCGATTGGAGCCGGGATGCTGGCCTACGGCCTTTGTTACCGCCTCGGGCGCCGGGCGGCGCGGTGGTTCGCGGGGGAAGCGGGACTGGAGGAGGGCGAACGGCTTTTCCGTGGGGAACTCGGCGGCTGGCTCGTCGCGCTCTCGCGCTGGATGCCGGTGCTGCCCGAGGTCGTGGCCTGTCTGGCGGGGATCGCACACATGCCGGTGCGACGATTTTTCACCGCCCTCTCCGCCGGGAGCGTGCCGATGGGTTTTGTCTATGCCTGGATCGGGCATAGCGGGGTGCAGCATCCGCTCGTTGCCCTGGCCTTCAGCGCGGGCTTGCCGCCGATGATCTGGCTGGGCTTCCGTGCCCTCTATCGGGCGAAGGCGGCGAAGCACGGTGCCGTAAAACAAAGCGGCCTCCCGAGGTCGGAACCAAGGGAGGCCGGAAAAAGTGACGACTCAGACGCGGCGGGTCCGCCCGGAATCGATCAGAGGCGGCGGTAGTGCTGGAGCATCACCTGCTCGTTGAGTTTCAGGTGAGACTTGACTTCGTGGATCGCGGTGGGCTCGGCTTCGAAGCGATATTGCAGGTAATAACCGTGCGTCTGCTTGTCGAAGTTCGGATTGATGAACTGCTTGCGACCGAGGCGGTCGATCTGCTCAAGGGTAGCGCCGTTGCCCTCAAGTTCCTTGGTGATCTTGCCGACCATCTCTTCGATGGTTTCATCCTGGCCTTGGAGTTTGAGGATGTAGACTCCTTCGTATTTGCGTTTCATAAGGGTATGGTGGGATTCCATCCGTCGGGCGGATGTCGCGTCGTCGTGGTTCAGTTCCGCCGGTTGAAACGATTCATGGCCGCTTCAAGACCGAGGGAAAGCGTACACTTTACTCCTTCTTCAGCAATTTCGAGGACTTTTTCCATTTCGACGCGTTCCGGGGCGGTGAATCGTCCCAAAACATGATCCACGAGGCCCCCCTCGGTCGGGGCCGAACCGATTCCCAGGCGGAGCCGGGGGAAGGCTTCGGTGCCGAGGTATTCGATGAGGGATTTGATGCCGTTGTGGCCCCCGGCCGAGCCTCCGGCGCGGAAGCGGAGGCCTCCGGGAGGGAGGGCGGTGTCGTCGTAGACCACGAGGATTTGCGCTGGGGTGAGGCGGTGCTGGCGCATCAGTCGGGCGACCGCGTTCCCGCTCAGGTTCATGAAAGTGAGGGGCTTGGCAAAGACGATACCGTCGCGTCCGGTCGCGATTTTGGAGCGGAATTTGTGTTCCTTCTCCCATTTCAGGGCTCGTTCGCGGGCGAGGCGGTCTACCAGATCGAAGCCGATGTTGTGCCGCGTGCCATCGTATTCAGGCCCGGGATTGCCGAGCCCGACGACAAGGCGGATCCGTCCGGTGTCCCCCTCGGCGGGAGCGGGATCGGATTCGGATCGGGAAAGGAGGCGGTCGAGAAAACTCACGGGTCGGGGGCTGGTGAAGATCGACTAATGGAACGGCGGAGGGATGAAAATCAAGCGAGTCCTGCTCCGTGGGGGCGATCCGGGCCGTATGACAGCCAAAGCGCTCGCCAGACGGTCGATCCCGGTTTAACCTCGAAGCCCCGCAACGGATGAGTGAACTAGGAAAGATCGAGACGCAGTTTGTGACCATCGCGACCCCGGACGAGCCCTTCGTGTTTCGAAGCGGCGAGACCCTCGACCATGTCGAGATCGCCTACGAGACTTACGGGGAGCTCAACGCCGACCGGTCCAATGCGATCCTGCTCTTTCACGCCTTTTCGGGCAGCCAGCACGCTGCGGGGGTGAATCCTGCCGTTTACCGCACGCCTTTCTGGACGCAGGAATGTGTGCCGGGCTGGTGGGGGCTCTTCATCGGTCCCGGCAAGGCGCTCGACACGGATCGTTATCACATCATCTGTGCAAATTACGTGGGCGGCTGCTATGGATCGACGGGTCCGGCGACGGTGAATCCGGCTACCGGGAAACGCTACGGGGCGTCGTTTCCCCACGTCACGGTTTCCGACATCGTGCGCAGTCAGGCTCTCCTCCTCGACCGGCTCGGGATCGATCGGCTCCTCGCGGTGGTGGGGCCCTCGACGGGCGGGCTCAGCGCGGTGACTTTTGCGACGACCCATCCGGAGCGGGTCCGCCTCGTCATCCCCATCGCCACAGGGGTGAAGACGACGGTGCTGAACCGCATCATTCTGCTCGAGCAGATCCTCGCCATCGAGAACGACCCGAAATTCCGGGCTGGGGAGTATTATGAAACGGGAGCGCCCGAAACCGGACTCGGTCTCGCCCGGATGATCAGCCACAAGACCTTCGTCCACCTCGACGCGATCGAGAATCGTGCGAGCAAGGATGTCGTCCAAGCCGAGGATCGTTTTTCTTGGTATCAGGCCCACGACCACGTCGAGAGCTACATGCTCCACCAGGGCAAGAAGTTCACCGACCGCTTCGACGCGAACACCTACCTTCGCATCTGCGAGGCATGGAGCCGATACGATCCGGTCCGCGAAGGCGGCGCGGACGACGCGCTCGAGCTCTTCGGCCGTTCGCGCGAGGCGGGGCATCACTACCTCGTCTTCAGCATTGACGAGGATTACTGTTTTTATCCGGAAGAGCAGGCCGCCCTCGTCGATTACCTCAAGCGGGCCGGGGTGCCGTATCTTTACCTCACGGTTCACTCGGAGAAGGGGCATGATTCCTTCCTCCTCGAGCCAGAGCTCTACACTCCGCACATCCAGGTGATGCTGCGGAATGCCAGCGAAACCGCTGACTGAGAGGTGCTCCGATTGCTGGTTGCCAAAGCCGGGGGCCTGTCCTAGGGTCCGCGCCATGGTCCGACACAACGTTTATTTCTGGCTCGATTCTTCCCTCACCGACGAACAAAAGTCGTCATTCGAGGAGGGGCTCCGGGCACTTTTCCAAATCGATGTGGTCAAGGCGGGAAGCTACGGAAAAGCGGCCGCGACGCCGGTGCGCCCGGTCACGCAGAACAGCTTCGATTACGCGCTCGTTCTCGAGTTCGATTCGGTCGAACTCCACAACGCTTATCAGGTCCATCCCGAGCACGACGTCTTCGTGAATTCCTTTTCTCCCTGGTTCAGGGAAGTGCGGGTCTTCGACACCCAGTTTTAAGTCGCTGTCGTTTTTTCGATTTTTCGCTTAGACAATTCGCCTCGTCCCCGCAAATTAACCCAATACCCGCCACGGCCGAACCGCATGCACCTCGAAATCCTCAACTCCTCCAAGGAAACCCTCGACTACGAATTTCACGGAGATCCTTCGGACACCTCCCTCCTTGCGATCATCGGTCACGGGGTGACGGGCAACAAGGATCGTCCGTGGGCGATCGCTCTCGCTGAGGCCCTCGAAAAGGCGGGGTTCAATGCGCTGCGCTTTTCTTTCGCGGGCAACGGCAAATCCGGCGGCAAGTTCGAAGACTGCACGATCACGAAGGAGGTCAAAGACCTCAAGGCCATCGTCGATGCGGCCGAGGAGGAAGGTTATCACCGGATCTGTTACATCGGCCACAGCATGGGCGCGGCGGTCGGCGTGCTTTCCACGGCAAAGGATGAGCGCATCGAGTTGCTCGTCTCCCTCGCGGGCATGGTCCACACGAAGAAGTTCGTCGAGCGCGAGTTCGGCGACCAGGATCCCGGCAAGGGCTGCATGTGGGACGACAAGAGCTGCCCCCTTTCCCAGGCCTTCGTCGATGACATGAACAAGATCGACAATGTCCTCGCGAAAACGGAGAAGATCGAGGTGCCCTGGCTCATCGTTCACGGCGACGCCGACGATGTCGTTCCCGTGGAAGAAGGTCAGGAGATTTACGCCAGTGCCTACGAGCCGAAGGAAATCGTGATCCTCCCCGGAGTCGATCACGTCTTCAGCGGCGACGGCCTTGGACAAATGACGGAGGCGGTGATCTCCTGGCTCAAGGGGCACAGCATCTGACCGGGCCATGGCCCGAGGAACGGTGCCCGGAATCGTGGGGCTCGGCATGTCCGTGCTCGATCTCGTGCAGGTGGTCGACGCCTTTCCCGACGGTGTCGGAGTTTCGCCCGTTCTTGATTCGGTGATGATGGGCGGCGGCCCGGTGCCGACGGCACTTTGCGCGGCATCCCGTTTCGGGGCGAGTTGCGCGATCATCGACCGGATCGGTAATGACTGGAAGGGCGATCTCGTGCGCGCCGATTACGAACGCTTCGGGGTGGACCCGTCTTATCTTCTGCATGAAGCGGGCCGGAAAACCACGCTCGGCACGGTGCTGGTGCGTCGCGGGGACGGTGAGCGGCACCTGATTTATGACGAGGGCGATTTCACTCCTCTTTCCGCGCGCGAGTTGCCAAGCGATCTTCTCACGGAATGTCGCATCCTCCATTTGAACGGTCGCCACTGGCCTGCCTCTCTCGAGGCGGCTCGGCTCGTCAGGGAAAACGGCGGGCTCGTCTCTTTCGATGGAGGTGCCCATCGCTTTGATCCCAAATTCCGCGAGTTGTTTCCGCTGGTCGATCTCCTCATCGTCGCGGCCGATTTCGCCGACGCCGCCGTGGGATTGGCCGGGCGGGAAGAGCAACTGGGCCGACTCTCGACCTGGGGCGCCACGATTGTAGGCATCACCGACGGGGTGAGGGGAAGCTGGTTCTCCGATGGAGAAGCGGAGACCTTTCATCAGCCCGCGTTCCGGGTGGAAGTGGTGGACACGACGGGCTGTGGCGACGTCTTCCACGGGATCTTTCTCGCCGCCCTGACAGACAGCCAAACCACGCGAGCGGCGGCAGAGAAGGCATCCGCCGGGGCAGCGCTGGCGGCGACGGCGCTGGGAGGACGCGGATGTCTCCCGACGCGGGCGGAGGTGAGAGACTTCCTCGCGGCTTCGCCCCGCGCGATTGAAATTGCCTGAGTCATTCCGATGAAATCACCGGAAGAATCGACGATCGCCCCGACACCGGGAATCCAGACCCGGCGCGGCTTGAGGGTGATGGTCGTTTCGGTGCTCGCCTTCACGATCAACACTCTCCTGTTGAAATACATCGGCAGCGGAGACCACCGGATCGGGCCGGATGTGTCGCTCTTTTTCCGGGCGCTCGTCGGGACTGTGGTGGTCCTGGTCTTCTTCCGGGGAAGCCGCCCGGTGCGGATCGCGCCCGTTTTTCGCAATCGCGATCTCGTGCTGCGCGGGATCAGCGGTCTCCTCGGCACGGCGGCCTACTATTGGACGATTCCCTCGCTCGGCGCGGGCAAGGCGACCTTGATCTGCAACACTTACGTGGTTTTCGCCTCCGTCTTCGCATTGTTCTCGCTCGGGGAGAAGCTGAACCTGACGCGCTTGCTCTGGCTCCTCGCGGCCTGTGCCGGGATCGCCCTCCTCGTGGGGCCGGGTGACGGCGGTGGCGGTTTCACCTTCGGATTCTACGAGGTCCTCGCCCTCTTTGGTGCGGTGATGGCGGCCTGGGCGGTGGTGTTGGTGCGGCACCTCTCGCTTGGATTCTCGATCGGCACGATCTACCTCGCCCAATGCCTCTGGATTCTCGGGCCGGTCGCGATCCTCGCGGTGCCGGATCTCGCCTCGCTCTCATGGAACGAGACGGGGGTGCTGGCGCTCGCGGCGACGGCGGCGAGCTTCGGTCAGCTAGCGATGAACGAAGGTTATCGCTGTCTCACGGTCACCACCGGCGCCTCCGTGCAAATGCTCTGGCCGGTCGCGACCACGTTCGGCGGCTGGCTGCTCTTCGGGGAGCGATTCGGTGCTCTGCAGTGGCTGGGAGCCTCCCTGATCCTCGCCGCGATTTTTAAGATCACGGCGGGATCAGCTGCGGTTAGGCGAAACTGAAGGCTGGTTCAGAAGCCGACGACGAGCGACAAGGGGCACGCCGCGCTGGCGCCGGAGCGCCGCGCGCTGGCATCGATGCGCTCGCTGCCACTGCCGTTGGGAGTCACTTTGCGGACTTCGAGGTCGCCAAAGCTGTTGGTGCGTTGGTTGGTGCGAAGAATCACAGTCCCGTTTTTCCGGAGGGTGATCTGCCAGAGCTCGTTGGGAGCGGCATTGTCGAGTTCGTATTCGACCTCGATTTGTCCGTTCTCGGGACTTGCCTTGAGTTTGGTCTTGATCCCGTTGGAGCACTGACCGCGCTTGATGATGTCTCCGTCCTTCGCCGTGGCGAAGGAAACGCAGGACAAACCGAGGATGACGAAGAAGAAGATCTTTGGAAGTTTCATTCTGGATTGGAGTAGAGGCTCGCGGTGTCTTACTTGCCGATGAGATTGAAGCGGCCTTTGTCTTTGGCCCCGGCAACTTCGGAGGAGCGTCCTTCGATCCAGCCGATCGAACGGCCGCGGCCTTTGCCCTTCTTCCGGACCTCGATATCAATCACCTCCATCTCATCATGGCCGACGTCGCCCAAGGAGAGGCCACTACCGGAAATCTTGGCGGTCACGTTTCGGCGGGGCTTCGACGTGTAGTATTTGATATCGAATTTCCCGGAAGAGCGCGAGGCGCGAGTATTCACGGAGTCATCGGCACCGTCGTTTTCAATCTCACTGCGGATCTTGACGAGGCCGTTCCCAGTAAGGAGAACCGTTTCGGTTTGGTTGCGACCAGTCTGATTGAAGAAATCATCACCGATGAGCGGTCCAGTGTCGTCACCGATGACGACGTCGATGACCTGTTGGTTCAGATCGAGGCGGAAATCGCCACGCTTCTGATCCTTGAGGAGGTTGTCGTCATGGCGATCCAAGACGTAGGTTCCGGTCGTTTCCGTTTCGAAAGTGAGGGTGAGATCATCCCAACGATCCGGCTTGAATGTCGCGACGATCGTGGCGGTGGTGGCATCGACGGCATTGTAAACGTAGGTGAAAGGGTCGACGTCGCCGGGTTCGAATTCGCGACCCTCCGTTTCGGTGAGGAACTCAAATCGCTCATCCTCAAGTTGCACCGCCTCCTCGAGGCGGATTCCGTTGAAGTCAGCGGGAGGTGCGGTGTTTCCGCCGCTTTCGGAGAACCTCCCGGTGTCGGTGTCTTCGAGTGCGGAGTCTTTGTATTCATCCCGCGTGAAGGTGCCGGTGCCGGCGCCGTCCCAGGTCAGGTCCCACTCGTCGTATTCGCCGACGTCGTAGGTCACCACCACGGTGGCGGTGGTGGGGCCTGTCGCGAGGAAAGTGTAGGTAAAGGCATCGAGACCACCGGTGACGTCTTGTTTTGACCCGGCCGAGATACTGTTGAAGGTCAGATAGTCTTCCGGCCCTTCCTCAAAGTAGAGATACTTACCGAGGAGATCCGAGGGCGGAGCTGCCTGGAGGGAGAAGGGCACGAGGGATGCAATGCTAATAGAGAGGAGTTGGAGTATGATTTTCATCGCTTCCAGAATAACAGTGCAGTATATGGGTGCAACTAAAATTATAAAAGTTTTTAAAAAACCGCTTGAAATTACGGAATTTCAGATATTTCGCTTAAACCCTCCCTCCGAGTGCTTTCACCACCCGAGCACTTGCGCAAACACGAGTGGAGCGACGATGGACGCGTCGGACTCAATCATGTATTTCGGCGTGTCGATGCCCAGCTTTCCCCAGGTGATTTTCTCGTTCGGCACGGCTCCGGAGTAGGAGCCGTAGCTCGTCGTGGAGTCGCTGATCTGGCAGAAATAGGCCCAGAGCGGCACGCCCTCGGCTCCGAAATCCTGATGCAACATCGGGACGACGCAGATGGGAAAGTCGCCTGCAATGCCTCCGCCGATCTGGAAAAAACCCAGGGGAGAGGCAGCCGCGCTTCCGCGATACCAGCTCGCGAGTTCCATCATGTATTCGATGCCGGTCTTCACGACGTGCGGGCTCTTCAGGTTACCCTTCAGGCAGTGCGAAGCGAAGATGTTCGCCGAGGTGCTGTCTTCCCAGCCAGGGACAAAAATCGGGAGATCCTTTTCGCAGGCGGCGACGAGCCAGCTATCGGCAGGGTCGATCTGGTATTCGTGGGCGAGTTTTCCCCCACGGAGGATGCGGTAGAGAAACTCGTGAGGAAAATGGCGACGTCCTTCGGCCTCGGCTGATTGCCATTCTTCCAAGAGGACGTGTTCGAGGCGACGGAAGGCTTCTTCCTCGGGAATGCAGGTATCGGTGACTCGGTTGAGATGTTGCTCGAGGAGCTCCTGCTCCTGCTCGGGAGTAAGATCACGCCAGTTCGGAATACGGCGGTAGTGATCGTGCGCGACGAGATTGTAGAGATCCTCCTCGAGATTGGCTCCGGTGCAGCAGATTCCGTGGATCTTTCCCTGACGGATCATCTCGGCGAGGGAGATCCCGAGTTCCGCCGTGCTCATTGCGCCGGCCATCGTGAAGAACATCCGCCCGCCCGAGTCGAGCAGATCGCACCAGCCGTGCGCCGCATCGACCAGCGTCGCGGCGTTGAAATGGCGGTAGTGACGCTTGAGGAATTGAGAGACGTGGCCGTCCATGCGATTCCGATCAGCTTTCGAAGTAAGTGTAACCGGCCATGCCTTCGCGATAAGCCTCGAGGGCCTTGCGTCGTTGCACTGCGGTGATGCGTTCTTCCTGGATGGCGGTCTCGGCGAGTTCGCGGAACTGGTCGACGAGTTTCTTCGGATCGTGCTCGACGTAGGTGAGAACGTCGGCGACGGAATCCCCCTCGACTTCGCGGGAAAAGCGGACGCGGCCATTCTCCACATCGACGCTCACGGCGTGGGTGTCGCCGAAGAGGTTGTGAAGGTCGCTGAGTGTCTCCTGATAGGCGCCGACGAGGAAGATGCCGAGGAAGTAGGATTGGTTGTCCTTCGTCTCATGGATGGGAAGGGCCTCGAGGACCTCCGAGCCGGAAACGTATTTCTTGATCATGCCGTCGCAGTCGCAGGTGACGTCGTGAATCACTCCTTGGCGGGTGGGGCGCTCGGCGAGGCGGTGCAGCGGCATCACGGGGAAGGCACAATCGATCGCCCAAGAATCGGCGAGCGACTGGAAGATGCTGAAATTCCCGTAATACTGGTCGGCGAGGAGCCCGGAGAGATCGCGCAATTCCTCGGGCACGTAACGCAGCTCGCGCGTCTGCGTGGCGATGTCGGTCATGGCCCGCCAGTAGCACTGCTCGCAGGCGGCCCGTTCGCGCAGGCCGATGTCGCCGGTGAGGAAATTCTCGTGGAGTTCCTCGCGGTAGCGGTTCGCCTTGCCGAAGGATTCGAGGAGATTGTCGTCGTTGATGCCGCCAGCCACTTCGGCGAGGGCGACGAGGGCTTCGCTCGAGTCCTCGGCGATGTTGAGAGCCTCGCGGTTTTCAAAACGGTTCACGTCGAGGATCTCGAGGGCGAGCATCGAGTAATGCGCGACCATGGCCCGGCCGGATTCGGTCACGAGGGTGGGATGATCCACCCCGCTCTCGTCGAGAACCCACTTCACGGCATCGACGAGGCTGTGACAATACTCGTCGATCGAGTAGTTGGCGCTTGAGGAGCGGGTCGAGCGGGAGCCGTCGTAGTCGACCGCGAGGCCGCCACCGAGGTTGAGCAGCCCCATCGGAGCCCCTTCCTTGACCAGCCCTGCATAGATGCGCGCCGTCTCCTCGATCGAGCGGCGAATGATGGTGAGGTCGGGGATCTGCGAGCCCTGATGACAATGCAGCATCTGGAGCCAGCCGAGGCGCCCCCGCTCGCGGAGACGCTCGATCGTCTGAACGAGTTGGGCGAGGTTGAGGCCGAAGGGACTTTTTTCTCCGCCCGACTTTGCCCACTGCCCGGCGCCTTCGGCGGAAAGCTTGACCCGCACCCCGATGACCGGCTCGACCCCGAGGGCGGCAGAGCGCTCCTCGATGATGCCGAGTTCGTGCGGCATCTCTAGCACCAACACCACCCGCAAGCCCATGAGTTGTCCGTAGAGGGCGAGGTCGATGAATTCCTCATCCTTGTAGCCGTTGCAGACGAGGAGCGCGTCGGGATCTTTGAGATAGGCGAGAGCAGCCATCAGTTCGGGTTTGCTTCCGACTTCGAATCCGTAATGAAAGCGACGGCCATAAGCGGCGACCTCTTCCGCGACTTGCTGCTGCTGGTTCACCTTGATCGGGAAGACGCCGCGATAGGTGCCGCTGTATTCCAGATCGCTGATGGCCTTGGCGAAGCCGTGATAGAGTTCCTCGATGCGGCGCTCGAGGATGCGGGGAAAACGAAGGAGCAGCGGGGGACGGATCCCGCGGGCATCGAGTTCGTCGAGCAGCTTCGGAATGCTAACCGAATGGGGCGAGCCCGTGGCGCGATCGGTGAGGTCGACGACGACCTCACCCCGGCGCGAAATGGAATAATATCCGGCTCCCCAGTGATTGATGCCGTAGGTCTCGGCGGCCTCTTCGACCGTCCAGGGATCCTTGGCGGCCTCCACTTCCGCCTTCTTCGACGAGGCGGACGGCTTCTTGGCGCGGGAAGCGGCGGGACGGGCGGGACTCGGCGTGCGGCGTTGACTCATTTCGGATGGGTGTCTCGAAGGACAGGATTACAGAGGAAACAAAGGGTTACGACAGACAAAGCGGAACAGTCTCAAACGACCGCCCGTCCCGCAAGTGGCGTCTCAGGAAAATACCGACATATTTCCCATCCTTTCCCATTCCCAAATGGGTCTTTCCCTTGCCGTCGGGGCAAAGCGTAGTAATCTCCCGAACCTCACTGGCGCGAATAGCTCAGCGGTAGAGCATCTCGTTTACACCGAGGCGGTCGGGGGTTCGAATCCCTCTTCGCGCACCAGCACAGGAATTTCGGTATCTGATTCGTGGAGTCGTTTGAGGTTCCAGCCCCCGACCGCAGGTCGGGACTGCCCGTTGGGGCAAAGCTCCAATCACGAAAGGGCGAAGCCTGAATGGCAGGTCAGGGAGCGGGAACCGATCCCTGACCATTCGAATCCCTCTTCGCGCACCAGTTCCGGAGCAATGCGGGCTTTCCAGAGCGTTCGGAATGCTTCATTCTTGTGGGATGAACGTATTCTTTGCCGCGACGGGGTTGGGTTTCTCACTCGGGGCCCTGACCCTTCACGCTCAGGTTGAACTGATCGCCGGTGCCCCGAAGACGGAGCCGGTGAGCGAACCCTTCAGTGTCGATTTTGATTCCAAGGGGATCCTCTACGGCGTCGAGTTCACCAAGGCCAACCGGATCTTTCGGGTCGTCGGGGGCAAGGTCGGGTTTGTCGCCGGGGTGAATCACAATGCCGAGAAAGAAAAGCCGGCTCCCGGCACCGAGGTCAAAGATGGTCCGGATCCACTCGCCGCCGTCTTCAACGGGATGCACGACATCCAGATCACGAGGGACGATGTCGCGATCATCGGCGACTCCTTCCATCACCGGATACGGCGCTTCGATTTGAAATCCGGGGCGGTGAGCACCCTCGCGGGCACGGGCGAAAAGGGCTTCGGGGGGGACGGTGGACCTGCGACCAAGGCGAAGTTCAACGTCACCATGACCGCTTCTCTCTCACCCGAGGGCAAGCGCATCCTTGTCGCGGACATCGGCAATCACCGCACCCGGCTCATCGATCTTGCTTCCGGTCTTGTCGCCACGGTCGCGGGGAGCGGAAAGGGAGGACTGCCCGTCGATGGCGCTCCGGCCCTTGAGGCATCGATGGGAGACACCCGGGCCGCGGCCGAAGCGGCCGACGGGACCCTCTACGTGTTGCTGCGTGGTGGCAATGCCCTCGTCGAAGTGAAGGACGGCAAGGTCCGCACCGTCGTGAATGGCGCCGGCAAAAAAGGCTACAGCGGCGACGGTGGACCGGCGATCGAAGCGACGATGAATGGACCCAAATATGTCGCGATGGACCGGGAGGGCCGCGTCCTCATCGCCGATGCGGAGAATCACTGCATCCGACGCTTCGATCCGGTGTCGGGGGAGATCGAGCGGATCGCAGGGTTGCCGCCGAAGGCGTCCGACGGTATCGGCGCGAGCCTGCTCGAGACCGGACTGCGCCGTCCCCACGGCGTGCGCATCGGCCCGGACGGACGGATCTACGTCTGCGACACCTACAACAACCGGGTCCTCGCGGCGCCTTACAAGAACTGAATCGCCCCGTAGATGTTCTGGATCCTCGTCATTGCGATCGTGTTGGTTCACCTCAATCTCGAATACCGTCTCTGGGTTCGGAGGGAGGAAGATGTCTTCGCGAAGTATCGCGACGGGAAGATGGCGCCGCTAACCGCCGCCAAATGGGCTTACTACGCCAAGGCGGTTTTTCTGCTCGCCCTGATCCTCTTGCAGGTGGCGGGCCTTGAATTCCGGGGGGCGCTGATCTTTGCTTTCACGGTTTATGCCGTCCTCTTGCAATGGCTGCTGCCCTTCAAGATTTACAATTTCCTGAATCTCATGCTCGCCGTGGCCTGTCTCGCCGAATGGGCCTGGACGAGATGGGGAGGCGCTTGAAGGGCGTTTTTCCCGAAAAATGCGGTTGGCCCCGCCCCGGTGGACGCTAGAATGCATCCATGCTAGGGAACCATGCCATCTCCGCGGGATTAAAAGTCCTCGCGGGAATCCTCGAACGGGAAAAAGCCCGTGGGGGCGACTCCGTGGCGATCTCGCCCGAGGCGATCGCAGCCCTGCAAGATTTGCCGTCGGTCATTCACGGACGACGGCAAGCCCTCGCCGCCGCGTGCGTCCCGGTCGAGGTCGCCGCGGTGGTTGCGCCGACTGTCGCCGTCGCCGCAGCGGGCGAACCGATCCATCAGATCCCGGCAGCCGTGGTCAAGCCCGCCCCCGTAGCCGAAGAGGGGCGCGACGAGGCTTGGCGGCGGGCGCAGCTGAATGCAATTTTCAAATCCGTCAAAAACGCGCCCGAGCCCAAAGCGCTCGGCACGCTCTTCGAGACGGTCGTGTTTGCCTCGGGCAATCCTTCTGCCGAGATCGTCTTGGTCGGGGAGGCTCCCGGAGCGGAAGAGGAGAAATTGAAGAAGCCCTTTGTCGGTCCCTCAGGCCAAAAGCTCGAACAGATTCTCAAGGCGATGGGGCTCTCACGCGAGGAGGTCTACATTTCCAACATCGTCAAATTCCGGCCGAAAAAGGGAGATGGTCGTTTCCAAGGATCGAGCAATCGACCGCCGACGCACGAGGAAATGGCCTCGTGCCTGCCCTTCATCCGCGCCGAGATCGAAGTCCTGCGTCCCCGCGTCATCGTGGCCCTCGGACGAACCGCAGCGGAGGGATTGCTTGAGCAGGGCGGAGCGCTCGGAGCGTTTCGCGCCGGAACTCATCAGTTCGGCGGGATCCCCGTGGTCGTCACCTATCATCCCAGCTACCTCCTCCGGCAGGAAGCTGTCTCGCCCGAGGAAGGCAAGATCGCGAAACGCCAGGTCTGGGAAGACATGCTGCGCGTGATGGAAATCACCGGCTTGCCCATTTCCGAAAAGCAGCGGAATTTCTTTCTTTGATGCGACCGAGGCGACTCCCATGAGCGATCCAACCGAGGAACCCCGGCCTGCCACCGCGCCCGCTCCAGCGACTGGAAGACGGATGCCCGGGACCGCTTTCTGGGTGTTTCTCACTTTGGTGGTGGGGGTCCTCATCGTTTATCTTTCGTTTCTCCGTCAGGTGGAGCGCACCGTCGACAAAACCACGGGCACCGTTGACAAGGTCATCGACACCGCCAAAGGAGCGGCAGTGGGCCTGGTGAAGCTCTTTCAACCCCAAGAAGTCATCAAGACCTTCCACGAATGGCGCGAGCTGACCGTGGCCTCGGGCACGGGGAGTCATCTCGAGATCGCGACCGCCGAGGCGAGCGAGCGTTTTTCGCGGACGACGAGTTTCGAGGTCTTCGGGAAGGCGCTGCCGATGTCCACGAGTGTCTCAGAGATCACCGTGCCCGCGACCTATCGTTTCCACATCGATCTCAACGACGAATGGAACCTGACCTCCGATGGGAAGCGTCTCGTCGTGAGGGCTCCCCGGGTCCGGCCCACCCTGCCGGTGGCCTTCGACACAGGCCGGGTGGAGAAAAAGACCTCTTCCGGCTGGGTGCGCTGGGATGCCGAAGACGACCTTGCCGAGCTCGAGAAAGGTATCACCGGCGAACTCTCGATCCGCGCCGCCGATCCTAACACGATTGCAAAAATCGGGGACGAGGGCCGCATCGCCGTGGCGCGTTTTGTGCGCACCTGGCTGCTCACGCGCGAGGCTTGGGGTGACGGGCGCTTCGAGGAGATCGTCGTGATCTTCGAGGGCGAGGAGAACTCGCCCGACGTGCTTCCGGAAACGCTCCGCTTCGAGGCGGGGGAGGAAGTGCTGCCCTGACAAACTTACCTTTTTTCCGGCGCCGCCTTCGGCGTTTCGCCGACGGGGGCGTCGAGCGAGGCCATGAGACGGTCGCGCAGTTCGCGGACCCGGAGAATGCTTTCGGAGGCGGTGCCCGCGCCGTTGTCGGTCAGCATCGAGTTCGCGAAGGGATTGTTGGCACCGAGTTGCTTCCAGGGTCCGTCCGGGACTTCTTCAATGTCGACGAAGCGCCAGTCAACCGTGCCGTATCCACTGCCGAATTCGAGGTAATCCCGCACCGCCGGAGAGACGTCGAGACCGGCACCGTGATTCATCGTCGTCTTGGGTTTGGGCTGATCGCCGAAGACATACGGCCAGTCATCCGTCTCGAAGGGACCGACATCCTCCCACTGCGCGTAGCAGACTTTGTCGCCACGGCGGATCGCCATCCATCGCCCTTTGAGGACGGTGCGGCCGCTGCGGTAAAAGGCTTCCTCAAACCAGGGGATCACCGCCCGGGCCGAGGCTTTGGTGCCGGTGCGGTTGATGTCGTTATAGGGAAGGGCGAAGTAGAAAGGGTTTTGTCCCGGAGTGAACCCTTTCGGAAGGAATCCATCGCGACCATCCGGATCCGGGTCGTCGTAGCCGCCAAAGTTGGAGGTCCAGCGACGGTCCCAAGCGCTCACCGTGTTCGGCACGGGATTGTTGGCGGTGGGAGTTTCACCGATCCAGAACACCGTGGTGACAATGTCGAGCTTCCAGGGAAAGCGGGTGTAGACCTCGCGAGGTTGGGTTGGGGCGAAGACTTTTGGCAAGGAGGTCCGCGGAGCGGAGATGGGAAAAGCACCCGGCACGAGATGTCCGGCATTGGAAGAGAAGAGGGGGAGTGAGGCACCTTCCGGCGCTTCGCCAAGCCCTGCGATTCCCAAGGAAGAAGACGAGGTCGCCTGAATCTGCTGCGACGAGCCTTGTGTCGCCATACCCAGCACCGTCGCCACGAAAACAGCGGCCAGAGGTCGGGGATGCAAAATCATGGAAGGCAAGGGGAAGCAAAGGTGCTGAAAACTAGCAAAAACCCTCCCTTACTGGAATACAACTTTCGGGAAAATTCCAGAAGTTTCTTTAAGATATGTAAATTATAAAAAACCTTCTTACGGGGCATTCGCTGATTTCAGCGACCGAGGCCTCACGCGATCCGGCGTAGCATGGTATCGACCCTCCAGTTTTCGTCGTCCTTTTCGGGATGATCGAGGGTGTAGTGGAGCCCGCGGCTTTCCTTGCGGCTCGCTGAGGATTCGACGATGAGGCTGGCGGTCTCGACAAGATTGCGCAGTTCGAGAAGTTCGGCGGTGACGCGAAAATTCCAATAAAACTCTTGCACCTCCTGTTTCAGATTCCGCAGGCGGGTCGCGGCGCGAAGGAGGCGTTTGTCGGTGCGGACGATGGAGACGTAGTCCCACATGAGTCGGCGGATCTCATCCCAGTTGTGGTAGATCACGACGAGTTCGTCGACGTCCGAGGCATCGCCCGACTCCCACTCGGGAAGGACGAGGCATTCCTGGCTACCCTCGGGCGGCAGTTTCGAGAGGCAATCGCGCAGGGCGAGATCGGAGACGACGACCCCTTCGAGCAGTGAATTGCTCGCAAGGCGGTTGGCCCCATGGAGACCGGTGCAGGCGACCTCGCCGACGGCCCAGAGCCCCGGCAGAGAAGTGGCGCCATTCACATCCGTGCGCACGCCGCCACATTGGTAGTGAGCCGCAGGCACGACGGGGATGGGCTGCTTCGTGATGTCGATGTCGAGCGAGAGACAGGTTTCGTAAATGTTCGGGAAACGCTCGCGGACGAAGTCGGCCGGCTTGTGGGTGATGTCGAGAAAGACGCAGGGACCGCCCGTCTTCTTGATCTCGCGGTCGATCGCCCGGGCGACGATGTCGCGGGGCGCGAGGGATCCACGCGGATCGTAGTCGGGCATGAAGCGGCGGCCGTGTTTGTCGATCAACTCGGCGCCTTCACCCCGCATCGCTTCGGTCACGAGGAAGGATTTCATCTCGTGATGATAGAGGCAGGTCGGGTGGAACTGGACGAATTCCATGTTCGAGATCTCGCATCCCGCTCGCCATGCCATCGCCACGCCGTCTCCGGTGGCGACGTCGGGATTGGTCGTATAAAGATAGACCCGCCCACTCCCGCCGGTGCAGAGGAGGACGCGATCGGAGCGCAGGGTGCGGACCGCGCCGCTCGTGGTATCGAGAACATAGAGCCCGACACAGCGCTGAGGGGTGCCGGGGGCGATCTTCGAGGTCGTGATGATGTCGATCGCGAAGTGATGCTCGAGGAGTTCGATGCGGTCGCTTTCGCGGACCCGGGCGAGCAGCTTGGTCTCGATTTCACGGCCGGTCGTGTCCTTGTGATGGAGAATGCGCCGAGCGGTGTGGCCGCCCTCGCGCCCGAGCTCGATTTGTTCTTCGCCGGTGTCCGATAGGGTGCCGTCGAAATGGACGCCCCATTCGACCAGCTCGCGGATCGCCCGGGGACCCTCGCTGACGATGCGACGGACGACTGGCTCGGGGCAGAGGCCCGCTCCGGCATCAAGGGTGTCGGCGATGTGGCGGTCGAAGGAATCCTCCTCACTCTGGACACAGGCGATCCCGCCCTGGGCCCAAGCCGTGTTGGTGCTGGCGGCGTCGCGTTTCGTCACGATCGCGACGGTGCCGTGCTCCGCCGCACGAAGGGCGAAACTGAGGCCGGCGATACCGCTCCCGACCACGATGAAGTCGTAGGTTTTCACTGAACTGCTTTACGATGAGAAACCAAGGAAAGTAAACCGGTAAATCTTGGGGGAGGTGGGGGTGGGAGCATCAGGAAAGGCCCACATTGTCAATCAGCCGCGTCTTCCCGAAGAAGGCTGCCGCCAGCAGCCGCGGCTCGGAGTCCCCGAACTCATCGAGTCGTTGTAGCGTCCACGCATCGACCATCTCGAAGTAATCGAGCCTTGCCAGAGTCGCTGCGGCAAACTCCCCGAGGAAGGCCTCCTTGGCCGCACTCGGCGTTTCCAGCCGCCCTTCGGCGATCCCGCGGGCGGTCTTTGCAAGTGAACGCTGTAACACCTGAGCCTGGGCGCGTTGCCCGGGCGTGAGGTAGACATTCCTCGAACTCAGGGCGAGCCCGTCTTCTTCACGCACGGTGGGGGCCCCGATGATGTCGACGGGGAAATCGAGATCACGGACGAGGCGGCGGATCACCGCGAGCTGCTGGAAATCCTTTTCGCCAAAGATGGCCGCGCCGGGCTGCGTGAGGAGAAAAAGCTTGGCCACGACGGTGCAGACACCGTCAAAATGTCCCGGACGGCTCGCGCCGCAGAGGGTCGTGGAAAGGCGGTTCTCCGCGATGGTGATGGACCGGTCGTCGGCATACATGTCACCCACCCCGGGGGCAAAAACAGCATCAACGCCGTGCTCGCGGCATTTCGCGAGATCGGCCTCGAGGGGGCGCGGGTAGGCAGTGAAGTCCTCGTTGGGTCCGAACTGCGTGGGGTTCACGAAAATGGTCGCGACGACCTCACCGCCCAGTCGGGAGGCTTCTTCGCGGGCCCGGTCGAAGAGGCTCGTGTGACCGCGGTGCAGTGCCCCCATGGTCGGCACGAGAACGCGGGGAAGGTGGCGATGGGAGGCGATCCAATCGCGCAGGCTGGATTTGTCAGGGAGGAGTTCCATCTCACGAACCCGCCACGCAGATCAAATGCGAGTCGGTGCGGAGGTAGAGGCGATTGTTCGACACGGCCGGCGTGGCGCTGGCTCCTTCGCCGATCTTGCTGCGACCGAGGATTTCAAAGGTGTCGCCCGGCTTGGCCATGACGAGCTCGCCCTCACGGCTGAGGGCGATGATCTTTCCGTCGGCGACGATGGGCGAGGCGAAGAAATTGCCGCCGACCCGCTCGCGGTAGATCCCTTTGCCTGTGGCGGCATCCATGCAGGTGAGAATACCCGAATCGACCCAGACGTAGAGTTTGCCCTCGAAGTAGAGCGGCGTGGGCACGTAGCCGAGTCCGTCGCTGAGGCCGAGCTTGTAGGCCACCTCGGGAGCGCCAGTCGCTTTGGGGCGCAGGGCGACGCCGTCGCGTCCCTGCGAGCCGGATCCGAAGGTGGCGAAGACGAGGCCGTTGCCGTAGGCGATCGAGCCGACGCTGCGCTGGGTGTATTCACCATCGAAGGACCAGAGCACCTCGCCCGTTTTGGGATCGAGTCCTTTCCAACCATCGTTGGACTGGAGCACCACGACCATGGTCCTTCCCTCGACCTTGATCGCGACTGGCGTGTTGTAGGCGGTGAGGTGTTTTTCCTCGGCTCCTTCGGTGATGCGCTCGACCTCCCAGAGCGACTTGCCCGTAGCCGGATCAAGGCCCATCACGAAACTTTTCTTCTTCTCGAGCGAATCGGTGTGGAGGATGAGGACCCCGTCGGCGAGGATGGGTGAGGCGCCGAATCCGTGATCGGAGGCGAACTCGGGCCACTCGCGTTTCCAGAGTTCCCTGCCGGAATGATCGAGCGCGACCGCCTCGGTGCGGGAGCCGGATCCCCAGGCGATGTAGACGCGCTCGGCATCGACCGTCGGGGTCGAGGAGGCGAAGGTGTTGAATTTATGCAAGTGGTGCGTCTCGACCGGAGCATCCCAGATCCAGGTCTTTTTACCGGAGGCGGCGTCGTAACATTCGACTCGGCGTTTTGTCCCGTCGGCTGCGGCGATGGTGAGGAAAAGCTTTTCCCCCCAGAGCACGGGCGAGGAATGGCCGAGGCCCTCGAGCTTCACCGACCAGGCGTAGTCGGCTTCGGTGAGCTGCGATTTCAAACCCGTGATGCGGCCGATCCCCGTGCCATCAGGGCCGCGGAAGCGGGTCCATTCCTGGGCATGAGTCGGGCCAAAGGTAAGCAGGGCGGACAAAACGAGCAGGGATCGCAGGCGCATGGGAAGGGGATTTCGATTGAGGCGGCCAAGGTGCTGGAAAGGCCTGGCCGACGCAAGGCCAAAGCGAGGCGTAATCGGGTGCGGGAGGCGAAGGGCGCACCTTTTCCGATGCGGGCGGCAGGGCGTTGCGCTAGGATCCCGAGATGGTCAAAAATCTCGTCATCGCCGCGCTCTCGATCGCTTTGCTCGTGCTGATCGGCCTCGTTCTTCGCAAACCCGCCCCGGTGCCCGAGCCGGTGGTGAAGGTTGCGACGCCCGATCCCGTTCCGGCACCGCCGGTCGAGCCGGAATCACTCAAGCCCGAACCGGATCCCGTTCCCGCCCCGGATCCGCGCCTCGTCGCGATCGAAGCGGCGCTCGATGCGGGTGAGGCGATGCCCGGGATGCAGGGAGCGGTCCTCGGGTTTTGTCTGATCGGCCCCGATGGCGAAACCCTTTATGAACGCCGCGGAGACCTCGCCCAGATCCCGGCCTCGTCGCTGAAGACGCTCACCACCGCGACCGCGCTTGAAGTGCTGGGGCCGGAGTTTCGTTTCCAGACCCGGCTCGGGGTGAGTGCTCCGGCCGAGGGCGCGCCCAAAGCACAGGCCGATCTCATCCTCGTCGGAGGCGGCGATCCCATGCTCTCCTACGCCGATCTCGAGGCCTGGGCCAAGGGGCTCGCCGAGGCGGGCGTCACGACGATCCCCGGACGCGTCCTCGGAGATGGACGCTTTTTCACAGGCTCGGTCTTCGCCGATTTTTGGAACTGGGGTGACATCGGCAACGGCTACGGCAGTCCCGTCTCGGGCTTGAATCTCGAGCACAATCGTTTTACCGCCATCTTTGCTCCGGGAGTAAAGGAGGGTGATCCGACCGAGTTTCTCGGCGCCCTGCCCGAGATCCCCGGGGTCGCCTTTTGGAACGAGACCACTACCGCGGCCGAGGGCACGGGCGACGGCGTCGTCATCCACGGCGGTGAGCGGACGGGAGTGATGCACTTCCGCGGCACCGTGCCGATGGGCGGGGAATTCAATGCCACGGGAGCGGTGCCCGACCCGGAACGCTTCGCGGCCCATCATCTCCGCCTCGTTCTCCTTGCCTCCGGCATCGTCGTCTCGGGCGAGGCCCATGGAGCGGGCGAGTTGTTTCTCAAAGGTGAGCCTGTTCCGGCGATCGCCGATGAATTGCTCGTGCACGATTCTCCGCCTCTGCTCGAGATCGTCCAGAGCATCCACGCCACCTCTGACAATCACGAGACCGAGTGTCTTTATCGCATGCTAGGGGTGCGGGCGGCGATGCCGTCCGAGGAAGTGGTGCGCCGCCACTGGGAGCAGCGCGGGCTCGATCTCGCCGGACTCCGCCTTGTCGATGGCTCGGGACTCTCCCGCGCCGACCACCTCACGCCGCGGATGCTCGCCCGTCTCCAGCATCTTGCCGCTAACGGTCCGGCCGGAGAGGCTTATGTGAACTCCCTCCTCGCCACCGCCGGCGGGGCGATCCGCTTCAAGGCCGGGGCGATGTCGGCGGTCCGCTCCTATGCCGGTCTCGTCGAGACGAATCAAGGCCGCCTCGCCTTTTCCCTGATGATGAACCACTACGCTGACGGCGGCGAGGTCAACGAGATCCAGGGGGCTGTTTTTGATGCTTTGTTAGGCGAAGCGAAGGAAGAAGAAAAGGCCGAAGAAGCGGCGTCCGTTGGGGAGGCACCGGTCGAGGAGTGATTCCGTCATGCACGTCGAAACCTTCCAAGTCTTTTGCGATCTCGTCGATACGGCGAGCTTTTCCGAGGCGGCGGCGCGCAACGGCATCAGCCAGAGCGCGGTGAGCCAGCAGATCCGCACGCTCGAGGAGCGCTATGGGGTCACCCTCGTCGAGCGGGGGCGTCGTAATTTCTCCGTCACCCCCGAGGGTGAGGCCTTTCTCCGGGCCGCCCAGCGCATCCTCGAGGCCTACCAGCGCATCGAGCAGGACCTCGGAAAAATGCGCGATGTCGTGGCGGGCCCCCTCACCATTGCGACGGTCTACAGCATCGGCTTCCACGAGCTGCCACCCTACCTCGAGGAATTCCGGCACCGTTTCCCGGAGGTCGACTTGCAGGTGCACTACCGCCGTTCGAACCAGGTCTATGCCGACGTTTCCGAAAACCTCGCCGACCTCGGCCTTGTCGCCTACCCGCAGGAACGCAAGGGCGTCGAGATTGAACCGGCCTGGCGCGACCGCCTCGTCGTGATCTGTCCGCCGGGCCACCCGCTCGCGCGGAAAAGCTCCCTCGATCTGAAGGCGATCGACGGGCAGCGTTTCATCTCCTTCGAACCCGACCTGCCGACGCGGAAGGCGATCGACGCCATGTTCGTCCAGGCCGGGGTGACGGTGAAGGAGGTCGTCGAATTCGACAACATCGAGACGGTGAAGCGCGGCGTCCTCATCGAGAACGCGCTTTCCATTGTGCCAAGCGAGAGCGTGCAGTCCGAGGTGAAGTCGGGCACGTTAGTGCGCATCCCCATCAACGGGAAATTCGTGTGGCGTCCGCTCGGCATCGTGCGCCGACGCACCAAGGCGATCACCCCCGCGATGCGGGAGATGATCGCCTTGCTCAAAGTAAAACGGGAAGAGGAAAAGGGCTCGTGAGCGCTTCTCCGCGATCCCTCACTGCTTGAAGGGGCTGCCGATGAAGGCGTCGAAGGCTTCCTTCATCGCTTCGACCGACTTGGTCGGACCGGTCACCTTGATGAAGACATCACCCTGTTCGCTGGGCAGAATCGCGGCGAGCATGGTGTAGTCGGCCTTCGGCGTCTTGGGCGCTCCGGAGAACGGACCGGCGCCGGCCATCGTCTCGAGGTAGGTGCCCTTGGCGGTGAGGAGCGTGACCTTCTTGCCGCCCATTTCCTTTTCCTCGGTCTTCGACTCGGGGGCGCCTTCGAACTGGCCGAGCCAGCGATCGATGTTCGCCTGGATGCCGCCGCCGCCGCCGGCACCGAAGAAGAAGATCACGAGCTCCAGATCGGTGAGGCTCTCGTCCGCGTGGTCGTAGAGGAACTGGCCCGCGCGCATCGAGCTGGCGGCCTGCTGGCGCACCCACGGCTTGCCGTAGGTGAAGGTGAATTCGCTGACCTTGATGGCATCCTCCTCAGCCCGGAGGGGGGCGAAAGGAGTCGCGAGGAGAGCGGCGGCGAGAAGGGCGAGGGTGACTTTCATGGAGCTGGAGCGTAACTGAGAGAGGGTAAATTTCAAATGCCGATACGAACGGGAAGGCGTACCGGGTTCAGTCGGGGAGGGAAGAGGGTCGGACCGATCTTCGACGATCTGCGAATTGAATGTAAACTGGTCCGTTTGATCCCCGTATCGCCCCGATGAAACCGACCTCGTTCCCCAGGCGTCCCTTTTGTGGTCTTTTCCTTTTCGCCGTTCTCCTCGTCGCCCTCAGCGGCGATTTCTTGATCGCGAAAAAGGTCATCGCGCACCTTCTCATGCCTGCCGGGGCGCTCTGGCTCGTCATCCTCGCCGTCGTTCTTTGGCCGGGTTTGCCGCGGGGAGCCAGGATTCTCGCCCTTGCGTTTTTCGCGGCTTATTCGATGGCCGGTAGTCCCTATATCGGCGTCTGGCTGCTGCGCATTCTTGAAAAACCCTTTTACGCACTCGAGCAGCCCTCGGAGAAACTCGACCTCCTCGTCGTCCTCGGTGGCGGCACCGGGATGTCACCGGGCGGCCGGCCGGCTCTGGGGAATCACGGCGATCGCATCACGCGGCCGGCGGTGCTTTTCAGTGAAGGACTCGTCGGCACGCTCGCGACCACGGGACGCTCGATCACCGAAGATGGGGCCGACCGGCTCCTTTCGCGCGAGACCTCGCTGCTCTGGCAGGCCATGGGCATCCCGGCCGATCGCATCATCGAGATCTCCGAACCTCGCAACACGAGTGAAGAACTCGCCGCGGTCGCGAAGTTGGTGAAGGAACATCCCGAATGGAAGCGTATCGGCCTCGGCACTTCCGCCTCACACCTGCCTCGCGCCTTGGACGAGGCGAGGGCGCAGGGGCTCGAGATGATCCCCGTGCCGTCAGATTTTCGATCGGGTCCGATGATCTTTTTGTCGATGTATCTCGTGCCCCAGGGACGCGGCTTCCGGGATGTGCAGGCCGCGATGTGGGAGTTCTTGGGGCGGGCGTTTTGAGGGATGAAAACCGGTCTTCTCCATCCGCGAAAATCTGCGGGCATCCGCGCCCATCCGCGTTGAAAAGGAAAAACGCAGATCAGCGCAGATACGGGAGTGTGATGAACGCTGATAAGTTGATTCATCCTTCCCTCCTCACGCCGCCTTCCCTAGGATCTCACCTGATGAAACTCCCCGTCCTGCTCCTCGCCTTTTCTTTCGCCGCGCTCGTTCCGATCGACGCCGCTGAAAAGCGCCCGAACGTCCTTTTCATCCTCGTCGACGACCAGGCGCCTTTTGATTTGAAGATCTACGATCCGACTTCTCCGCTCACCACGCCCAATCTCGAAAAGCTCGCTGCCGAGGGCATGGTGATCGACCGCGCCTACCACATGGGTGGATTTGTCGGTGCGGTCTGCACGCCCTCGCGACACATGATCATGTCGGGCCGCACCCTCTGGCACCTCCCGATCGGGCCGCTCGCGAAAACCCATTGTCCGCCAAATCTGGAGAAAGAGACCATCCCCGCCGTCTTCAACCGAGCCGGCTACGACACGATGCGCACCTGCAAGCAGGGCAACAGCTACGAGGCGGCGAACAAGGAATTCACGGTGCGGCACGATGCCTCAAAGCGTGGTGGTGACGCGGAGTCGGGCAGTGCCTGGCATGCCGAGCAGGTCCTCAACTTTTTGAACACGCGTGAGGAGGCGAAGGACGTCGACCCCTTTTTCATCTACTTCGGCTTCTCCCATCCCCACGACACCCGCGACGGGACGCCGGAGTTGCTCGCGAAGTATGGAGCGGTCAATCACGCCGACGAAAAGACCCTGCCGCCCACGAATCCGCAGGCACCGCCCCTGCCTCGCAACTGGCTACCGGAGTATCCCTTTCATTACGGACACCCCGACCTGCGTGACGAGGTCGCGGTGAGCGGCGTTTGGAAGAATCGCGACGCGGTCACGATCCGGAATGAAGTCGGACGGGAATATGCCTGCGTCGAAAACATCGATATCCAGATCGGTCGCGTCCTTGACCGTCTCGAGGCGATGGGCGAGCTGGAGAACACCTACATCTTCTACACCTCCGACCACGGCATCGCGATCGGTCGTCATGGACTGGTGGGGAAACAGAACCTCTACGAGCACTCGTGGCGCGTGCCTTATCTGGTGAAAGGCCCGGGAATCCAAGCCGGAGCCCGTGCCGAGGGGAACTTCTATCTCCTCGACACCCTCGCGACCCTCTGCGACCTCGCGGGGATCCCGGCTCCGGCGACGAACGAGGGTCTCAGTTTCAAACCGGTGCTCATGGGCGAAAGGAAAACGGTCCGTGACACGCTCTACGGCGTCTACAACGGTGGCACGAAGCCGGGGATGCGGAGCGTCCGGAAAGGAGACTGGAAACTGATCCAATACGATGTGATGGAAGGCCAGGTCCGCGAGACCCAGCTCTTCAACCTCGCGGAGAATCCCGACGAGTTCCTGACACAACATCACGATTCATCAGTCGTTGCCCTCACCGGCGTGAAGCCTGAAGCGCATCAGCGCGACCTTGCCGAAGACCCGAAGCACGCCGGCAAACTGGCCGAGATGAAAGCGCTCCTCCTCGAAGAGATGCGGAAACACGACGATCCGTGGCGGATGTGGGATCAGCCGGATGACGGGCTCGTGCCGCCAGTGGAGGAAGCCCCGAAGGCCAAGGGCGGAAAGAAACCGGAGACGGAATAGCAGGCAAGCTCACTTCTTGAACCGCTCGTCCTCGGCGTTCCCGCCGCTCAGCACATACGCGACAAGATCGAGGACTTCATCCTTCGTCAGCATCGCGAGCAGCATCGGCGGCATGGGGGAAACCTTGGAGACCTCCATCGTTTTCACTTCCTTGCGGTCGACGTTGGTGCGCTGATTCGGATCGGTGAGGTCGGTATTCAGGGTGACGCTGTCGCCGCCGAGGTTCACGACGACCCCGCTGACGACAGATCCGTCATTCAGAGTCACGACGACGGGGGCGAACTGCTCGTTGATCTCCTTACTCGGATGGATGATCTGGTCGAGGAAGTCGTGCGGGGAATAACGTCCACCCGCTCCGGTGAGGTCGGGACCGTTCATTCCGCCGCCGTCGCCGAAGCGGTGGCAGGCGTAGCACGCAGCGGCGGCGAACATCTTGCGGCCGTTCTCGAAATTCCGCCCGGTCATGCCGGTCTCGGCGGCTTTGCTGAGTTCCTCGAGCGTCCACATCGTCGGGGTGCGTCCGGCGAAGACGGCGCCGAGGTTCTCGATCGCGGAAACGCGGGTGGGTTTCTTCTCAATCAGGGAGGAAAGCTCGGTCTTCTCGGCCTCGGTGAAGGTGGCGAGGGCGTCGTTGCGGATAAACTCGATGAACTTTTCGAAGCTTGAACCGCCCCGGTAGTTCGCGGCCTTGAGGAACCATTCGAGGTAGGCGGTGCGGAGTTCTTTGGTCCAGCCGGTTTTGACGAAACGGAGGCTGCGGGCATACTCGAGTTGTTCCTCCTGGGAGACAGCTCCGTTGAGCAGGGCGATTCCTTCGGCGGCGATGTTCGGCGACTGGAGGTAGGCGAGCGTCTCGCAAAGCAGCCAGTTCAGCGGGAAGGATTTCGAAGGAAAGGCTGGATCGAGATCGGCGATGAGCTCGTCGCCCAGTTCGCCGGCTCCATCAAAGCGGTTCAGGGTAATCTCAACGGTGCGCACGAGCGTGAGCTGTGATTCCGGAGCGAGCGCGTCGAAATCGATCGCGATGAGCGCCTTGAGGATTTCGTCGCGGAGGGCGTTGTCCACCAGCGGAGTCGGTGTCGCGCCCTCGGGGATCGGAACCATCTTGATCTGAGGCTCGCCCGCGGGGACGCCGAGCGGCTTCGCGGGGACGCGGTGATACGGACAGATGCCTCCGACGCGGGCGAGGGCGAGGAGCGCCTCGACCTGCTTCGCTGGATCGCTTTCGGCAAGGGCTTTCGCCTTCCACGTGTCGATCGGCTGGTGTTCGATCGCGGTGCGCGCGGCCCAGCGGAGATGACGATCGGTGCTGGAGAGATGCGTCCAGGCTGCCTCGAGCGCTTTCGCATCGGCCTTGCCGTGGAAGGCCTCAAGTTCGTGGCGGAGCTTCGCCGCGTCGGTGAGGGTTTTGTCAGGATTGACGGGGGTCGTGTCTTCCTTGCCGGTGTAGGTGACGCGATAGAGTCCCGACTGGACGCGGCGTCCGCCGATCGCGAAATACATCGCGCCATCCTGCGGATGGATGAAGGCGTCGGTCACGGGAAGGGGGGCACCGGAGATGAAATCCTCCTTCACCCCGGCGTAGCTCGCGCCCTTGGCTTCGAGATTCACGGCATAGATTTTGCCCCAACTCCAGTCGAGGATGTAAAGGGCGTTTTGGTATTTGGCAGGGAATTTCGCTCCGTAGCCGAAGGTCGTGCCGGTAGGCGAGCCGGGGCCGATGTTGACGGTCGCGGGCAGATTGTCCGGGTAGAATTCGGGATATTTTCCGGCGCCGTTGCGCCAGCCGAATTCACCGCCGCTGACGACGTGGTTCACGCGGGTGGGGCGATACCAGGGTGTGTTGAAATCGTATTCCATGTCCGCGTCGTAGGTGAAGAGCTCGCCGGCGTGATTGACCGAAGCGTCGTAGATGTTGCGGAAGCCCGAGGCGATGCGGGAGAAATGTTTCCCGTCCCGCGAGACACGGTAGATGATGCCGCCGGGGGCGAGAACGTGGCGGTTGTGGCCGCGTCCATCGGGCATGCGGGAAAGAAGGTGATCTTCGCCCCAGATCGCCGGGACGGGCGAGGCGGGATCAGCCTCGGTCGGGATCGTGTTGTTGCCGCAGATGAGGTAGAAATCGTCGCTGCCGGGCACCGGCACGACGGCGTGAACGCCGTGATCGCCCTTTGAATCCATCGCGCGGAGCGTCTCGACCTTGTCGAGCTGATCATCGCCGTCGCTGTCGGTGAGTTTGTAAAAGCCGCTCGGGATTTTCTGCTCGTAATCGTTCACGCCGACATAGAGGGCGCCGTTGGAGAAATGCATCCCGTTGACCGCGCGGATTTCGGCAGGCACTTTTTCGACCGCTTTCGGATCGAGCGCATCGCCGGCGGCGGGGGCGGGGAAACGGTAAAGGCCACCATACTGATCGCTCGCGTAGATACGGCCTTTGTCATCGGTACAAAGCGCGACCCACGAGCCCAGCTCGGCGCCGGGTACGGAATAAAGGAGCTCGATCTGGAATCCCTCGGGTGCCTTGATCCGCGAGACGGGCGTGGCCACGTTTTCGCCGATGGCGGGTCCGACCTGGCCTTCGCGGCGCGAGGCAGCTTTCTCCTTGCCTTTCTCCTTCGCGGGAGCTGCGGCCTTGGGGGCTTCCTTCGCGGGAGCTGCGGCCTTGGGGGCTTCCTTCGCTTTGCCTTTGCCTTTACCCTTCGCCTTGGGCGCCGGGGGCATGATTTCCTGCGCGTCGTTCGGCAGGTCGGCTTTCGAGAAAGGCGTCACGCCTCCGTCGGGCAGGACCTTGAGACGGACGTCCTTGATCTGCACGGTCATGGCGGGGCCTCGGTGCACCTGAAAAGCGAGGAGACCTTCAAGCGCTCGTCCCGCCTCGTCGAAGTCGTGCAGCTCCATCGCGAGCTGGCCGTTGATCTGGTGGACGAGGTGATTGCCCTTGGCGACGATGGTGTATTCGTTCCACTCGGCGATGTCCACGGCGACGGGATCGCGGTCTCCCGTGAGCCATTTCTTCGCCTGCGGATCGACGACGACGGTCTGGCCGTTCTGCGCGACGATGCCGCGTCCGCGCTCGTGGTAGACCATGGCGTTGTTCGGGGCGGCGGGGTGGACGTCGCACTGGTAGCCGCCGATGGACCACGGGCCGTTTTCCGGCAGTTCCTTGGACCGGTATTGGACGCCGCTGTTGTTGTCGCCGGTGACCTTGACCTTCACTCGCAGCTCGAAGTTCTTCAGCGTGCCGCCCCGCCAGATGAGGAACTGGTTGTAGGCGAGATGCTCGGGACCCTTGGTCTTGCCGGTGATGGCACCATCCTCGACGGACCAGAGTTCGGGATTGCCGTCCCAGCCGGAGAGGTCCTTGCCGTTGAAAAG
>DGXY01000116.1:29683-29977 GCA_002396885.1 Akkermansiaceae bacterium UBA5020
CGGAGAGGTCCTTGCCGTTGAAAAGATCGGTGAAACCTTCTTCGGCGAACGAGGGCAGGGAGGTCAGAAAGACCGCGAATAGCAGCGAGAGAAGACCAAGGGGGGATTTCATAAGAGGAAAGATGACGGGTTTCGAACTCCGGCGCACGTCGAAAGTCGCGTGAGGTCCGGCAAGGTTTGTGTCTGAATCGGGGGATGCGCCTGTCCAGGCCGGCCGAAAGCAATCGCGGCGAGACAATGTCGGCCCCCTTCGGTGGTCATGTCGTATCAAGGAGCGGCGACATTCCTGTCGCC
>DGXY01000116.1:30153-30910 GCA_002396885.1 Akkermansiaceae bacterium UBA5020
GGCGACATTCCTGTCGCCCGGCAGTTCGGGCTGTTCGCTTCCGCCGGTTAAGTTGCCAGGAGCCGTATCACTTCCTCCGATTCCCAAAGCAGATACTCTTCTTCCGAAAGGCGGGCTTTCGCTGGATTAGCGCGGATGTAGCGGGCCACTCGAAAAAAGTGGTCCTCGTCACGTATGAGCCGGTCGAAGTAGTCTCGCTGCCAGAGTTTCCCTCGCGTGCTGGTGATCTTGCCGATCTTCCGTGCCGACGCGCCCTTCCAAATCTTCAACATTTCTGGCAGGGTATCCGTTGGGTTCAGGGTGACGAGCATATGGATGTGGTTCGGCATGACCACGAACGAATGAAGCAGGAAACGGATTTCGTGATGCGGCAGCAGTGTTTCAGCAAAGGCCTCTGCGACACTCCTGTTGCGGAGTAAGCAAGTCCCCATCCCGGCATCAAGATGGCGATCGACGCGTGCTGAAAAGATGCGGTGATACGCCGTTTCGACATCGTCGGACCAAGGCTCCGGGTGCTTCGAGAGCCACTCATCACGCTCCTCTTTCCACCGTTTGAGTTCACTCTGGGGAATTGAGTCAGCGAGACGGAAGGTGAGAAAGTAGGTCGATCCTGATTGTTCCCAATGAGGTAGCCGATCCCCATGCCGGAGAATCAACTCGTAGGGATTGAAGAAGCGCCGCTCCATGGAGCAATCTTGCGATCGGTGGATGCCGTGTCAAGGAGGGGCGACATTCCTGTCGCCCGGCAGTCCGGGCT
>DGXY01000046.1:0-859 GCA_002396885.1 Akkermansiaceae bacterium UBA5020
ACGAGGAACGAGAGTTCATCGTCGCTCTCATGCGCAAGCTCGAGGCCTTCCTCGGGGTCCGCGTCGTCACCTACGCGGTGATGTCAAACCACTTCCATCTCCTCGTCGAGGTACCCGACCGGGAGCGGCTTCCGCCCTTGGACCGCGACACCCTTCTCCGCCGCCTCGGGTTCCTGTATGATCGCTTCACCGTGGAGGCTGTCCGCGAGGAACTTGACCGCGCCGCGACCACCGGCAACGGCGTTTGGGAAGCGCAAATTCTCGCCCGCTACGAGCGCCGCATGGGCGACGTCTCGATCTTCATGAAGGAGCTCAAGCAACGCTTCACCCAATGGTATAACCGGCGCATGGGGCGCAAGGGCACGCTCTGGGAGGAGCGCTTCAAGAGCGTCCTGGTGGAGGGTGATGAAAAAGCCCTCATGACCGTGGCCGCCTACATCGACCTGAATCCCGTCCGCGCCGGGATGGTTGAGCGGGTCGAGGACTACCGGTGGTGTGGCTACGCCTCGGCTGTCGCTGGCAATCGCTGGGCGAGAGAGGGCCTGGGGCGCATTTTGCGTCATTCGCCCCTTGTTAGCGGGGAGGACTGGGAAAGGGACTGGGAAGCCACCGCGCCGCTCTACCGGCTCTGGCTTTACGACCAGGGGGAGACCACTGATGTGGAGGACGAAGAAGGTGTGATCCGTCCCGCGCGTCGGGGCTTCAGCTCCGCGGAGGTCGAAGCGGAGCGGGGGCGCCACGGCAAGCTGCCCTTGCGGCAGGTCATCCGGGTGCGGGTGCGATATTTCTCGGACGGAGCCGTGCTGGGAGGTGCCGCTTTTGTCGAGAAGGTCTTCGCCCGCCATCGCGAGCGATTCGG
>DGXY01000046.1:1105-7085 GCA_002396885.1 Akkermansiaceae bacterium UBA5020
CGATGCAGGAGGCGGATTGGGAGGGTCTCTGCGTGCTGCGAGACTTGAAACGCGACCGGATCGGGTAAAGGGCGGGAGAGGCGGCCGAGGGAATAGGGGGTGCGTAGCGCATTGCCCAAGCCAGTCGAGAAACGGGGAAGGGGGGGGGGCAGAAACGCGCGTATTCGCGTTCGCTTTAACGACCGCGGGCGGTTTGATTCCCGAACGGCGATCCCGCGTGGTCCGAACGGTGGTGGTGGAGCCGGTTTGGGCTGCGGGGGGGGGGGGCTAGTAGCCTGTCCCTGTGAATTTCTGTGAATTTCTAGTAGCCTGTCCCTGTGAATTTCGAAGACGGACGCGTCGAAATCGACAACAACGAAATCGAGAACGCGATCCGCCCCACCGCGGTGGGCAAGAAGAACTGGCTCTTCATCGGGGACGCCGAGGCCGGCGAGCGCAGCGCCATCGTCTTCACGGTTATCGAAGCCTGCCGCCGCCGCGGGATCGACCCGTTCGCCTACCTGCGGGACGTCTTCACGCGCATGCCGCAAATGGCTGCGAAGGATTACACCGCGCTCGCTCCGGGTGCCTGGGACGCCGCCCATCGACCAGGCAAACCCGAAAAGAAATACCGCGCCCGCACGAAAGCGAGCGATCTTCACTGGCGCTGCGCGTGACGCTTACTGTGGACTGATGAGAGCTTTCCTTCACGTTTTGCCCCTAATTGCATCTTTGACGGTCGTTGCTAGCGACCCGACGATACATCTGTTTGGGAATCGGTCCACCATGCAGAAAAGAGTTGAAGCGACAGTCAAAAGCTATGCGAATGAGCTCATTTTGATCCTTGATGGGCTTCGATCGGCTCAGGCGTCGAGTAAAGGCGAACAAAGGACAATCATCGACGCCTAGGTCAATTCCATCGAAGCGATCATGGAAGACCCGAATGCTGCAAGTGTGGGTAGTTTAATGCCTCTCGTAAATTTGCTGCAAACGCACAACACGGATGACAGCCCCCGCATTCTCCCAAGCATCGATAACGCCTCAGTGCAGAGCACGCTAAACTATCTGATTGAGGGTATTTTCAATGCCCGGATGATGGGTGCCGCCGATACAACGACTGAACAAGAGTTGGAGGAGATGCTTCAGTTCTATGCTAAAAATCTAGGCCAAACCAGTGAAACCAGCTGGATGGGTAACGATGAAATGCTGTTCGTTTTCGGAGATCGCGTAATAAACACTCTGGTTACAAGATTTCCCGACCGCATCGATGCGTTTTACAAGGCTGTTCAGGATGCCCGCAAGAATCCCGGGAATCGCTCAGGGCCTGCCGAGCAATTACGTAACTACGAAGCAGCGTTTGCTAGGTTGGAAATGCTCGCGACGAATGAAGTTTTGCCAAAGACAGATCCGACAACAAGCCATAAGCAGCCTTCCGCCAGTTCGCAAGTTCCTACCCATGCGCAGCCGACAGCACCGGGAAAGCCAACCGAACAGAAATCCGCACCATCAACGGCGGTCGAAGAACCATCCAGGTCAAAGAGTTGGCCGGTGGTGGCGGCGGTGGTCGTGGCGGTGCTTGGCCTGATGTGGGTGTGGCTCAACAAACGGAAGTGACGCGGAAACGGGGGCGGGGAACCAACATCCAATTTCAAAACGGCCGCTTTAAATCAAACACCCGAAGCACCCCCTCCATCCCCCCACCCAGCGGGATCACGGGATGGTCAGCCCCCCGACGTTCTGCCATGATCCCGGGCAAGATGAACCGCCTCCTTTCCGCTGCCCTCGTCCTTCTCCTCGCTTCGCCCGCCCTCGCCGCGCCCACTGCGCTGGTGAACGGCAAGATCGTCACGGTGACCCCGGATTTTGCCATCGCCGAGGCCATGCTGGTCGAAGGGGAACGGATCGTGAAGGTCGGGACGAATGGCGAGATCCGCGAGGGACTGCCGACCGACGCGACGATCGTGGACCTGAAAGGCGCGACGGTGTTGCCCGGTCTGATCGATTCGCACGTCCATAGCACGGGAGCGGCGACCCACGAATTCGACCACATCATCCCCGAGATGGAAACGGTCGCCGACGTCCTCGCCTACATCCGCGACCGGGCCACGAAGGTGCCCGAGGGGACCTGGATCGGGCTCTCGCAGGTCTTCATCACCCGACTCCGCGAGCAGCGTTTCCCCACCCGCGCCGAGATGGACGAGGCCGCACCGAAACATCCCGTGACCTTCCGCACCGGGCCCGATGCCGCGATCAATTCCCTCGCGATGGAGCTTTCCGGGATCACCCGCGATACGGCCGTGCCCGAGGGTGGGACCGGTCGCATCGAGAAAGATCCCGCCACGGGCGAGCCGACCGGCATTCTCCGCGGCTCCGCGACGGGTTTGATCAAGCGTGGCAACACGGGGACGAAGAGTCCTGATGAGAAGGAGAAAGTCGATGCCCTCGCCGAGCTCCTCGCCGACTACAATCGCGTCGGTCTCACCAGCATCTCCGACCGCGGCGCGAGCGACGGAGGCATCGCCCTCTATTCGGCCCTGCGTGATTCCGGTCGTCTCACCTGCCGGGTCTACCTCTATTACTCCGTCGGTGCCGGCTCACCGATTGAAGAGGTCAAGGCCTCCATCGACAAGGCCGCCGCCCATCCCCTGCACGCCTACAACAACCAGCTCTGGCTGCGCGGCATCAAGATCTTCCTCGACGGCGGCATGCTCACCGGCAGCGCCTACATGAAACGCCCCTGGGGCGTCAGCGCGGCCTACGGAATCGATGATCCGGAGTATCGCGGCATGGTCTACGTCGAGCCCGAGAAACTCTACGAAATGGCGAAACACGCCCTCTCGAAGGATCTCCAGTTCACCGCCCACTCGGTCGGGGATGGTGCGGTCGAGCGGCTCGTCGATACCTACGCCCGCATCGGGGAGAACGACTTCCCGGTGAACGAGCAGCGTCCCTGCGTGACCCATTGCAATTTCATGACCGCCGAAGCGATCGAGAAGATGGCCAAACACGGCATCGTCGCTGATCTCCAGCCGGCCTGGCTTTATCTCGACGGGCGCACCCTCCTGAAACAATTCGGCAATGAGCGCCTTGAGTTTTTCCAGCCTTACAAAACCCTCTCGGAAAAGGGCGTGAAGGCCGGTGGCGGCTCCGATCACATGCAGAAGGTCGGCAGCATGCGTTCCGTGAATCCCTACAATCCCTTCCTTGGGATGTGGACCACCCTGACAAGACACCCGCGCTGGATGGGCGAACCGATCCGCACCGAGCAGATCATCGACCGCGCCGAGGCGATCCGCCTCTACACAATCAACAACGCCTGGCTCACCTTCGAGGAAAAGGAGAAAGGATCGCTCGAGGCCGGGAAGCTGGCTGACTTCATCGTGATCGACCGCGATATCCTGACCTGTCCGGTGGACGAAGTGAAGGCGATCACGGTGAAAGAGACCTGGCTCGGCGGGAAGCGGGTCTTTGCGGCGGAGTGAGGGAATGATGGAGGGGCAAGCTCCCGCTTGCCCGCGTGGGCGCCTAAGGTCCATCGGCGGGCAAGCAGGAGCTTGCCCCTCCAACGCTGGCGCGGAGAGCGACGCTGTGGCTCGGCGGCATTCCCGTTTGCCGTGCCCGGTTCCGGGGCTTACCCTGACGCCCCATGCAAGCCCCCTGGTTTCTCGCTCTTTGCTTTTTCGTTCTGCCGGTCTCCGGTCAGGACGATCGTTTGGCCTTTCCTTCGGTGGAGGTCGAGGCTTCCTTGCCCGGCGTTGGTCCTTTGCGCCGCTACGAGGGGCTCATGAAACGCTGGCCCGAGTTGCGGGCGAAGTGGGCGACGGAAGTGGAGGCGGATCAAAAGAGCGTCGTCTTTCTCGGTGATTCGATCACGCAAGGCTGGGGCACGAGCCTGCCGGGCCGCTTTCCGGGAATGAAGAGCGCCAATCGCGGCATCGGTGGCGACACGACACGCGGCATGCTCGTCCGGCTCGATGATGTCCTGGCCCTGAACCCCTCGGCCATCGTCCTGCTGATGGGCACGAATGATCTCGAGATCGGGCTCGAGCCCTCGGTGGCGGCGGAGAATGTGAAACTCATCCTCGCGGCGATCAAGGCTCACGATGCGAAGGTGCCGGTGGTGTTGTGTCAGGTCTTTCCGAGCTCGCCGGAGAAGTCGCGGCCGAAGGAGAAGGTGCAGGCGCTGAACCGCCTCTACGCCGACCTCGTCCGGGGCGACGAACAGGTCACCTTGCTCGATACTTGGACCCTTTTCGCCGGTCCCGATGGTGAGGCAGATCCGGAGTGGTTCAAGGATCTCCTTCATCTCAATCCCGAGGGATACGCCCGTTGGGCCGCGGCGCTGCGTCCCGTCCTTGCGACGCTCGGATTCATCGAAACGGAGCGGGTCGAGTCTCCGGTCGAAGAGGGTTTTGTCAGTCTTTTCAACGGCAAGGATCTGACCGGCTGGGGCGTTCGTCCCACCCCGCCGCGGAAGCCTTCGAAGAATCCGCCGAAACCGGATGCGCCCGTCTTTGTCGAGGTGGCGGAAGCAGCGAGCTTCGACGGCAAAACCACGAGCGACGACGGACGCTACGCCGCGATCAACGGCCGCCTCGTCGTGAAGACACCGGCGGAGGGACGCCGCATTCAGCAGCTCTGGACGACGGAGGAGTTCGGAGGTGACCTCATCCTGAAACTCGAATTCCGCGCCACGCCGAACGCGGACAGTGGGGTCTTCATCCGCCAGCCGCAGTTGCAGTGCCGCGATTTCCCGCTCGCGGGTCCTTACCAAGACCTCAAGAACTACAAGCCGCAGGATTGGAACGAACTCGTCTTGACAGTGCAGGACGGCAAGGCCCGCGCGACCTGCAACGGAGAGATTCTCGAAGAGGCGATGGCGGTGCCCGCGACTGGGCCGATCGGGCTCGAAGGGGACCGCGGGCAGATGGAATACCGCCATATCCGGCTCAAAAAGCTGGACTGAACGGAGGGACCTTTTTTATGAAACCCATCATCACCCTCGGCGAGACGACGACGCCGGACGGCTCGAAGTTCACCCTGCAGACGCACGACGGGGATTTTTTCCTTCGACTCAACGGGCTGCAATTGATGAGCTCGATCTCGACCTTGTCGGAGCGCGTTCTCGCCGATGTCGCCTGTCCTGACAAAATTGCCAATCTCGCGGGACGTGTCCTCATCGGAGGCCTTGGTCTCGGCTTCAGCCTGAAGCGCGTCCTCGAGCTCTCGGGCACGGCGGCGGAGGTGGTGGTCGCAGAACTGCTGCCTGAGGTGGTGGCGTGGAACCGCGAGTTTCTCGAGGATCTCAACGGGCATCTCCTCGATGATCCCCGCGTCGATGTCTACGTGGGTGACGTCTATGACTGTATCCGCCGCGCCGCTGAGGGCAAGGACGAGAAGTGGGATGCGATCCTCCTCGATACGGACAACGGACCGACCGCGCTGGTGCAGCCTCAGAATCACCGGCTCTACGGTCGCAATGGATCGGCGATGATCATGGACTCGCTCCGCCCGGGTGGCCGGGTCGCCTTTTGGGCGGCGACGGAAGAGGCTGGATTCGAGAAGCGCCTGAAGCGCGATGGATTTATCACGGAACGGCACGCCATCAAAGCTCACGACCGCGGGAAAAAAGCGATCCACCGGGTCTACGTCGGCGTGAAACCTTACCCTGCCCAAACCACCCCATGAGACTTCATCAAAACCAACTCTGGCAGCAGGGGCGCGACCTCTACCGCATCGTCCATCTCGAACGGCTCTCGGTTGAATACAAGAAGCTCGATCCCTCAGACGCGGCTCAGGGGACCCATCACAAAGTGACGAAGAAGGAATTCTGCCGGCTCATCAAGGACGCGCTGGAGGTGAAGGGGTGAGAGGAGTCAGGGGACGTTCGGTCGGAAGGTTTGCACCTTCCGCTACGGGGAAGAAGAGAAGTAGTGGAACCGGCGATGGTTCCGAGGGCGGGAGGCCAGGGGACGTTCGGTCGGAAGGTTTGCACCTTCCG
>DGXY01000046.1:7344-7503 GCA_002396885.1 Akkermansiaceae bacterium UBA5020
TAGCGGAACCGGCGACGGTTCCGATGGCGGGAGGCCAGGGGACGTTCGGTCGGAAGGTTTGCACCTTCCGCTACGGGGAGGAAGAGAAGTAGCGGAACCGGCGATGGTTCCGATGGCGGGAGGCCAGGGGACGCTCGGTCGGAAGGTTTGCACCTTCCG
>DGXY01000046.1:7717-53754 GCA_002396885.1 Akkermansiaceae bacterium UBA5020
TAGCGGAACCGGCGACGGTTCCGATCTCACGGCCAATACTGGGCGATCTTTTGTTTCAGGAAAGCGACGCTGCGCTCGAGTTGCTCCATGCCGTCGACGCCATCCTCAATGCTGATCCAGCCGTCGAAGCCTTTGCTCTTCAGCTCTGAAAAGATCGCGTCGTAATCGTTGAGCCCCTTGCCGATCTCGCCGTGGCGGAGACGCTTTGCGTAGCCGGTCGCACCGCCTTCTTCGCGGCGCAGGTCTTCGATGGTGCCTTCGGCGAGGTAGCGATCGCTCGCGTGCATGGTGACGACGCGGTGGGAGACGCGCTTGAGCAATTCGACGGGATCTTCTCCGGCCAGGTAGGTGTTGCTGGGATCGTAGTTGACCCCGAAATTCGGATGTTCGATCGCATCGACGAGCTGGCAGAAAACGTCCATTTTCTGGGCGAACTCGGGATACTCCCAGAAGTCGTCCTTGTAGTGGTTTTCAATGATGAGGGTGATGCCTCGCTCGGCGGCGTAGGGGAGACAGGCGTGGATGGATTCGGCGGCGAGTTTCACCCCTTCATCAAGACTCAGTTCGGGGCGTCGCTGGCCGCTGAGGACGCGGCAGTAGGATCCGCCAAGGGTATGGGTCATGTCGATCCAGCGTTTTTGTTTGGCGATTTCCTTCTCGCGGAACGCCGCGTCAGGATGGGTGAAGTCGGGCGAGCAGCACATCATCGGGATGACGCGTCCGGTGTCCTCGACTTCCCGGCGAAAGCGGGGCCAGTTCGACTCATCGGCCATCTCGAGGAAACCGGCATACCATTCGAGTCCCTCGACCTCGAGGGTGGAGGCGAGGCGGATCCATTCGGAGACGGTCATGGTGCCATCCTTGCAGAGGGCTTGCATGAAGGCTTTGGGGAAGGCGGCGAGGCGGGGCATGGTTGGGGAGGGGCGGGGATGGACGCGCAGGGTGGGAAGGGAGCGCTGGGTGCTGGAGTGGGAAGTAAAAGGTAAAAGGTAAAAAGTAAAAGGTGGGGGCTGCGAAGTGAGCTTTGGGTTGGAGACGGTGAAACGGTTTTGCGTCGGGGATCGCTCGCGAGACCTTTTACTTTTTCACCTTTTACCCGATTCCGGCTTCGCCGGAATCGTCGTCGCATCCTTGGGGGGATTGCGTCCGATGAAGGGATGCTGTTCGAGGTCGACGACTTGGCCGCTGATGGGGCCGCTTTCGTCGGCGAGCCAGTAGATTGCGGCCATGGCGATCTCCTCGGGCTTGAGGATGCGTCCGGCGGGGGCGTAGACTTTGGGCAAATGGGAGGGCCAGTCGTCGGAGAGCCCGTGCTCGCGCTTGCGTTTCGCTTCGTTCTCGGTGAGGACCCAGCCGGGGTTGATCTGGTTCACGCGGACATGGTTTTCGCGCATGAGGGTGTCCCCGAGGTTGCGGGTCAGGGTCATGAGTGCGCCTTTGGAAACGGAGTAGGGCATCAGATTTGGCTCGCCGCTCCAGGCGTTGACGCTGCCGATGTTGAGAACCGATCCGTGCCTTTCGCTGAGATGGGGGAGGGCTTCCTTGATGAGGAGGAAGGGAACGATCGTATTCACCTCGAGCATCTTCCGGAAGAAGGGCGCGTCAGTGCTCTGGAGATTACCCGAGGCGACGATGGCGGCGTTGTTGACGACCGCGTCGAGCCGGCCGAAGCGCGCGAGGGCGAGGGCGACGAGGCGCGCGGGACAGCCTTCGTTGGCGAGGTCTTCAATGTGGAGAGCGGCGGAATCGGGGCCGATCTCGGCGACGGTCTCTTCCCCGAGGTCTCGCTCGAGCCCGTGGATGACGACGCGGGCACCCTCGGCGACGCACTGCTTCGCGATGGCTTTGCCGATGCCGGTGCAGCTGCCGGTGACGAGGATGACTTTGTGGGAGAGGCGCATCAGGAGTGGAGTGGTGGAGTGGTGGAGTGGTGGAGTGGTGGAGTGGTGGAGTGGTGGACGATGACCTCTGACTTCTGACTTCTGACTTCCGCCCTCAGCGGCGGCCGTGGTTGAAATCGATGGGGGTTCGTTTCAGTTCCGCTCCGGCATTGTCGTGGATGGCGACGGCCTCGCAAGAAGGATCGACGGCAATGGTGATGGCGCGTCCAGGAAAGGTGTTGCCACTCATCTGCAGATCGCGGCCGTTCGGGGCGAAGGTGACGGCATCCTCGGGCGCGGAGTCGCCGAGCTGAAAGACGTTGTCACGCACGATGACGGGGCCGTAGCTCCCGCCCTCCTCGTGGAGGGTGAAGTAGAGTTCGGGAAAACGGCGCGGCTCCCCGGTCTCGTAGCTACGCCGTCCCCGTCGGAGGTCGTTTTCGCCCTTGGTCGTGTTGTTCACGAAGACGTTGTTCGCGAGGATGAAGTTCTTCGGCTGGTTGATCCACGAGCCGCGTCCGCCATTGCGGAAGGTGTTGCCGATGATGGTGATGTCCTCGCAGGATTTCTCGACGCTCATGACGCGCGATCCGTTGGTGCCGTCGATGAGATTGCCGGTGACGGTGGCATTCTGGCAGAACTCGGCGAGAAAGAAGGCGCCCATCCTCGAGCCGATGATGTGATTGTCGGCGAAGACGACGTCGCGGCAGCGCTGGATATGCATGGTGTCGCCGAGGGCACTGAGTCTGCAACCGGTCACGTGAACGCCCTTGGCCGAGGTGAGGTCGAAGGCCCCTTTTCCGGGGCCGGATCCGACCGGCGCGTAGAGGGCCCAGAAGGCCGAAAAGAGATCGTGCACGAGCGAGAGGCCCTCGCCGCCCGCGCTTTCAAAACGGATCGCCTTGCCACCGGGCGATTCGGCGATGCGGATGAAACCGGGCGCGGCTTCGACGACAAAATACTGTTTCCCGCGGACGAGATTTTTTGGCAAGCCCTCGCCAAGAAAGGAGAGGGCGTGCTTGGGCTCGGCATTGGGGCTGACGACGATGGGTTTGAGGGTGTTGTCGAGGAGGATGCGATCGTCGCCCGCAGAGACGGACAGGGCGCTTTTCACCAGATCCATGCGGAAATGGCGCCGTGCCCGCTCGACCTCCCACGCTTCGTATTCCTCCGGCCAGGTGAGGATCTGCCAGAGGTGGCCATAGTCCCACATGAACTTGCCGCTGCGGAGAAGGGTGCAGTTCTCCAAGGTGACGCGTTCGGCATAGGCCTCGACTTCGCTCTCGCTGCCTTTTTTGGAGAGACCGTGCACGCCGATGACGGCACCCGCGACGCCGTCGGCCTTCATATCGCGGAAAAGGAGGTCGTGCGTGCCGCCGGGTTTGGTTGTCGTGATCTCGATGGCGCGGGTGTTGGTGGACGGCTCCCAGGTATTGACTTCACGGGAAGGATCGAAGACCTGCCCGGTGAACTCGCCGCCGTGCCAGGCGAAATCGTGGAGATCAGTGCCCGAGAAAAGCACGATTCTCGCTTCGGCAGGAAGGGACTCGGGGAAATGGAAGCGGGCGCCGTGGGCGAAAACGGTGGTGCCGGAACGGAGCCGGATCGGTTTTTCACCGGTCAGGTGGTAGTCGCCGGGAGGGATCGTGATCGCGCTGCCACCGGCTGCGCTTGGAGAAAACAGGGAGGCGAGCTTCTCCGTGTCTTTCGCGTCGACGGATGAGACCGCGAGTCCGAAGGCGAGCAGGGCTTGGGTGGGGGAGAAACGCAGGATCATCGGGGAGGTTTCAACCAGTGTATCGACAAAAACCTTTTGCAGGCTACGACAAAATCTATGTGAAATGCGACCAGGGCCAAATCAACCCATTGCGGATGGATGGGTTGCTCGATGAAGCGTGATGCTTCGGATTGCTTGAAAATCGACGCTTTTATGGCACGGAATTGTCTTTTCATTCCTTGCTGGATTCTTTTATCCTCTGAGTCAAACCGCCCCATGGAATCCCTGTCTGTGAAGGTCCATCGTTGGGCTCTGCTTGCCGCCTTGTTTCTCTCTATCCCGACTCTCCGCGGGCAGGTCTACCCGCCCAGTGACGATCCCGGCCCCCGTCCGGAGGGCGTAGAGGTGCCCCCTGACGCGTCCCGTCCCGGGTTGGAGAGGTTCTTGAGGATCGCCCCGTTGGGTGCCGCACCTGAACTCGTTTCCGTCCCGGGGGCATGGTCTCCACAGGGCCCAGGGCCGATCTCGGACGGGCAGGTCGAGGGGATGACGAACAAGTTTGTTTGCGGGGCGATTCATGCGGTCATCACGCATCCGACCGATCCGAACATTGTTTACATCGGTGCGGTCAACGGCGGTGTCTGGAAAACGACCAATGCGACGGCGGCGAGCCCGTCGTGGACAACCACGACGAGTGACATGCCCTCGCTGTCGATTGGGGCGCTCGCTTTTGATCCGCTCGATGCCACCGTGCAGACGGTCTGGGCGGGGACGGGACGTTTCAGCAGTTTCTCTCGATTCGGCGGAAGCCGTGCCGGTCTGTTGAAGACGACCGACGGAGGAGCGAGTTGGACGGTGGTGGATGGCGGCGGAGTGCTGACCGGGAAAAACATCTCGGGGATTGTCGTCCGTGGAAACACGATCCTCGTCTCGGTGAACACGGCCGACAATCCGGTCAACACCAATCTGGGGGTCTGGCGCAGCACCAATGGGGGCACGAGCTTCACCCAGATGGCGGTAGCCGACGGGTCGGGTGCGACCGGTCTTCCTGCGGGGGTCTCCTATGACATCGTCAGCGCACCTTCGGCACCGAGCACCGTTTACACCTGTATCGCCATTCCCAGCACCCCCTCGGCGCGGGGGATCTACAAATCGACCGACCTCGGCGCGACCTGGACGAGGGTCAGCACCACGGCGATGAACAACCGGATCACCTCGGTGACGAGCAATATCGAGATGAGCGTGGGCAATGTGAGCAACGTCGTTCTCGGCATCCTCGAATCGGGTGCGCCCGTGGGGATCTTTCATTCCGGCGACGCCGGTTCGACTTGGCAGGAGATGGATTACCCCACCATGCCGGTGACGACGGCGACGGTTTACACCGTGACGAACGCCACCAACGCGAGTCCGATCGTGATCACGACGTCGGCGCCGCATGGGTATGCGAACAATAATTATGTGGAGGTCACAGGAGTGACCGGCAACACATCCGCCAACGGTCTGCACCAGATCACGGTGGTGAGCACGACGACCTTTTCCCTCGATTTTTCGGTGGGTAACGGTGCTTATGTCAGCGGGGGGACGGCAAAATTCGTGACTTCGATGAACCCTCGGGGATCGAAGGGCCCTGAAGACGGGTCTCCTGACGAGATCGCTGGTGGCCAAGGGTCGATTCATTTCTCCATCGTCGCACATCCGACGAATTCGAATCTCCTGTTCACTGGAGGCGACCGCCAGGATCTTCCTTTCCCCAACTTTATCAATGCGGTGAACTACAGCGGCAATTTGTGGCGCGGTGACGCCTCGGTCGCGAGGAATGGTCTCAGTCCCTCGTCGCAGTGGGAACACCTCACCCATTCCAATTCCGTCGCCGGAATTCCCGGAGGTGGCACCTCCAACAATTCCTCTCCCCACGCCGATTCCCGCGACATGGCCATCGATGCCGACGGTCAGCTCGTGGAGGTCGATGACGGCGGCATTTTCCGGCGAACCAGTCCGGGTTCGAACGCGGGGGCCTGGACCTCGATGGCCGGCAATCTGCAGGTTGCCGAGGCTCACAGTGTCGTCTACGACACGGTGAGTGATGTGATTATCACGGGCAATCAGGATAACGGCACCAGTGTGCAGAATTCACCCGACTCCTTCGCCTACACCGCCATCTCCACGGCCGACGGAGGTGATGTCGCGGTCGCTCCGAACCCGGCCAACCCCGCTCAGTCGATCCGGTATTCCAGTTTTCAGAATCTTGGTTCTTTCAGGAAGCGGATCACCTCGAGTGCGAACACCTTGGTGTCCCAGAGTTTCCCGGCCCTTAGCCCGCAGGGTGGGGCACCGGCGATTTCGGGGCAGTTTGTGACGCCGATCGAGATCAATGCGATCAATGCGAACCGCCTCCTCATCGGGGCCTCGAATGGGATTTATGAATCGCTCGATCAAGGTGCCACGGTCAGCCGGATCTCGACCTTAAGTCCGAACGACGGGCTCAGCGGCGGGCGGACCATGAGCTACGGGGGACGAAAGGACGCGATCGACAATGCCGAAGTCGTCCATTTTGGAGACGGCTCTTCCGTTTACCGTCGCGTCGACGCCGGGGACACGCCTGCCGCTGTGGCAGGTTATACCGGATCGACGGTGCGGGGGATCGTCGTCGATCCCGAGGATTACGACCACCTTTTCGCGATCGACAACAACCAGGTCTTCCGGAGCACTGACGGCGGAGATTCCTTCACCGACATCACCGGGGATATTCCCGCTGCCGCAAAGGATTTCCGCTGCCTGGAGTTCATTCGTGACGGGGCCGATTGGGCGATCCTCGTCGGTAGCTTGCGCGGAGTCTACGCTGCCAGTTCGAACGCTCCCACCGACTGGGGTGTGGTTGGCACGGACCTGCCCAATGCCTATGTCTGGGACATGGATTATGATGCCTCGGACAATCTTCTGGTGGTCGGCACGCTCGGACGTGGTGCCTGGAAGTTCTCCGAGGCGCGCTCCATCGTCGGCTTCAAAAATCAGACGATTACCTTTGCCCCGATCACCGACAAGCTCACCACCGATACGCTTACCCTCACGGCGACCGGGGGCGACTCCGGAAATCCGGTGACTTTTGCCGTGACCTCGGGGCCTGCCGTCATCGGACCCTTGAATCTCGTGAGTTTCACAGGAGCGGGTTCCGTGACCATTACCGCATCCCAGGCGGGAAATGGCACCTATTCGCCCGCCACGGACGTTTCCAGGACATTCACCGTCACCAAGGCGACCGCCACCGTGACCCTCGGCAGCTTGTCGCAGGCCTACGACGGCACGCCGCGGGCCGCGAGCGCGACGACCGATCCGGCTGGCAAGACGGTGGTCTTTACCTATGACGGTGCTGCAACGGCTCCGACGAATGCAGGCAGCTACGTAGTGGTCGGCACGATTGTCGATCCGATCTACCAAGGCAGTGCCACGGGGACTCTCGAAATCGCCAAAGCCGCGCAGACGATCACCTTCGCCGCCATCCCTGACAAACTGACCACTGACACGGTCACGCTTTCAGCCACCGGAGGCGGATCGGGCAACCTCGTCACCTTCGAGGTAACTGAAGGACCAGCTTCGATCGCTGACGGAGTCCTGAGCTTCACTGGATCTGGTGAAGTCACCGTCACAGCGAGTCAGGTGGGTAATGCGAACTATGAGGCAGCCACAAGCGTCTCGCGCACCTTCACCGTTACGAAAGCGACCGCGACCGTCACGCTCGTGAACCTCTCACAAATCTACGACGCGACGGCCAAGTCGGCGACCGCGACGACCGATCCCGAGGGCAAAACGGTTACCTTCACCTACGACGGTGTAGCGATCGCGCCGACGAACGCGGGGTCCTACGAAGTGATAGGCACGATCGACGATCTGATCTACCAAGGCAGCGCGAGCGGAACCCTCGAAATCGCTAAAGCCGCGCAGACCATCAGCTTCGGGACGATCCTGAATCAGCTGACCACCGACACCGTCACACTAACGGCCACGGGCGGTGGCTCGGGCAATCCGGTAACGTTTGCCGTCACGAGCGGGCCGGCGACGATTAACAACGGAGTCCTCAGCTTCGCGACCTCTAGTGAGGTGACCATCACCGCGAGCCAGGCTGGCAACGCGAACTACGAGAACGCCACGCCGGTTTCGCGCACCTTCACCGTGACCAAGGCGACTGCGACGGTCGCTCTCGCGAACCTCTCGCAGACCTACGACGGCACGCCCAAGTCTGCGACCGCCACGACCGATCCGGTAGGAAAAACGGTCGTCTTCACCTACGATGCCGTCGCGACCGCACCAACCAACGCGGGATCCTACGCCGTCGTCTGCACGATCGATGACGCGATCTATCAGGGCAGTGCAACAGGCACGCTTCAGATCGCCAAAGCCGCGCAAGCCATCACCTTCGCCGCCATCCCTGACAAACTCACCACCGAAACCGTCACCCTCTCAGCGACGGGAGGAGGCTCGGGTAACCCCGTCACCTTCGCGGTGACCGAGGGATCAGCAACGATCACCGATGGAGTTCTGAGCTTCACGGGAGCTGGGAACGTCACCGTCACCGCCAGCCAGACAGGCAATGCGAACTATGAGGCGGCATCGACCGTCTCGCGCACCTTCACGGTGACCAAAGCCACCGCGACCGTCACCCTCGGCAATCTCTCGCAGACCTACGATGGCACACCCAAGTCCGCGACCGCCACGACCGATCCCGCGGGCAAGACGGTCACCTTCACCTACGAAGGCACCGCAACCGCACCGACCAACGCAGGAACCTACGCCGTCGTCGGCACGATCGATGACGCGATCTACCAAGGCAGCTCCACGGGGACGCTCGAAATCGCCAAAGCAGCGCAGGTCATTACCTTCGCCGCGATTCCGAACAAACTCACCACCGATAGCGTCACGCTTTCATCCACCGGCGGCGGATCGGGCAATCCGGTCACCTTCGCGGTGACCGAAGGCCCAGCAACGATTAGCAGCGGAGTCTTGAGCTTCAACGGAGCTGGCAGTGTCACGATCACCGCAAGCCAGACAGGCAATGCGAACTATGAGGCGGCGGCAACGGTCTCCCGATCCTTCACGGTGACGAAGGCGAGCGCGACCGTCACCCTAGGCAACCTCGAGCAGACCCACGACGGCACGCCAAAAACCGCGACGGCGACGACCGATCCCGTGGGTAAGACCGTCTCGTTCACCTACGAAGGTTCTTCGACCGCACCGACCAACGCGGGATCCTATGCTGTGGTCGGCACGATCGACGACGCGATCTACCAGGGCAGTGCCACCGGCACGCTCGCGATCGCGAAAGCCGCGCAGACCATCACCTTCTCCAATCCCGGCCCGCAGTTGGCCAACGCCACCGTGAACCTCTCGGCGACCGGAGGCGGATCGGGCAATCCCGTGACCTTCGCGGTCACGGCTGGGTCGGCCTCCATCAGCAGCGGAATCCTGAGCTTCACCGGCCCGGGCAACGTCACCATCACCGCGAGCCAGACGGGCAATGCGAACTACGAGAGCGCCACGCCTGTCTCCCGCACCTTCACCGTCTCCAAAGCCGCCGCCACGATCACCACCTCGCGCCTCCATCAGGTCGCCGACGGCACGGCCCGCGAGATTGTCGTCACGACCGTCCCTGCGGATCTCGAGATCGCTGTCACCTACAACGGCGCCGCCAACGCCCCCGTCGCCCCCGGATCCTACGCCGTGGTTGCCACCTCCGCCGATGATCGCTACGATGGCTCCGCCAGCGGCACTTTCGTCGTCGATGATCCGGCCCGATCCGTCCGTGTCCCCGGCGGCAGCCTCCCCGCCCTCTCCGCCCTCGGCGATCTGACCGTGCCCACCTTCTCGATCGGCGCCTACGAGGTCACCGGCAGCCAGTGGGCCACGATCGTGACCTGGGCCGAGGCCAACGCGGGTTACGACTTCGCCGGAGCCGGTGCCGCCGCGAGCGGTGATCGTCCCGTCACGGGCATCAGCTGGTTCGACGCCGCAAAGTGGTGCAACGCCCGCACCGAATGGGAAAACGCCCTTCTGAGCCGGGCTCTCGCCCCGGCCTACCGGGTCGCCGGAGCCGTCTACAAGATCGGCGCTCCCGCCTCTCCCGCCGACCTGACCTGCGACTTCGGTGCGGGTGGCTACCGCCTCCCCACCGCCGCCGAATGGGAATACGCCGCCCGCGGCGGCGCCTTTGGAACGCCCTCGACCTATCCGGGTGGCAACACCCTCGACGAACTCGGCTGGTATCTCGGCAACAGCAACGGAGCCACCCAGCCCGCCGGAGGCAAGACCGCCAACAGCCTCGGCCTTTACGACCTCGCCGGGAACGCCGCCGAGTGGACCTGGGACGCGCCGACCGGATCTCCCGCCCAACGCCTCATTCGGGGCGGAGCCTGGGACTCTGCGGCGAGCGCCTCTGAACTGACCTTCCTCTCCGGGGAAACGGCCACCCTCCGCCTCGATCGTGCCGGCTTCCGGATCGTCCGCTCGATCTCCCTCGCCCTCGCCGCCGCCCTCGACGCATCCGACTTGGATTGGGAATCGGGTGGGGACGAAGCCTGGTTCGCCCAAATCACGCCGAGCCACGACGGCAGTGACGCCGCCGAGAGCGGCCCCGTCGCCCCGGGCCAATCGAGCTGGCTCGAAACCACCGTCACCGGTCCCGCCAACCTGCGTTTCCGCTGGGAAGCCTCCCAGCGCGCTGCCCTCGATCTCTTCCGGCTCGAAACCCGCACGGGTGATCCGATCCTGCTCACCGGTGCCGCCAACTGGTCGGAACGCCTCGTCGAACTGCCTGAGGGCGATCACACCCTTCGCTGGGTCTTCGTGCGCGATGCCGCGTCCACCGGCACGAGCCGGGTCCGGCTCGATGCGGTCTCGGTGACGCCCGCGAGCCCTCCGACCGTCACGACCACGGCAGCCTCATCGATCAGCGGCAGCGGCGCCACCCTCGGCGGGAACGTCACCGCCGACGGAGGACGCACCGTCACCGCCCGGGGCGTCGTTTATTCGACCACTCCCGATCCGACCCTCACGAGCCCGGGAGCGCTCGCCGCCGCCAGCGGAGGCACCGGAACCTTCAGCGTCGCGGCCGCCGGATTGGCCGCGGGCACGACCTACCATGCGCGGGCCTATGCGACGAATAACCTCGGCACCCGCTACGGGGCGGAGATCGTCTTCACCACCGACGAATCCGTCGATCTCGCGGGTGGCACTGTGAGCCGGCAGCGGGTCATCGAGAGCGGAGACCGTCATGTCTTCCACTTCTTCCTCGCCAGTCCCCGGCACGCCGATTTCTCCACGATCGGGGGAGCCGCCCTACGCGCCGAACTCTTCGACGAAAAGGGAACCCTACTAGCCACCTTCATCGGCAACGGCGATTTCAGCCTTCGCGAGCTGCTCTTTTCGGGCGACTACGAACTCCACGTTTATCGTGGCGCCGACGGAGGAGATGCGCAGGGCTACACCCTGACTTTCGATGTCGCCACCGAAGCCGTGACCCTGCCCGACGCCGCCGTTGGCCCCTCCGTCCTCGCCCAGTCCGGTGTGGGCAGGTATGGCAGCAGCGTCGGACAGGTTCTTTCCCTCGCCTCCAGGAATGCAGTGTCCGTCTTCGGAGTCGCAACCTTCCGCAACGGCGGGACCTTGCCTGATGAGTTGATTCTTTCGGGCACCGGCGGCAGCGCCTTTTTCGCAGTGTCCTACTTTGGCGAGACCGGCAACGTCACCGCCCAGATGCTGACTGGCACCTTGCGCACGACCTCGCTCGTCGAGGGTGACGAACCCGTTGAGGTCACCGTCTCGGTCGTGCCGAACCGGAAGAAGCTCAGCAAAAAAAAGCGGATAAAGAAAAAGAAAAAGATCGTTACCTTGAAAAGGACCCACGTGCTCTTGATCCGTGCGAAGTCGGATTTTGATCCGCTGAGAGGAGACGAAGCGGAAATCAATGTGCGGACCTTTTGAGGCGGGGCGGAGCGCAGGCTGAATTCCGCTCTTGCCGCTCCGACGCGGCGCGGGTTATCCTCCGGACGCCATGCTAGGAACGATTCCCTCCCTCGACCCCACCCTCTGCCTCGCGAGACAAGACCGTCTTCGCGCTTACCTCGCCGCGAATGAACTAGACGGGGCCGTCTTTTTCGACCGTCATTACATCCACGGACTCACCGGCTACTGGCACGGTCAGCCGCTCACTCCGGTCGCGCTCTTCGTGAAAGGGGAGGGGGGCAGCGTCCTCGTCACCCATGATGAGGCGGCGCAGGCTCCTGCCGCGGGTGAAATCGCGATCTACACGACCAACGATTTCTGCACCCTGCGTCCGAACCTCAGCGCCGAGGTGATGGGCGTGCTGAATCCCTTTTTGAAAGGACTCAGCGGCATCGGCACCGAGCAGCAGGTCCCCGCAGCCCTCATTGAAGGACCCCTTTGCCGGGATATCTCCCGGGACTATCAATACCTCCGTCGCCGCAAGGACGCCGACGAGGTCGCCGCGCTCGTTCACACCATCCAATGCGCCGACAAGGCCTATGCCGAGGCCAAAGAGCTTCTCGAGCCCGGGATCGAAGAGGTCGAAATCATGGCCGTCATGCTCGAGGCCGCGACCTATGCCACGGGTGAGTTCTTGTCGGGGTGGGGCCAGGATTTCCAAGCTGGATCAGCCGGAGGATTTGCCCGTCCCAGCCGGGCCGTTGAGGCGGGCGAACTGATCCCCCTCGACATCGGTGTGGGCGTGCGCGGCTACCGCAGCGACCTCTGCCGCACTTTCGCGGTCGATGGCTCCCCGACAGAGGAACAGGCCGCGGCCCATGCCCGCGTCGTCGAGGTCATGAAGTTCGGCGAATCCCTCATGAAGCCGGGTCAATCCTGCCGCGCCATGTTCGAGGCGGTGAAGGGCGAACTCGACGGGTGGCAGGGATACTCGTTCTTCCACCACGCAGGACACGGGATCGGTCTCGACGCCCACGAGGTGCCTCGCATCAATCCGGCCTGGGATGATGTGTTTGAAGAAGGCGACGTCATTGCTTTCGAACCCGGACTCTACGGAGGCAGACTGCGCGCCGGGATCCGTTTGGAGAACAACTACCTCATCACCGCGGACGGATTTAGCCAGCTGTCGCATTTTCCGCTCGACCTGGCGTGAGGTTCAGGATGTCGCGAAACGGCAATCGAAGACGATCATGCCCGACGACCCCATTCACCAACCGCACGACAAGCTCTTCAAGCAGGGCTTCGGCGATCCGGTGAATGCGGCAGGTTTTCTGCGTCATCAGCTCCCCGATGCCATCACGGAGTCGATCGACTGGGAACGGCTCGCGCTTCAACCAGGGAGTTTCGTGGATTCCCATTTCCGGCAACATGAAAGCGACCTGTTGTTTTCGGCGACGATCGGGGGAGGTGACTGCCTCGTCTACCTCCTCTTTGAGCATCAGGTCAGCGAAGATCCGCTCATTGCCTTGCGTCTTTTGCGCTACATGGTGAGAATCTGGGAGTCATGGATCAAAGAGAAGCCGGGCAAAACGCTTCCTGTGATTGTTCCCGTGGTGCTTGCCCAGAATGAAACGGCCTGGAGGATCCCGAATGTTTTTTCCTCCCTGCTCGATCTTCCAGCCGGGCGAGAAGGGGATTTCGCGCCGTTCGTGCCGGACTTTCAATTTCAATTGGTCCAACTCGCCGGCATTCCTTATGAGGCGCTCCGCGGAACGCCGGCCGGGATCCTTGTCCTGCGGGTGATGAAGGCGGAGCGGAGTGGGCAACTCCTTTCCGATCCCGTTTGGGAGGAATCGCTGCTCCAGCAAATCCCCGGGTCGGTCTTTGAGATGCTGCTACGCTACCTCCTTGATGCCGACGTTGACAGTGCGGGCTTCCACCGTAGACTGAACGCGATATCGCAAACTGAATTGAAGGACTCCGCGATGACTTTGGCCCAACAGATCCGGCAGGAAGGCAGGAAAGAAGGTAAGCTGGAAGGTAAGCTGGAGGGTAAGCTGGAAGGCAGACTCGAAGGACTGCGAGAGGCGATTTTGGATTCCCTTGCCATTCGATTTGCGGTGGTTCCCGGAGAGATTACAGAAGGCATTCGAAAAATCGACAGTGAGAGCCGCCTGCGTGCGCTGCACCAAACCTCCCTTCGAGCCGAGTCGCTCGACGCTTTCAGCCGCGAACTCTGACAAGGGCTTAGCCACCGGACTTGGTGCTGCAGTTGGTTCCGCCGCGCGCCCGAAGATCCCGCTGCCTTTCACAACCGTGCCTTGACGCGCGCCCCGGGCTCGCGAAGCTATTGCCGAATACTTTCCCCCACATGTCTACCGAAACCGTCCTCATCGCTGGCACTTGGCGCGATTCCGAAAAGACCGGATTCTTCCAGTCGGCCAACCCCGCCACCGGCAAACCTTTGCCCGCTCATTATCCGATCAGTTCGTGGACGGATTGCGAGGCGGCCCTCAGCTCCGCCCAAGCGGCATTTGAAGAGATGCGCGTGATGCCGGGCGAAAAGATCGCCACTTTCCTCGAGGCCTACGCGGCGAAGATCGAAGCCCGCGCAGAGGAACTCGTCGCCATGGCCCATCTCGAGACGGCCCTGCCGAAGTCGCCCCGCCTTGCCGACGCCGAGCTGCCCCGCACCACCGGCCAGCTCCGTCAGGCCGCCGCCGCCGCACGGAGCGGGGTTTGGCGCCAGCCGGTGATCGACCAGACAAACAACATTCGCGCCTGTTTCGGCGCGATCGGACCGGTCTGCGTCTTCGGGCCGAACAATTTCCCCTTCGCCTTCGGCAGTGCCTCGGGCGGCGACTTCGCTGCCGCCATCGCCGCGGGCAATCCCGTGATCGCCAAGGCGAATTCCTCGCATCCCGGCACCACGAAACTGTTCGCCGAGGCCGCGCTCGAGGCTATTCTCGAGACCGGGATGCCGGCCGGGACGCTGCAACTCATCTACCGGACGAGCCACTCCATCGGCGAGCAGCTCGTCACCGATGATCGTGTCGGCGCGACCGGCTACACTGGCAGCCGCAGCGCCGGACTCACCCTCAAGCGCGCCGCCGACGCAGCAGGCAAGCCGATCTACCTCGAGCTCTCGAGCGTGAATCCCGTCGTCTTTCTCCCCGGAGCGATCGCCGAAAAGGGCGAGGCCCTTGCCGCCGAATTCACCGGCAGTTGTCTCATGGGGACCGGGCAATTTTGCACCAATCCCGGGATGATCGTCCTTTTCTCCGGAGAGGCGACCGAGGCTTTTGTCACTGATCTCACCAAACGATTCAGCGAAGCGCCCGTCGGAACGCTCCTCTCCGAGTCCGTCCGCAAGTCGCTCCACGAGAGCCACCGTATCCTCACTGAAGCCGGAGCGGAAGCCCTCTGCGGCACCGGGCCTGGCAACGGCGCCGGATGTTGTGTCGCGAACACCCTCCTGCGTGTCTCCGGCGCCGCCTTCCTCCGCGATCCCGAGACGATGCAGACGGAGGCCTTTGGCAATTCTTCGCTCATCGTCGTCGTTGATTCCGAAGACGAAGCCGCTGCGGTCCTCGAGAAACTCGAGGGCAATCTCACCGGCTCGATCTATTCGTCCGCCGATGGCTCCGACGACGTGGCCCACGACCGCCTCGAGCCCATCCTGCGGCAGAAGGTGGGACGTCTTCTCAATGACAAGATGCCCACCGGCGTCGCTGTCTCGCCCGCAATGAACCACGGCGGGCCTTATCCCGCGACCGGCCATCCCGGCTTCACCGCGGTAGGCATTCCCGGCGCGATCCTGCGTTTTGCGATGCTGCAGAGTTATGACAATGTCAGGGCTCACCGACTCCCTGAAATCCTGCGCGACGATTACACCGGCCCCGCCCAGCGTTTCATCGACGGCAAGTGGCAGTGATCGATCAGATCTTTTACCCTTTGTTTTTCACCATTTACCGGGTGCTCCGCGCCCGATTTCACCATGCAAACCGCTCCCGTCACTCCCGCTGATCTCGCCCGCTCCGTTATCGCCGTGCCGCCCATGGCGCGCGATCGCGACCTGAAATTCCACCGCGGCGAAAACGAGAAGATCATCCGCCACATCGAGGCCGGCGGTGTCGACATTCTCCTGTACGGAGGCAATGCCAATTTCTACCACACCGCCCCGAGCGAGTACGAGCATATTCTCAGTGAACTCGCTTCGATCGCCGCTCCTGACACCCTCGTCATTCCCTCCGCGGGACCTGCTTACGGGGTGATGATGGATCAAGCCGAGATCATCAAGGGCACCGATTACCCCACCGTGATGGTTCTGCCCCACCAGGGCCTCACCACGAGCGAAGGGGTTGTGCGCGGACTGAGCCGCTTCGCCGAGAAGGTCGGCAAACCCATCGTCGTCTACATCAAGTATGGCGACTACCTGAGCGTCGAGGGCACGAAGGAGCTCGTTGATTCCGGGATCGTTTCCTGGATCAAATACGCGATTGTCCGGGAGGATCCCGCCGTGGATCCCTTCCTCAGCCGTCTCGTCGATGTCGTCGATCCCCGCATCATTGTCAGCGGCATCGGCGAACAGCCCGTCATCGAACACCTCGTCGACTTCAAGGTCAATGGGTTCACCGCCGGCTGCGTCTGCGCGCGCCCCGATCTGAGTGATCGATTGCTGAAGGCGGTTCAGGCGGGGGATCTCGATCTTGCACGCAAGATCCAGGCGATTTTCAAACCGCTCGAAGATCTCCGCAACGGCATCAACCCCGTCCGCGTCCTTCACGAAGCCGTCCGTCTTGCCGGCATCGCAGACACGGGTCCTGCCCTGCCCTTGCTCAGTGGTGTGACGCCCGATCAGGAAACCGCGATCCTCGCCGCCGTCGAAGCGCTGAAGGTGGCGGCGCTTTGATTGAGCTGAGTGGCGGTTGTCGAGCGCATCGCAAGTCCGCGGTTGTGACGGATCAGGGTTTCATGTAGATTCGATTCATGAAGTTCGCATCCGTTGAGCGATTGCCGCAGGATTGGAAAGAGATCCTCCAATGGGTCGCTGATGGCGAGGAAGTCGAATTGATCGAGCGCGAGCAGCCCGTCGCCAGGGTCGTCCCTGCGAGATCCCGTTCCGAGGTGAGGGCACCTGCCAGTGTGTTTGATCTCCAACCTCTTCGCCTTGGGCCCGTTCTGAAGCCGTTTGCGGAGGATGACGATTTACTCGGGGAGATGCTCGATGATTCACGGAATTGACACGGGATTTTTGGTCGCAGCCGAGGTATTGGAGCATCCCAATCATCTTTCTGCCTGACAGTGTTTCTTTGAATTGCGGGCTGCGGGCGATTCTTTTGCGTTGGTGCCTCAAGTCCTCGCCGAGTTCATCCACGTGGTGACCGATCCCAAGCGTTTTCGATCACCGCTTCCCATGGACGAGGCATTGGAAAGGGCTGAGGCGTGGTGGCGGTCCCCTGAGATCATTGGTTTGTTTGAAGGTGGTGCCTCCGTCGCCACGTTTTTCCAGTGGATGCACCGTCATCGTCTCGGGCGGAAGCGGATTCTCGATACCAAGCTTCCCGCAGTTTTCCGTGAGGCGGGAATCGCCTCCGTCCTTACCACGAATCCTTCCGACTTCAGGAATCTGGGAGGATTTTCGGTGATCACGCCGTCGTAGACTTCGCTTTCTGGTTCAGGGCATTCCCAAAGTTGAAGCCGGATGAGGCGATCGCGGGGGCTCTCTGCGGAACCATTCTCATTTTTACAGGTCCTGTCAGAATTTTCCTCACAAAAGCGGCGGCCAATGATGAGAAGACTGTCGTGCTCGCGAAATCCGCGCACCATTCGTTTTTGAGAATCGAGCGCAGAGCAAGAGAGTATGCGGCCAAGCTCACTCCGAAGACTCTTGAGATCTACGATTCCGCAACCGTTTGTATTTGGATTGATACGAAGGATCTCTTTGGCGGGCATAGGATTCTGTTGACCTTGCGGGATGGAGGCAACGAATGCATCGATGCCCGGCTCTGGGGGTGATTCGAGCAAGAGCAGAAGACAACTTCCGATCATTCGCGCTTGATCAGCGTGCTCCCGGGCGCGTTGTTCCTTCATGACCCTTACCGGACACCAACTCCTCGGCTCGCGCGAATCGGGGGCCTCTTCCGAGACCTTCGTCGCCCGCAATCTCGCCCTTGGCACGGATCTCGAGCCCGTCTTCCACGAGGCTTCCGAAGCCGAGATCGACGAGGCGGTGAGTCTCGCCACGGCCGCCTTCGATCCCTTCCGCCGCCTCCTTCCCGAGGCTCGAGCCGATTTCCTCGACGCCATCGCTGAGGAAGTGCTCGCCCTCGGCGACGAGCTCCTCCTCCGCGCCGCGGCCGAGACGGCCCATCCCCTGCCGCGTTGCGCCGCCGAGCGCGACCGCGTCCTCACCCACACACGGCAGTTCGCGCAATGGATCCGCGAGGGCTCGTGGGTCGATGCCCGGATCGATCGCGGCAATCCTCAGCGCCAGCCCTTGCCCAAACCCGATGTGCGTTCGCTACTCGAACCGGTCGGCCCGGTCGCCGTCTTCGGGGCGAGCAATTTCCCCATTGCCATCTCCGTGCTCGGCACCGACACGATCTCTGCCTTTGCCGCCGGCTGTCCCGTTGTCGTCAAAGCCCATCCCGCCCATCCCGGCACCTGCGAGATCGCGGCACGTGCCATCCAGCGGGCCGCGGCACGCACGCGCATGCCCGAGGGCATCTTTTCCCTGATCCAAGGCCGCACCCCGGCGACCGGTAGCCGGCTCGTGCGCCAACCCGGCATCGCCGCGGCCGCCTTCACCGGATCGCTCGCAGGAGGGCGCGCCCTCTTTGATATCGCCAACGCGCGTCCCCAGCCGATTCCCTTCTACGCCGAGATGGGCAGCATCAATCCCGTCTTCCTCCTGCCCGGTGCCCTCAAGGCCCGTGCCGAAGGGATCGCCCAGGGCTTTGTCGGCGCCCTCACCGCCGGGGTCGGACAATTTTGCACCAATCCCGGTCTCGTCCTCGGGCTCGAAAGCGAGGAGTGGACGCGCTTCCGGACTCTCGCTGCGGAGAAGGTCGGGGGATATGCTCCCGCCACGATGCTCCACGAGGGCATCCATGGGGCTTACGTCGCCGGAATCGCGGATCGTCTTGAGCGAGCCGGACTCGAACGGGTCGGTCAATCGGCCCATCCCGCCGATCCCGCGCGGGGCGAGGCCGCCGCCTACCTCTTTGCCACCACCCAGAAGGGGCTCCTCGCCGACCCGACCCTGTTTGAAGAGCTCTTTGGTCCGGTCTCGACCCTCGTTTCGTGCCGCGATCCGGGGGATTTCCTCGAAATCGCCGAGCGGCTCGAGGGCTCCCTCAGCGCCACGGTCCACGGCACCGAGGAGGATCTCGCCAATCACCGCGAACTCATCTCGCTGCTCCGGCGCAAGGTGGGACGGCTCATTTTCAATGGCTATCCCGTCGGGCTCGAAATCTGCCACAGCATTCACCACGGTGGGCCTTTTCCAGCCACCACCCACAGCCATTTCACCAGCATCGGGACCCGCGCCATGAACCGCTTCGTTCGCCCCGTCTGCTATCAGGACTGGCCCGACGCCTTCCTCCCGATGGAACTCCAGAACGCCAATCCCCGAGGCATCTTGCGCCTTCTTGACGGCGAGCGAATCCGCGACGAGGCCTGAAAACCCCGGAAGGCGCGTCTTTTGGCCTCCGTTAGCGCGATAAGGGGATGATTTTTGCGGCCCAGATCACACGATTTTTCTTGGAAACTGGTTGGATTTTCTTAAAAATGGGCAAACCTAATTAGGGTCCTTCACTGGGCTACTATGCTCACTGCTTGGCAATTCGATTCTGACCCCGGTCACTCGTTTTACCCGGACGGAGGCACGGCTGCTTGGATTGCGAAGGACCGGCAACTGGTTAAGAATCGATGAAATTGTACATTGGAAATCTGTCTTACGACACTGCTGAAGCCGAACTGCGGGAATTCCTCGCGCAATACGAGCCCATTGTTGATCTGCACATGCCGATCGACCGGGAAACCGGGCGGCCTCGCGGCTTCGCCTTTGTCACCCTCTCCAGCCGGGAACTCGGCGAAGCGGCGGTGGCACAGCTGGACGGTGCCGATCTCGGTGGCCGTAACCTCCGCGTGCGCGAAGCGGAAGAACGCCGGAGCGTTCCCGGTGGCGGTGGTGGCGGCGGCGGTGGACGTCCTCCCCGCAGCGGCGGTGGTGGTGGTGGTGGTGGTGGTGGTGGCTACGACCGTCGTGGCGGTGGCGGCGGCGGAGGTGGTGGAGGTCGGCCTCGTGGCGACCGTGAATTCCGCGACCGTGGCGATCGTGATTCCCGGGGCGACCGCGGCGATCGCGAGTTCCGTGGGGAACGGGAGTTCCGCGACCGTGGCAGTGACCGTGATTTCCGCGACCGCGGCGATCGCGATGACCGTGGCGGTGGTGGCGGAAAGCGTTATCGCAGTCTTTGAGGTCTCATCGACCAGTTGGCCTAATGGCCGCTATGTTTTTTAATCCAATCGCCCGTTCAGTCGGGCGCGAGCTTCGTATTGTCTTGATACCGACTCACTCAACGATCACTCTCCATTTTCATGTTTTCTAAAATCCCTTTCGATCGGATCAACTGGACGACCAGTTCCTTCCTGATCGTCACCTTCTTCACCGCGCTGATTGGCACACCGCTTTACATCGCATATTTCGGCATCGATTTTTTCCAGATCGCTCTTTTCGTCGTCTTTTTCATCGCCACGGGGATGAGTATCACCCTCGGCTATCACCGCCTCTTCGCCCACAAGGCCTTCAAGGCGGGCAATTCGGTTAAGTTGACGACGCTCCTGTTCGGTGCGGCGGCTTTCGAGGATTCGGCGCTCGATTGGTCTTCCGACCATCGCGAACATCACAAACATGTTGATGACGAGGACGATGATCCCTACGCCATCTCGCGCGGCTTCTTTTGGGCGCACATGGGCTGGATCTTTTTCAAGCTCTACCCCCGTCCCCTCGCCAACGTCAGTGATCTCAAGAAAGATCCTCTCGTGATGTGGCAGCACCGCTACCACCGGCCCCTCGGCTTCGCGGTTGGTATGATCCTTCCCGCCGTCATCGGTTTTCTTTACGGAGGATGGGAGTCCGCCCTCGGTGCCTTCCTCATCGCCGGTGTCGCCCGCCTCGTCTGCGTTCAGCATTGCACTTTCTTCATCAATTCGCTCTGCCACACCATTGGCAAGCGTCCCTACGATTCCTCCACCAGTGCGCGCGATAGCGGGCTCATGGCCATCTTCACTTTCGGAGAGGGCTATCACAACTATCACCACTCCTTCCAGCACGACTACCGCAATGGAGTGAAGCCCTGGCAGTGGGATCCCACGAAGTGGGCGATCTGGACTCTCTCGAAGCTCGGCCTCGCGACGGAACTTCGCCGCGTTCCCGAGGAAAAAATCGTCCTCGCCGAACTCCGTGAGATGAAAGATCGCGCCGCCGCCCAGATTGCCAGTGGCAGCGCCTGGAAATTCACTTGCCCGACCCGGGAGAAGGCCTACGCCACCCTGCTCGAACTCTCGCAGCAACTCAGCGAGGGCTACACCGAACTGGAGAGTGCTGTCGGTGATCGCATCAAAATCTCCCGTGAGGCTCTGAGCCGCTGGCGTCAAATGGGTGCCGACGTGGGCGAGCAGATCATGCTCCTGCGTTCCCTTCAGAGGCAGCCGGTGATGGCCTGATTGGCTACGTTTCAGAAATGTCGGGCGTGGGCGGTTCGTTTTTTTGAATTGCCGATCGTCCGACCTTCCCGCATTTTCCCGCCATGACCCAACCCTTTTCCCTCAGAACCGGCGTCCAGCTCGGCGTCGTCCCTACCCACATCAAGTTTGTCGGAGGCCTCGTGCCCGATGGCGAGGGACGTTTGCCCCGTGGTGACGACGGACGCCTCATTGTCGTCAGCGAGATGGCCGCCATTTGCGAGGCCAGTCCGGTGCCGGTGCAGAATGCCCAGATCACGATTTTCCCCGGCACCCACGAAGCCGACACCGACGAGATGTTCGGCGGGCTTCGCGACCTCGGTCTCGGGCTTCATCCCATCATGATGGTCGGCGGCGCCGACCCCATGGATCCGGCCGATGAGGAAAAGGTCGCGGCGATGCTGGCGGCTGGGCTGAAAGTCGCGATCAAACACGGGATCACCCAAGTCGCCTCGACTTCGATCGAGCAGTGGATGCAGCCCGGTGCCACTCCGAAGACGGGCGAAGCGTTCGCCGCCGCCGTTGCCCAGAATGTCCGTGCCCACCTCCGCGCCTACCGCGAGGCGGGGATCGAGGGGAGCTGCATCGAGACTTGGCACATCGAATTCCTCCGTAACGGCGAATTTCAGACCTTCAACGATCTTGCGAAGTGCTGGGAATTCGTGAAGGCCGCGAACGCCGAACTCGGCTCGAAATTCTTCAAGATCATGGTCGACGCCGCCCATTGCGGGGATTCCGGTCTCTCCATCCCCGAGAACGAGGCCCTCATCGCCTCGGTGGCGGCCGCTGATGAGTTCGGTACCTTCCACGCCTCGGCCAAGACGACCCGTGGTTGTCTCAGCACCGACGACGGCTGGATCGGCGCCCTCCTCGCCGCCGCCGCCAAGACCGGGAAACTCAAGTATGTCTTTGTCGAGATCTTCCACCACGAAGATCCCGCCCTCGAGGCTCTGCGCCAGCTTGATCCCGGACACGGCATCGACACCACCGACGGCCGCACTTACCGGCAGGCGACGATCGACGGAGTGGTGGACGTCGCGCGCAGGCTGAATAACCTCGTCGCGCGCGGATTGTTGAAGAACTGAGTGACCCGGCCGGCCTGGTCCCGGCAGGGTTGCGTTGCAAAGCGGAGCGGATTTAAGTGATCCATCCCCGCAAACGTCGGCGTGGCGGAATGGTAGACGCAGCGGACTTAAAATCCGCTTGGAGCGATCCAGTGCGGGTTCGAGTCCCGCCGCCGACATCTCAACGAGTTATAAAGGAAACGAAAGCTCTTTTTCTAGCGGGGAACTGATTCGTCCGCTTTCGGTCCGCTTTTGCGGTTCTCCTCGCCCTTTGGCGGGCTGCGACCTTATACGGGTCACTCACCTTCGAGGACGTGGCGGGCGCGTTGTCGGCGATCCTGTGGCCACGCCTGCGGTTCAGAGCCGGGCGGTGTCGCAACTGGTGTCGAGGACGGTGTCGAGGGCGAGCGGAGCGAAGGCGAGGGCGGTTTGGATGACTTTCGTATCGATGAATTCCACCCTAGCGCCGGCGCCCGGCGAGCCAAATGGGGTGCAACCCCACCGCAGATGAGAACCCGTTTTTCAAAGGACCCGACGTCCTTGGATGAGTCTCACCAGAAGGACGACGACAGCGACGACGACGAGAATATGGATGAGTCCGCCCATGGTGTAACTGGTCACGAGACCGAGTGCCCAGAGGACGAGGAGAATGATGGCGAGGGTCATTAGCATGGGATGATTTCCTTTCGGCGGATGGATTCGTGGTGATTCCCACGACCGGTCTCCGCTGGACCGGCGGCGTGAGGATTTGTTGGAAAAGAGAGTGTCGCAGTGGATGGCGTTCGGTCGGTCGAGCGAGGCGATTTACCGGACGTTGCGGGTCACGGTGGGCCGGTAGTTGCTGTTCCTCTCCTCGATATCGCCTTTGGAGTAATAGTAACTGCCCTCGGCATCGCTGCGGTAATAGGGCCGGGGCAAGCCCCGAGGTGTAGCCTTGCCTCGGACCGGCTGATGAGGCTTTGACCATTGTCCCGTGCGGCAACTGGTGAGGAAGATCAGAGCGCTTACAATCAGGATCGTGAGAATGATGATCGTTTTCATGGCGGAAGCGGCCTTGGTTCGGCCGGGTCATCGCAATGGTGTGGTTGACCATTGCTATCGGAGCATCGCCTCGCGCCAGCCGGGTCGCGATGGGGGGAAACCCTACTCTTGCTTCGTTCCGGGCAGGGGATCGCGTGAACGGGTTGGGTCTTTCTTCGGGGCAATCACGACCCGTGATCCCGGGGTAGGGTTTTTACCCATGGACGCGTGATCGCTCTGGTCCGATCTTATCATCTGGCGTCAGGGCGATTCCCGCGAGTCAGGCTCTTTTCGAAACACCCAGATGAGTGCCATCACCGTCCTTCTTGCCGAAGACCACGCCATTGTCCGGGACGGGCTGAAAGTCCTCCTGGGCCTGGAAAAGGACCTCGAAATTGTCGGCGAGGCGAGCGACGGCCACGAGGCGGTGGAGTTGGCGAGATTGCTCCATCCGGACATTGTCGTGATGGATGTCGCCATGCCGGTGCTCAATGGACTGGAGGCGACACGACAAATCCTCCGCCATCAGTCGGCGACGAAGATCATCATCCTCTCGGCCCACAATGACGATGCCTACGTCAAACAGGCGCTCGACTCGGGTGCTTCGGGATACCTCCTCAAGCAGATTGCCGCCAATCTCCTTTCCCGTGCGATCCGGGAAGTGCACCGAGGCACGCCCTGTTTCAGCCCGGAAGTCTTCCGGCGTCTCGTCCACCATCGCGATCGGGCCCGCGCCGACGGAGATCCGCGTGCCAAGGTCGGAGCCCCCGTCCTCAGCTCGCGCGAAATGGAAGTGCTCCAGCTCGTCGCCGAAGGCCACACGAACAAGGACATGGCCGCCCTCATGGGGATCAGCATCAAAACGGTCGAGAAACACCGTCACAATGTGATGGAGAAACTCAACATCCACGACATTGCTGGACTCACCCGCCACGCCATCGAAAACGGGATCATCGAGTGCAGCGTGCAGCCGACAATGGAACGTTGAGGCATTTGGAAACCACGGAAATCGATCGACCCATGAGACCTCAAACCATCACCGGCATGGTCCTCGTAGCCCTCGGCGTAGTCGCTCTCGCCTACCAGGGCATCACCTACACTTCGAGAGGGGACACCATCGATCTCGGACCTCTCACCATCACCACCGAGCAGAAAAAGACCCTGCCCCTTCCTCCCGTCCTCGGCATTCTTGCCCTCGTCGGTGGAGTCGTCCTGCTGGTGATGGACCGCCGGAGGAACTAGCCCGGCCGCCTCATTCGGCGGGAAGGGTGCAGGAGACCAAGCTACCTCCACCCTCGGCTTTTGTCACACTCAGGAAGCCCTGCAACATCTGGGCGCGGTAGCGCATGATGCGGAGCCCCATGCCTCCGTTCTTCGTTGCGTTGTCCGGCAATCCGATGCCATCATCTTTCACCGTGAGTTGCCAGACTCCCTTCGCTTTCGCCAGCCGGATGACGATCTTCTGGGCGTGTGCGTGTTTGATCGCGTTCTGGACCGCCTCCTGGGCGATGCGGAAGATCTGCACGGCCGCGGTCTCACCCAGCTTCTTCGTATCGATGGTGTTGGCTTGAACGACGCATGAGACGCCGAATTGGATTTGCGCGCGCTGCGCGACTCCCTTCAAGGCCACGAGCAAACCATGTTGCTTGAGTTCCACCGGAAAGAAGTCCTTTGCCAGATCACGGATGTTTCCGTGGGCCGTCTCCATCATCGTGCAGAGCCTCCCGGCCTCCTTCGCTTGTATGGGGGCGATCTCCATCAAGGTTCTTGCCAGCACGTGCATCAGGATGGCGATGCCCGTGAGCTCCTGCAAGAGTCCGTCGTGCAGCTCCCGGCCAAGTCGTTCGCGCTCGTCTTCGATGGCATCGGCGATCATGGTCTCGAGCCGTTTCCGTTCTTCGGCCTCAAGGAGCAGTTGATCGTGCGCCGTCGTCAGTTCCCCTGTTCGCTCGGCGACGAGGCTTTGGAGCTGGACGGCGCGGTCGGCGAGCTGGGCTTCGGCATCCATCAATTCCTCCTGCGCCCGCATCATGTCATCGATGTCGGTGCTGGAGCTGATCCAGAGCGTGATCCTCCCCATGGTGTCGCGCATCGCAAAGGCGCGGCTGAGGTGCCATCGATAGACACCGTCTCTACGACGGAACCGATGCTCAAATTCAAAAACGTCACCCGTCGTCAGCGCCTCCTTCCAGCGTTGCACGTTTTCCTCGAGGTCGTCGGGGTGAATGAAACTCACCCAGCCCCGCATCTGATCGGAGGGCAGTCCCACAAACTCCTTCCACTGCAGATTCATGTAGTCCACTTCGCCGTCGGGTTTCGCGGTGAAGATTTTCTGTGGCATCGATTCCGCCATGAAACGGAAGCGCTCGCCCGCCTCGCGCAGGGCTTCCTCGGTCTCCTTGCGCTCGGTGATATCCGTGATGTTCTCCAGGACCGAGGCCGGTTTCCCATCGCTGTCGCGGTCGAGGGTCTTCCGGGCAAGCACGGTGATGCGTCGACCGTCGCGCCGTGAATGGATGAGTTCGCCCGTCCAACGGCCCGTCTTGCTGAGTTCCTGCGTCATCTTTTCAGCCGTCTCAGGAAACTTGGTCTGGAAAAGCGCGTCGCAGAATCGGCCGATGGTCTCGTCGGATGACCATCCGTAGATTTCTTCCGCACCGCGGTTCCAATAGGTGATTCTTCCTTCCAGGTCGCGAACAATGACGGCATCGTGGGTGAGATCGAGGAGCCGGGCCTTCTCGGCCAGATCCTTGGCCGTTTCCTGCCGCGCGGCGATCTCTTCCCGGAGTTGCCGGTTTAGCTCCTCGGCTGCTGCGGTGAGTTCGTGCTGGCGCAGGGATCCGAGGAGGAGGGCCTCGTTCATCGCGACAGCGGTCTCGTGGGCCTTGGTGCTCTCGGTCACCTGGATCATGACGCCAACGAGCAATTCGTCCGTCCGCAGGGGCCACATCGTGTAGGACCAGAAAGCCGGTTCGGACTTGGAGGGATCCTTTTCGGTATGATTGAGGGGTTTGCCCGTGCGAAAGACCTGTTCGAGCAGAGGGATGCAATGGTCCTTCTCCGGCAGTAGTTTGGAGATGGGGGAGCCGACGAGTTGTTCCAGCGGCTTTTCCACGAGGTGGCAAAAAGCGGGATTGGCGTAGCGGACGATGTGCGTCGCGCCTTCCACCATGGCCATCGGCAGGGGCGCTTCCTCGAGGGAGAGCCCCGGAATGGCGTTCGGGACTTCGGGGGAAGGGGGCTCTTCGGACATGGTGGCGGGTCGTCCTATTTCGTCGCCTTCGGTTCGGGTGAGGATTCCTCCCTCTTGCCGACCCGGGTCGGTATCCCCGTGGTGAGGCCGGTGTAATCCGTCTGACGCGGACCGATCACGACGACCCCTCGGTTCGTGATCACATATTCACGGATATCCTTGCTGTGATTACCGCCGCGCATTTTGACGACCATCATCACCTTCCGGATCTGCCCATCGATCTCGACATAACGCATCCGTAGGATGTCGTCGGTCAGGAAAGAGATCGCATAGTGGCTGAGCGGCATTGCCTGAAAGGAATCCTCCACCTCGACGGTGCTGAGGATGGTGACGCCGGCACCGGTGAGCGCTCCGATCATGCGATAGAGGGACTCGCGGAAGTCGGCCCGGAATCCCGGGGCCAGAGCCATTTCGAAGCCCACGAGGGAATCGATCACGAGCCGTCTCGCTCCTGTCCGCTCGATGGCGTCGAGGATGGCCTGCATCGTCTCGTCGACCGAGAGATCGAGGGGGCGGAGGTAGAGCATCTCGAGCTTGCCCGTCGCCTGCGGCTTTTTCAGATCGAGTCCGAAACCACGCGCGCGTTCGGCGTAGCCCTCCGGTCGCTCCTCGAAGAGCGCCATGATCGCCGACTCCCCCTGGCGAAGCCCCTCGTCGATGAAGTGCGTCGCGAGGGCCGACTTGCCGGTCCCCGACGGGCCCGCCACGAGGAGGCTGTCGCCCTCGAGAATGCCGCCACCCATCATTGCGTCGAGCTCGGGAATGCCGGTGGAAAGGCGCCGCCGACGCCCCGGTCTCGGCTTTTTGCCGGTCAATCCGAGGGTGCGGGGGAAGGCCTGCATGCCATCGTCGCTGATGCGGATGGTGTGAAGGCCGGGGACCGAGGCCTGTCCGCGCAGTTTCATGATCTGCATCTTGCGCACCACCGCGTTTCGCTCCGTCACCTGCCAGAGCCATAAAAGTCCGTCGGCGATGGTGAAGAGGGGATTGTCTCGGATCTCCGCCTCCGCATACTCGCCGACAAGGAAGGTCGTCGCCTCCCAACTGGTGAGGAACTGCGCGAGCCGCTGGATGAAGCTCTGCAACGCGACCTCGCTCGCACCGTTCGCCATCTTGCGAACCACGGTGCGGAAGGAGTCGACCACCACGATGCCGGGGCTGATGTCGGTGACCTGCTTGATGATCTCCGCGAGGACCGCATCGAGATCCTGGTCCATCACCACGTCGGCGAGGTTGAAGAGACGGATCGACTTGCCCAGCTTGGATTCGTCGAAGAAGGAGAATTGCTGTTGGTAACGCAGCATCTTCATCGCGGGTTCGCCGAGGACGGTGAAGTAGAGGGCGGGTTTCTGGATCGTCGCGTTGGCGAAGACGATCTGATGCGCGAGCGTGGTCTTCCCGCAGCCGGGCGTGCCGGCGATGATGTTGAAGGAAAACTCCGGAATGCCTCCGCCGAGGATCTCGTCGAGTCCGCGCACCCCGGTCGGCAGTTGGCGGATCGCGACTTTGGCCGACTCGCTCGCGTGTGCCGGGGACGCTTTGCGCTTCGCTGCGGCGTTTCGTTTTTTCATGTGCAATGTCAAATCTTAAAATTTAAATCACTCGCGGGCAATTTTGGCCAGACCTCGTGCACGAGTTGCAGCGTCAGCCTTTCGCCGATGAAGGCCACGAGCAGCCCGATCATCTGGGCAATCAGAACGACGCCACCTTCCGTCAAGTCGTTTGGATCGATGGAATCGTCCGCCGGGTCCGGCCCTTCCAAGGTTCCGTTAACGGTGACTCTGGTATCGCGAAGCCAAGGGACCTCCGCTCCGGCAAGCACGAGCGTGCGCATGAGAAGCGCGCGATGCCCACCGCTTCCCATGAGGGTCGTGAGGTGGGTCCCCATCCTCTCGGAAACGGCGAAGGCGGCAGATGCTCCGGAGTCTGAGGGGGCTGACGCCGCCTCATGGGCAATGAGGCGCGCCGCAAAATTCCTCATCGTTGGAGTGGCTCGGTTCATTCAATGAAGAGCTTCGTGAGGCTCTCTGCGACAGGATGGTGATCTTCGCCCGTGCGAAGGTGATCGATTTCAGCGGGGTGCCTCCGCCGAATTGTCCGAGTCGATCCTAGTATCGTGAAGCTTGTGCCACAAGTCATTTAAGCCCTTCGAGTTTCAGAGGTAAACGATGGCCGGGCCATCCGACTGCCCGTTCTCGAAAAACGTCTTCCGCCATTGGTGGAAGAACGTCGGGTGGATCTCAGGTTCGTCGCAGATGGCCGAGATCGGCCGCCCCTCGACGAGGTGGCGTTTGGGCAGCCTGACCTTCTCCTCGGCGGAGAAGTAACGGCTCTCACCTTCAGGATGCTCGATGCCAAGGTCGTGCTGCAAAAGGCCCGCGAAGCCTATCCGCATGACCGGCCGCGCATCATCACCGACCAAGGCTTCCACTTCAAAGGCCCCGAGTTCAAGGCCTTCATCGCCCAGTGGCAGGCCAGCCACGTCATGACATTGGGTTCATCGCTCCGAAAGACCGGCTCGAAGGGCGCCACCAACAGATCCACGCCAAGCGTAAAATCGCCCGTCAGAACCCGTCTCAATCACCACCCGAATACCACCACCTAACACTGCCCGCTGTAGGTTAACCCAAGGCGCCTTTTGGGACGTTTCGGTTGAACCGGGACAGTTTACGAGTCAGTTGCATCGGAGTCTTTCCTCGATCGGTCTCCGTTTTCCCGTCTACAGGTTCTTCACCGCGTCGACCTTCGCCTTGTCCGCAGCGGCTTCGGCGTCGATCCTGATTTTTTGGGCGTCGAGGGTGGCTTTTGTCGCGATCGCTTCAGCTTCGATTTGCGCCTTGTCGATCGTCGCATTGAGGTCCGTGCGTTTGGCGGCGGCTTCGGCCTCCGCGGTTACGGATTCTTTCCGGTCGTCGAGGGCGTCTTTGACTTGGTCGCGGTTGGCATCGATCGCGGCCTTTTGCTGGTCGCAACCGACCAAGACGAGGGTTGCAAGCGCGGCGAGGGTTAAGATGGCGGGATTCAACATTCCTTTGGGAAAGTTCCGGATTCCGATGATTTGGGTCGTCTTCATATGGTTTTCGCAAGGCGACAATTGAATCGGGTCGCCTCACACGGATCAGTCTCGACCAGAGTCGAACTGATTCCCACGGGGTGAAACCCTACCCTTTCCCTTCATCGGAACCGCGGGCCGCGGGGTCGGGATACGCCCCATGGAGACCAAGGGTTTCGAGCCTTAGAAAAGGAGTCATGAAACATTCCCCCATCTCCGCCTTGCTGGCCTTGCTGATTCCGGGACTGGCCGCTGCACAAGGAGTCGCGCCTATCTCCAGTTCGAAAAACCTGCCCCTCAACACCGGCGTCTCTCCCGAGTATTCGGCGGAGACGCGAGCCCTCCTCCAGGATCAGGCGCAACGCAATCGTGCCGCCGATGTCGAGGCTGCCATGCGCATCCAATCGGAGACCGAGGCCCAGCAGTTCATCGACGGAGTGCTCGCCCAGGCGGCCGCCGCCGACATCATCACGGATTCCAAAGCGCGGGCGAGAATCCGCGTCGAGGAAGCCGGTAGAACCGAGGCGGTTCGTCAGGAGAACATCGAGTTCCTGAGACGCCGTCTGCGTGGCGAGGTCTCCCTGACGGACGCCCCCGAGTCGTTTCGTTCGCGTCTTTCTTTGAAAGTTCCCGGCACCACTCCTCGCGTGGTCCAGACCATCCAACCCCGCTTTTATGACGAAAATCGACGGGTCATCACCTTCCGCTCCATGACCGAGGTGCCTCCGGTCTTGATCGCATCCTCGCGGATGAATCGCGTCAAGATCGAGCAGGTCTCCTCCTCGCCCTACGGAACCCGGATTGTGCCGGTCGAGCGGCGGCCGGTGGAGTATGTCGCTCCCAATGCCTATGCCGTAACTTATGCGGTCGATCCCAATTCCGAGATCGCCCGCGACGACATTCTTTTCGTGCAGGGATCGACCGCCTTCCAGGACGCCTACTCCCACGACCTCGTCGTCGATCTCGCCGTCGCCATCGCCGATCCCGCCCTCGAGGGCGAAAGTTTCGTCGTCGAGGGTCATGCCTCGTCTGAAGGACTCTATGATGAAAACCTTTCCCTCTCCCAGGCAAGGGCGGAGCGCATCGTCCGCGAGATGGTCCGCTACGGGGTTCCCGCATCCCGATTGATCCCGGTCGGCTACGGCGAAAACGAGGCGGAGTATCCTTCGACCGCCGACGAAAACCTGAAAGCCACGGACCGGCCCGTCACCCTCTATCGCCTCAAATAAAGCGAGGGCCGTCATCTTGCCTCGTTTCTCCGAGGGGCCGCGCGGGCCTCGGGAATGAGGTAGGGCAAACCCCACTTTCGGCGGCACGCCCCGCCTGCAACACTTCACTCATCGTCAAACTCCCTCTCCAAGAAGAGGGATCACCCATCGACTCCCAATGAAAAAACTTCCTTTCCTTGCATTCTCCCTGTTCGCAGGACTCTGCCACGTCCCCTTGGTGGCGCAGGATGATCTTGTCCCTGCACTCTCCGGTTTCGCGGAAGCTTTCGTCGAATCCTACAACGGCAAAAACCTCGACGCCATCGTCGCGCTCTACACCGAGGGTGCCGAGATCATCGACGAAGGTGAGAGTTCCCTCGTGAGCGGGCGTGAAGAAATTCGGCAACTCTTCGCCGCCTCGTTCGCCGAGTCGCCAAATCGAAAAATCGGGCTCGAAGTCCTCTCCGTCCGGCAGATCGCCGAAACTGTCATGGTGGAGGAAGGGGTCGCCCGCTTCTCGGAATCCGGTGCAGGGGAGGCGGACTCGGAGGTGCCTTACTCCGCCATTCTCGTGAAGAATGGAGAGAGCGGTTGGCTCATTGCGACCTCGCGTGAACTGGCCGTGGATCCCAGCGAGAGCGAACCACTCGCCGCGCTCCACCCGCTCGAAGGCGACTGGACCATGCAAGGCGATCAGATGCGGATGGACCTCTCCCTCACTCTTGCGCCTTCGGGAAGATCTCTACATGGAGCGGCCCTCGTCACCACTCCCTCCGAAGGCACGATGGAAACCGAGATCCGCATCGGCTACGACGCGGCACGGCGCCAGATCCGTTGGTGGACTTTTGACGAGTTGGGTGGATATGCGCAGGGAACCTGGCAGCCGCTCGAAGACTCGTGGCTCGTGCGCACCAACGGGGTCACCGCTTCGGGAGAAACGAGCAGCGCGATCCAGAAACTCACCTTCGAGAGTAACAACGCCGTCTTTTGGAAGTCCACCCATCGCTTTCTCGATGGAGTCGCCCTGCCCGATACCGATCTGCGACTTGTCAGGTTGCCCCCCACACCTTCCCTCACCTTTGATGAAAATCATCCAGCAGACCGTGAAGACATTGTGACCATCGACGAGGTGGTCGTCGATGACTCGAGCGAAACCGAACCCCCCACTCCTTCGAAACCATGAAATCTCCCATCACCCGGATCCTGCTCCTCTCCCTGGCCCTGCTGGGCACTCAGTTGTCTACTCAGAGCGAGGCGCGTTCGCCAGGCAAAAACAAGGAAGCTCAAAAAGAGAGAGCCAATCAGCAGCGGAACGCACCACGACAGCCATCGCGGTCCGCTCCCGCCAATCGATCCGGAAAGGCTCAGGGACCACCCCGCAATCCCCTGACCGGATCCTCCGTCGATCGCGGGGGTGGCGCGAGGGCGAAGGCGAAACCGGACGCCCCCCGGAACACCAATCCGAATCGTGGCAACAATCCCGCCGCGAAAGGCCCCGGTCCCGTTGTCAAACAAAATCCTAACAAAGCGACTAACAACTCCCCTGACAGAAAACCCGATCCCGCGGCGGCGAGGCCGACTCCAAGGGTCTCCGGTGTTGCTGCGGCAAAACCCGAACCGAAGAGGCCGGTTCCGTCGCGGCCCCATCCCAAGGGATCTGGCACGGTGGCAAAGGAGCCCTCACCCAAAGGCCCGGGGCCAATGGCTAAGGGACCCGCCGCCAAGGACCCGGGTCCGGGCGGCAATCGTCCGGGAAACACCTATCAACGTCCGAAGCCTCGGCCCTCGACCGTCGCGAAAAAGCGACCCGATGCCACGCCGGATCTCGCGGGCCCTCGTGGGGGTGGGCGCGGCTCGTTTGTTCCCGGCAAAGTGACTTATCCGGGGCAGCTGTCGAAGGCCAAGGGAGCCCCTGCCGGAAAGAATCCGAAACACCCTGCCTATCACGCCAACCGGGCGAAACCTCAGCAACTCAATCAGGCGATCTCGAACGCCCGCGTTTCAAACACCAACGTCAACAACAACTGGGGCAATCAGTGGACGAACAACAAGACGACGGTCTGGAACAACCATCGCACGGTTTTCAATCGGCCCGTTGTCATCAGTCCCAACTTCCAACGGTCGGTGAACTACGCCTATCGTCCCTCTTCTTGGGGCGCGCGTCCTTGGTGGTCGAATTCATCCTACCACACCTGGCATCAGGGTAGTTGGAACTACGGCTGGAACCGGAACTGGTATTCCTACCACGCCTATCATCCCTACTACGGGGGCTCGATCAATTACTTCCCCGGCTACCATCCCTACCATTCGAGCTACCTTTCGGGACTCTCCTGGGGACTCGGTGCCTGGACTCTGGGCAGCCTTTACTATGACACGGGCTACAACACGTATCACAACCCCTATCAGGCCCCTCCCATCCATACGAGGACAACGGTGATCAATTACTCCCAGCCGATCTCGGTGGTGGCTTCCCGCCTCGAGCCTGAGCCGGAGGCCGCGGCCCTGACTTCCGAGGAGATGTCGACCGCCGCGATCGAACGTGCCCGCGCCGAGTTTCAGAACGGCGACTACCTCGCCGCGCTGAAGTCGACCGATGAGTCCATCTCCTACGCTTCCGGTGACAGCGCCCTGCACGAGTTCCGTGCCCTCTGTCTTTTTGCCCTGGGTCGCTATGGCGACGCCGCCGGCGTCCTCAATCCCGTCCTTGCCTCTGGCCCCGGCTGGGACTGGGCGACGATGGCGGCCTTCTATGGAGAGGGTGAAGTCTACACCGGACAGCTCCGCAAGCTCGAGGCCTATGTGGACGGCAGTCCCGACGCGGCCGACGCGCACTTCGTCCTCGGTTACCATTATCTGGTGGCCGGCTTTATCGACGAGTCTTATGGCATGTTCGACCGGGTCGTTGCCTTGCAGCCGGATGATACGGTCGCACTCCAGTTGCGCAACCTCACCGAGAGTTCCTCACCGAATGCCGCAGGAGAAGAGACGGAAGCCGAAGCGTTGACGGCATCTCCGGAATCCGGCGTGTCCTCGGAGGCGATCGATCCCACCGATATCGAGGGGGAATGGAAAGCGTCCTCGGGTGAAGGCAAGGCGATCACCCTGACTCTCGCGAACAACGGCAGCTTCACGTGGAACTACGAAGGGTCCACGGAGACCAAGGTTCTCTCGGGAGATTGGTCGGTCGATGAAGAGGGGCGGCTCGTCCTCGCTTCGGCCGACGTGCAGATGGTGGCCGACATCTCCCTCGATGGCGGTCTCCTCCGTTTCATCCTCGCCGGAAGTCCGGTGGGCGATCCGGGTTTGAGCTTCCAACGTCCTTGACGGGGCGGACCAAAGAGGGTTCGACCGACGGGCGAGCCCTCTTTGCCAAGCGCATCGCTTTCTTCGGGGGCGGCGGGAGGTTTGGTAGGGTTTCACCCCATGGTCAGGGGAAGGAATCCGGGCGAATAGATCGGCGGACGCGGCCGATTCACCGAGAGGTCCGGGTGCGCCGGAGTGCCGCCGGATCGATCGCGGAAAGAAACGGCAACCATGACTTTCAAATTTCTGCGCCGAAAAGGAAATCGCCCCCGGCGTGCTTCCTCCGAAGCTCCCGAGCCCCCGATTCGCGATGTTTTGCTCAGCTGCGAACAATTGCATCGGCATGCGGTGGCGATGGCGAGGGAACATCGTCTCGATCCGAAGCGGGGCCCGAACCGCCTTCTTCGTCGCCTCGATGAGAACGAAAAGCAACTCATCGAGGCCTACGATCTCGTCATCTGCGCTGAAAACGAATCGAGACACGTCGCGCCGGCGGGAGAGTGGCTCCTCGACAACTTTTACATCATCGAGCAGCAGATTCGCGCGACGCGCCTCTATCTGCCAAGGACCTACAGTCGCGAACTGCCGCGCCTCCTCAACGGTCCGGAAGCGGGTTTCCCCAGGGTCTACTCCATCGCCCTCGAATTGATCGCCCACTCCGACGGGCGCGTCGATGTCGAGAAGGTGAGTCATTTTGTGGCCGCCTACCAGACGATCAGTCCACTCACGCTGGGCGAGCTGTGGGCCTTGCCGATCATGCTGCGGCTCGGACTGATCGAAAGTCTCCGCCGCGTCTCCGAACATATCGCGCGCCGTCGGCGGGACCGGAATCTCGCCAATCTTTGGGCGGATCGTCTCAATGCCGAGGGCGTGACGCGGGCGACGGTGCTACACGTCCTGGCCGAGATGGCCGAGTCCGATCCGCCCTTCAGCAACCAGTTTGTCGAGGAGTTCTGCACCCGGCTGCAAGGTCAGGGGCCGGAACTGGCGACGGTGCATAGCTGGGTCGAGCATCGTCTTTCCGACGAGGGACTGACGAGGGAGCAATTGCAGCGGGTCGACAACCATGTCCAGGCCGCCGACCAGGTGCTGATCGGCCACAGCATCGGCAGTCTCCGCGCGCTCGGTTCGATCGACTGGCGGCGATTCGTCGAGGAGATGAGCGTGGTGGAGGAAACGCTTTCCTCCGATCCCGCCGGGATCTATGCGAGGATGGATTTTGCCACCCGCGACCGCTACCGCCATCGGGTCGAAACTCTCTCGCGGGCTTCCGGTATCGATGAGTTTCAAGTGGCGCATGAGGCGATCCGCCTCGCAAACGCCGCACCCGCGGGCGAAGGAGAGGACCTCCGCATCCACCACGTCGGGTTCTATCTCATCGACAAGGGAAGGGCCGGACTTGAGAAAACCCTGCACCTCCGTTTTTCGGTCTTCCGACTCCTCGGTCGCGCCGCGAAAAGGTTTCCGGTCCTCCTTTATGTCGGTTCGCTCCTCATCCTGACGGCGGCGGCGGTCGCACTGCTGTGGGAGCCGCTCGGGCGGCCCGGTTGGGACGACTGGACAATCTGGCTCATGCTCGGTCCCGCCCTCGTCGCCGCCTCGCAGATGGCCGTCTCGCTGGTGAATCTGCTGACGAATCGGGTTTTCGGCCCGCGCCCCATGCCGCGGATGGATTTTTCCGAAGGCATCCCGGACGCCGCGCGCACCATGGTCGTGGTCCCGACGCTGCTTGGATCTCCGGAGGACATCGGAAGATTGCTCGAGGATCTCGAACTCCGCTACGTCGGAAACCGGGACCCGAATCTCTCCTTCGCCCTCCTCACCGACTTCCCCGATGCGGACGAAGAGACCCGCCCCGAAGACGGCGAACGTGTCCGGCTCGTCCGCGAGGGTATTGAAGAGCTGAACCGGCGTTATGCCCCGGATGGCCCCACCTTGTTCCACCTCTTTCATCGCCCCCGTCTCTGGAATCCGCACGAACACCTTTGGATGGGCTACGAGCGCAAGCGCGGGAAGCTGGAGCAATTCAACGAAATCCTCCGCGGCGGCCACCGGGAGGTTTTCTCGGAGATCATCGGCGATCCTGACATTCTGCCAACGATCCGCTACGTCATCACCCTTGATACCGACACCGCTCTGCCGCGCGACGCTGCGCGGCGTCTCGTCGGCACGATGGCCCATCCTCTGAACCGCGCCCGCTTTGATCCGGAAACGGGTCGCGTCGTCGAGGGCTACGCGATCCTCCAACCGCGCACTCCCATCAGTCTCACGGCGGCGAATCGTTCACGCTTCGCCCGGCTCAGTTGCGGCGAGGCCGGGATCGATCCCTACACGCGCGAGGTCTCCGACGTCTATCAGGATCTCTTCGCCGAGGGCACCTACGTGGGCAAGGGCATCTACGACGTCGACGCCTTCCGGCAGGCAACGGTGGGGCGCTTTCCCGAAAATCTGATCCTCAGCCACGATCTCGTCGAGAGCAGCTACGCCCGCTCCGCCCTCGTCTCCGACGTGGAATTGCACGAGGATCATCCCGCGAGCTTCGCGACCGAGATGAGCCGCCGCCACCGATGGATCCGCGGGGATTGGCAGATCGCGGGATGGCTCCTCCCGCGCGTCCTCGGAGCTTCACAAGAGCGGCAACCCAACACGCTCACGTCTCTCGGTTGGTGGAAGATCTTCGACAATCTCCGGCGCAGCCTCGTCCCCCCGGCGCTGCTCCTGCTGCTCTTGGTCGGCTGGCTTCTCGTCCCGTCTCCTCCCGGATTCTGGACGGCCTTCACCCTCTGGCTTTTATTGCTGCCGGTCGTGGCCTCGACGCTGATCCAGTTGCTCAAGAGGCCCGGGGAAAGCGGGATGGCGCTCCATCTCACCACGGTGCTGAAGAGTCTGGGCAAACAACTCGCGGAGGGCGGGCTCTCTCTCGCCTCGCTGCCGTATCAGGCCGCGATTCATCTCGATGCGATCCGGGTCTCCGCGGGGCGGATGCTCTTCACCCGCCGCGGGCTCCTTCTCTGGCACACCCCCGGCTATGCCAAGCGCAACCGGTGCGCCACGCTCAGGGATTTTCTCGGCGAAATGTGGATCGCCCCGGCCTTCGCCGTTGCTGTCGCCTCCGTGTTCGTCCTCGCACCGAGACACCCCGCCGAACTGTTCGTGAGTGGGCCGATCCTTCTCCTGTGGCTGATCTTTCCGGCGATCGGTTGGTGGATCAGCCGGCCCATCAGCGTCGCCAAACCGACCTTGGCAGAAAGCCAGAAAGTCTTCCTCCGAAGTCTCGCCCGGCAGACCTGGAGGTATTTCGAGGTCTTCGCGAACGAGCAAGAAAACTGGCTCGCTCCGGACAATTTTCAGGAAGTGCCCGCACCCGTGGTGGCCAACCGCACTTCGCCGACGAACATCGGGATGGGCCTGCTGGCGAATCTCGCGGCGGATGATTTCGGTTATCTCTCCGCGCGGGGGCTCCTCGACCGGACCGCGAAGGCTCTTGGTGCGATGGACCGGCTCGAGCGTTACCGCGGTCATTTTTACAACTGGTATGACACGCATACCCTCGAGCCTTTGATGCCCCTTTACGTGTCGAGCGTCGACAGCGGCAATCTCGCCGGATCCCTCCTGACCTTGCGGGCGGGATTGCTGGAACTGAAAGATCGTCCGATTTTTCCGACGTCCGCCTTCGATGGGCTTCGTGACACTCTCGGAATGATTTCCGATGCCGCGGCCGAGCCCTTGCGGAGGATGCTGCAAAATCCTCCCGCGCCCGACCTTAAAAACACTCTCGCCTGGCTTCGCCAGTTTTCTCTCGAGGCCGGGATTCTGCCCCCCGGGATCGACCAGGAAGGGCAGTGGTGGGTCCGCGCTCTCGTGCGGCAGGCGGAGGCGTTTCGAGACGAATTGGAATCCTTCGCTTCCGACGGAATGCCCGCCGACCACTTTCCGACCCTGCAGGTGATGGCCGACGCCGCGGCCGGCGGCGAGCGTGCCCGCGAGCGCATCCGCGAAATCGACGTGCTGGCGAACCGATGTGTCGCGCTGGGTCAAATGGACTTCACCTTTCTCCACGATCCCTCCCGCGATCTGCTCTCGATCGGCTACAATGTGAGCGACCGCCGAGTCGATCCTTCCTACTACGACTTGCTCGCCTCGGAGGCGCGTCTGGCCAGTTATCTGCTCGTGGCGCAGGGGCATCTCGGACAGGACCACTGGTTCGCCCTCGGGCGCCAGCTCACCGCTCACGAGGGGGCCATGGCGCTGCTCTCTTGGAGCGGCTCGATGTTCGAATACCTCATGCCTCTGCTCTGGATGCCCACCCACGAGCACACCCTCCTCGATGAAACCTATCGCGCGGTGGTGTCGCGACAGATCGAGTATGGCCGCCTCCGGGAAGTGCCGTGGGGAATCTCCGAGTCCTGTTACAACCTAACCGACGCACAGGGCACCTATCAATACAGCGCCTTCGGGGTGCCGGGTCTCGGGTTCAAACGCGGCCTTGCCGATGATCTCGTCATTGCGCCCTATGCCTCGGCCCTCGCCCTGATGGTGTCGCCGACGGAGGCCTGCCGCAATCTCGAACGACTCGCGACCGATGGCTACCTCGGTGACTACGGCTTCTTCGAAGCGATTGACTTCACGCCTGCCCGCGTCCCGCGCGGCCGGAACGGAATTCCGCTGCAGACCTACATGGCGCATCACCAAGGCATGAGTCTCCTTTCAATCGGAGCAGTCCTCTTCGATCGGCCGATGAACCGGCGCTTCCTCTCCGACCCCTTTCTCAAGGCCTCGGAGTTGCTCCTTTGCGAGCGCATCCCGAAGGTCGCTTCGCCCGTTCAGCCCCATGCCGACGAGGTCAACGCGGCCCGCAAGCCACCGACGATCGAGGCCGCGACTCTGCGCGTCCTTTCCACTCCGCACACGCCTGTCCCCGAGGTGCAATTGCTCTCCAACGGTCGCTACCACGTCATGGTGAGCAACTCCGGCGGTGGTTATAGCCGGTGGAAGGGGCTCGCGGTGACCCGTTGGCGCGAGGACGCGACGAGCGACGGATGGGGCACCCACTGTTACCTGCGCGACATCAACTCCGGATCGGTCTGGTCGGCGGCCTACCTGCCTACCCGGCGTCGAGCGGCGCATTACGAGGCGATCTTCGTCGAAGGTCGTGCCGAATTCCGCCGTCGCGATGAGGAAATCGATTCACACACCGAGATCGCCGTCTCGCCCGAGGATGATGTCGAAGTCCGGCGCATCACGCTGACCAATCTTTCCGCGCGGACCCGCAGCATCGAGCTCACCAGCTACGCCGAGGTTGTTCTCGCACCGCCGAACGCCGACCTCGCCCATCCGGCTTTCAGCAACCTCTTCGTGCAGACCGAGATCCTTCCCGGCTCCCAGGCCATCCTCTGCACCCGCCGCGCGCGCGCGCCAGGCGAGCAGCCTCCATGGATGTTCCACCTCATGACGACCCAGGGCGCCGCTGCGGGCGAGGCATCTTATGAAACGAACCGGGCGACCTTCATCGGCCGCACCCGCACCCTCGCGAATCCCGCCGCCCTCGACGGGATCGGTCCGCTCTCCAATACCGAGGGTTCCGTGCTCGATCCGGTCGTCGCGATCCGCCAAAGCGTCGTGATGGATCCTGACACGTCGGCGAACTGGCACCTCGTTACCGGGGTCGCGGAAACGCGTGAGGCGGCCCTCGCCCTCGTCCAGCAATATCGCGACCCGAGTTTCGCCGCGCGGGCTTTCGAGATGGCGTGGTCCCACAGCCAGCTCGAGCTCCACCAGATGCACGCGACCCAGGCGGAGGCCCAGCTCTACGCGAGGCTCGCCGGCTCGGTCATCTTCGCCAATCCCCTGCACCGCGCCGCTACGGGAATCATCGAGCACAATCGCCGCGGCCAATCGGGGCTCTGGTCCTTCGGCATCTCGGGAGATCTTCCCATTGTCGTGATGCGCATCGGCGATGTGCATCGCATTCACCTCGTCCGGCAGATCCTCCAGGCCCACGCCTACTGGCGGAGAAACGGGCTGGAGGCCGACCTCGTCATTCTCAACGAAGACTTCTCGGGCTATCGCCAGCTCCTCCATGATCGCATTCTCGGGCTCATCTCCGCAGGCACGGAAGCCCATCGCATGGACAAGCCGGGGGGGATCTTTGTGAGGCGCAGCGAGGACCTCACCGAGGAGGACCGTGTCCTCCTGCAGACCGTCGCCCGCATCATCCTCACCGATGGAGCGGAGACGCTCGCACAGCAAATCGAGCGCGTCGCCCCGACGGGATTCAAGGTGCCGAAGCTGACCCCGACACGTCCGGTTCCGGTGCCGAAGAATTCCCCGCCGCCACCCGCGCGCGAGCTCGTCTATTTCAATGGACTCGGCGGCTTCACTCCCGATGGTCGCGAATACGTGATCCAACTCGGTCCGGGAAAGGTCACGCCGGCCCCGTGGGTCAACGTGCTCGCCAATCCGAGGATCGGATCGATCGTTTCCGAAAGCGGTGCCGCCTACACGTGGATCGAGAACTCGCACGAGTTCCGTCTGACCCCTTGGCATAACGACCCCGTCGGGGATCCGGGTGGCGAGGCATTCTATCTCCGCGACGAAGAAACAGGCCAGTTCTGGTCGCCGACTCCTCTCCCCGTTCCCGGTGAGGGGACGTTCACCTGCCGCCACGGTTTCGGCTACAGCGTCTTCGAGTCCACCCAGCACGGCATCGGCACCGAGATGTGGACCTATGTCGAGACTGAAGCGCCGGTGAAATTCATCATCTTGAAAATCCGCAATCGTTCGGGACGTTCGCGGCGTCTCTCGGTGACGGGCTATTGGGAGTGGGTCCTCGGACAATGGCGTCATGCCAACCTCATGCACCTCGTCACTGAGCTCGACCCCGCGACCGGCGCCCTCTTCGTCCGCAATGAATACAATCGCGAATTCGCCGGCAAGACCGCCTTCGTCTCCGTCAATGAACCGACCCGCTCCTTCACTGGAAGCCGGGCCGAATTCCTCGGACGCAACGGCACGCCCGCCCGACCTGCCGCGATGGGGAATGCACGCCTCTCGGGCCGCACCGGTGCCGGGCTTGATCCCTGCGCCGCGCTCCAGGTCCCCTTTGATCTCGCTGATGGACAGGATCGCGAGTTGGTCTTCGTTCTCGGGGCTGGCGACGACCGCGAGGAGGCTCGCCATCTCGTGCGGCGATTCGGCAGCGCGACCTCGGCGAGGATCGCCCTCGAAGGCGTCTGGGAGTTCTGGAATCGGACCCTCGGCACCGTCCACGTCGAAAGCCCGGATCCCGCCTTGAACTTTCTCGTGAACGGCTGGCTCGAATACCAGACCCTCGCCTGCCGCTACTGGGGCCGGAGCGGCTATTATCAGTCCGGTGGTGCCTACGGGTTCCGCGACCAGCTCCAGGACACGACCGCTCTTCTCCACGCCGCACCCTGGACCGCCCGCGAACATCTTCTCCGCGCCGCCGGACGCCAGTTCGTCGAGGGCGACGTGCAGCACTGGTGGCACCCGCCCACCGGCCGCGGCGTGCGCACCCATTTCTCGGACGATTTCCTCTGGCTGCCCTATTGTCTTTGTCGTTATGTCAGGGCGACCGGCGACACCGGGATTCTCGACGAACGCGTGCCCTACCTCGAGGGGCGTGCGGTCAATCATGACGAGGAATCCTATTACGACCTGCCGCAGCGATCGGTGGTGGATGGAACGCTCTACGAACATGCGGTCGGGGCGGTCCGTCGGGGACTTCGCTTCGGCGTGCATGGACTCCCGCTCATCGGATGCGGTGACTGGAACGATGGAATGAATCTGGTCGGAGCAAAAGGCAAGGGTGAGAGCGTCTGGCTCGCTTTCTTCCTCTGCGATGTGCTCCGCCGCTTCGAAGAACTGGCCCTGCGGCGCGGGGATGCCGGTTTTGCGGAGGAATGCGCGGACGAGGCGGTGAAACTTCGTCTGAACGTCGAGGCGAAGGCGTGGGACGGCGAGTGGTATCGACGCGCCTATTTCGACGACGGAACCCCGCTCGGATCATCCTCGAACGAGGAATGCCGGATCGACTCCATCGCCCAGAGTTGGTCGGTCCTCTCGGGCGCGGGCGATCCGGACCGGGCGCGGCTCGCGATGGAGAGCGTCGACCGTCGTCTCGTGAACCGCGAGGCGCGGATCATCCAGCTTTTCGATCCACCTTTCGACAAGTCCCTGCTCGAGCCCGGCTACATCAAGGGCTACATCCCCGGCGTGCGGGAGAACGGCGGGCAATACACCCACGGGGCGATCTGGACGGCGATGGCCTTCGCCGAAATGGGCGAAACGGAGACGGCCTGGGAGTTGTTTGACCTGCTCAATCCCATCCGCCATGCCGCCGATTCTGCCGGGGTGGCGCGCTACAAGGTCGAACCCTACGTCGTCGCCGCCGACGTCTACTCGGTCGCTCCCAACGTCGGTCGTGGTGGCTGGAGCTGGTACACGGGATCGGCCGGCTGGATGTACCGCCTCATCGTCGAAACGCTCTTCGGACTCGACCTCGTCGTCGATCGGCTCCACCTGAAGCCGAGATTACCGGCACGATGGGATTCCCTCACGCTCCGCTACCGTTTTTATGAAACGACTTACCACCTCACGATCCTTCGGCATTCCGTTGATGCGGAGGCCCGGGATCGGCTCACTCTCGATGGAAGGGAACTCATGGAAGGCTTCGTTCCCTTGCTCGACGATCGCGTCGAACACTTCGTGGAGATACGCGTGTGATGAAATGGCCGATCCCCGATGAAGAGGAACTCTGTTTCACCCGAAACCTCACCGCCAACCGCCGCCTCCGGAGACAAAGATCAGGGACATGATCCTGATTTTGCATTGGGACTCCTGCCGCTTGCGTTGCCGGAGCTTGCTTGGCGCGAGTCCAAAGCGACCAAGTAGACGGGGCCTCACATCGATCCGCTTCCCCGGCCGGGAAACCATTTGCCCGCCCAACGCTCGGGAAAACCCGCACGTCCGGAAGCGGGTTTGCCCGGCGGGATGGTGAGCGGAGGCACGACCACCTTTTTGGCGAGGCGGAAGGCGAGTGCGTCCAGAGAGCCCTCGCCTTGCCTTGTCACCGTCGAGCTGAGGACGGAGGCTGCCATGCTGCGGTAAGGTGCCCGACGCAGGACAAAACGAAGAATCACAGGAACCAGTAAGGGAATCGCACGGATGGCCTGTTCGGGTGGGATCCCGAGTCTGGTGGCAAGGCGGTCGCTCAGTTGGCTGCCGGTGCCGAGAAGGATCCCGTCGAGCGAACGTTCCGGATCCCGGGCGGCTTCGACGGGGTGCGGGTCGTGGCCACCCCTGCCACAGTTGCCGGCCTCGAACCGATCGAGGATGACGGCTGCGGTCGCGGGGAGGACTCTCGCGGCTTCCTCCCGGGAGAGTCCCAGAGCTCCGGAGAGTTGCCCCGTCACGGCCTCTCCCTGTTCCAAGACCAGTTCTTCGAGGAGCGCGGACATGATGATCAGGGATGGAGTGGAGGAACGACCCGGCGCTCAGTTGCCGGAGGTGCGCCGCAAGGTCGCGCGATAATCTTTGATCGCGGATTCCACCGTTTCGCGGCTTTCGCCGGTGCGTTTCTGGATGCGGCCGAAGAGTTCGTCCTGTTTACCTTCCAGATACTGCAGATCGTCATCGGTGAGCTGCGCCCACTTCTGCTTGAGTTTGCCTTTGATGAGATTCCAATCGCCTTTGATTTCAAGTTTGTTCATGGGACCAAACTCTCGTCCCTGATAGGGAACGGGGCGATGGGGGGTAACCCGACCGGACGGGGCCATACCGTATCAGTTCACCTTTCGCCCCGAGGTGTCTGAAGGGCAAGCCAAACGGTCGAAGCAATGCCTGCCCCCTTTAGCAAGGTCCATGGCCAAGAGGATTTCCCGGCATCGTGCTTCGGCTTCCGGAAGCCTTCCTGAAATGCCGCGATTCCCGAGATGGCCAGAGCCGCCGCCGAGATGGCCGGCTTGAACGGTTCGGCGCGTGTGCCGATCTTCTGGAAACCGGCGGTGAGCGACACGTAGTCCTCAATGAATCGGGAACGGCTCAATTCGCTCTCGGCGATGAGTAACTGCTTTCGTGCGGAGCGGTCCTTCATGAGAAAAGTTTTTCGACCGAGCTGCGGTCTTTGCGCAATTGATCAAGGGTCGCGGAGAAGGGTTCGGCGCGACGCATCATTCGCCTCACAATCAGACCAATAGCGATGGCGAGCAGGCCGTAAAGTCCAGCGAACACTCCGAGGACGAGACCGGGGGATTGGGTCCAGGGCCCGATCACCACGGCGGCGGTGAGGGCACCCATGCCGAGAAGTCCGAAAGCGAAGACCCCTAGTGAGAGAACGAGGGAGCGGACGAAGAGGATCCGTTCTTCCTCGAACTCAAGGATGAGCAACTTGAGCCGATTCTCTCCGAGAGCCATGAGGCTCCGGGAGATCCGGCCGGTCGATCCGCCGAGGCGGGCGGCTTCATCGGTGAACGATTCCATGGGAGGGGTCCTGTTAACGGCGTGCGAGGAGGAAACCGAGGAGGGCACCGATGCCGAGGGCGACCGCCAGCGCTTTGTAGGGCTGTTCGTGGACGATTCCGTCGGCTGTCCGGGCTCCGTCGACGGCGCTTTCACAGACCCGGTCGTAAACTTCTCTCCCGCGATCCACGACCGCATCGAGTTGCTTGCGGACTTCTTCGCCGGTTTCCTCGGCGACCTCGGCGGTGGCGGCGAGGATTCCGCGCGAGGCTTCCGTGAGGTGGACCGCTTCGTCGCGGAGGGTGTCGGTTTTGATTTTCATGGGAGGGATGGAAGAAGTGTTGTGTTAGGGTGTTCGGCCGGACTAAGAAATCGGATAAACTCCGCGATGGAGCCGCTCGAGCATCGTGATGTGATTTTCGACCCGGGTGAGCAACTCGTCGCGGATCAGGCTTTTCAGATTCTCCCGGATGCCTTCGTGGTCGAGGGCTTCCTCGTAGTCGTCCCGGCCCCGTTCCTCGCCCCATTGGAGGGATCTCACCGTCCAACCGGCTCCTGGCTTATCGAGCGCGTTCTTGAAGCCGTCGGCGAAGGGGCTCCAGTCGTGCGCGTCGGTGGCGGGCGCGCCTCCGATCTCGCTCACGAAGGCGGTGAGCCGATCCACAGATAGCCAATGCTCTCCCAGGATCCGCGTCAGATCGAAAGCCACCGATGTCGCAGGACGAGCGGCGATCACTTTCTCGTAGGCTCCGATCGCCGAGAATTCCCCCAGCAGAAGGAAGTTTCCGGTGCTGATGCAATTCAAGGTGCAGGATGGCGGAGTCGTCATAGTCGGATTTGGGAAGTTTGAAGCGGGAGGGATCCGGGCCGCATCGGAGCGTTTCAGCGCCCCGCGGCCGCCGGTTCGGCCATGGCCTCGTGATTGCTTTTCGAACGCGCGAGTTTCTTGAGCGACTTCTTGGCATCCTTCTACTCATTCAAAATTCCTTTCAGGAGAGAAGTGGCTTTCTTTCTGCCAAGCAGGCAGGCCCAATCGTGGAGGGAGCCGTAGGAAGCGATTTTGTAGTGTTCGACCTTGCCCAAGGCCGCGATGAGGGCGGCGTTGATCGCCGGCGATCCCTTGAATTCCTCGATGACCCCGTTGGTCTCCTTGAGAATCCCCATCGTGGCTTCGCAGGTCGCTCCTTTCGGTTCCAGGTCGAAACAGGCGAAGATTTCTTCGAGCTTCGTGACGTGGCGCTTCGTTTCGGTGAAGTGGCCCTGAATCGCCGCTCTCAGACCGGAGCAGGTGGCCGCTTTCGAAATTCCCGGCAGTGCTTTGACGAACCGCTTTTCGGCATCATAGATGTCGGCGAGTTCCGCGAGGAAGAGGGTATTGA
>DGXY01000046.1:53953-112939 GCA_002396885.1 Akkermansiaceae bacterium UBA5020
GAAGAGGGTATTGAGGGTTTGCATGGGAGATGGATGGTTGGTTCTGGACACTCGGGGGGCGGGCAAGCGCGGCTCAATTCGCGGCTCCGGTGGTTGCGTTCGCGGAGGTGGACGAACTCAGTTCCTTCGCGCGTTTCAAGTGCGCTTGAAGAAAAGGAAGGGTTTTGATTTCCCGTCTCCTCAGCCCGCTGTCTGTGATGATCGGGGAAGCGTCTTCGAAGTGCTTCACTGACTCCGCGTCGGGCGCTTTCTTCGGGCCGAGTTCCGCCAATTTCACGAAGGCGGCACCGACGGCCGATCCCGCCCTGATGAATGCTTCCTCCGCCGGAGTCGTCTCGGGGCGTTCGTCCGCGGCCGAGGCATTCTGAGCCAGAAAGGGGAGTGCTCCGAAGGTCAGGATGGCCGTCGGGAGAAAGGTGAACGGTGAAGATTCCTCCCGATGGTGGGCTGCGTGGGAGTGGCGCTCGATTCTCATCGATGGCACAGTAGGTCCCCGCTGAGAGCCTCTCAATGGGGGGCAACCCTACCGTTATGCCGGTCGCTAGGCCTCATCCGATCACGGGACCGTGAGACAAGCATCGCCACGACTGAGCCGACCGTCGATTCGTTAATCCTGTCGTATCGCTGCCGGTTTCAGGGACGACGGAATGTTCGGAGCGCTGCTCTCAGCGCTTCCTGCGGTTGCTCTCGCCACCGCCGCCGTTTCTTGGTTTTTGCGGGGCATTGCCGCCACGCGGGGGCGGGGCAGGATAGACCCCGGCACGGGGATTGTAGTAGATGGGTTCTGGCCCGCTCCCACCGCGCCCGCTTGAAGGCTTGGAGTTGGCGTTGCCACGGCCTTGGTTGGGGCGTGGTGCTGCCGCGGAGCCGCCGCCTTCACGAGGGTAGTGGTAGGGTCCGCCCCCATAGGAACCGCCACGATTGGGGTAAGCGTAGCGTCCGTTGTAGGCATATCTCCCGCTGTAGCGGGGATCGTGGAAGTTGTAATATTGGTTCCGGTAGTAGTAGCCGGTCGTGTAACTAACGGCTGGCGGGCCGTAGTAGCCGCCGTAGTAACCGCCGCGATACCCTTGATAATGCGGATCCGAATAGCAGGACGAAAAAAACGTGGCCGCGAAGAAAAGGCCAAGGATGAGGGCGAGGCGAAGGCAAAGGGTTTTCACGGCTCAACGAAACCAAAAAAACAGCGCTTCTTCAATCTCTCTTTTGAGCCACTTTGCCCGAATCCCCGGAATCGGGCGAGTGGGTGGCGAGACGCTTTTCGTTGATGCGCAGGAGTAATTCCGCTGTGGCCCGGGCGTCGCAAAGGGCTCGGTGGTGAGACTCGAGGGGAATTCCGAAGTGGGCGGAAAGAGCACCGAGACCGTAGGACGCCAGTCCGGGAAAATGCCGCTTCATCTCCACGACGGTGCAGAGGACAGGCCCGGCGAGATGGATGCCGACCCGGTCGAACTCCGCCTTGAGAAAGCCATGATCGAATTTCGCGCGGTGGGCGACAAACACGGCCTCTCCGATGAAGGCCCGGAGTTCCGCGGCGATCGCGGCGAATTCGGGTGCCGTCGCGACCATTTCATCCGTGATCCCGGTGAGTTTGACGATGAAAGGGGGGATGCGACGTCCGGGCTTCACGAGGCTCGTCCACTCCTCGACGATGCGACCGTCGCGCACCTTCACCGCTCCGATTTCAGTGATGCGGTTCGAAGAGGGATCGCCGCCGGTGGTCTCGAGATCGACGACGACGTATTCCTGCCCCGCATCGAAGGTCCAGCGGACATTGGCGAGGCTGACCTCGAATCCCGCGCGGCTCAGGCGCTCGATCTGGACCATCTGCTGACGCCGGATCTGGTCTCCCTCCGTCTTGATCTCGAGGAAGCGCGGTTCCCCGTTTTCGAAAATGATGAGATCGGGAAAACCGCTTCGATTCTGACAATGATCCCGGGCCATTGCTTCGAGGATCACGGCGAGGCCGCCGCGCGGCGCTTTCGCGACGAGAGCGCGGGTGAAGGCATAGAGCGCCTCATCCCAGGCGACGACGGAGTTGGGTTCGCCTCGATGCGAGGTCCAGATGGCATCGAGATGAGCGAGGGCGGCCTCGGGATCGTCAAGGAGCGCGAAGCGTTCGAGAAGACTCTGGCGATGACGTTCGAAAAAAGTGCCCGTGGCGAGATCCTGCGGCGTGAAGTCGAAGGGATCGTGGAGCGAGGCGAGCTCTGATCCGAAGAGGAGATCCCAGAAGAGCAAGCCGAAAAGCTGGAGCCAGATCCGGTTCTCGGAGTGGATGGCCTCGGCTCCGTCGCGACGGAGCCGGGCCACGGCGGCGGCCTCAGGACGGTCGCGCCCCGATTCGTCGAGAAGGAGGATCGGAGCGGAGCGGAGAAAGGCGGTGAGGCGCCCTTGTTTTTTCTTTTGGAATTTCCGCTCGAGAAAATCCTCCGCGAAGAGCAACTCGGCATCGCAGGAGGGATCGTCGATAAGCCTTCGCAAAAGGGCCTCGGCCTCGTCGCGTCGGTCGGCGTTCAAAAGAAGGCGCACGGTGCGCTCGGTCGAGGGGTATTGATCCGACCGCTGGTAGGTGTCGAGGGCTTCTTCGGGAGAGCCATCGCGCTCGAGGAGGCGGCCAAGGCGATGGAGGGCGCGGTGGCGCAGCGTCCCGGGCTCGGCCTCGTCGACCACGGGCCAGGCCTCGACCCCGGAATAAAGCACCAGGGGTTTTCCAGCTTCCGCCGCTTCGAGGAGATCGAGCATTTGAGAGTAGAAAAAACACGCCCGGGCGGCCTCTCCCGAATTGAAGCGGGGCTGGAAATCCGTGCGGAAGGGGGCGGTGCGCACCCGGCCGAGGTCGCGCAGGGCGAAGGTCGTGAGATCGCGATGGACGCTGCCGAAATAGAGGTAAAGCAGGTAGGCGACTTCCTCCTCGCGGTCCTGCGCGAGATAGCGTGTGCGGGTTTCCTGGGGAAAAGCTTCCTCGAAGGAGAGCGTGGCGAGGGCGTGACGGATCAGGGCCTGCTTTTTCGCCGAGGAATAGCGGAACGTTTCGTCGCCGGATCCCTCTCGCCGGGACCGCAGGCGCGCGACGAGATCGGTGCGCGGGGCGAGGGCGAGGAGCGCAGCGAAGTCGACGGCGACGGGATGCGAGAGAAACTCATGTGCGAGCAGTTCGGCGATCGCGGCATCGAGATCGATTTCCTTATACCGCAAATGATCCCGGTGGAAGAGCCGGCCGCGCCGGTTCGCGATCCTGACATACAGACAACGCGCACCTTCGGAGAGGGTGCGATAGCCTGCGAGGAAGTCGCGGTGCCGGTCCTCGAGAGCGTGATCGTAGCGGGCCGCGACAAAGGCCAGCATCTCCTCGAAATGATCGAGGTAGTAGCGTGCGGGGAGTTCGGGTGGAGGAGGTTTGCTCAAGGGGAGGAACTCTTCCATGTTCACGAGAACATTTCCAGCTCGGATCTCGGGGAGGATGAATTTCGAGGGCGGGGTCGATTCGGTCTTGTCGGAAGGGAGATTCATCCCTTATCCTCCCGTCACCCATGAACTCCGCCTACGGTAATCCCTACACTGTCGCCGCCGCCGCTCCCACCGAGCGCGCCACTTTCATCCGCCAGACTTACCTGCACCTTGGTTTCGCCATCCTCGCTTTCATTGGGGTGGAGTGGTTTTTGCTGAACCACAGCATCGGGGAGACCCTCATTGGCCTGATGCTGGGCACGAAATACAGCTGGCTCGTCGTCCTCGGTCTTTTCATGGGCGTCTCGATGCTGGCCGAGCGGCTCGCGGTTTCGGATGTTTCCAAGGGTGTGCAATACGCCGGCTTGGGTCTGTTTGTCGTGGCCGAGGCCATCGTCTTCCTGCCGCTCCTTTACATGGCCGCGTTCCAATCGGGGGATCCCCAGGTGATCCTCAAGGCCGGCGTCACGACCGGCTTCGTCTTCGGCGGACTCACCTTCGCGGCCTTCGCCACGGGCAAGGATTTCTCCTTCCTCCGCGGTTTCCTCATGGTGGGTGGCTTCATCGCCCTCGGCATCATCGTTGTCTCGATGATCTTCGGCTTCAACCTCGGCACCCTCTTCGCCGGAGCGATGGCCCTTTTTGCGGCGGTCTCGATCCTCTACAACACCTCGAACATCATCCACCACTACCGCACTGACCAGTATGTCTCGGCGTCGCTGTCTTTGTTCGCGAGCGTGGCCCTGCTCTTCTGGTACATCCTCCGGATCTTCATGAACCGGGATTGAGACGCTTTCCGATAAGGGAAATCTTTTGGTGGGTCCCGGGGAATTGCCCGGGACCTTTTTTTTTGTATACGGGTGTGGAGAAATTCGCCGCAACTGCGGGAATTCTTCGGGATTGCCCTCGGGCCGGGATTTTCGTAGTTTCGGGCTCTATCTCATGAACACCCCGACTCAACCCACCACGATCGACCGCCGCAAAGTCCTCAAATACGGAGCAGGATTCGGTCTCGCCCTTGCCTGGCCCAACTCCCGCGTCCTCGGTGCCAACGAAGACATCCGCATCGGCGTGATCGGGGTGAACGGCCGCGGTCAGTCCCACATCAGCGCCTTCACCGGAATGAAGGGAGTGCGTCTCACCGCGATGTGCGACATCGATCCCGCCGTCCTCGATGCCCGCGTCAACGCTGCCGCCGACAAGCAGAAGATCGAGGTGAAGGGCTACGCAGACATGCGCGAGATGTTTGAGAAAGGCGACATCGACGCGATGTCCACGGCGACGCCGAACCACTGGCACACCCTCGCCGGCGTCTGGGCGATCCAGGCGGGTAAGGATGCCTACGTCGAAAAGCCGATTTCCCACAACGTCTGGGAAGGACGCCAACTCGTGAAACTCGCCCGCAAGGAAGGGAAGATTTGTCAGGGCGGCACCCAGAGCCGTTCCCTCGGCTCGATCCAAGCTGCGGTGAAGTTTGTCCAGGACGGCAAGCTCGGCAAAATCAAGTTCGTGAAGGGCATGTGCTACAAGGCCCGCCAGTCCATCGGGCAAGGTGGCAATGGAACGATTCCGGAGGGAGTGAATTACGATCTCTGGTGTGGTCCCGCCGAGCTCGAGTCGCCCCTGCGCCGGAAAAAATTCCACTACGATTGGCACTGGTTCTACGCCTATGGCAACGGCGACATGGGCAACCAGGGCATTCACCAGATGGACGTGGCCCGGTGGTATCTCGGTGAAAATACGATCGCCCCCCGCACCATGAGCATCGGCGGCCGCCTCGGCTACGACGATGACGGCGAGACGCCGAACACCCAGGTGGTCTATCACGACTACGACTCGGCTCCTCTCATTTTCGAAACCCGTGGCCTGCCCAAGAGCAAGGAAGCGCAGAAGGATTGGGGCAAGAGCATGGAATCGCCCGATGAATTCGAAGGCATGAGCGGCGTCTCCGTCGTCGTCGCCTGCGAGGGTGGCTTCGTCTTCACCGACGCCGGCGGCAAGGTGAAGATCAAGGATCTCGACGGCAAGGAAATGCCCGCGCCCGAGGCTTTCAAGACTGAAGACATCTTCGAGAATTTCATCACCGCGGTGAAGAGCCGCAAAGTCGAGGAGCAATACGCCGACTGCGAGGAGACGCACCTTTCCAGCGCCCTTTGCCACACCGGGCTCATTTCGCACCGCCTCGGCGCGGCCCTGAAGAAGGAAGAGGTCCTCGAGAAGATCAAGGACGACGCCCTCCTCACCGAGCGCTTCGGCTCCATGGCTGACCACCTCGGCCGCAACGGTGTGGACCTTGCGAAGGAAAGCATCGTTCTTGGCCCCATGCTGAAGTTCAATCCGGCGACGGAGTGGGCCGAAGGCAACGGCGAACTCGACACGCCCGCGAACCAACTCGCCACCCGCGAGTATCGCGCGCCCTACACCGTGCCCGAGGTGCTCTGATCCCTCTTGCCGGAAGACGGTGAATTCTGCTACGCTCGGACCTGATGAAAATCGGGTACCGGGCGTGGTTGTTTTTGGGAGTCCTTTCGTTCGGACTCGTCGCCCCCGTGCGCGCCCAGATCGCCGTGCCGCCCAATCCCGGCAAGGTGACGAAACGCAGCCTCGGCGAGAACGGCGGATCTGGCGCCAGCACCGGGGCCTCAGCGGTGACGCCGCAGTCGCGCACTGTGGTGGTGCAACACCTCGCGGTGACGCCGGTCGAGGCCTGGGCGAATCTCGAGGGCAAGACGATGCAGGCCCGTCTCCTCGCGTTTTCGGCTCCGGCTGAGGGCGAGACCGGTCCTGTCGAAATCATCCGCGAGGGAAAGGTTCGGTTTCTCGTGAGCGGACGAAGAGAGCCCGTCAGTTATCCGCTCGAACAACTTGGCGAAGCGGAGCGGACCAAGATCGCCGCGATCGCGAAGGCCGCGGCGCAGGGGTCGCCGAAATAGGCGAGTCCGCGTCGTGTCACTCCGTTGCGGGATCGCCCCCGAGGACCAGCCTCGCGGATTCGGTCACGCCGTAGCAGGTTTCCTCCATCGTGAGGTGATCGGTCGTGATCGAGAGATCGGCGCAAGCCTCGTAGAGCGGCTTCCGCAACTCAAGGAGATCGCGGATCGTCTGGAGCGGATCGGCGGTTTTGAGGAGGGGACGATTGCGATTGCGCCGGACGCGCTCAAAGATGATCTCGGGCGATGTCTTTAGCCAGATCACATAGCCGGCTTCGTGGAGGAGGGGGTGATTCTCCGCCCGCGTCACGATGCCGCCACCTGTCGAGATGACCTGTCCGGAGCCCTCGGCGCACTGGCGCAACACGCCCGTCTCAAGCCCGCGGAAGTAGTCTTCGCCCGATTCCTCGAAGATCTTCGGGATGGGTTTCCCGGTCTGTTTCACGACGAGTTTGTCCGTATCGACAAAACGAAAGCCGAGGCTGCGCGCGACGTGTTGGCCCACGGTCGTCTTGCCCGTGCCCATGAAGCCGATCAAAATGAGATTGCGGGCGCGTTTTCCTGACGTATTCACTGCTCGCAGCATAGCGCGATCCGCGCCGCTGCCAAAGCAGAATCCCCCCTTTTCATGGAGACCGAAATCGCCCTCACCGACAACGAGCTGAACACGCGCGAGACCGTCAATCGGGCCGTGGCCCTACTGCGGGGCGGCGAGATCGTGGCCCTGCCGACCGAAACGGTCTACGGACTCGGGGCCGATGCCTTGAATCCCGCCGCCGTGGCGAAGATTTTCGAAGCGAAGGAACGTCCCCATTTCGATCCCCTCATCGTCCACCTGCCGAACAAAACGATGCTGCGCGACGTCGCCGAAATACCCGACGACATCGCCAAGACCGTGATCCAGCTCGTCGAGACCTTTTGGCCGGGGCCGCTCACGCTCCTGCTGCCGAAAAAGCCCGTCATCCCCGATCTCGTCACTGCCGGGCTGCCCACCGTCGCGGTGAGGCAATGCGAGCACCCCATTTTTCACCGCATCCTCAAGCACTTTGGGGGACCCGTCGCCGCCCCGAGTGCGAATCGCTTCGGGGCGCTCAGTCCCACCTCGGCCGCACTCGTCTTCGACCAGCTCGACGGTCGCATCCCCCTCATCGTCGACGGCGGCGCTTGTGCCCGCGGGCTCGAGTCGACGATCGTGCGGATCCTGCCGGGATCGCCCAAGCCTATCATCGAAGTGCTCCGTCCCGGTCCGACCACCGAGGATGATCTGAAGAAATTCGGTAAGGTCGTCTTCGTGAAACGCAACGAGGCCGTCGAGAGCGCCGCCCCCGAGGCCCCTGGCATGCTCGCGAGACACTATGCCCCGCGCACGCCGCTGCGGCTCCTCGAGAGCCCCGGCGATTTTTCGCCAGAGCCGGGGAAACGTTATGCCTTGCTGAGTTATCGAGGCGAGGAAAAGGACGGTTTCCTCGACCTGCACGAATGGGCCGAGGTCGCGGTGATGAGCCCTGGATCGGGCCGTGTCGCTGAGGCCGGGATTCGCCTTTTCCACCTCATCGGCCAGCTCGACAAGGGCGGCTTCGACGAGATCATCGCCGAGCCTGTGCCCGATCGAGGGGTGGGAAGAGCGATCCTTGATAAATTGCGCAAGGCTTCGGTGAAGGTGGGTGCTTGAGTCTGGGCCAAACCCTAAGTTCCCATCACATCTTTCTGGAGATCCCGCAGCACCCGCAATTCCCCCCAATCCGCGCCGCGCATGCGTCGGGCTCCGCTGCTACGTTTTTCTCCGAAGCGTTTGCGCAGGGACTGCTCGCGCTCGAAAACTGTGTTTACAAACTCCGCCGTGCCCAGCACCGCGCCATCGCAGAAGTAGCGCACTCGGTGACGCAGAGCCTGACGCACCGGCATGGCTCCGCCTTGTTCGCCCACGGCTTCAACCACCTCGGCCTTGATCCCTCGACGTCCGCACTGGCCTAGCTCCGGATCCCCCGCGACTTCCTGCCCATCCTGGTAGAGAAACATCCGGTAGCGTGCCGCCGTCCGCCGCCAGTCCTGCTCGAAATCGGGGTCCTGCTCGAAATCGGGGTCCTGCAGAGCCTCGCTGAGCATCAGTCCCAGACCCTCGCGAGCCCGCTGCGCCCGCCGCCCTCCCCCGACGGCCTCCGCGTAGCCGCACCAGCGGTATTCCTCGGGATTGGAAACGAGACCTGCCCGGATCGGATTGAGGTCGATGTAGGCTGAGATCGTGAGCAACGCCTGTTCACAGTCCTCGACCAACACGCTCTTATAGCGCCCCTCCCAGAGTGTCCCGGTGCGCTCGAGACGTTTGTTCATGTAGAAGGTGATGCGCAGTTTCACCTCCTTCAAGAAATGACCGAGATCGCCGCGTCGCCGTTCGTAGCGGTTGAGGATTTCGCGATGCCATCGTTCATCGCCGGCGCCACGGGCGCGTTCCAGTTCCTGCTTCACTCCCTCGACGACCTCCCTCGGATAAAGCAGCGGAAGGACCGCCAGCAAGCCTGCCTCGTCGAGGGGTGGCAGGGTCTCCCGGTCCGGCACTTCCAGTAGAAGATGGAAGTGATTGGACATGAGGCAGTAGGTGACAATCCTCACCCCGGTGAAGGCCTCCTGATTTCGGAGGATCTTTCGGAAGATCTCCTTGTCCTTTGCCTGGAAAACCTTGCGACGGTCCACGACACGGGACATGACGTGGTAGAAGGATCGGCCGATTCCGAGGAGGCGGGCGGTTCTCATGGGGAATAAGGGCAGGGTGACAGAGATAAAGCCGTGGTGGCGGGACGGAGATCAAACCTCTATAAAGCGCGCATAGTCTGGCCGAAGCAATTATTTTTTGTCTGTCCCTTTAAATATTATTTAAGTATTACTTACCTTTGTGCGCCGGCCGGGCCATCGTGAACTGAGAGACCGGAGAGGGTCGCACGGGCGACCGGAGAGGGTGCGCTCAGCGGAAGCGCTTCCAGAAATCGATCCCGAGGCGCTGGTGTTCTGCGACGGGCGCGTAGCCGAGGGCGGTAAGGCGGCGTTCGAGATCGGGGAGGTGGGCGGCGCCCCACGGGATGAAGACTTCGGAGTATTCGCTCTCGTGTTCGGCGAAGACTTCCATGAGGTGCGCGTTCCGACTTTTGACGAGGCCTTCGACCATGAGCTCTTCGAGGTCGTTCGCGGTCATGTCACCAGGCATGGAAAAGAAGCTCTCGAGATTGAGATTGCCCACCGCTTCGAGGAGGGTGACGAGGCGGTCGCGATAGGCAGGGTCGAGTTCGCTCACATCGATGTCGGCGCGGCGGAAATCGACGCCGCGCTCGGCCCAAGCCTCGAGGGTGTTTCTGCCCTCAGCGGGTTTATCCGATTGCATCGCGAAGCCTAGGGCTTGTTCGGCGAGACCGAGTTTTTCGGCCATGGCGCGATAGGTCTCGCCCGAGGCGAAGGATTGCGGGAGGATCTTCTCGCGGTCGGAGACCCCTTCGAGCAGGACGAGGCGGCGTCCCTCGAGCGGTTCGGCGAGGCTGCCGTTGAGGGCGTCATAAAAGCCTCCGTCGGCGATGTGGGCCATGCCGATGAGGTGAACGCGGCGATCGTCTTTTTCAAAAATTCGTTCGGTGAGCTGGACGCCTCCGGGAGTGAGCCGGACGAATCCGGCGGAGGTATCTTCGATCACTTTCGCGATGCCAAAGAGGCCGGTGGGGAGGGAGAGGATCGAGGCGATCAGGACGGTGATTCCCATCGCAAGCGAGTGCTGCCAGCGAAACGCCGGTCGCCCGTGCATCGCCGAGCTCTTGACCGAAGCGACGAGGTAGACGAGGCCGAGCAGGACGAGGCATTCATCGAGGAGAAGCGAGGCCGTGCGGAGATCGAGCCAGATCGTGAGGGGCCAGGCGAGGGAAAGCCTCAGGGTCACCAGCACGATCGCGGGGATCAGGTAGTGCTTCGGAAACCCCGCGTAGACGGTCGCGGCGATCGACCAACCCATCACGAAGAGTCCGAGGAAAAACGAACTGAAAGAAGGCTGCAGCACGAAGTGTGCGTCGTGCGCGAGATCGGCGAAAAGGGTCCAGCCGGAAAAGAATAGGAGGCCGAACGCGGCAAGGACATTCCAGGAGCGGGTCGAGTGTCGAGAGGCGATCGGGGCGGAGGAATCGGCGGGAAAAGTCATGGCGTGAGGATGGTGCGGGCCGGCGGGATCGTCCTTTATATTTTGGTGGGGGATTTATAGCGGATCGCACCCCGCAATGCCCGAAAAATCGGCGAGAGCAACGCCCGCTCTGGCGCATCCGTGTCATCCGCGTGCGCGAATGCGTCCGGTTTCAACCTCGACCGGGGCGCTCCGATCCGTTTTGATGGAAGATCATGACGACCCGCCGCAGATTTCTCCAGGGAGGCGCCGCTGCCTCTTTCATCGCCGCCGCTCCCGCGATTGTCCGCGGGCAGAATCTGAATTCCAAGCTCCAGCTCGCCTCGATTGGATCCGACGGCAAGGGACTCAGCGATATCAAGGCGATGTCGACCCACGACAAACAGCAATATGTGGCCTACTGCGACATCGATCTGAACCGCACCCTCAGCGTGAAGCAACTCAGTCCCGAGACGCCGGTCTACCAGGACTTCCGCGAGATGTTCGCCGAGCTTGGGGACAAGATCGACGCGGTCACCGTCTCGACGCCAGATCACATGCACGCCTATTGCTCGATCACTGCGATGAAGCTGGGCAAACACGTCTATTGCCAGAAGCCACTCACCCACAATGTCTGGGAAGCCCGCGAGGTGGCGAAGATGGCCAAGGCGAAAGGGATCATTTCCCGTATGGGCAACCAGATCCACTCGCACCAGTTTTACCGCACCGCGGTGCAGATCGTGCAGTCAGGCCGCATCGGCAAGATCGTGCAGGTCCATTCGTGGGTCGGCACGCCGGGCCACTGCCGCAGCGGCCACATCAGCCGTCCGAAACAGGCCGATCCCGTCCCCGAGACGCTCGATTGGGACAAATGGATCGGCGTCGCCCCGGTGCGTCCCTACGTCGGAGGCAGATGCTACGCCCCTTGGGGTTGGCGCGATTGGCAGGATTTCGGAGGCGGGGCGATCGGCGACTTCGGTTGCCACATCCTCGATCCGGTCTACACCGCGCTCAACATCACGGGACCGAGCGATGATTTCATCGCCGAGCATTCCGGAATGAACGACGAGGTCTGGCCCGCCCAGACGACCTACAGTTTCACCGTGCCCGGCACCGAATACACGGCGGTGGAGCGGCTCAAGATCACTTGGTACAACGGCGGCATGATGCCCTCGATCAAGGGATCCCATCTCCCCGAGCGGGAGTCGCTGCCATCGAGCGGCTCGATGATCATCGGCGAGGGCGGAACCCTCGTAGTGCCCCACGTTGCGGCTCCGCTCGTGTATTTCGAAGGCAGGGAAGCGAGCACCGAATACGAGATGGCCGATGATCGCGATCACTACCACGGCTGGATCGACGGGTGTTTGTCAGGAAAGCAGCCCTCGGACGATTTCGAATACGGGGCCCGGCTCACCGAGACGATTCTCCTCGGCAACATCGCGGTGCGTTACCCCAACACGAAACTCCAATGGGACGGCGCCAAGATGCGGTTCACCAACCACGAAGAGGCCAATCGCTGGCTCACCCGGGATTACCGCGAGGGCTGGGATCTCAAGGCCCTCATCGGCTGATTGACGTTCTGGAGAAGGCAGTCTCAGCGGGCGGCGGGCTCGACCTCGGAGACGACGATGCGATTTTTCCCCGCCGCGTTGAGTCGGGTCGTCGACTGGCGGGGCTTGAGATTGGGCGAAACCCACACTTGATCGAGACGCAGCAGGGGATAATCGGAGGGGTAGGTATTGCCCCATCCTGTCCCGACTTCCGCGTAGGTGTCGAGCATGCCGCTGTTCTCGAGCGGGCGAAAGACATCGTCACCCGGAGGCGTGCCGAAGCCGCCGGCGATGATGCGTCCGATGCTCTGGCGGTTGACGGGATGTTCGCCAAGGTGGGTGCGGACGAGGCGGCGGTTTTCAATGCGGGCGGTGATCAGACCGCTCCACTTGTCGGGACGCCACATGTCGATGCGGGGTCTGCAGCCGGGAAGGTCGAGGTTCGAAACATCAAGCACGAGACCGTCGGGCCGTTTCAGGCGCACGTGCAGCGCAGGAGATTCCGGGTCGCCGATCACGGCGAGGGCTTCCCCGCGGCCGAGGATCGCTTTTTTCCCGATGAGGGTGACGGAACGTTCGACGCCGTAGAGTTGGTCGGCGACGGCCTCGAGGATGGTTTTGTCAGGGGCCTCCTGCACGATGAGAACGTCGGGGCTCGACTCCGCCGCCTTTCGCAGCGAGGCCTCTTCACCGCCGCAACGAACATTCACGATGCGCAGGATTTTCCCGGCCGGTGCTTCGGCGGGAGTTTTTTTCAAGGAAATGATGAGCTCGCGGACGATGCCGAACGCTTCCTCCGAAAAGCCGATGCCGGTGATGAGGAAGAGGCAAAACAGCACCCCGGGCAAGACTCCGCGGCAGATGATCCAGCACAGAAGGGCGATGAGTGCGCCGACCCCGGCCCAGAGCCAGACCGGCACGAGGGTCACCATGACCATGGCGTCCCACCGATTCAGCAGGCAGATCGCGACCGCGAGGTAGCCGAGGAGGAGGAGCGGAGGGACCGTGGTTGCGAGGGTCTTTTGGATGGTTCGCCACATGGAAGGCCGGGTCCCGTCAAAGGACGGTCTCAGGGTAGCCCGGATTGGTTTTTTTTCCCCGGAAATCTTCCCTTGCGAGGGACGCGTTCGGGGTTTGGTTCCGGGCATGTTGCGTGATCTGAAAGAAGAAGTGCTCGAGGCGAATCTCCTCCTCGTGAAGGAGGGGCTGGTGCGGCTCACCTGGGGCAATGTCTCGGGGATCGACCGGGCGAGCGGGCTTTTTGTGATCAAACCCAGCGGAGTGGCCTACGAGGATCTGACGATCGATTCGCTGGTCGTCTTGGACCTTGATGGAAAGGTCGTTGAGGGCTCGCTGCGCCCCTCGTCCGACACGCCGACGCACCGCATCCTTTATCGCGAGTTCCCCGAAATCGGCGGGGTCACGCACACCCACTCGGTGAAAGCGACGATGTTTTCGCAAGCGGGATTCGAGCTGCCCTGCTTCGGCACGACCCATGCCGACCATTTTTACGGGACGGTCCCGGTGGTGCGCGAGCTATCGTCGGCGGAGGTTGCCGAGGATTACGAGACCAACACGGGCCTCGCCATCGTCGGGTGTTTCCGCGAGCGCGGCCTCGACCCGCTCGCGATGCCGGCGTGTTTTCAGAAGTATCACGCTCCATTCACCTGGGGCAAAAGCGCCCTCGATTCGGTCAAAAACAGCGTCGCTCTCGAGGTCTGCGCCGAGATGGCGATGGGGATGTGGCAACTGCGGCCGGAGACGGCTTCCTTGCCCGGGTATCTCCTCGACAAACATTACCTCCGCAAACATGGACCGGCCGCTTACTACGGGCAGGGCGGGAATTAGGCGGAGAAGGTTTCAGGTCGGCCCCGAAGTCATCCGGTCGCGAGGAGGATGGCAAGAGAGGGTGGTTTTTTTGCAATCGATGCCGAGCCAGGGGGCGTGGATTGAAATAAACTGATCCCATGAAAAAAACGCCCTTCGCCCTGCTCTCACTCACTCTTCTCGCGGCCTCACTCTGGCCTGCGGATGCCTCTGCGGTCGACCCCGCCCTCGAGCGCCGGATTCTTCGCCGCGCCTCGGGTCTCTACGGTCCGGTGTTCCCCGGCTCGGACATTCCGACCGGCTTTTTCGAAGGCAAGGTCGGATACGATTATCACGAGCACTCCGCCTTGAAGCTTTCTTTGCGGGCGGGTCAAGGTGAAAGCAGTGCCGTGCTGAACGTTTGGGCGGGGTCCCCCCACATTGTGCACCTGGAAGGTATCACGGCGAAGGTGAAGCCGAACGGACACTCGGTGGTGCTTTCCGGTGGAAGGCTGAAAGGAGCTGGGCTCTTGCCCTACGGAGTCCGACTCAGGCGCGCCGGGGTCAAGTCGGCCACGGTGAAGCTGGTCGGAGCGAAGGAATCCCTTGAAGCTACCTTGGGGTTTGCCGGGATCGACCTGAGCAACCTGAATGCCGCCGTCTCCGGTTCGTGCGTCTTCACCGCAGAGCAGTGAAATCAATCGCCGCGGCAATAGCCTAACAAACGTTCGTAAACCTCGGTTGCCTGGATCGTGGCGCCGTTTTCCACATCCGGAAAGGCACCGATGAGGACGGGATGGTTCCCGCGGTCCTTCGGGATGCAGCCGTGCGAGCCCATTACGAGCGAGGCGTTGAGCGGAATCACATCCATGAGCATGCGGAAGCCGAGCATCTTCTTCAGGAGACGCCAGGCGACTGCGGCCTTGGGGAACCAGATCTTCGGGTTCACGAAGAGTTCGACGGGATCGTAGCCGGGCTTGCGGTGGATGTCGACGCAGCGGGCGTAGTCGGGGGCGTGACGGTCCTTCTTCCACCAATAATAGGTGAACCAGCTCCGTTCGTCCGAGACCGCGACGAGATCTCCGCCGCGCTCGTGGGCGAGTCCGAGCCCCTCCTGATCTTCGCGATCGAGGACTTCGGTGACGCCATCGATTTTGCGCACGGTTTCGGCGACTTCGTCGAGGATCGCGGGATCGTTCACGTAGATGTGCGCGACCTGATGGTCGGGCACGGCGAAGGCCCGGCAGTTTCCGATGTCGATCATCTCGCGGCCGAGTTCCTCGCGCCAAGTGATCCATCCTTTGTCGCGGAAGATGCGGTTCAAATGGATGGCCCGATCGACCTGGGTGATGCCGTATTCGCTGAGAATGACGACGCGCACGCCGCGTGATTCGAGGTGGGTGACGAGATCCGCGACGACCCGGTCGATCGCCTGGAGATCGTCACTGACCGCGGGAGATTCGGGGCCGATCCGCTGGAGGTTGTAATCGAGATGCGGCAGATAGACGAGATTGAGGCTGGGCGAAAACTGGTCTTCGAACCACTTCGCCGACCGCGCGATCCACTCGCTCGATCCAATTCCTGCGGCGGGCCCCCAGAAGGCGGGGAAGGGGAATTTACCGAGCTTGCGGGTGACCTTCTTCCGCAGATCCATCGGCCAGGTCTGCACGTCGAAGAGTTTCTTTCCGTCGGCGCGATAAATGGGCCGCGGAGTGATCTGGTAGTCAGCTGAGGAGTAAAGATTGTTCCACCAGAAAACCTTCGCGCAGGTGTAGGCGGGATCTTCCTCGCGGAGATGTTCCCAGAGTTTGCGTCCCTTCACGAGGTGATTCGATTGCTTCCAGCAGCGGTGTTCGGCGTAGTCGCGGTCATACCACATATTGCCGACGATGCCGTGTTCGCCTGGCGTTTTGCCGGTGAGGTAGGTCGCCTGCATCGTCGAGGTGACGGCGGGCAAGAGGGGGGTGATGTGGGCGAGCTTCATTCCCTCCCGCGCGACGAACTGCCGCAGAAAGGGCATGTCCGGTGTGAGGTGGCGCGGGGTGAGACCCACGACATTCAGGATCGCGGTGCGCGGCAGGGTGGAGGCGGGTGAAGAGGGTTTGCTCACGGACTGGACCGGGTTGGGAACGCCAAACTACGTCGATCGTGAGCTAATTCCAGCTCGGCGTCTCCCTCAGGCGACCGTTTCTTTCTTCTTCCCGATTCCCAGAAAGAAGATGACGGCGGCCGCCACGAGCATGGAGCCACTGAGGTAATAGAGCCCGCCAACAAACGACCCGGTCGCCTTCTCCACCGAACCAAGAACCCAGGGTCCGAGAAATCCGCCGAGATTGCCTACCGAATTGATCAGTCCGATACTGCCGGCGGCGGCTGTCTCAGTCAGGAAGAGGTTGGGGAAGGACCAGAATGCCGGCATGTAGCTTTTGAAACCGGCAAATGCGAGCATGAGGCAGGTCATTGTGAGCACGAGATTGCCTTGGGTGAGCGGCATGAGTCCTAGGGCGGCGGATCCCAAGAGGATGGGAACGATGGCGTGCCAGCGTCGCTCCTGGAAACGGTCGGAACTGGCGCCCGCGATGAGCTGTCCAAACATCGCGACGACTGGAGGGATCATGATGAGCCAGGTCAGCTTGTTCATGTCCATCTCGTACCAGTCGCGGAGGATGCTCGGCATGAAGAACTCGATGCCATAGCTGCCCGTGACGGTGCAGAAGTAAATGAGGGCGAGGATGAGGACCTTGGGATGAAGCAGCGCCTCGCGCAGTCCCATCCGTTTGCCTGCGCGGGTTTCGGCCCTCTCCCGTTCCAGTTCAGCCTCGAGGGCCTCGCTTTCCTCAGAGGTGAGCCATTTCGCCTGGCGCGGCTTGTCAGTCATGTAGAAGAGGACGACGAAGCCGAGGATGACCGCAGGGATGGCCCAGAACACATACACCCACTGCCAGCCGACCATGCCGAGGATGGCGGGATGGTCGGCGTCGGTCCCGATTTTCAGAAGCTCGTTGGAGATTTTTGGGCTGATGATCTGAGCGACGGGTGTCGCGATGAGAAAGGTGGCGAGGGCGCGGGCCCGGTCGCGGCTTGGGAACCAATGGGTAAGGTAGACAATGATGCCCGGAAAAAATCCGGCTTCGGCGAGGCCGAGAAGGAAACGGACGATGTAGAACTGGGTCGGCGTGTGCACGGCGGCGGTGAGTCCGGCCATGATGCCCCACGTGACCATGATGCGGCAGATCCACTTCCGTGCGCTCCATCGCTCGACCATGAGGGTCCCCGGGATCTCCAGGAGGAAGTAACCCAGGAAAAAAATGCCGGCACCGAAGCCGATCACGGCATTGTCGAACCCGGGGAGGTCCTTCGTCATGGTCAGTTTCGCAATCGATACATTCTGCCGGTCGATGTAGGCGATCATGTAGCTCACGAAGAGCAACGGCAGGAGCCGCAGGAAGGCTTTGCGACGCGCACGATCAAGTGGCGTGGAGCTGGTGGGAGCGGAGGTCATGGATCAGCGTTTCCTGTGAGACTAGCGAGAGGCGAACTCGGCGCTGAGAGGAATCTAGGCGTTTATCCGGCTTTTCCGGAGGCTTGGTCACACCATCGGCAGGACCTTGCTGAGGACGAGCACGACGAGGAGTCCGAAGATCGAATTGGCGGTGAGCTGGAGCGACCAGGTGCGCAGGGTCTCTTTTTCGGTCATTCCGGAGAGTTTGGACACGGCCCAGAAACCACTGTCATTCATCCACGAGCAGAACATGGCGCCGAAGCCGATGCTCATGAAGAGGTAGACGGGGTGGCAGCCCAGTGCCGATCCGGCGACCATGGGTGCCATGATCGAGGAAGCGGTGAGCATCGCGACGGTGGCAGATCCCTGTGCGACCCGAACGACGACGGCAACCAGCCAGCCGAGAAAGATCAGGTTGAGGCTGTAGCCCTGGGCGAGGACCTTCACGGCGTCGCCGACTCCGGCGCTGCGCAGGGCCGCGCCGAAAGCACCGCCGGCGCTCGTGATGAGGATGATCATGCCCGCCGTCTCGAGGGGCGGTCCGACCATTTCCTCGAGTTTGCCGAGCCCGAGTCGGCATTGGCGAGCGAGCACAACCATGGCGATGAAGGCGCCGATGAAGAGGGCGATATTCTTGTTGCCGATGAAATCAACCCAGGTGCGGAGCGAGACGAATCCCTCGTTGCCGCCGAGAAGGGAAACCATGCCGGTGGCCCAGGCGTCGCCGTTGGCTGACCCTTTGGCGGCCAGTTCGAAGACGGTGGTGAGGCTGATGAGGAGAATCGGCAGCACCACCGGGGTGATGCTCCAGAAAAAGGAAGGCAGTTCGTTTTCGGGGCGGTCGCTGATGCCCCTGAGATTTTCGAGGGAGACGGAACCCGAGCCACGCACGGGAACGGTGATCCGTTTGTTGATCCAATGGCTGAAAAGAAAGCCGAAGACGGCGACCACGGCACCGACCGCAATGCCCCAGACGAGGGACTCGCCGACGCTGATCCGGAGGTCCTCGACCACCGCGACGGGGCCGGGATGGGGGACGGTCATGGAATGGGTGATGGTGCCGGCGACGCAGATCGCGAGGATGTAGAGCACGTAGTCTTTTCCGGTGCGCATCGCGAGGGTCATCGCGAGCGGCACCATGAGCATGAACATGGTGTCGAAGAAGATGGGGGCACTGAGGATGAAGGTGCTGGTGAGGAGGGCCCAGCCGGCACGTTTCTCGCCGAAGAGGGCGAGGAAGCGACGCACGACCTTGTCGGCCCCGCCGCTCTGCATCAACGCCATCCCGATCACGGCGGCAAGGGCGATGGAAATGGCGATATCCCGCGCGGTGTCACCGAGGCCCTTGGAGACCATTTCGACGGTCCCGACGAGAGCCGAGTAGGTTTTGATCGAGCCGTCTTTCTGGACGATCTCCCAGGCGTCTTTCCCGGTCATGAGTCCCGCGATGAGAGCGGCCGCGAGCAGGGCAATGAAGGCGTGGAGACGAAGCTTGCTGATGCCGACAATGATGAAGGCAACGCTGACGGCGAGGGTGACGAAGGGCCAATAGGGGGATGACATGACGGTGGTGACGCTGGCGGGGAATTGAACGAGAGTCGAGAAAATTCTCTCGACGGAGTCGCTGGAAAATTCAGGAAGCGGTCACTGCCTTGCGACCATGCGAGGCGGCGAGGCCGAAGGCGATGGTGATGAGGCATCCGAAAAAGCTGAACCACAAGAAAGAGACCAGAATGGCCGGCTTTTCCGCCGTGAAAATGCCGCTCTGATAGAGGTGGAGCGACAAGAGGGAGAGGAATCCGGCGAGAGATCCGATGAGGGCACCCCGGGTGTCGGCGCGTTTCGTGAACATGCCGAGGAAGAAGAGTCCGAGGAGCGGACCGCCGACGAGGCCGATCACGGTATTGACCGACTCGACGAGATTTCCCTGCATCTTCGAAACCGCAAACGCGAGCGCCATGACGAGGACTCCGTAGATCACCGTGATCCATCGAGCTCCGGTGACCTGGCGGGAATCGGTGGCGAGGGGTTTGCTGGAGAGGCGTTGTTGGAAATCGACGACCGTGGCCGAGGCGAGCGAGTTCAGTCCCGCCGAAATCGTCGACATGCTCGCGGCGTAGATGGCGGCGATGAGCAGTCCGGGAAGGCCGGCGGGGAGTTGGGTGACGACGAAGTAAGGCAGGATCTGGTCCTCCTTCTGGATGAGTCCGGCGGCGAGCGGGTCGCCGTGGATTTTGTAGAAGGCGTAGAGGACGAGTCCGGTGCCGTAAAAGATCACGAGGACAGGGAGGAGGAAACCGAGTTTGATCCAGAGGGAGCGTTTCGCCTCCCGCAGTGATCCGGCGGTGAGGTAGCGTTGCACCGAGACCTGGTCGGTCGCCATCTGCACGAGGTGGAGGAAGGCCGCGGCGATGAAGACGGAGCCGAGATTGATGCGGTCGGAGAGGGCGAAGGAAAGATTCAAATCCATCCTTCCATCGGCGAGGGCGGTTTCCCAGACGCCACCGAGTCCGCCGGGGATCTTGTGCATGGCGACAAGAGCGATGGTGAGCTGCCCGCCGAAAAGGACGACGAGCTGGATCACATCCGTCCAGATCACCGCGCGCATTCCGCCCAGGGCGGTGTAGAACGTGGTGAGCATGCCGGTGGCCAGAATCGTCATCCAGAGGGGGATGCCGGTGACTTTTTCAAGGGCGAGCGCAGGAGCGTAGGTCGCGGCGGCGAGCCAGAGGCAGACACGGAAGATGAAGAGACCGGAGGCGAGGAGGCGGATGGGAAGGCCGAAGCGCTCTTCGAGGAACTCGTAGGCGGTGTAGAAGCGCGATTGGTAGAACTTGGGCAGCAACCAGATCGTTGTGATCGGGGTGGCGATGAAGAAGGCGAGCACGGCGTAACCGAAACCGAAGCCGTTCTTGTAGACATCCGCGGGTCCCGCAAGGTAGCTGATGCCCGAGAAGAGCGCCGCGAGGATGGACATGGCCACGAGGAAGCTGTTCATCCCCCGCCCGGCGAGGAAATAATCGCCGAGGTTTCCCGCCTTGCGCCGCGCCGACCAAAGCCCGACCCCAACCGATGTGGCGAGATAAAGCCCGAAGAGGGTGTAGTCGAGCAGGGAGAAATGCGTCATGGGACACAGGAATGGCAAGAAGGGCATTCCATCACCTTGGGGCTCTCGAGACAACAGGCTTGATCAAGTATCACGCCCGCGACCTGTCATCTCTAGACCTCCAACTGGATCCCCAACTCGATCACCTGACGCGGCGGCAGATCAAAGTAACCGGTCGCGGGACGCGAGAGGCGCGAGAGCGTGACGAAGAGTTTTTTTCGCCAGGCCGCCATTTTTCCGGGGCCGGTCGTGAGGAGAACCTCACGGCTTTGGTAGAAGGTGATGCCAGCGGGTTTGACCTTCCCTTTTTCGGCGAGTGCCGCGCAGAGATCCTTGAAGACGTTCGGGGATTCGGCAAAGCCGTAGCGGAGAAGGACGCGGTAGAACTCCTCATGGAATTCCTCGATCTCGCTGCGTCGCTCCGTCGGCACTCGGGGCGCGCTTTCAAAAACGACGGTGAGGAGGACGACCTGTTTGTGCAGGGCTTTGTTGTGTTTCAGGTGATGGAGCAGGGCGAGCGGCAAGCCGTCGGCGGTGGCCGACATGAAGACGGCGGTGCCGGGCACGCGGATGACGCGGTCGGCCTTGATGTCGTCGATGAGATGCTGCACCGGGAGACGACCCCGTTGCATCGCCTGGAAGAGGATGGCGCGGCCATCCGTCCAGGTTTTCATGACAATCCAGATTCCGGCGGCGACAGCGAGGGGGAACCAAGCTCCCTGGGCGAATTTCACGAGACTGCCGGCGACATAGCCGAACTCGATACAGAGAAAGAGGGCGACGGGGAGCCCCGCTTTCCACAGGGGCCATGACCAGTGGTGGCGGGCCACCAGGAAAAAGAGACAGCTGGTGAGGAACATCTCGAGCGAAACGGACAGTCCGTAGGCCGAGGCGAGATTGCTCGAGGTCTTGAATCCGACCACGAGCGCGACGCACGAGATCATCAGCAGGTAATTGACCTGGGGCATGTAGATCTGCCCGCGGATGTCAGGATTCGTGTGAATGATTTTCAGGCGAGGCAAGTAGCCGAGTTGCACCGCCTGCTGGGTGAGGGAAAAGACCCCGGTGATCATGGCTTGCGAGGCGATGATTGTGGCGGCGGTGGCGAGAATCACGATGGGAATGAGGAGCGCGCCGGGGACGAGGTGGAAGAAGGGATGCTCGATCGAGGTGGGATCGTGGATGACGAGGGCTCCTTGTCCCAGGTAGTTCAGGATGAGGGCGGGATAGACGAGCGGGAACCAGGCGCGTATCAGAGGTTTCGGCCCGAAATGGCCGATATCGGCGTAGAGCGCTTCGCAACCGGTCACGGCGAGAAGGACCATGCCCATGATGACGATCCCATGGGTGCCGTGATGGATCAGGTAGCTGATTCCCCAATGCGGCGAAAGGGAGACGATCACCTCGGGATGCTCGAGGAAGCGATACAATCCCAGCGCCGCGAGGGTGATGAACCACACGATCATGATCGGACCAAAGGCGACCCCGATCCGTGCGGTCCCGTGTCGTTGCACGAAAAAGAGACTGACGAGAATGCCGACGGAGACGGCGATGACGATCGTCTGGGGGAGTCCCTCGCGGATCTGTTTGAGGCCCTCGACCGCGGAAAGCACGGAGATGGCGGGAGTGATCATGCCATCGCCGTAGAGCAGGGCGGCTCCGAAAAGCACCACGAGAACGACGAGGGAGGTCTTGTGTGTGTGGCCGTGTTTGTCCGGTGTACGGAGAAGGGAAAGCAGGGCGAACATGCCGCCTTCGCCCTGGGCGGTCGCATGGCTGAGGATGGTCAGGTATTTGAACGAGACCATGATCGTGAGAGACCAGAACATCAGCGAGATCGGTCCGTAGACCATCTCGACGCCATCGACCCCGGCTTTGTAGCCCGAGTGGGCGAGACATTCCCGCAGGGCATAGAGGGGACTGGTGCCGATGTCGCCGAAGACGACGCCGAGCGCCATCAAGGCAAGGGGCCAGTGCGAGGTGGAATTGGGTTTCTCCATGAAGCCGGTCGCCGGACCGGAAGGAGACCCTCCATCAACGAAGCGGCCAAAGCAAGGGGACAAGCGGCAAAACCACGAGCATCAGGATCAAGGTGAGGAGTCCCCCCACGCGCACGAAATCCATGAAGCGGTAGCGCCCGGGTCCGTAAACGATCACGCAAGAGGGTTCCAATGGCGCGATAAAGGAGATCGACGCCGCCAGCATCACGCCGATGGCAAAAGTGCGGGGATCCGCGCCGATCTCGGTGGCGGCGCTCATGGCCACGGGCAGAATGACGAGCGCTGCGGCCGCATTCGACATCGGCTGGGTCAGGAGGATGGTCAGGACGAAGAATCCGGCGAGGATGGCGAGATCGCCCATCGGTCTCAGGGCGTAGACGACCCATTCAGCAAGCCAGGCGGCCGTCCCGGTTTTTTCCATCGCGGTGCCGAAGGCAGTCATGCCCCCGATCAGGATGAGCATGCGCCAGTCGATGACCTCGCGGACCTGGTCTCCCGGAAGCGCTCCCGCGAGAACGATCAACACAGCGGCGCAAAGGAAGGCGATCGAAAGCGGCACCCAGCCGACCGATCCGGCGATGATGGCAATGAGGAAGACACCGGCGGTAAAAAGACCCTGCTGCCATCTCAGGGTGGGGGGCTCGTATTCGTCGAGAACGGCGAAGCCGCTGCCACGGCGGATCGCGTCGAGCTTCTCCGCTTTCGACTGGACGAGGAGGACATCCCCGGTGCGTAGCACGATGCCGCCCATGTCCTTCAATCGCGATTGGCCATGGCGGCTGATCGCGAGGACCATGAGATCATGGGTGCGGCGGAGGTCGGCCTCACGCAGGGTGAGTCCGGCCAGATCGGAATCGGGGAGGATGACCATTTCGGCGACGAGGAGATCGCCGTATCTGCCGCCCACTTCATCAGGCTCGAGTGAGGCCTTGAATTCGAGTCCCTCGATCTTTTTGATGCGGAGGAGGTCGGTGACCTTCCCCTGGATAAGGAGCAGGTCGCCCTCCTCAATGCAGAGTTCCGGTGCGGGGAGGAACTCCTGTCCCTCGCGCTCGATGCGGACGAGGCGGAAGCCGATCAGGTTGAGATCCCAGTCGAAGCTCGATTGGCCGATGAGGGGCGACTTCGGCATCACAACGACCTCGCTATGGTAATCGCGGATCGTGTCCGCCTTGATGGTGGTGTCCCCCTTCACGTTCGGCAAAAGCTTTCCTCCGAAAACCATGAAATAAGCAATGCCGATCACCACGATGACCAGCCCGATCGGAGTGATTTCAAACATTCCCACCGGTTTCATCCCCGCGTTTTCGATGTAGCCGCTCACGGCGACGTTGGTCGAAGTGCCGATGAGGGTGCAGGTGCCGCCGAGGATGGAGGCGAAGGCGAGCGGCATGAGGAGCCGCGAGGGGCTCAGCCCGGCGGACTGGGCGAGACCGGCGGCGGGCGAGACGAAGAGCGCCGTCACCGTGGTATTGTTCATGAAGGCCGAAAACGAGGCGGCCACGCTCATCAGAAGCAGGGTCAGCCGTTTCTCCCCCGAACTCGAAAAACGCAGCAAAGCCGCCGCACCCGCCTCGAGCAGTCCGCTCCGCTGAAGGGCGGCCCCGATCACGAAGATCGAGCCGAGGATGATGATGATGTCATTGCTGAATCCCGCGAAGGCTTCCTTGGGCGTGAGGATGCCGGTCACCGTGAGCGCCGCGAGGAGCAACAGGGTGATGATGTCGACGGAGATTTTTTCGGTCGCGAAGAGGGCCACCGCAGTGACCAGCAAGGCGAGAAGAAAGGCGGTTTCCATGGGTCGCTCCGCTCGTGCGGTCGCTACCCGGGACTTTTGGACGGGTTGTCCGGGAAATCAAGCGTGGAAAACTCTAATTTACACTGAAATCAGGTAGATTAAGCCCGGATCTTCTGGCCGACCCGCTCCTGGAGGCGGCGGGCGAAGGGCAGCGGGATGTGGGGTGGCAGGGTGTGGTGCTCTTTGCGGAAGGTGAGGAAGAGCCAGCGGTGCTCGAAGATATTGAGGGCGGCGCTGAGATCCCAGAGCGGAGGCACCACGAGGGTGACGTGTTTCGAGACGCGTTGCATCTCGGCAAAGAAGGCGCCGGGATCCTCCACGTGCTCGATCGTGTGGGAGCAGAGGGTGTGTTCGAACTGGTTCGCGGAGAAGGGCAGCTGGTAGATGTCATCGACGACGACGAGGTTCGGGACCTCGGCGTGTTTGACGATGTCGACATTGATGCCGCCGCCGTCGGTCTTGCCACAGCAGATGTTGAGGTCCCAGGTTTCGCGCCGCCGCCGGATGATTCCCCCCATGACCCGGTAGCTGAGCCAATTCAGGGCGGGAAGGACGATGACGAGGACGGCGGCGGTAGACAGCAGGGTGAAGAGCATGGCGTTTGAGGAAGTTGCTTAGAAAAACTTAAGCAATTCCCTTGTCCTCTGCATGGCAAGGTAGGTTTTTTGACGATTTCGTCAGGAAGAGGTCCGCTTGGTCCGCTGTCGGGAGTGGGAGAAGCTGGAAGAGCCCCTCCCAGATCTTGGATTCGGCGTTGGCGTTGGCAGCGGCGAGAAAGGCCGACCGTCAATCGGCTGCCGGAGCCGCTTTTGCCACGGTTTCCCGCTCGTGGATCTGCCGGCTGATTTCTCGCAGGGTCGCGAGGACGGAGGGTGGCGTCGAGGGCAGGGGAAGGTCGATCTTCAGTTCGGGCTTCAGGCCGAAAGAGCGCAAGGCATCCCAGAGTGCTTCGCGCACGCAGCCGGCGAGCAGCACCGGGGCCTCGGCGCAGGGATCGCCGGGCAGAGCCAATGGATCCCCGAGGGGGCGGAGGCGATCGGTCACGACCTGAAAAGGGGCATCAGCGAATCCCGGAACGCCTTCTGCGACATTGCAGGCGGAGGGCTCGTCGTTTTCGGGATAGGGAACGCTCTCCGAAAGAAGCCAGCCCGAGCCGAGGGTGAAGGCCCGCATCAGTTGTGCGAAGTCGCGGTCGCCCTGGTCGGGAGAGGGGGATCCCTCGTGCGCGAAATCGACCCGGAGGATCTGCACCTCGCCGGTAAAGGCATCGATCTGTACCTCGGCGACGGCAGCGGCGTAGGTGAAGGCGGAAAAAGGCCAGCCCGCGCCGAGTTCGTGGTCCCACCAGAGGTTCGGAGTGCGGTGGTAACCGGTCTCGACCAGATTGACGCGTTTTCTCCAGGCTCCCTCGATCACTTCGCGGAAGTGGAGGGGATGGTTTGGCGAGATGTCCGGTCCCACGAGACCGTCAACAAAGCGGATCGCCTCGATCTCGATCTCGGTTTGACCGCGCGCCGCGAAGAGTTGCAGGGCGACCTCGCGGAGTCGGCTCTGGAGCCGTTTGCAGGCGTCGGCGATAGCCCGCAGGACGAGCCCGCAGGCATCCGCCCCGATCACCGGGGTGGAGCGGGGGAGGACGTCAAAATCATTGAGAATGACCCGGATCGCTTCCTCTTCGAGTCCGAGACGGGTCGCCACTTCCTCCCGGATCTGGCCGCGGAAGCCGTCGTTCACATCGACGAGTCCGACCCGCACCAGCACCGATCCATCAGCGAGGATCTGGACGAGGACGGCGGCGGCGTCGCGCTCGGGACGCGGATCCCCAAGTCCGAATTTGGTCGCGACCACGGCGATGCCGCGTTTGTAGCAGGGATTGCGGCGGTTCCACTTCTCGATCGCGGCGACGCGTGAGTCGTAATCGCTGCGGCGCAGCACCTGATTCCAGACCCGCCCGATCGAAGCGGCTTGCACCGGCTGGCCATAGGGCGCGGTTTTGGGTTCGGCTCCCTCGATATAAAAATTCGTCTCGCGCACCTCGCGTGGGGTCTTGCCGATGGAGCCAGCCACGCGGCGGATGATCTCCTCCATGGCCCAGGCCCCCTGGGCCGAGCCTTCGGCGGGCAGGGACGACGAGGTGATCCGGTGGGTCCGGCAAAGCTGTGAGGTGATACGGAAATTCGCGATTCCATAGACCGAATCGGCATGGAGCGCGGCACGGTCCATCACGGTGGTGGAGTCGGACGCGTAGAAACCGCCATCGACGTGGAGCTTCAGATCGAGGGCGGAGATTTTGCCATCGTCGTCGTGAGCCGCATCAAAATCGACCTTCACGGGATGGCGCTGCCCACGGACGAGGGGTGAGTCGGGACTGGAGACTTTCAGCACCACCGCCGTCCCGCAAGTCATTGCGGCGCGGGTCGCGAGCATGGCGAGGCGCACCGGTTCTAGCTCAAGGGCATCGGTTACACCGGCGAGGCCGACCGGTTCCAGTTGCACCTCCGACTCCGGAATGTCCGCTGTTCGCGCTACCGCCGTGCGGATCAGGGCAGGGGAAAGGGCGCGCGCTTTCACCGAATACCCGCGGCCGCCGCGCACCGGTGTCACCCGGACTTCGGTCGAACCCGTGAGCGGAGCCTGCTGGGGCGGAATCAGAAACGAACCCGAGCTGCGCAAGCCCTCCTCCGCGAGGGCCGGGGTCACCTTGCCGCGTTCACAGACCCGGGTTGCCTCGTGAAAACTCACCATCGCGAGGGCGTGATCGATCGAGAGAATCCCTGGAGTGACGTGGTATTCGATCTCGAGTTTTGCCGCCGCCTCCCGGCAGACTGCTTCGTCGCGCCCGATCACGAGGGCGACCGGCTGGCCGCGGTAATGCACCTCGTCTTCGGCGAGGAGCGGCTCTCCCGCGAATTCATGGCCGAGCGAGTTGCGGAAAGGCGGGATGTCGTCGGCGAAGAGCACGGCCTCGACCCCCGCGAGACGACGGGCTTCGTCCGCCCGGCAGCGTATGATCGAGGCTCGTGGATGCGGGCTTTCGACGACGAGGGCGGTGAGGACGCGCGCCCGGGCCTGCCATGAGGAGAGCGCTTTGATGGTTTCCCCCTGCGCAAGCTGCTCCCTTCGTCGCCGCAGACGTTCGCCGAAGGTCTCCCGGGTGTGTTTCGCCGGACCCGCCGTAGGGAGGCGAAAAGGGCTGAGATGATCTTCGGTTTCGCTCATGCAGGAAACGCGACGCAGAGTGCCGTCGTTGCGGGGCGGTCAAGTGCGGGGCGTCAGGAAAAAAGGTTCCTCGAGTTTGGCGAACTCTCCCGTCGCTGTCAACGACTCGGGACGCAGCGAGCCGGGTCGCGGGTGCTGATGGTAGAATTTCTGGAAAAGGGTGCCGACGAGCTGTTTCAGGTAGCCTGTCGTCGCACCGCCGTTGCCGGGTAGGGTGACTTCGACGCTGCGGTTGAGGATCCCGAGGGTTTCGATCATGGTCCCTTCGTCCCAGTTCTTCCCGGCAAGAAAGTCCTCCGCTTCTCGCACCCGCATCGGAGAATCGTCGATGCCGGAATAGGCGACCCATGCTTTCGCGATGCGTTTGTCGCGCAGCTCGAGGGCGAATCCTCCCGTCGCATAGGGGGCGCAGCCGGTGCGGCGCGGCGCCACGGTGTAGGCATCGCAAAGGCGCGAGGTGACGCCCCGGGTCGAGAGGGCGTGTTCCGTGTTGCGTGGGATCACGATCCCCCGGATGATCTCTCCCGCTTGGAGGATGGTGCGACCTTTGCCCGCGTAGAATTGCGAGACCGGTGCGTCGCGCTCGCCATCAGCTGAGATGAGCCGGACCCGGGCATTCAGTGCCATCAGCAAAGGGGCGAGCTGGCCCGAGGCCCAGGCCGTGGCGAGATAACCGCCGAGCGTGGCGCGGTTCCGCACCGGGCGCGAGGCAAAGCGACGCAGCACTTTGTTGAAAGCGAGGCATTCGCGCCCGATGTGCTCCGCCGTCTGCGTCAGCGAGACCGCTCCGCCGATTTCCCAGTGATCCTCGGTCGAGACAACGGTGTTGAGTTCCTTCACCGCTTCGAGCGAGATCAGATCGGTCCCACCCTCATCGCCCGCGGCGAAGTGACCGAGTCCCGTGCCTCCCGCGATAAACGCCGCGGTGGGATATTCGCGGTTCAGCTTGATCAGCTCCACAAGGGTTTCGGGACGAAAAAAACGGCGCTTTTTTCCATCCACATATTGGAGGGAGCGGCTCTCGGGGAGACGAAAGAGCTGGCGGGTGAAACGGTCGCCGAAAATGTCCTTCTTCCCCGTCCAGACCGTGCTTTCATCACCGGAACGCTCCGCCTTGCGGGCGGCCTCGTGCCGGAGTTGCTCGGTCGAGGCGAAGACCTGCACCGCCGCTTCGCGGATCGCGGGGACGTGGGCCGTGCGGGTCACGATGGCGTCGTATTGATCGTTCACCTGGCCCTGGCGACGGAGATCGGGACGGTAATAACCCTCGAAGGTCAGCGCGATGATCGTGTCGAGGCGTTCCCCCGAGCATTCGAAGGAGCCTTCCTGAAAGGCGAGGTTCACCGGATGCTCCGGCTCCGCGTTGCGGATGCCTTCGGGTGTCCAGATCTGCCGGTCCGCCAACATCGGCATCAGCATGAGGCCCGCATCGACGATGCGGAAGCGGTAACGGTCGCCCTCGTGCGTGCCGAGCACGACGAGACGTGGGGCGAGCAGGGCATCATGCTCCGCGAAGTGCGCGAAGCACGGATCGAGACGGGCAAGATACGACGCGAGCGTCCCGTGCGTGGATTCGCGCTCCACCCGGCACACCTCACCGTCCAATTCAAAAGTAAACCAACTTTGCATCTCGCCCGTGTTAAAATGCCCCACGCGACGAGAACCTCGGTTTCTGCGGTGGCGAAAATTTCACAAAGAGGGGATTTTACCACAAATCCACGGATCCGGCACCGTTTTTCCTTGGGCAACCCCGGCATTTTCCGGGAGTTGTGATGGGAGAGGTCAGTTGCCGGCGCCCTTCAAATGCCGGTCGAGGAACTCGAAGGTCCCGACGCCGTGGATGGAATGGCCGCCGTGGAAGAACTCGATCCCGGTGCGTTCGACCATGCCGAAGCGGGCGTAGAGAAGCCTCACTCGCGCATACTCGTGCGCCACCCAGGCGTCAGTTGAGACGAGGTCATGATGACCGCGTTCCACGAAAAAGGGACGCGGAAAAATGAGGGCCGCCATTTCCCCGTAATCGAAGGTATTGCCGAGATTCCAGTAGGGCATCTCCCACTCGATGCTTTTCATGAAGCCACCCGGGAAATCGGGATCGGCGACCTTGCGGGTCCAGTGGTTGAAATCGCCCGAGCAGATCGAGAGGCAGTAATCCGGGATCACCGCGGGCACCCGCACCGCCGTTTCGCCGCCGTAGCTCAGCCCATAGAATGCGATCTGCTTCGGATCGACCTCCGGCAGGGTCTTGAGCCAGTCGAGCTGCTGCCGATGTGACGCGACAATGAAGGTAAACAGTGTGCCTCCAATCAGGTTCGCCTTGCGGTCGAGCCAGCGATAGCGGTCCTCGTGGCGGTAGAGATTGTGGGGCGAAAAGGTGAGGTAGCCCCGTTCCGCGAGCCTGGCCGCAAAGTCGTTGTAGGCCGATTTGCCGGTGTCGATTCCATCGCGCGGCACACCATGGCGGCCATGCTGGCAGACCACCACGGGACGGCGCTCGCCGGGAGCGATTCCCTTTGGTATCAGCAAGACACCCCACGATTCGAATCCCGCATACACCTCGATCCCCACCTCCCACATCGTCCAGGCGTCGGTCTCCTTGAGCCGGCGGGTGCGTGGTTTCAGTGGGAGCCGTTCCTCGTCGAAGGTGCCGAGGATTTCCTCCTCGAATCGGCTCCGCCATTCCTCCGCCCGCGTCACGAAGGTCGTCGGATCGAGCGTGGGATGGGATTTCTCCGTCGACCATTTCCCCGGCCGCAGACCCGGCTCGGCCGCGAAGAAAAAGAACTCCTCCCGCGTCCGCTCCGACGCGTCGACGAGGCTCTGCACATGCGCTTGCATCCCGAGAAAAACGCGACGATGCCGCCCGGCGGGATCGAAGCCGGTCCGCTCATCGATCACCAGACCCAGCGGTGGAGTCCGGTCGACCTCGGGTTCGCGACCCATTGCCTGGAGAAATCCCGCCACCGAGGGATAATCGCCGCGGGACCCGTCGTTCGCCTCGTTCAGAAAAAACGAAGGCGGCGGTGCGAAGGCTGTGAGGACTTTTTCGATCCGCTTCCATTCGCGCTCGACCTCGGCGAAGGGTGGGGTCGTGAGATCGCCCTTCTGATCCTTCACCTCGGGAAAGGTCGTGTGCTCGACGAGGAGCACCCGCGGAGCGATCAGTGCCGCAATCGAGGCATCGCCGTGGTCGGGGAGGAGGTTGAAGAGATTTCGATGGATCGGCTCCGCCCAAGCCGCCTCGCGCGGCCCAAAGGCCCCGCTCACGAAGGCATGATCGATCCGCGGATCGATCGCGGCGGCATAGAGGGCCGCGCGTCCGCCTTCACCGTAGCCCGCCGCGGTCACGGCGCTGCCGGGAAAGGTCAGCTCGAGCCAATCGACCGCGGCGAGCAGGCTCTGCACCTCGTAGCCGAGCGGATGACGTCCCATCTGGAAGGCCTGCCGGTAGATCCATTCACGATGGCTCTGGGCCGTCTTGACGAGGGTCTCGTCATCGCCTGACAGACCCATAAAAAGCGAGCGGTTCACCGGCGCGGGAATGAGCATCCGGAAACCCGTCATCGCGAAGCGCAGGCCGATCTGCTCCTTCGGCTCGAGGCGCGGCGTCATCCCGAGGAGATCCTCCGGCGTCTCGTCAGCATCGGGCATCAGCACCATCAAGGGCGGGGAAGAGATTTCCCCTTCCTCCGGCACCGGGTTCACATAGAGGCCCTCGGCCGTGTATCCCGGCAGCACCTCCCACCGCACCGCGTGGACCCGGAAGCCAGGGCCCTCCGCCACCTTTGCTGTGCCCGGTTCGCCTTCGAAAGAGACGGGATCACCCGAGAAGAATTCCAGCTTCGGAGCGACCCGTTCATCGACCACCCCGAGCTTTTTCGCGAGCGCCTCACGCGATCGCCGGATGAAGTCATCGCGGTCCTCCGCGTCGAGCGGAAAAGCCGGCACCCGCGCCGCCACTTCGGCGATCTCGCGCTCGACGAAAGCATGTGCTCCATCCATGACGCGGACCGAAGGATCCTCCTCCGTCCAGTCGAGCAGAGCCGTGCCGGGGAGGGTGGTGTCTTGCGCAAAGACCGATGAGACCAGGAAAACGATCGCGACGCATAGATTCGCGGTCATTCGCGCTTCATTCCTTTTCATTCGCGTTGAAATCGTTCCCCGAGCCGCGCAGATCCGCGTAGAAATCCTCGCCCAAAGGGACCAGCCGAAAACGAGAGGAACGCGAATGACCGCAAATATCCTCGAATGACGCGAATGCTCCGCCCTCCTCATTTCTCCTCCTCCTTCTTCCAATTCACCTGGCTGATCCGCGTCTTCATTTCTCCGGTCGCGCGGATCACCAGCACGATGCCCGGATCCGGTTCGCCGCCTTCGACCTGGCGGGTCACCGTGTAGATGTCGGTCAGGCGCACCTCCAGATTCTGCAGCGACACCTCCATGCCTTCGGGTAGATCCGCTTCGGCGATGGCCTTCTGCACCTCCTCGTCGAGCTCGCCCTTGTATTCATTCAGGTCCACGCGCAGTTGCGCCTCGAGACCTTTCACGAGCAGTCCCTCGAGCAGCCAGGTCGCCGCGGTCGTCAGTTGATCTCGGGTTTCCACCGTCAGCTCCACACCGGTGAATCCGAGCGTCTGCTTCTCATAGTCGATCACCGGTCTGCCGCGCACCCAGATCGTTCCTGCGACGCCCCGTCCGAGACGCGATCGATCGGCCTCCAGTTCCAGTTTCAAATTCAGATAGCCGCCTTGGCCGACCTCGGCCGCGAGTCCGCTCACCTGGAGCTTCGTGCCGATGCCTGTGTCGATTTCAAAATCCTCTTTCGCGAGCAGTTCGTTCAGCTCCGCCAAGCGGATCACCAGGGGCAAACGCAGGTCCGTGCCCGGCATGCCCGCGAGTGCTGCCATCTCCGGCAGCGCCTCCACCGCGGGTACTGCGGGGGCGCGGTTCAGCACGTAAGTTTCCGATTCGATCGCCAGGGCCAGACCGATCTGCTCCGGCCGCGAGTAGTCGATCGGCCCCAGCAGGATCCGTCGCGGTTTCACGCTCACCCACAGCAGGGGATCCTTCGAGACCTGCTCTACCAGGTGGGCCTCGTTCCAGAATTTCGTCACCTCGCGGCGCAGGTTCAGGCTCTTGCGCAGGGCAGGGGTGATCTTGCGGGTCTCCTTCTGCAGGTATTGACCGAGACTGCCGCCCAGGAATTCGCCGATGTCGATGCGGCCGAGTTGGCCAAGTTGCAGCACCGCCTTGTCGAGCTGCAGCTCGGGCACCAGATTCGGATTCACGTTCCAGTCCGGCAGCACCTCCGGCGTGATCGTGCCGCCCGCCTTGCCGCCGAGGGCCGCATTGCCGTTGAGCGGCACCGTAAGGATCGCCGCATCGAGCTCGCCCTCGAGCGTCGCCTTGCCTTCGAAGGGCATGGTGAAAGCGATCGCGCTCCCTGTATTGCGAAAGGCGATCGGACCCCGCGTCACGTCCCATGCGTAGGCACCCTGCTTGATCCGTTTGTGAAAGTTCTTCGTCTCGCTCCCCTGGAACGTTGGGGGCACCTCCGCGTTTGCGATCTCATCGAGCAGGCTCACCGGGATCGCGATGCCGAGCCCCAGCAGCGAGGTCTCCGGCTTTGGCAGATCGTATTCACCAATTGGTGTGCCGTTCGGCGCCACCACCGAGATCAGCTTGGGCCCGAGGATGCGCGCTCCCACAAAGACGGCGAGCAGCGCCAGCACCATGAGCAGGGCGAGGATGAGCAGGACTTTTTTCATGACTCCAATTCAGATTCTGATGCCTCCAAGATCAAACGCATACCGGGGAATCGTCGCAGACTCTTCCGGGTGGCACAAACAGGCAATACCTGATAGCGCCCTTTCTTTCATAACGTTCCGGTGGGAAACTTCCCAAGGTAAATAAGGAAACGCACCATGCTGGCACGGAAGGACATCATCGATTGGGGCGCGCGGCTCTTTGGCGCACCAGCCCGGTCGCGTCTGCGGTGCGGGCATCTTCTCGTCGAGTTCAGCCGCGGCGAAAACGAAGTCTGCCTCGCCTCGAAGCGCCTCAGTGACGAGGAGGCCGATGCCGCCCTCGACCGCGACGAGCCCGTCTCCTGGACGAGTTGGGCCGTCTGCACCGGGGCCAAGGGTGTCAAGGTCTTGCCCGGGCTCCCCGACCTGCCCGTCCTCGCGAGGCAGGATTCTCCCTTCCGTCTTCTGCCGGGGGAGGAAACGCGGGTTTATCTCCGCATTCCCGTCTCCGTTAAGGTCTGTCTCGGCGAACGCGACGACGAACTCCTCGCCGAGTTCCCCAGCGAGACAATGCCCCGCGTCTGGTTCGGCGAAGCCCCCGCCGCGGAGGAATGTTACCAGCTCGGTGCTTCCGCGAGCCGTGCCCTCTTCACCGATTTCGAGGGCTCCGAGGTCCAGGCTCCCGTTTTGATCCGGAATGAATCCCGCGAAGTCCTTGAGGTCACTCAGATCTGCCTGCGCGTCGCCCGTCTTTCCCTCTACCGTCTTGGTTCCACCCTCTGGACCAATGAGACGATCGCCCGTTATCAGGGCGGCATGAATCCCAGCCGCCTCAGCATCAAGAGCGGCCCTCCCCTCGAGGCTCCCTCCGCCAAGCTCCTCGCCCCGCCGCGCGAGACCGGGCCTGAGACCATCGTGGGAAGGACCTTTCGGTCGTTCCGGCGGTGGGCGGAGTGGCGGTGAGGTCGAGAGAAAGGACGCGCGGCGCGGTGTTTCGGCCTCTTCTCCCTCACAGCCAGCGCATGCGCCGGAAGAGCCACAACATCCCGGCGGCGCAGATCAGGAAGATGATCCAGATCGCGGGATAGGCCCAGCGATGCTGCAGTTCGGGCATGTGCTCGAAATTCATCCCGTAGATCCCGGCGATGAAGGTGAGCGGGAGGAAGATGGTGGAAAAGCAGGTGAGGACTTTCATCACCTCGTTCATCCGATTGCTGGCGGAGGCGAGGTAGAATTCGCGCAGGCTGTTGCTGCCTTCGCGCAGATACTCGGTGGTCTCGATGGCTTGGATGGCGTGGTCGTTCAGATCGATGTAATAGGGCCGCGAGGCAGGGGTGAGGAGAGTCTCGTTTTCCCGAAGGAGGCTGATGGCGATCTCGCGGATCGGCCGGATCGTACGGAAGACGCGGTTGATCTCGCGTTTCAGGGCGTAGATCTCGCCCGCGCGGACGGAGCGATCGTCGAGCTGGAGCTTTTCATCGATGGCGACGACGGCGTCGTCGAGGTGATCGATGACGGAAAGGTAGTTGTCGACGATCGCATCGAGAATGGCCCAGGCGAGGTAGTCGGCGCCGTAGCGGCGAATGCGTCCGCCGATATTCGTGCGGATGCGGTCGATCACCGGATCGAAGACGGGGGTAGGGGTCTCGCAGAAGGTGAGCACGAGATTCCCCGGGAGGAGAAGGAGGGAGAAATGCTGCAATTCGCAGATGCCGTCTTTTTCGACATCGGTGACGATGCGGGTGACGATGAAAATCTCGGATTCGTGGTTCTCGATCTTGGAGCGGCTCCCGGTGTGGAGGATGTCCTCCAGGACGAGAGTGGAGATGCCGAAGGCGCGGCCGACTTTGGCAATTTCGTCGACCTCGTGCAGTCCGGTAAGGTGGAGCCAGGTGACGTGATCGGCGCTGCCGACGAGGCCGGCCTCGGGGACGGAGTCGAGGGTTTTGAGATCCTGAAAGGTATCGTTGTAAGTGATCAGCCGCAGATGGGCGGACTCGACGCGCTTTTCACCACGGTGGACGAGTGTTCCGGGCGAAGAGGCGAGGGGACGGCGGCGGCGGCGCACGGGAACAGCGAGGGGGCGGGCGGGGCGGGGAGAATCGGAACTCATCACAGGCACCATAGCCGGAGGAAGGCGGAAGTCAGTCTCGAGGTGCGCGGAGAGCGAAAAAACCGCGAGGGCGGAATTTTCAGGTTGAAGGCGGGTCGCTCCCCCGGTTGCATAGGGAATGAAGTCTCAGCTCCCGCTCCGCATCGCTGGCACCGGCATCGCCGTGCCGGAGGCGGAGCTGTCGGCGGCGGACCTCGACGCCCGACTCGGTCTCGCGGCGGGTGAGAGTGAGCGAATCACGGGTGTCGCGAAACGCCACACGGCGACGGAGGAGACCGCTTCGCAGCTCGGGGCGGCGGCGGTGCGAGCGGCGCTCGCCGATGCGGGGATGGCGTGGGAGGAGGTCGATGCTCTGATCTGCGCCTCTGCGACGATGGACCAGGCCTTGCCTTACAATGCGGCGATGGTCCTCGCCGAGTTGCCCGAGGCGCGCACGCACCGGGTCGCCGCGCTCGATGTGGGGGCGAGTTGCCTTTCTTTTCTCCAGGCTCTCGACCTCGCTTCATGCGCGCTTGCGGCGGGACGTTACGGCACGATCGTGATCGTCTCGTCGGACATTTCGACCTACACGACGGACTACCGCGACCTGCGGTCGAACGGAATCTTCGGAGACGGCGCGGCCGCGGCGGTGGTGCGGCGCACGCACGAAGGCGAGCGCTCGGCGGTCATGGCCTCGCACAGTGTCACCCTGCCCGAGGGGATCGAATTTTGCCGCATCCGCTCGGGCGGATCGAGGTTTCACCGTCGCGGAGACGCGGACCATGGCGGGGCCCTTTTTGAAATGAAGGGTCGTCCGCTCTTTGCCCTGGTGGCGCGGGAGCTGCCGGATTTTGTCGAAGGGCTCCTCGCCTCGGCCGGAGTGACGAAAGCGGAGATCGACCTACTCGTGCCGCACCAGGCCAGCCGTCAGGCGCTCGATCACGTCGCGAAGATGCTGGGCTTTGATGACGGAAGGATGGTCGACGTCTTCGCCAGGTATGGCAATCAGGTCGGGGCCTCGCTGCCCACGGCGCTGCATTTCGCGATCCATCGCTACGGATTGAAAAGAGGTGCCAAGGTGCTTTTGTTAGGATCCGGAGCTGGGGTGACGATCGGGGGGATCGTGTTGGTTTATTGAGTGGGGTGAGGGAAGTGCTACGGTGGGGATTTGGCTCGTGGGGCGGATCTGTGTCCATCTGTGGAAATCCGTGTCCATCTGTGTTCAAGATTTCAACACGGATGGACACCGATGAGCACGGATTTTCACGGATATGGGAAAGTGAAAGCGGATCTCTGCGCATTGAAAAACCGGAAAGTGAATGCCCAAAGAACGCTGACCCACCGCCTTCATTCTCCAGGCACACCGACCTTTTACTTTTCCCTTTTTACCTTTTACTGGGGCACGATGCGCGTCCCTCCCTTCACCCCTGTGAAGTTCGACCTCCTCAAGGTCGGGCACTGTGCTCATCCGGAGTGCATCGCAATGCGGGGCGGGGGATGGGGTTCGATCGAATTCCCCGCGTTGGTGGGGCTGATTGAACATCCGCGCGAAGGCCTGATCCTCTACGACACGGGATATTCGCGGCATTTTTTCGAGGCGACGCGGCGGCCGCCTGAATGTCTCTACCGGATGGTCACGCCGGTGCGATTGACGCCGGAGGAGGAATTGCTCGGGCAACTCGAGTCCCGTGGGATTGCGGCCTCGGACATCGGTCTGATCGTGATCTCGCATTTCCATGCCGATCATATCGCCGGGTTGCGGGACTTCCCAACGGCCCGCTTTTTCGCGACAAGGGCCGAACACGCCGCCAACGAAAAGCGGAGCAGGGTCGCGAGGGTGCGGCGCGCCTACCTCCGGCAACTGCTCCCGGTGGATTTCGAGGCGCGTAGCTCATGGGTGGAGAATGGAGCGACCGTCCCCGCTCCATGGCCGGGTTTTCGGGCGGGGTTCGATCTCCTCGGCGACGGCAGCATTGTCGGAATCGACCTGCCGGGTCATACCGCCTCGCAGCTCGGGTTGGCCTTTCGCACGGAGGTTCTCGGCGACGTCTTTCTCGTCGGTGATGCCTGCTGGAAGATCGAGGGACTCGAACAAAACCGGCCACCGGCTCAGCTTGCCTATTCGCTCTTTGCAAACGGCGAGGAATACGACGCGACCTTCGCGGCGCTGCGCGAACTCGCGATGTCTGAAGCAGGGCCGGTGCTGATTCCCTCGCACTGTGCCACGACCTGGGCGAAACTCGGCGGCACGCGTCACATCGACCATGCTTGACCGTCTCCTCATCCTCTGGCATTTCGCGGCGACGCGCTGGCTCCCGTCTCCGGGACCACGGACCCGTGAACGCCGCCTGCGCCGTTTCCTCACGAAGGTGCGCAGGGAGTCGCCCTTCTACGCCGGGCTCAAGACTGAGTGGCCGATCCTGACAAAGAGCGAATTCCTCGATCATTTCGGTGAACTGAACCGGCATCGGTTTTCCCTCGAAGAGGCGACGGCGGTGGCCCTGCGCGCCGAGCGCGAGCGCGATTTCCGACCCGAGCTGCCCGGCGGAGTCACCGTGGGGCTCTCTTCGGGCACTTCGGGGACGCGGCATGTCTTCCTCCTGGGCCGCTCAGAGCGCTGCCGCTGGGCCGGACAAATGTTCGCCCGAACCCTCGCGCCGGAATCGCTCAAGCAGATCCTGAATCCCTTCGCACCGGCGCTGCGGCTTTCATTCTTTCTCCGCGCGAGCAGCAATCTCTACACGACCTTGGCGAGCCGACGGGTCGCTTTCGACTACTTCGATCTGACCCGCCCGTTCGCCGATCTGATGCGCGAGCTCGTCGCCTCTCCGCCCGATGTCCTGATCGCTCCGGCGACGGTCTTGGTTGAGATCGCGCGGGCTCGTCCGTCGATTTCACCGCGCCAGATCCTGTCGGTGGCCGAGGTCCTCGACACGCGCGACCGGGCTGTCGTCGAGGCGGCTTTCGGGGTGCCAGTCGCGGAGATCTATCAGGCGACTGAGGGGTTCCTCGGCTCCTCCTGTCGGGCCGGGCGAATCCATCTCAATGAGGAAACGTTGCGGATCGAGCCACTCTGGATCGATGAAAGCCACGGGCGCTTTCATCCGGTGATCACCGATTTCTCGCGGACGACGCAGTGGTTCGTGCGGCACCGTCTCAATGACGTGCTCCGCATCGATGCGACGCCGTGTCCGTGTGGCCGGAAGACAACGAGCCTGATTGCGATCGAGGGCCGGGCCGAGGAGGTCCTCTGGTTGCCAGATGGACAGGGCGGTCTCGCCGCGGTCTTTCCCGACACGGTCCGTCAGGCAATCTACTCGCTCGCAATCCCTCCGGAACGCTATCGCATCGAGCAACACGGCCTCCGCTGGGAGGTGCGAATGTCAGGAGGTGACGAGACCGGGATCGGCGCGGCCCTCGCGAGGCTCGTTGATGGACTCGCCCTGACAAAACCCGAAATCGTCTTTCTCCCATGGACTGAGCAACCCGCGGCGGAGAAGCAGAAGCGCATCCGTTGCCTCGCCAAACCGGAATGAAGACGAAGATCCTCATCACCGGCGCTTCCGGATTCGTCGGACGTTCTTTCTGTCTGAGGCATGCCGAGCGGGAAGATCTCGAGATCCGCGGACTCGGGCGCCGACCGATGGATCTGCCCGGCTACGTGAGGGCCGACCTGACGCGTCCGCTCCAGCTGGACTGGATTCCCGATGTCGTCATTCACGCGGCCGCGCGCTCTTCGCCCTGGGGGACGCTCGCGGAATTTCGGAAACAGAATGTTCTCGCGACCCAGCAGGTCATTGATTTCTGCGAACGACGGGGCGTGAAGAAGCTCGTGTTTGTCTCCTCGAGTTCGGTCTTCTATCGCGACGAGGACCAGCTCGATCTTACCGAGGAGTCACCGATTGGTCCGACCTATGTGAATCATTATGCGAGGACGAAGCACGAGGCGGAGCGGCTCGTGCGCGGGTATCGCGGCGATTGGTGTTTGGTCAGGCCAAGGGCGGTCTTTGGTCCGGGAGACACGGTGCTCTTTCCCCGCATCCTGCGGGCGGCGGCGGAAGGTCGCATGATCTCGATCTCGCGTCCGGGTGCGCCTGCGGTCGGTGACCTGATCTACATCGACACGCTGTCCGATTATCTCCTGCGGGCGGCGCTCGATCTGAAGGTGAAAGGTGATTTCAATCTCACGAATGCCGATCCGGTCGTGATGGGGGATCTCCTCGCCGGGATCTTCTCGCGACTCGGGCTGCCTCCGTCCGATCGCACCGTGCCACTGGCCAAGGCGATGCGGATTGCGGGTATCGTCGAGGGCTTTTACCGGGCTCTCATGCCCTGGCGCGAGCCGCCCATCACGCGCTATGGCGTCGGGGTGCTCGCCTTTTCAAAGACCTTCGATGTTTCGAAAACGCTGCGGATCCTCGGACCGCCGAGCGTGCCTCTGTCCGAGGGGATTGATCGTTTCATCGCGTGGCAGCGGGAGGAGCGCGGGGGAATGTCGTCTGGCGGAGGGAACAAAAAGGCTTAGTTTGTCGCGATGGCCGATCCTGCCAAACAGCAATCCCCCTCCCGCCGCGTCGCGATTTTCGGCGGCTCCTTCGATCCCGTTCATCGCGGTCACCTCGCGATGGCGACGTTGGCGCGCGCGGTCGCGGGGCTGGAGGAGGTGCTCTTCATGCCTGCGGCGGTCTCTCCATTCAAGCAGGGCACCGTGGCCACGGCGGCACAAAGGTTCGAGATGCTCGGGATCGCGCTTGCCGACGCTGCGATGGACTGGGCCGGGGTCTCCGACTTCGAACTGAAACGTCCTGCGCCAAGTTATTCGTGGGAGACCCTACGGCACTTCCGTGCGCTCGAGCCGGAGACGGAGTGGTATTGGATCCTCGGTACCGATCAATGGGAGCAGATCGATCGATGGGCCGAGCCGGAGCGACTGCGCGAAGGACTCCATTTTCTCGTCTTCACCCGCGAGGGGCAAATCGTTCGCGACCGTCCGGGATGGCGGCGCACCGCGATCCCCTTCGAGCATCCCGCCTCGTCGACGGCGATCCGCGCCGACTTCGCGGCACACCGCGATTGGCTCACGGAGGGGGTGGCGGCTTACTGCGGGCAGGAAAGAATTTACGGAAGTTTGTAAGAAAGCCGCTCAATGCGGCGACTGTAACCGAAGACAAATCTCTCATGAAAGCGATCCACCTCGATTCCTCGAATTTTGATTCCACTCTCGCCGCGACTGATCTTCCGGTCCTTGTCGATTTCCACGCCGAATGGTGTGGGCCCTGCAAGATGCTCGGTCCCATCGTCGAGCAGATCGCGGTCTCGAAAGAAGGCGAAGCACTTGTCGCCAAGGTCGACATCGATGCGGCCCGCGATCTCGCGACGCGCTACCGCATCACCTCGGTGCCGACGGTGATCGTCTTCAAGCACGGTGAACCCGTCGTCGGAGCCCGTGGTGTCCAGACCAAGGCCGCGCTCGAGTCCATGATCGCTGAAGCGGCCGCCAAATCGGCCGGCTAAGCCCGGCGGATCGAACCCTTCCGGGCAGTTTTCGCCTACGCGAAGGCGTCACCGAATCGCACTGAAAACGGGATCTTCGTGTGCGAAGGTCCCGTATCTACGTATAAGATGATTCGATCCTCCCTCCTTCTCTTTTTTCTGGCACTCTCGCTCGCGGCAATGGCCCCGGCGCGGGCCGATCAGAAGGCCTTTGATGCGATCGAGGTCCTCCTCGCCGATCATTGCTATGAATGTCATGGCGACGGGGCGAGCAAGGGGGATTTCGCGATGGACGACTACGCCTCGATCGAGGCGCACTTGCAGGACTTCGCCGTCTGGTTCGAGATCTGGAAAAACGTCCGCAGCAACCTCATGCCGCCGGCTGACAAGCCGCAGTTGAAGACCGAGGACAAGGAAAAGGTTCTCGCCTTCATCGAGTCCACCGTTTTCAAGATCGATCCGAAAAACCCCGACCCGGGACGCGTCACGATCCGCCGCCTCAACCGCGAGGAATACCGGAACTCGATCAAGGACCTCCTGAAATACGACTTCAACGTCGCTGACATCCTCCCTGCCGACGACACCGGCTACGGCTTCGACACGATTGGCGACGTCCTCAGCATCTCACCGCTGCTGATGGAGAAATACCTCGAGGCGGCGGGTCTGATCGTCGAGAGCGCCGTGCCGACGAACGGTCCGGAGATCGTCGAATGGTGGTTCGATGCGAAGGCCTTCAAGGACGAAAAGAACAAGGATTGGTCGCTCGACTGGATGCCCTTCGACCACCCCCGCAAATTGCAGCTCAAGCCGTATGTGAGCCACGACGGTGAATATGAGATCCGGGTCGACTTCCGCATCCGTGGTTCCGACGAAGCGAGCTCGAACACTGCCACGCTCAAAGTCGGCGCCGACGACAAGACCCTGACCGAACGCAAACTCGGCTGGGACAACTCCGAGCGCATCACTTTGAAAACAAAGGCCGTCCTCAAGCAGGGCAAGGACGCTGCCTTCTGGGTCGCCACCGAGACCGGCGAGCCGCCGCGAGAGGGCGAGAACAAACTCGCGATTGATGTGGAGAGTTTCCGTATCCGCGGTCCGCTCGACGGGAGCAAGAAGGACTACCCCTGGGGCGTGCGCCACCTCTTCTCACAGGGGCCTCCTGCGGCCGACGAAAAGGCCCGCGATCCCTATCGCGAGGCGATTCTCCGGAAATTCGCGAGCCAAGCCTTCCGGCGTCCCGTCGATGACACGACCCTGAAGCGCCTCGTCGGCCTCGCCCGTCAGGTCGACACGCAACCCGGCTACAATTTCGAACACGGCATCGCCGAGGCCATCACCGCCGTCCTCGTCAGCCCGCGTTTCCTCCTCCGTGCCGAGATCCAGCCCGAGCCGGACAATCCGGCCAAGGTGGTGCCGATCGATGAGTTCGCCCTTGCCTCGCGTCTTTCCTACTTCCTCTGGAGCTCGATTCCGGACGATGAATTGTTGAAGCTCGCCGGCGAAGGCAAGCTGCGCGCCAATCTCCGCGCCCAGGTCGACCGCATGCTGAAGGACGACAAGTCGAAGCGCATGATCACGAACTTCGTCGGCCAGTGGCTCCAGGCCCGCGACGTCGAGACGCTCAGTTTCAACGAACGTTCCCTCCTTGGCGAAAAGGATCTCGAAAAGGCGCGTCGCATCTTCAACGGTCGCCTCCGCCAGTCGATGCGGATGGAGAGCGAGGAGTTCTTCTCCCACGTCCTCCGTGAGAACCGGCCTGCGACGGAACTGCTCACCGCGAACTACACTTATCTCAACGAACCGCTCGCCGAATGGTACAATGTCGACGGGGTGAAAGGCACCCACATGCGCAAGGTCGATGTGCCCGCGGACAAACACCGCGGTGGTCTCCTCAGTCAGGCCACCTTCCACTTGGTCACCTCCAATCCGACGCGGACCTCGCCGGTGAAGCGCGGGCTCTTCGTGCTCGAGAATTTCCTCGCCACGCCCGCGCCGCCCGCCGTGCCCGATGTGCCGCCGCTCGAGGCCTCGGCGAAGGGCGACAAGAAAAATCTACCCCTGCGCGAGATCCTCAAGATCCACGCCGAACAGAAACTCTGCGCTTCCTGCCACGCCCGCATGGATCCGATAGGTCTCGCCCTCGAGAACTACAACGCCATCGGCGTGTGGCGCGACGATGACAAAGGCCAGCCCATCGACACGAGCGGACAACTCATGACCGGGGAGAAATTCAGCAACGCCCGGCAGTTGAGCGAGATCCTCGCATCGGCCCGCAAGGAGGATTTCCACCGCGCTCTCGCCGAGAAGCTGATGACCTATGCGGTTGGTCGCGGCATCGAATACTACGACGCCCCCACCATCGACAAGATCGTCGCCGATGCGGAGATGAACGGCGGCACCCTGCGCCAGATTCTCTACGGCGTGGTCGAAAGTGCTCCCTTCCAGAAGCGGCGGGGGGACGGTGGCTTCAGTGCGGGTGGGGCGAAGGAGACGCGGTCGGAGTAAAACGGCCCTTGCGATGTCCGGGAATCGAGCGACGATTTTTTCATGAGCGAAACACCGTCCTCCCGTCCCTCTCCGATCTTCAGCATCGCCTCGGTTCTTTCGATCATCTGCGCCATCGGGAGCTTCATGTCCGGGGCGATCCTTGGGCTGATTCTGGCCGTGCTTGCCATCGTCTTCGGATCCTTCGGAACGCTCTTGTCCCTCTCGCCTCATCGTCGTGGTGGAGTGATGAGCACCTTCGCGATGGTCGCCGGTATCATCGGCATCGTCGCTGCGGTGATCAAGGCGATCCTCTGGATCTTCTGACTGAGGTCGATCCATGCGGGTTCGATCATTGGGTCAAGAGGGATGGTTTCCGTGCCAAGCCGCCCTTTTCAAGAGACACTTCCTGCGCTTTGCTCGGTGCATGAAAACCGCCCTCAGTCTTCTTGGTATTCTCGTTCTCACTGGATCTCTTCGCGCCCAGGAGGAGAACTACCCCGTCCCTCCCGAATCGGTGAAGCAGGAAGGCGTGCCCGTCGGCATCGTGACGAAAGGCGTCTTCAACGAGAGCACGATCTTCCCCGGCACGACGCGTGACTACGCGGTCTATGTGCCCGCCCAATACGATGGCTCGCAGCCTGCCGCCCTGATGGTCTTTCAGGACGGGCTCGGTTACCTCAATAACGTTCCGGTCACCTTCGACAATCTTATCCACACCGGCGAGATGCCGGTGACGATCGGACTCTTCGTGAACCCCGGGGTCGTGCCTGAGTTGAATGAAAATTCGCTCCCCCGCTACAACCGCTCCTTCGAATACGATGCCGCCGACGACCGCTACGCGCGGTTTCTCCTCACCGAGATGATGCCGCACGCCTTGAAGGATCTGAAGGTGACGAGCGATCCCAATCTGCGCGCCATCTGCGGCTCGAGCTCGGGCGGGATTGCCGCCTTTCAGGTCGCGTGGGAGCGGCCGGATCAGTTCCGCCGCGTCTTCACCACCGTGGGCACCTATGTTGGCCTGCGTGGCGGCAACGAACTGCCCGTGCTCGTCCGCAAGCTCGAACCGAAGCCGATCCGCATCTTCCTGCAGGACGGCAAGAACGACAACAATCTCTACTGCGGCAGCTGGTGGGTCGCGAATCAGGACATGCTCGCCTCCTTCCAGTGGGCCGGCTACGAGGTGAACCACGCCTGGGGCGAGGGTGGTCACAACCGCAAGCATGGCAACGCGATATTCCCCGAGGTGCTGCGATGGCTCTGGCAGGATTGGAAGGGCGAGGGAGCCGTCGTCAGGACCCATCTCGACCAATCGAAGAGCAAGGCGAACGACTTCCTCGTCGAGGGCGAGGGCTGGCAGCTCGTCAGTGAAGGACACGGCTTCACCGAAGGTCCGGCGGTGAATCCCGCGGGCGAACTTTTTTTCTCCGACCTCGAGCAGAGCAAGATCTGGCGCGTCGCGGTGGGCGGGAAGGTATCCCTCTTCCAGGAAAATACCGGCAACGTCAATGGCCTAGCCTTCGCTCCCGATGGCAAGACGCTCTACGGATGTGAGGGCAATCCCGGCCGGATCATCTCGTGGAACATTGAATCAGGCGAGAAGAAGGTCCACGCCGAAAATGTAAAGCCGAACGATGTCGTCGTGGCGAACGATGGCACCGTCTACTTCTCAGAGCCGCGCAAGAAAGCGATCCATGTCATCACTCCGGAGGGCGAGGTGAAGGTGGCGTCGGCGGACTTCTCGGGCGTCAACGGCGTCGTCCTCAGCGCCGACCAGTCACTCGTCTACGCGGCGGACTTCGGCGGGCGTTTCGTCTGGTCGGGCCAACGCAAACCCGACGGCACCCTCGCCTATGTGCAGCCCTACTACCATATGGACACTCCGCCCGCATCCGTCGAAGTGCGCAGCCAGGCCGACGGCATGGCGGTGGCGAAGGACGGCTGGCTCCTTGTCGCCACGGCGATGGGCGTGCAGATCTGCGACCAACCCGGGCGTGTGAATCTCATCGTGCCGACTCCGATCGGGGAACGGTATCCTTCGAACGTCGCCCTCCACGGGAACACGCTCTATGCCACTTGCGGGACGAAGGTCTTCAAACGCAAGGTCAAGCTCGATGGGGCGCAGGCGTGGGACAAGCCGGTGAAACCGGAAAAGCCAAGATTATGAGATCTGAGAATCTGGTGATCGAGCGGATCGGGTGCGCGCGTGCCTTTGCAGGCGCCTGGCTGGTGACCTGTGCGTTTTGGTGCCAATCTCCTGGCGCGATCGCCGCGGACTCCGTCCCGCTCCGGACCGGTCCGCATCGAGGCGTCACGATCACGCCCCAGGCGGATGGGGTCACGGAGATCGCGACGAGCGGAACGGGGCCTCATTTCTGGACCGCTCCGGTGGAAGCGGCTTTCGATCCTGCCAAACACACTGTGATCGCCTTCGAGTATTTTTCTCCGTCGGGGATGGAGTCTGTCCACCTGCGCTACCGTCAGAGCGACGGGAGCATGACCTATGCCGGTGAATCGTCGCTCCCTGTTGCGGAAACCTGGCAGTCCTTCGCGATCGATTTTTCCGACGTGAAACCTCCTGCGCCCAAGGGCGATCCACAGTTCCGTTTTCATCTCGCCTTCGCCTACAAGCCGGGCAGTTCCTTGCGGATCCGGAATTTCGTGGTGCGGGCGCCGAACGCGTCGGAACTCGCTGCCAAGGAGGGGCGCGAAGAGATCCTACGCCAGCGCGAGGACGATGCCAGGGCGATCCTTTCTCACCTGCGTGCGAAGATGCCGGCGGAGATCGGTCGGGTCACGGTGACCCCGGATTTTGTGCGTCTGTCAGGAAATTCCGGCGGAGGTGCGGTCTTACGCGAACTCTCGATCCACGAGACTTCGAATTCCGTCCATGCGCGGACGCCGGTCAAAGAAGGTCTCGCGGGTGACTTCGCGATCGAGCTGCCGCGCTTCGTCGCGGGACGCGACCGGGCCCTCTCGCGTTGGCGGCTTGATGGACCCGATGGCAAGCCGGTCTCGCGGGCCCGCTGGTTTGACGCGACCGATCCCGGGGTCGCCGCGGATCTGCCGAAGTTGACCGCGCCGCACCAGAAAGGGCTCGGAGGCATCCCCGCGATGCCGCAGCCCGACCATGTCCTCTTCGAACTCGGGATCCGGCACGCCACGATCAATCTGGTTTTGTCCCCGATGCTCTCCGCCTCGCCGAGGCCCGGCTTCACGCCCTTCACCGTCGATGGACGCGGGTGGTTTGCGAACGAGCCCTTTTTGAAGGGACTCGAGACGACCGTTCGTCATCTCAACGCGAAGGACGTGCTCGTCAGCGGCATCCTTCTCGTGCCGAACCACGCGGGAAAACCCATGACCCATCCCGAGGCCGAACCGCGCGGCATTTACGCGATGCCGAATCTCGCCGAAGCGGAAGGGGCCGCCCATTACCGTGCCGCGATCCACCTGCTCGCGGAGCGCTTCACCCGGCCCGATTGCCGCATCATCAACTGGATCCTCCACAACGAAATCGATCAGGCCGGCGTCTGGACGAACATGGGCGACCAGCCGCTCGCGCGGTATCTCGAGAGCTACCTGCGCTCGACGCGGCTCGTTTATCACACGATGCGATTGCGCGATCCGCATGCCCGCACCTTCATTTCCCTGACCCATCACTGGACCAAGCCGAGCTTCGGATCGGGCGCCTACACGGTGCGGCCGCTCCTCGATCTCTTCGCGGAACTGGCGGCGGGCGAGGGTGATTTCGAATGGGGTGTCGCCTACCATCCGTATCCGCAGGATCTCCGCAATCCCGACACGTGGAAGGACGCGGATGTGTCGACGGATTTCGAGACACCCTACATCACCCCGAAGAATCTCGAGGTGCTGCCCGCCTATCTCGCCCAGCCTCGCTTTCTTTATCAGGGGAAAACGCCACGGGCGATTCTCTTTTCCGAGCAGGGATTCAATACGCCGACTCTTGGCGAAGAGGATCAGCGCCGTCAGGTCGCGGGCCTGATCTATACCTTCCGCAAATTGCCGCAGTTGCCGACCGTCGAGGCCTGGCATTTGCATCGTTATCAAGATATGCCCGACGGCGAGGGCGGGCTGCGTCTCGGCATTCTCGACGAGCACGGCACCCGCAAGCTCGGCTGGCAGGCCTACACCGCCATCGGGACGGAGCGGGAAGGGGAGTTCGCGAAGATTGCCGACGAGGTCATCGCGAAGCCGGTAGAATAGCCAGATCGAGTCATGAAAATCTTGAAAGAGAGGAAGGCCTCGTTCGTATTAGAGGCGATACTTTTCGAGATTTCATGACCCGATTCATCGCTCTTCTTTTCGTTGGTTCCCTGATGGTGCCTGGTTCGTTGCGAGCCCAGGCAACCTTCAACGATCTGGCCCGCTTTGTTGCCGGTCAATCCCTGAGCCCGGGAAGTCCACTACGCCGTCTCGAGCCCCTGCCTTCGGTGCGCCAGCACACCGCCGCGACTTCCACCCTGACGAAGACCTGGCACGATCGCCGCCTCAACACCCTGCGCGACTGGGCCAAGGCCGAGGTCCATCCCCGCATTATCCGCCCGAAGGTGGTGAAGTATCCTTTTGGTGGACCGGACTTCGTCCATGCCGCGACGATCTTCCCGGGCGCTGATGAATACATCCTCGTCGGTCTCGAACCGCTCGGGACCCTTCCCGACTTCCTCGCCATGAGCGATCCCCAACTCGGATCCTACCTCACGCACCTCAACCAAACCCTGCGCAGCATCTCGCAGCGGAATTTCTTCATCACCACGGAGATGCGCGAGGACTTCGGCAAACAGGGTGTCGACGGGGTCTATCCTGTGCTCCTCTACTTCGCCGCGATGACGAATCACGAGGTGATCAACGGCCAGTTCGTGAAGCTTGATGGCGCGGGCAATCCGGTCGTCTCCGACGCGTCCACTGCGGACGGGATCCGGCTGGAGATCCGGGCGCTCGACCGCTTGCCGGATTTTCCGCCGACCTCGAGCCTCTATTACTTCAAATACGATCTCTCCGACAGCGGTTTCAAGGCGAGCAGCACGATGAAGAAATTCCTCGACCAGCGTCCCGGCGGGATGGGCTATCTCAAGGCAGCTTCCTATCTGATGCACCAGAACGGTTTCACCAACATCCGCAATTATCTGGTCGGTGACTGCCAGTTCATCCTCCAGGACGAATCGGGCATCCCGGCCGAGTTTTTCGCAACCTATTTCAACGTGACCTACTTCGGCAAATACGCCGGACCGATCGACATGTTCAAGGAATTCGACCAGCCCTACCTGCGGCAGGTTTACGCCTCCGGCGCGGCGAGGCCTTTGCCCTTCGGCACCGGCTACCGCATGCGTGACGAGGACTCGATCCAGATGCTCGGGGTGCGGAAGTAAGGCTGCGGGAAGGACAGCGCAGGCTGAGCCTTGTCTTACCGGCAAGCCGGGAACAACCGTTAAAACACCGCACTCCTATTCCCGCGAGAGCACGACCGTATTCTCGTCGAAGCGCAGCTTCAGACCACCGAGTTCGGCGACATAGCGCAGCACTTCTGAGAACGGCACCTCGCGCAGGGAGAGGGTGATGCGGATGGCGTCCGGAGTGGGTTGACCCGGGACTTTGAGGATGAAGTTCAGGCCCTTCTTCTCCGGATCGAGGTCGATGGACTTCTGCTGGAGGAATTGGATCACTTTCGGCAGGCCGGCCTCTTTGAATTCGGCCCGGGGCAGGACGAGACGGGCGGCGAGTTCGGCGGTCTTGGTTTTTTCCGAGTTCGTCACGAGCAAAGTCGTTTTGGGGCCGGAGGCCACGCCTGGCACCGTTCCGGGGGCGGCGGCGGGTGCATCGGGTTTGGGCGCGGTGGCGCGCGGGCGGAGCATTACGGACGGATCGCTGAACTCGACCTCGAGATCCGAGAGGGCGGCGACATAGCGGATCGCTTCGGAGAGGGGAACCGACTTCAGGGTCAGGGTGATGCGAGTTACGGGGGCACCCTCGGCGGGCAGGTGGACGAGATTCACTCCCTGCTTCGCAGGATCGAGTTCGCGGGCCTTGTCGCGGAGGAAGTCTAGGACGTCGGCGAGCGGGGCCTCGGAGAGGACCAGATCGGGGATGACCATTTGGTCGAGGCGTTTCCGCACCTCCTCTGGGCTTGCGACGAGCCGCGGGCGGACTGTCAGGTAAAGACGCCGTCCGTTTCCGTTGTCATCCTGCTGGTCGAGCCCTCCGACCATGAGCAAGTCGCCCTGGCGCACGGAGACATTCGATTTCATGGCACGCTCACTGAAGGTCACGGGATCGGAACCGGGATTCGGGGTGGTCACGCGGAGTTGGAGGGCCAAGTGGATCGCGCCGTCCCGTAGCGTCGGGAGGACTTCGAACGACACGCCGGCATGGCGCAGCGCACCGGTGCCATCCGGAACCTGTTGACCGATTTCAATGGTGGCCTTCTTGCCGGACGTGGTGACCACGGAGGGAGCGCTCAGGACATCGGCTCCCCCCGTTGTCATGAGTTTTTCAACGGCATCGGTGTCAGGTGAGAATGTTGCGGTCCCGGTGGTTTTGTCGTAGGTGGCGCTCTGGGAGAGGATCTCGACCTTCGCCCCGGCCGGCACTTCTACGAACTTCGCCTCGATCAGGATCGCCTGACCGGGTTCGGAGGGGCGCTCATTCTGGGCCCGGGTCGCTCCGGCGAAGAGCAGCCCGAGGAGGAGGACGAGACCCGCTAGGGTCGAGACCGGGTGCGAGCTCCGGTGGGTGGAGATGGCGGAAAGGCGCGAGCGCAGGATCCGCCCCCGCCCGAAGAGCCCCACGAGTCCGACAAATCCGAGATGGCGCGAGGGATGGGACGTCGCGGTTTCCACCTTGAGAAGCGCGTGGCCGTAAACGCGCCGACGGTCTTCATCGACCGTCGACAGTACCACGCTGTCGCAGGCGAGTTCGCGGTCGGCGCGCAGGCGGGCAAAGGCGAACCAGACGAGGGGATTGCACCAGTGGACCGCCTGCAGGAGGAAGACGATCGCGTTGAGGACGAGGTCTCCGCGTTTCACGTGGGTCATCTCGTGGAGCAGGATGAGCAGTCGCTCGTCCCGGTCGAAGGTCGTGTCGAAGGAGGAAGGAAGCAGCAGGATCGGTCGGAAAACCCCACTCATGGCGGGACCGGGGATGGAACCCGAGACGAGCACTTCCGGCATTCTACGCAGTCCCCGGATCCGCGCCGCCTCGCGAATTTCCCCGTGGAGTTCCTGGGAAAGGGGCGCGGCCCGGCGCCGGAAGGCGGCCAGATTGCGGTGCCAGGCGACGCCGCCTAGGAGCAGGACGGCAAAGGCCCCGGCAATCCAAACCAAAGCGGCGATCCGGATCGGGTCGATCGAGGGAGCCAGGGCCGGGGCGACGGTCGCGGTCGCGTCTCGGACGGGATCGACGGAGACCGGTCCGGTCGGCACTGTCGCGACCGGAGCCTCGCTCCATCGGTTCTCGAGGCTGAGCGGGCTTTCCGGCAGCACCGGGGAGCCGAGGACGAACAAGACGGGAAGCCAGAGGGCGTGACGCCACACCGCCGGCAGTTTCCGCCCGAGGGCGGCCTGCACGAGGAGGACGGCGAGGGCCATGAGTGATCCGCGCGCGGTGGCGGAGAGGAACCATTCAAAGGAGGTTTCGATGGAGTTCATGTTAGGATTTCCGCCGGGTTTTCTTGGACTGGGATTCGTCGAGGAGTTGCTTCAATTGCCGGATTTCTTCAGGGCTCAGATTCGAACGGGAGGCGAAGTGCAGGAGGAGCGGCTGCGCCGCCCCCCTGAAAACGCGGTTGAGGAAGGATTCGCTCTCGGAACGGACGAGGGCGTCGCGTTCGACCGCGGGAGAGTAGATCCGGACCCCCTCCACGTTCTCCTCGGAGAGGAGCGCGCCTTTTTCGACGAGGCGCGTCAGCAGGGTCCGCACGGTGTTGACCGCCCAGCCCGTCGAGGGCTGTAGCGACCGGGCGACTTCGGAGGCGGTTTGCGGGGAGTGGTCCCAGAGCGCCTCCATCACGGTCCACTCGGCTTCGGAAATGTTTGGTGCTTTCATCTGTCGGTGATCATTACAGATGTAGTATGGCTCGTCAACTACGAATGTAGTGAGTTCGGGCGAGATCCGTTCAGGTGCGGAGTATCCGGTCTTTTTCGCGGATGTCCGGTCGTGTTCGTTTCCTGGTTGCCAGATTCGTTGGCCTTGCGGTAACCTCGATTCGAATGAGATGTCTCTTGGCCACCGTCCTAGCCCTTTCGATTTCCCTGCCGGTTTTCGCCGAACCCAGCCGTCCCAATGTCATCATCATCATGGCCGACGATCTCGGCTACGGGGACATTTCCTGCCAGGGTGCGAAAACCTATCAAACACCCCACATCGACCGCCTCGCGGCGGAGGGGCTGCGTTTCACGAGCGGTTATTGCACCGCCTCGACCTGCACGCCGACCCGCTATTCGCTTCTCACCGGTAGCTATGCCTTCCGTAGCAAGGGAACGGGGATCGCGCCGCCGAGCGCACCGGCCATCATCCCGCCGGGCGCGGCGACGCTGCCCGCGATGCTGCGAGCGGTCGGCTACGAGACGGCAGTGATCGGCAAGTGGCACCTCGGGTTGGGAGGTCCGGAAGGGCCGGATTGGAATGCGGAGATCACTCCGGGCCCGCTCGATATCGGCTTTGGCCATGGTTTTCTTCTGCCGACGACGAACGACCGCGTCCCGCAGGTCTATTTGCAAGATCGTCGTGTCCTCAATCTCGATCCGTCCGATCCGATCCGCGTCTATGAAAAGAAGCCCTCCGAGGACCATCCTACCGGCATGACCCATCGCGACACCCTCAAGATGGACTGGACCCACGGTCACAACCACACGATCCACAACGGGATCAGCCGAATCGGCTTCTACACCGGCGGGGAAAAGGCGCGTTTTCGAGACGAGGACCTCGCCGACGAATGGGTGAAACGTGGCATCGCGTGGATCGAATCGAAGAAGGACGAGCCCTTCTTCCTCTTTTATGCCGCGCACGAGCCACACGTGCCGCGCATGCCGCACGAGCGATTTCAGGGCAAGACGCCTCATGGATTCCGCACCGACAGCATCCTCGAACTCGACTGGTCCGTCGGACAACTCATGGCCGCGTTGGACCGTCTTGGCATCGCAGAGAACACGCTCGTCGTTTTCTGCTCGGACAATGGTCCGGTGATGGATGACGGATACGCCGACGGAGCGCTGGAGAAGGTCGGCGAACACCGTGCCGCGGGTCCTTTCAAGGGCGGGAAATACAGCGTCTATGAGGGCGGGACGAGGACTCCCTTCATCACCCGTTGGAAGGGGATGATCGCGCCCGGCGTTTCCGATGAGGTGGTCGCGACGATCGACCTCTATGCAAGCCTTGCCGTCCTTACCGCGGCCGAAGTTGCCGAAGGGGCGGCACCGGATTCGGCGAACGTTTTTGGGGCTTTGTTAGGTAAGGCGGGAGCGAAGGGACGGAGTGAGCTTGTCCAGCAGGACAACGGATCTTCGGGCAACTTCGGCTTCCGTTCCGGCAAATGGAAACTGGTGCGCCACGACAAGGGCAAGGCGCGCAACGTCGTCGTCGAGAGACTGCTCGAGAACACGGACGTTCCGAAATTCCAACTCTTCGATCTCCAGGCCGATCCGGGCGAGACAAAGGATTTGCTCGAGTTTCAACCTGAGCTTGCCGTGAAACTCAAGAAGCGGCTCGAGGAGATCGTGGGGGAGGACTAGTCTTCCTCCACCTCATACCTCCTACTCATACCTCCTACTCATACCTCCTACTCCTACTCATACTCATACTCATCCGGGCGCCTCCACGACGTCCGATTTTGAGTAGGAGTAGGAGGTATGAGTAAGAGTAGGAGCAACAGTGAAGAAACTTCGTTTCTTCACTGTTGTACGACCTGAGCGACGATGATGCTCGGGGCAGCTTGGGGGGCTGGGCCGTCCCACGAGTCAACGATCTGCACGGTCACCCCCTTGGTGGTGTTCGCGAAGATCACCGGAGCAACCGAATAGGGCAGTCGGATGCAACCGGCCGAGGCGGGGTAGCCGGGGAGGTCGCCGATGTGCATTCCCACGGCGCTGTCGCCGAGGCGCTGCCAGTAGGGGAGCGAGCAGCCATAGATCGTCGAGGTCTTGCCCGACTGAACCCGCTCGGTGATTTTGAACTCGCCGCGCGGCGTGTATTTGCCGGACCGCGCCGTCGAGACGGCGGTGTCGATCGCGATCTGTCCATCGACGAGGAGATAGGCACGCTGCTTGGAAACATCGACGACGATCTTTTTGGTGCTGTTGCCCGACTTACCGAGATCGAGGAGGGCCTGGTTGACGTAGGCGTCCTGGTGCACATCCATCCAGCCCGACTGCTGTTTCTGGATCGGAGCGGTGGTCTTCGTCACGGTGCTCTGATAGGCGACCTGATGGATGCGCATCTCCTTCTTCGGCCCGGCATTCTTGAAGATACCGGCCTCGGCGCTCGTCACCGAGCCGAGGGTAATGCCGAGGAGGGCGAGCACGGTGATGACCTCGTGGGCTCCGTGGGCCTGGATCTCGGTGTCCTCGAAGACGAAGCCAAGCTCGCCCGAGTTGTTCCGACAAAAAGCCTGGAACTGGTCGTCGTCGGCGAGGAGGAGTCCAAGGAGCTGGACACGGGCGGAGTTGCCGTCGGTTCCGGCTTGCCAGCGGATCAACGGCAGGGTCGATCCCTCGGTTTGAAGATCGGAGTGTTTCAGCGAAGACGAGATCACCTCAAGAAAACGGCGGACAAAATCTTCCGGCTCGGAGGCGTCGGTGAGAGCCGCGAAGGGCGTGGTGTCCGGGAAAAGGCCTTGCAGGGAGATTTCGTAGGCTCGATCGGCCCAGGCGGGAGTGATGGCCCCATCATTTTCGTTCACCTCGAGCGTGAAGAGCTGGAAGAGCTCGGTCTCCTGTGGGTTCGCGACGAGGGTCACTCCATCGACGGAGACATCGAACCAGAGCTGGGAATCGCCAAAGATCGTGGCGCAGGCCTCGACTTCACTTTTGCCGGTCGGCTTGCAATCGGATCCCTCGGCGGCAAGTTGGTTGACGGGGCCCAGGAAGGTGGCAGCGGTTTTCATGAGTTGTCTGTCAGGTTTTTGTGTTCGGATATCGGAGTGTGTTGAAGCGGAAAATCACCAATCCGAGCTGAGGCCGGCATGCCAGGGCTCGGCGATATGGGAGAGAACCTCATGCATCATCGGAGGACGGATTCCTGGGTAAACCGAGAGGATCCGGGCGATCATGCCAGCGACCCGGGGGGCCGCAAAACTGGTGCCGGTCTGGAACTGCACGCCTCCGCCGAGCCAGGGCACCTCGACGTTTTCTCCGCGCGCGGCATAACCAACGAGGTGGTCGGGACGGTAAAACAGCGCATCGGAAGGAGTCTCGGCGAGATCGACGCCGATGACCGAGGCAAAGTGCGAAGGCCATTCGGTTTCCCGGCTGTCGAGATTGCTGCACGCGGCCACGACATGGGAACCACGGAGCCAGGCTTCATCGGCCCATTCCTTGTGGGGAAGGATGAACTTGGCGAGTCCCCGGCAGCCGAAACTGCAATTGAGGACGTGGTAGCCCCGTTTCAAAGCCTCCTGCACGCCGGCGCAGATGAGGTGGGTGCGCGACGAGCACTGGGCGTCGATGACGCGGAAGCTGCCCACCTCGGCGAGCGGGGCGACTTCGTGAAGAATCCCGGCGACGGCGGTGCCGTGACCGTAGATGTCGTGGCCCTCGCCCTCGAGGACGCGGATGCAGCCGCGTTCCTCTTCGAACCCGACTGAGTCGCGGAGGCGCAACTGACTCAGGCGCGGGTGGGTGGCCTCGATCCCCGAGTCGATCACGGCGACGCGCACGCCTTCACCGGTGCCGCTCCGGGCGGCTTCGCGCACTTCGTCGATCGTCGGCCAGGCCGCCGCGCGCGAAGATCGTGTGGCGGTGGTATCCATTAGATCTCGAGATTCAGAATCCGGGTGAGGAGCCGGTAATTCACGAGCCGCTCCAGGACGGTGGAAAGGCGGCGCACCCGGTTGAGTCCGCGCGCGGTGAAGCCGGAGGGATCCGGGGCATCGATGGATCGCTTCAGTTGCACGCAGCTGATCACGCCCTGCACCTTGCCACCGAAGTAGAAGGGGGTCGCGACGAGGGCGGCCGTGACCTGTTTCATCGCCTCGTCGACCCGCTTCGAATGTCTCGCATTCAGGTAGACCTGGTTTTCGCAGAGGGATTGTTCGGAGGCGTAGACCAGGCTAATGAGCCCCTCGGTAAGCGGCTGGGTCCAGCCGACAAAGGCGGGGTCTGGCTCGGAATGGGTGACGGTGAGGAATTGGTCGTCGACGTCGGCGATCCAGACGCTGATGGAGTCGGCGGAGAGGCTCTCCATCACCATGCGGAGGGTGGTTTCACCCGGATCCCCGATGAGGCCTCGAAAATCCTCCGGAGCGATCCCGGCGGCGGCTTGGGCGAGAGCCCGCTCAATGGCCGGGGCGTGCTCGGAGAACTGAGGGTCAGGCGTGATCACGATCGTTTCCGGTTCGGGTTGGCGCGTTTCCGACGCGCGAAAGGATACCCGATAGACGAACGAGCGGCAATTCGATTCAGGGTTTGTGAGGAATTCCCGGCGGCTCGTCACCGCACGGGCGGTTCGGAGCAGAGCTGGACGAAAGCCTCGCGGACCTTTTCGGTCTGGACGGAATTCATGAGAAGATAACGGTCATTGCCATCGCCTTTCTCGCGGAAGTCGGTGCGTCCCTCGTCATCGACGTGGACGTGACCCTTCGGCGACAGATCGAAGTAACCCCGGTCGGGATGGATCGCGTAGAGCGCCGCGGTGAGATCCCAGGTGGGCCGGTCGTGGGGATGTTGGGGAACGTAGGCGAGGTAGCTGTCCTTGATCAGGTGTGGCTCGGCGTAGGCGTAATCCTCGACGATGCTCTTCCAAGGATAAGCGGCGGCGATGCCGATTTCGTAGCCGCTCCAGATCACCGGCGAAGGCCAGTCGGCCGCGATGCGTTTGGCCGAGGGGATGTCGAGCTTCACGTTGTATTCGATGTGTTTCGTGTCGAATCCGATCGTCTGGAAGGCGCCCGCCATGATGACGAGTTCCTTCGCCTTGGCCTTGATGAGCGCGGGACCATCGAGCGGGGAAACATCATCGGCCTTCGAATCGAGGAGCCGGGCGAAGTTCGTGAAAAATCCGACCTGCACGAGCATCACCGATCCGTCCGGTTGGGCTGCGAGGGTTTTGCGGATGAGGGAGACGGCCTCGGGGGCCTTCGTCCCATCGAGGTCGTGGGGGAAGAAGGGTTTGCCGTCAGCTCCCTTGCGATCGATCTGGCCGTTGTATTTGCCCTCTTCTTTCGCCGCCCCATCGCGCACCGCGCCGAGGGGGATGTCGGGAAAGCCATACCAGGTGTTGAGCGCGTCGATGTAGGCGACCGACTTGGGATGGTCCTTCGTCGAGGTCACCGCGAGGAGCTCGACCGCTCCGCGCCGCGCGAGCTGGTGGATCATGGCGAGGGCCATGGCGTCGTCGATGTCGTTGCCCATGTCCGTGTCGAAGATCATCTTCACCGGCGGCTTGGTCTCGGCGCGGGAAACAGCTGGCGTGAGGAAGGCGAGGGCGAGGAGAGTCAATAGGGTATGACGCATGATGGAAGAGGGGTGGGCGGTGAGGATGGGTTGTTTTGGTGGGATTGCCAAGGGCGGGATAGCGTTTCCTGTAGCCGCGGTCAGTGACCTCGGGAGGGCGTCGTGGGCTACTCGGCCCGCGGTCAGTGACCGCGGCTACAAGCGTGGAGATTTGCTTCCCCGCCAAACATCCGCGACCGCCGCGAGGACGATGACGAGACCGGTGACGAGGAGTTTCACAGGATCGGAGGCGCCCAGATTGGCGAGTCCGGCACCGAGGGTGGAGATGATGAGGACGCCGAGGAAGCTGCCGAAGACGGAGCCGCGTCCTCCCATGAGACTCGTGCCACCGACGACGACGGCGGCGATGGCGGAGAGCTCGATGCCGGCTCCGGCGTTCGGATCGACCGAGCCAAGTTTGGCGCAGTCGAAGGCGGCAGCGAGGCCGGCGAGGGCTCCGGCGAGGACAAAGACGGCGATGCGGACAGGCCGGGTGCGGATGCCGGAATAAATCGCGGCTTCTTCGTTGGCACCGACGACGAGGACGCGACGTCCGAAGACGGTGCGGCGCAGGACGATTTGTCCGGCGACGACGAGGAGCAGGGCGAGAAGGATGGCAGGGGAGAGGCCCAGTCCACCCAGCGGCGCGCCGAGGGCCTCGACGGGTTTGCCGATGTAGCGGGTCTCGGAATCGGTCGCGAGAAAGGCGAGACCGCGGGCGATCTGCATCATGCCGAGGGTGACGATAAAGCTGGCGACGCGGAAGCGTACGGAGACGAATCCATTGACCCAGCCGCAGATGGCCCCGGTGATCATGGCGAGGGGCAGGGCGGCGGCGAGAGGGAGTCCCGCATCGACCATGGCGAGGCCGAGGATGGATCCGGAGAAGGCCATGACCGATCCGACGGAGAGGTCGATGCCACCGGTGAGGATGACGAAAGTCATGCCTACGGCGAGCACGGTGAGGGCGGGCACCTGGTTCGCGATCTGTTGAAAGGTCGCGGTGCTGAAGAAATGGCGTCCGGTGAATCCGAAGAGGAGGATGATCGCTCCCAGCACGCCGATCAGCCCGAGCGATTCGCCGAGGCGGAGGCGGGATGGGCGGGCTTCGTAAGACATGGGTTGAACCGCAACGGCTGGAATCAAGGCAACTGCGCCTTGGTGATGAGATCGACGGGCGTTTTCTTGTCGGCGGGGGCGGCTTCGCCTTGGAGGATGGAAAGGGCGACCTCGATTCCGTAGACGGCGAGCTGTCCGCCGTGTTGGTCGGCGGTGGCGAGGATGCGTCCCTCGCGGATGAGGGCCTGCACCGCGCTGATGTTGTCGAAGCCGACGACGCGGACCTGTCCTTCTTTTCCAGCGGCCTTCACCGCGGCGGCGGCACCGAGGGCCATGCTGTCATTGCTCGCGAGGATCGCGGCGAGGCCGGGATGCGCAGTGAGGAGCGAGGCGGTGACGGCGTTGGCTTTTTCCATTTCCCACGAGGCGCTCTGCACGGCGACGACGGCGGCTCCGGCGGTCTGCATCGCCTCCTCGAATCCGGCGCGGCGCTGCTGGGCGTTGAAAGCGGTGGGCACACCCTCGAGGATGGCGACCTGGTCTCCACGTTTGAGTTGTTTGGCGAGCTCTTCCCCGACGAGGCGGGCTCCTTCGCGATTGTCTGGACCGACGAAGGGGATGACCGATCCGGCCTCGGCGAGGACCCCGCGGTCGAGACGATTGTCGATGTTCACGACGACGATGCCCGCTTCCTGGGCCCGCTTGAGGACGGGGACGAGGGCCTTCGAGTCGGCCGGTGCGATGACGATGGCGGCAACGCCACGCGCGATCATCTGCTCGACGAGGGCGACCTGCTGGGCGAGGTCGGTCTCGTTGCGGATGCCGTTGGAAATGAGATCGAAGCTCTCCGCATTCTGCTTTTGATAGGCATCGGCGCCGTCGGCCATGGTCTTGAAGAACTCGTTCGCGAGCGACTTCATGATGAGGGCGACCTCGGGTTTGCCGGGCGTCTCGGGGGGCCGT
>DGXY01000046.1:113106-113325 GCA_002396885.1 Akkermansiaceae bacterium UBA5020
TTTGCCGGGCGTCTCGGGGGGCCGTTCGCAGGCGGGGAGCAGGGCAAGGGCGAAGACGCCGAGTAAGGAGAAAGGTTTCATGGGGGCGCGGGATCGTGGCAAATCCGGCTTGAAAGCACCAGACCTTTTTCGAGAGGAAGAAGGTGTTGGGCGGAATGGAGACAAGGGAATTGGGACAGGGGAATGGGTTTGGGTTCCTTTGTCCCCATTCCTTTGTCC
>DGXY01000046.1:113495-122065 GCA_002396885.1 Akkermansiaceae bacterium UBA5020
CTTTGTCCCCATTCCTTTGTCCGCTGGGATCGGATCACTCACGCTTCCCCCCGGAAAACCTTTTGCAGATAGGGCCGGAATCCTGCCGCAAAAAACTCCTCGTCCGTCCCGAAAATCTCGTGGCGGTAGATCGACGGGCTATGACCGAGTGAGAGCAGGTAGCGGTGGGTCGCGCTTTCGCCAAAGCGGATCCAGGGATGGGCCGAGGCGCAGGGATCGTCGCTCACCTCCCATCGGGCGAGAGGCAGGACCGGCCAGAGCATGCCGCGTGCCGATTCAAGGCCGTCGGACTGGAGGAGGTAAGAGCGGATCTCTCCCGGCACGGTGACGCGGTTTACTTCCTCCCAGCTAGCGAGGCCCTCGGGAGAGACAGGCGGGAAAAACGAAGCGTCGATTTTCGCGGCACGAGCCTCGGGTCCCTCGGTGAGGGCGATGATGTCGGCTTTCCAAGCGGGGGGCATGCCGGAATTTGTCCCTACCGCTCGGATGCGCAAGGTCCGTCGTCGAAGCGGTGGTTGAAACGGGCCATTTCAAGCGGCAAGAATGGCCTCGGCGGCGAGTCGCCCGGATCCGAGGGCACCTTCGATCGAGCCGCTGCGGGTGTGATCGCCGCAGACGAGCAGGCTCCCTGATCGGACCTCACCTGACTGGTGGCCGGGCGGATCCACGGGGAGCGCCCGGGGGATTGAATAGGTCGCAAGCCAATCCCAAGTCTCCGTGGCGGGGCCAAACCAGTCGAGCAGTTCATGCCGGACCCGGCTCTCGAGGTCCGCTTCGTCGCAAGCCCCTCCGATGAGGGAGACGGAGACGAGGGCGCGTCCGTCGGGCGAGTAGGAGGGGCTGACATTTGATGGTATGCAGAGGTGGTGGATGAGTCCGGTGCGGTCGCCGCGCAGGGCGATAAGACGATCTCGATAAGGGGCCTCGGGGGCGGCAAAGTAGAGGCAGGTGGTGCGGTTCCAACCGGGCGCGGACCGTCCGGGGACGAGGGCCGAGGCGGCGGTGCCATCGGTCGCGAGGAGGATCGTTTTGGCCCTGATTTCTCCCGCCTCCGTGGCGACGCGGCCTTCCTCGAGCGATCGGACCGGAGATTGGAGACGCAGGGCGGAGGCAGGGAGCCTTGCCGCGAGTTGTTCCGGGATGGCCTGCATTCCCGATGCGGGGAGGGTCGCGGAGCCGCGCGAGAACATCGCAAAGGTGAACTCGAACATCCGGCTCGAGGTGACGAGGAGGTCTTCGAGGAAAATGCCTCCGTAGAAGCCCCGGAAGAAATGGTCGATCATGTCCTCGGAGAACCCTTCGGCGTGGAGCAGGTCGATCGTGGCGCGCGGCCGCTCGGACCAAATCGCGTCGAGCGGTTTGCGGAGCAATCGGGCGCGAAGCCGGGCGACCCGGACCTTGTCGAGCGGCGTCCCAATGGGGGCGAGGGCGCTTTCAAACAGGGAGCCGGGACGACGGAACACGTCCATGAGCCGCCGCAGTTTCCCCTTTCTCCAGATGAGCGCCCCGGGTTCGAAGGGCCTGAGATCGAGCGCAGCGAGATCGAGGAGGGCACCGCTCTCGGGATAGGCATCGAGATAGACCTGGAAGCCCCGGTCGAGGAGGAATCCGTTGACGCGGTCGGTGCGGACGCGTCCTCCGACGGCATCGGAAGCCTCGAGCACAAGGACCTCGCGGCCGGCCTCGTGGAGGCGGACGGCGGCGGCGAGCCCGGAGAGCCCGGCTCCAACGACGAGGGTTTCGACGGATTCGGTGTTCATGCGGAGACGGAAAGATCGGAGGCGGTGACGGCGTGACGGTACCGGAAAAGACGGTCGAGTTTCCGCTCCACGAGGGGTTTGCCAAAGAGGCGGCCGAGCCAACCGAGGGGCAGTCGATAGCGGATCGAGTCGGTGAGGCGGCTCGTCGTCGCGGTGATCGCTTCGAACCGGTGGTCGTGCTCCCAGAAGGCGAACGGCCCCTCGATCTGGAGGTCGATGAATCCGGTCGGAGTCAGCTCGTGTTCGGCGATCCAGCGTTTCCGCCACGGGCCGATCGCGACCTCGATGATGGCGCGGGCTCCGTCGGCGAGGGGCTCGGGCATGGAAAGGACGCGGGCTTTTTCCCATGGCGGGGTGAGCCGGGTGAAGGCTCCGGGGCGAAAATGCCAATCGCGGAGCGCCTCGACGGGAGCGTCGATCTCGCAGGAGCGGGTGAAGGTGAGGTCAGACATGGTTCCCGGGTTACGTCTCCCCTGCGCTGATCGGACGGGGTAGGAGGATGTGGCCGGTCTCGTCATTCCCGATGACCTCGGTGCGATCTCCTCCGAACCCCAGGTGGAGGAAGGCGATCAAGGCGCAGAGGAGCGAATCGGTCTGGTCCTCGATCGGCTTTCGCCAAGGAGTTTCGAGCAGGGCGCGGTGTGGCGCCGAGTCGAGCAACTCGGGCAACTCGCGGGCGAGGCATCGGCGCAGGCAGTCCTGGTATCTGGAAAAGGCCTCCCGTTTCGTCGCGACAAGGCCCTTCTTGTATTTGATCGTCTTGTCGATTCCAAAAAGCTGGATCGTCGCCGGGTGCGGATAGACCTCGAAGGCGATGCGGGCTCCGCGGCCCGGATCGGTCGTGATCGCGAATCCCCGGGCCGCCAGGCCAGCGGCGATGCGGAGCGGTCGGCGGCAGAGACGCTGGTTTCCCGGGTAGCATCCGGCGTCGTGTCTCCCAAATCGGCTCGTGACTTCGCGATCGACCGGTCGGGAACCTTCGGAATTCGGACAAATCAGAGGAGCATCGACCGCGACGAGGACCCGGTTCGCTCCGTCGGCGGAGATTAGGGCGGCGAAGAGTTCGTCGTCACCCCGGGTATTGAAGGTGGTCGGCGGAGAAGTCATCGGACGGGTCAGGCCCTCACCGAAGGGCAGCACGGTCACGCCATCCGGATTTCGTTCGCCCCAGGCGAGATCGATGCCGATGAGAACGGTGGAGGGATTCATCCAAGAGGGGTGATCCGGGCACGAGACCCTCTCGGGTCGGGCTGGTCAAACGAGGACTTTAGAGTTGCGATCACTTGCGCTTGCACTCCAGAGCTTTTTTGCGCGATACTCCCCCCATGAAATTCGCGCTTCTGCCGATCCTCGCTCTTGCCACCCTCGTCCTGCCAAGCTCCCTGCGCGCCCAGACGCCGACTCCCGACGGGGTGCAGCCGGGCATCAACGGATTCTGGGAAGTGGTCACGTCAGGGGGGCGTTTCGTCGCCCGGCTCGACCAGATCACTTCGGTGAGCGAGCAGGAATACCTCATCGACGGTGCGGTGCGGGTTTTCGAGTGCACCGTCGATACCGAAGGTGGTCAGACGGCGCGCTTTTATTACCTCGAGCCAATCACTGACAGCTCCTCGATCACGACCGGCAGCGCCACGGTGGAGCGCCTCAAGGGCATCGCCAACCAGATTTCGAACAAGGCGGGAGCCGGCGACATCGATGCGATCGTGACGAAACACTATCCCGACACCACTCACGCCAAGACCAGCGAATACCGCGTCAGAAACAAAGCCACGATCTCGCAAATCTACGATCACGTTCGCAAGGTCTGGGCGGAGGAACGCGGCAAGGGCGGGGAAAACCAGCTCCTCATCCGCAACGGTTGATTCCTCCGGAAGCCAGCACCATGAAATATCGCGGGATCCCCCAAACCGACCTCAGCGTCAGTCTCATCGGCCTCGGCACGATGACCTGGGGTCAGCAAAATACCGAGGCCGAGGGGCACGAGCAGATGGACTATGCCCTCGAGCGGGGCATCAATCTCTTCGACACCGCCGAGATGTATCCGGTGCCCCCGCGCGCCGAGACCTGCCATGAGACCGAACGCATCATCGGCACCTGGTTCGCCTCGCGCGGCACTCGCGACGAGGTCATCCTCGCGACGAAGGCGGTGGGGCCAGGGCCTCACGTCACCCACGTGCGCGACGGCAATCGACACGACCGCAAGAACCTCACCGCCGCGCTCGAGGGTAGTTTGCGTCGACTCCAGACCGATCACATCGATCTCTACCAACTCCACTGGCCCGACCGTCCCGTGCCGCTCTTCGGTGGTCGCGATTTCAATCCGCCGGCCGCGCAGGAATCGATCCCGATCGAGGAGACCCTCGCCGTGCTCGCCGATTTCGTCGCTGCGGGAAAGGTGCGCCACATCGGTCTCTCGAACGAGACGCCCTGGGGCACGATGCGTTTTCTCGAGCTGGCGCGGGGCCGGGACCTGCCGCGCATGGTCACGATCCAGAATTCCTACAATCTCCTGAACCGCACTTTCGACGGAGGGCTCTCGGAGATCTGCCACGAGGAAGGGATGCGCCTGCTCGCCTATTCCCCGCTCGCCTTTGGGCGTTTGTCAGGAAAGTATCGGGGCGGAGCGAAACCCGACGGCGCGCGGCTTTCGATCTGGGAACGTTTCGCCCGCTACAACGGAGCGAACTCCGATGCGGCGGTCGAGGAGTATGCCCGCATCGCCGACGAGGCGGGTCTCGACTTCGCCCAAATGAGCCTCGCCTGGGTGAATGGACGTTTCCACGTCGCGAGTAACCTGATCGGCGCGACGACGATCGCCCAGTTGAAATCGAACATCGACAGCGTCGCTCTCGATCTTTCACCGGACGTCCTCGAAGCGATCGAGGCGGTGCACCGGAGGATCCCGAACCCTTGTCCGTGAGCGTGGGTGGTGGATTCCGGCTTGTGTCACTTCGGGTTTTCGGCGTATATTCACCGATGGAATCTCTTTCGCGCCTCCTTGTCTGTGTCGCCCTTGTTTTCGCATCCGCTTCGATTCTCTCCGCCTCAGATTCCCCGCTGCTCTCGGCTCCCAAAGTGTCTCCTCCCACCAAAGTGGTTCCCGTGGCCGATCATCCCGATCTTCTTGTGGGGCTGCGAAAAGTCGGAGAGTTTCTGGGCGGGGGAACCTACAGTTCACAGCTCACCTTAACGCAGCGCCTCGTGCGCTTGCTGACTCCGACTCCTACCACGACCTACTACCGGATTCAGAACGACTCGCAGGGCTTGCCAGCTTTGCCCTACTCACTCTTCGCGGTTTCCGGATCCAAATCCGACCTCCGGTTTGGCATCGCCTATTTTGACACCCTCGGAGGCAATATCACCGCCGATGTGGCACGTGGGGTCCACGTCCTCAACATCGCGACCGGCGCCGAGACCTCGCTGCGCCAGCGCGTTAGCAGGAAAAGTTCCGCCGCCACCTACGCGCTCCTCAGGGTGGGGGCCAAGAATGTTGCTACGCTCAAAAAGGATGTCGCGGGGGTGCTCCTCCAGCGTCCCTGATCGAGTTCCGGAGATCATTGATTGATCCCGGATTGACTTCCACCAACTCGTGGAGAGACAGCTCGCATGCCTCTTCGCCTCTTGGAAGCGACCGCGCTGGTGCTGCTCGTGCTGGTTTGGGCGGGATTGCGTCTGGCTCCCGCCATCCCCAACGTCGCTCCGGGCGCGGGCGAGACCGTGCTGCTCGGTAACGATCCGTGGTTTCATCTCCATCAGACGAGGGCGGCGGTGGAGCATTTCCCGCGTATCCTCCGCTGGGATGTTGGCACGCAGTATCCGGAGGGCAGCCGGGTCGCGGCCTCGGGCCTGTTTCATCTCGGACTCGCCGGCGTGGCCAGGCTCGCGGGGATCGAGGCTGCGGATATGGCTCGCCTTACGCCATTGCTGGCATGGTCGCCGGTGGTGCTCGGGGCGTTGTCGATTCTTTGTCTCTTCGGGCTTGCCCGGGAGATCGGAGGGAGGCGAATCGCGTGGGTGACGGTGATCCTGCGCGTGGCTTTCCCGGGCGGTGAACTCGAGCGCACTCTCTTTGGATTCGGTGACCAGCATGCGGCGGAGATTCTTCTCGTGACGGCGGCCCTCTGGGCGTGGGTGCGATGGGCGAAAGGCGATCACGCTGGCGGCTCTTTCCGCTTCTGGCTCGGCGGCGCGCTCGCGGCAGTGCCGGTGGTGGTTTTCCTTTTCACTTGGTTCGGCGCTCCGCTCCTCGTGGCGATTCTGATTGCGGGGTTCTGGACGGTGGAGTTTTTGGCGGTTTGTCAGGGCGAAGGGAACGAGGCGATCCGGAAACGGGCGATTTCTTATTTCGCCGGCATCTTCGTGATCACGGGTGGCGTCGCCTTGTTCTGGCGCGAGGGGATCATGGTGCCGGAGGCCTTGCGTTTCACTCTCGTCGCCTTGGGCCTTCAAGTGGCGCTGCTCGCAGGCTGGCAATGGCTCGCAACGGGATGGGCCCGTCGCTTTGGCCATTTCGGGAAGGCGGCGATCATGACGGGTGGAGCCGCGCTGCTCGCGTCGGTGTTTTTGTCCGCGAATCCTCAGGTGGTCTCACTGGCCTTGAAGTTCCTCGGTCCGGCCAATCGCGATATCGCCGAGCACGCGGCCGATCCCGTTCTTTCATGGTGGTTCGACTATGGCTTGGTTCTGCCCTGGCTCTTTTTTGGAGTCTTTGCGGGACTTGGTAAGGAGAACGCCGTCGCGTCCCGCGTTGCTTTTGCCGTGATCGCCTTTTGGATGATTCTGGCGACGTTGCGATCGGACTTTTTCTATCTTACCGGTGCGCTCGCCCCCTTGGCTGCGGCATACGGTGGGTTGCAGTTTTGGGCTCCGCGTGCGGCGCGCCGGGCACGCTGGTTGCCCGTGGCGAGTGTGGTGATTTCTTTGATCCTCGTCTGGCCCGCCGGCCTCCTCAGGGCGCCCGTGATGACCCGCCACGAGGTGGCGGGAATGGTCGTGGCGACAAAGCCATGGCGCGAGGCGATGCGATGGATTCGTGACGAGACCCCCGTCTCACCCATCCAGCCGACACATCTCGCGCAACCGTGGAAGAAACGAGAAGGTTTCGCCTATCCATCAGGAACCGGCGCGGTCTTCACCCACTGGCAATACGGTAACCTCGTCCCGGTGCTCGCGGATCACGTCGCCGTCTCCGCGCGAAGCCGCAGCCCAGAGTTCATCGACTGGTTTCTCGAGCAGGAGGAAAACGCTTCGCAGGATCGGCTCGGTGATCCAGAAGGAGTGCGTTATGTCGTCCTCGATGCTGTCTCGGTCTGCGATCTCTTCGCGACCGAAGCCCTCCAGGCTGGGCTGACGCCGGAGGCGATCCAGATCGCGGATGGCAGCGAATGGGAGGGCTTACCCCTGCGATCCTACGGCGAGCCCTTCCGACGCTCCATCGGTGCGAATCTCTACCTCGGCGACGGTTCCTCGATGGAGCGCTATCGGCTCGTCTACGAAAGCCGCGAGGAGAGTTTCGTGCGATATCGGCTGCGTCCCGAAGAGGCGATCGTCTCGCTGCGTTCCGACCTCATGGAAAAGCACGAACCCGCGTCCATGGGGCCGTTCACGAAGTCTGGCGCGACCTGGGAGGAGCCCGGCGGATATCTCTGCTACTCGGGACAGATCGTTCCTTCCGTGAAGGTGTTCGAACGGGTCGCCGGAGCGGTGTTGAAAGGCAACTTTTCGCCCGGGGAAATGGTTTCGCTCGAGTTCTCATTCGTCGTGCCGGCGTCAGGGAGGGCGGTCACCTACCGGCGCGAGACGGCAGCCGGAGCGGAGGGTGGGGTGACCTTCCGGGTGCCCTATGCGACCGGCGCGGATTCCTCCTATCGTATCACCACCACGAGCCCGGGAGCCCGGGAAAAACGAGTCTCCGTGACCGAATCCCAGGTCGCGACCGGCGCCGTGCTCCGTTTCTGAGCCGGAGCGGCCCCGTCAGGATTCGGGAGCCGTTTCGGAGGAGGAACGGGCCAGGGAATCTTTTGCGCCACTAAAATAACGCAGCACCACGATCCCCGCGATGGCTGAGAGGAATGATCCCGCGAGAATCCCGAGGCGCTCGTCGAAGGCGTCTCCATTACCGCCCGTCGGCTCGAAGGCGAGTGATCCGATGAAAAGGCTCATCGTGAAGCCGATCCCACAGAGCAGGGCGACTCCGTAGACATGCCGCCAGTTCGCTCCATCGGGCAGGCTCGCGATCCCAGATTTGACCGAGAGCCAGCTCGCCCCAAAGACCCCGAGCTGTTTGCCGAGGAAAAGGCCGAGGGCGATGCCGAGCGGCACCGGCTCGAAAAGCGAGGCGAGGGTCAGTCCGGCGAGCGGCACCCCCGCATTGGCAAAGGCGAAGATCGGAAGGATGCCATACGCGACCCAAGGCTGGATTTGATGCTCGAGTTGTTCGACGAGCGTTTCGCTGCCTTCCGGCGCGCCCTTCACCGGACGGTAGGGGATGAAGGCCGCTACCGCGACCCCGGCGAGGGTGGCGTGCACGCCCGATTTCAGCACCGCCACCCAGAGGGCGATGGCGAGGAGGAGGTAGGGCGTTTTCGCGGTGATCCCCATGCGATTGAGGATGAAAAGCCACGAGAGGAAGAGGACCGCGAGGAGGAGCGAGCCGACCGAAAGCTCCGAGGTATAGAAAACCGCGATGATGATGACCGCGGCGAGGTCGTCGATCACCGCGATGGAAGCGAGGAAAATCTTCAGCGTCACCGGCACCCGGCTGCCGAGGAGGGCGAGCACCCCGAGGGCGAAGGCGATGTCGGTCGCCGT
>DGXY01000031.1 GCA_002396885.1 Akkermansiaceae bacterium UBA5020
TTTCTCAAAAAAGTTCAAAAATCTCCCTCAATCTGCTGTTTTCGAGCGCGCTTCACTCGGCTTTGAGCTGCCGGAACTCCCCTCCCGTGCCTCTCACGAGCCGATTCCACTCCTTCTCGTCATCCGGCTTCGGTTCGAAAGCGATGAAATTCAGGGGGATCTCTCCTTGGGTTGTTTCCTCGAGTTTGGCGACTGCTTTCTTGATCTCATCGTAGGGAATGTTGCTGAGTCCACCCGCCCCTTCCGGACGCCACTGGAAACTCGCGTCGGAGATCAGGAAAATGACATCAGGCCGCATCGCCACGGCCCGCTCGAGCACACCGACGACGCCGTGAAGATTGCTCACCACTCCGGAGGTGGCCGCGCTCATCGCCCCGCTTTTGTTCCATTTCTCCTCGACCCACTTTTGAGCGAGGTCCTTGTTGCCCGGAGTCGCGGCGATCAGTTCCTCGGTGAAGGGCATGTAATTCCCGGTGAACTGGATGATGGAAAACTGGGCGTTGATGGGGAGGCCGCCGATCAGCTTGATCGTTTCCTCCTGGATTCGCTCGAGGGGAATTCCGGCGGCGTTCGCCTTGTTGACCACGCTCGAAGAGACATCAAAGAGCAGGAGAATGCGCTGCCCCTGGGTCTGCACCCCGAAAAAGCTCATCCCCTGACCCGTGCCGCCGCCGCCCGCGAGCCCTTGTCCCAGACCCGAGCCGAGTGCGGCGCTGCCGACGAGACCGTTGACCTGGTCGGAGATCAGCTCCGACGGATCGAGCGGTAGCATCTGATCGAGATCGACCTGAGGCAGCTCGGGAAGGGCGAACGCGACGGGACGCGTGCTGACGAGTTTGTCGTTGAAGGTGGGCTTCGGAGCCATGGCCTCGTGTTTGGCCACGTTCATTTTGTGCTCGGGCGTCTTCGGCGGGATTTTCACCACCTTCTTCATCTCAAAGCGGGCCTCAGGCCGGGTGAAATGTTTTGCCACCGTCCAGATCCCGAAGACAAGCAGGGCGACGCCGTGGACGATGACACTACCGAGGATGATCGATCCGATCATGGCACGGCGTTGGCTTTTCTCCAGGGTGATCCCGTCGGGACGGGGTTTGGGGGCACGCTTTTTCTTCCGCGGCCGGGGTGGAGGCGGAGAATCAGGGGGCAGGGTCAGGGAAATCTCACTCATCGGTCGCTCCGGCCAGGGTGACTCCGCGGATGCCGGCTTCGGCGCAGGCGTTCAGGACGTCAACGAGTCGCTGGTGCGGCACGGTGTCGTGCGGCGCCAGAGTGACGAGGGCTTCGGTCTTCGCATTCTCGGCGGAGAGTCGGAAACGCGTCAGCACCGCGCGGAGTTCGGGCAGCGAGGTGTCCGCGGGTTCGTCGAGGTTTTGCTCGTTCAGCACGACCTGTCCCGTGGGCTCGATGATGACACGGGCTTCGTCGGGGAGGTCGACGATCTCTTCCTGGGCAACCTGCCCCGGCAAGCCCATGGGAATGTCGCGCTCGGGCTGGACCGGCTTGGCCGAGACCATGAAGAAGACGAGGAGAAGAAAAACCATGTCGATCATCGGGGTCATCTGCATCTCGACGGCTGAGGCGCGGCGCTGTTTTCTTCGTCTCATGAGGTCGGGTGGTTCGGTCACTTCTCCTGCACGCCGAAAATCAGGTCGATTGCACCCACCTCGGTGGCCATTTCGACGAACTCGCGGATCTTTTTGGTCGGCGTCTGCCGGTCGGCGCGCAAATAGATCTGGAGCGGGGGGAAATCGCGGAACTTCACCCGGAGGTGGGCGAGCACCTCATCCTTCGTCGCGGCCCGGTCGCCGATGTGATAGTTGCCCTCGCCGTCGATGTTGATGACGTCGCGCTCGGTCTTTTCGGGTGCGGCCGCCGTCGCGGCGATGGGCAGGCGGATCGGCACGCTCATTTCCTGCTCGGTGATCTTCTGGGTGACCATGAAGAAGATAAGGAGCAAGAAGGTCATGTCGATCATCGGGGTGAGCTGGAAACTCACCTCGTCGGGCGACCTCTTGCGGCGGCGGATCATGCGGACGGATAGAGAGGATCTGTCAGGATTCGGACGTGGTTTCGGCGGGTTCGGCGGCGCCCTGGAGGCGGATCTCGCCGGAAAGGATGTCGATGGCGAAGCTGGCATGCTTCTGCACCGTGGTCATGACGCCATGGAGTTTATCGCGGAAGAAGAAGTAGAAAAACATCGCGGGAATGCCCACGATGAGACCGCCTGCCGTCGTGATCATCGCCACCTTGATCCCGGAGGCGAGCCCTTTCGCGTCGCCGCTTTGCGATGCGAGGGCGTCAAAGGCCTCGATCATGCCCCAGACAGTTCCTAACAAACCCACCATCGGAGCCAAGGTCGCGAAAATGTTGAGATAATTCACCCAGACCATCTGCCGGTGTTCCTCCTCGTCGAGGGCCTCGGCGGCGGCATCGGCCATGCTTGCCTTGTTGGCGAGGTCGCGGTCGAAGTTCACCTTCAAGAGCGCCCCCGACATGACTCGTGCGTAGCTGCTGGGATGAGCCTGACAGGCGCTGTAGGCCGAAACGACGTCGCGCGTCGCCATCGCGGCGTTGACTTGGTTGACGAGGCCCGGTGGCGCCATCTTTTTCCGCGAGATCTGGACGAAGCAATAGACCACCGCGGCGATCGTCCCGATGGAGCACAAGAGAAGCACGTGCATGAATCCCCCGCCCTGATTGTAGAGATCAAGGGCGGAGACATCCTGCGCCACCACTCCGGCGGGATCGGGGGCGGCGACATCCTGTGCGAACAAGGGAGAGAGAATGCCGCCGGCAAGGAAAGACACGGCGAGGATGAGGAATGGCTGGAGCAGGTTTCGGATAGGGTTCATGGAGCGTTGGCCTTGGGGTCGATCGGAGTTGAATTGAGCGCGGTGAGGCGCTCCTTCGCTTGGGCTGCGAAAGAAGTTTCGGGATAGAGTTTGAGGAGGTCTTCCCAGCGCGCTTTGGCCTCCCCGGCTTCGCCTCCAAAGACGAGCAATTCGGCGGCTGAAAAAAGACCGCGGGCGGCGGCCTCCTCGCGGGTGGCGTGGAAGAGATGCGGCTTGAGAAACTGATCAAGGGCACGGTGATAAAGCTCCTGACGGCGGGGACGGACTTCGTCGTCCTCAACCCAGCGGGGATGCTCCTCTTCGAGTTCGCGCAGGCCTCGGAAGTCAGACTGCGCGAGAAGGTGCTCGACTTCGATGAGCAAGGCCGGATCCTCCGTCTCGCGGGCGAGGAGGCGGGCCTCGGCGGTGGCGGTCTCGAGATCTCCCATCGCGATGAGCGACCGGAGGCGCCCCTGCTTCGCCGCCGCTTTATCGTCGGGTGACCAGGCTTTGCCGATCAGGTAATCAAAGAGCGAAAGCGCCTTCTCTGCTCCAATGACTCCTCCCTCGCGCATCATCGCACTCGCATAGGCCACGCCCCACGCGCCGCTGCGGGAAGAGGGTCGATGAAGATGGGGAAACGAGAGATCCCACCATGGCTTCAGCTCGGCGGCGGTCGCGGTATCGCGTTTCTCAAAGAGCGCCTTCTCGCCAGGTCGGAATCCGAACTCGACCCGCTCGACCTGGGTGGCGGCAAGGGTGCGCTTCGCCGATCCCACTGCCCCGGCGGCACCAGGCAAAGTGATGTTGACGATGGCATCGGTGAGATCGTCGATCCGGCAAGAGATCGTTTCGCCGGACTTCATCACGACGAGATCCTGCGCCGCTAGAGGCATTGCGATCAAGAGAACGATCACGGAGAAAACGGCCTTCATTCGCTCCCCTCCCCTGCTGGTTCGGTTGGGTTTTCGGGTTTCGGCGGAAACTCCCGCTTCAGCACCTCGATGCGCCGTTTCGCCTCGTTCACTTCGGCGAAATCAGCCAGCTCTTCGCGAGACGCGCATTCCTCGTAGGTCTCGAGAGCTTCGCGTCCGAGATCGAGTTCCTCGAGCGACTGGCCACGGCCCCAATAGGCCTTGGCGTTCAGTTCGCCGAACTTTCCATAGGCCACGTAGAGCCGCTCGAAATAGACGATCGCCTTTTCGTGCTGGTTATCGGCGACATAGGATTGGCCGAGCCGCAGGAGCGCTTCCGCCTTGGTCACCGCGGTGACACCCGCGGTCTCAAGAGTCTTCTCGAGGATGGCTCGCGCCTCTTCACCGCGTCCCGCCGCCGTTTGAAGATCGGCCATTTTCATCCGCACTTCGCCGAGATGGACCGAGGCGGCGGTCTCACGCTCGAAGCGCTCGTAGAATGCGAGAGCTTCCTCCGTCTCGCCGGCGGCAGCGGCGATCTCACCGAGCCCGCGATAGATGCGGTCGCGCTCGACGGCGCGGGGATGCCAGCGGCGGATCTCGGTGAAAAGCTGCTTCGCGACGAGGCGGTTTCCGGAAGCGAGCTGGGCTTCGGCCACGGCGACGGAGAGGACGGGCTCGTGAAGCCGCGGGTCGACCCATTTGGCGATGTCGAGCAACTCGCTACGCGCGCCGTCTCCCTCGGCAACGAGCGAGAGAGCCCACCCGGCACGCAGGGCGAGGGTCGTCCTGCCTTGCACGCCGGCGCGACTTTTCAGAAGGCGCAATTTTGTCACGAGCTCGTCGCGGGCGGCGGCTCCTCCATTGCGATAGACCTTGGGCAATCCGCCGAGCAGATCGGTCATGGTGAACCGCGCGGGATCGTCACCGCAGTCCTCGATCGTCTTCCAGTAGATGTCGCGGGCGCGTACGATCTCCTCCTCCTGGATATGCGTCCACCCGATCCAGTAGACCGCCTCGGGGAGGCGTCCGCTCGCGGTAAAATCGGTGACGAATTTCCCGAAGTGTTCCCGCATCGCGGGAAGTTCCTCAAGCAGTTTCAGGGCGTTGCCTTTCTTGAACCAGGCATCCTCAAAGTAGCGGCCCGACTCCGGCCGAACCTGCTCGTAGGCGGCGAATCCCTCGTCGTTTTTCCCCTCGGAGAAATAGGCGTCGCCAAGAAGGAGATTCGCCTCGTCGGTGAGCGGATCCCCCGGATAAGCGGCCTTGAAAACCTCGAGCTCTTCGATGGCTCCGGGATAATCGGCGAGGGAGAAGGTGCAGACGGCGATGCGGAAGGTCGCTTCCTTCCGATACTTGGCGGGCTCGTGGCGTTTCAGGTAGCCCTCGAGATGAGCGCGGGACTCCTCGTAGAGAGCGGAGAAAGAATAAGCCATGCCCGACCAGTAATCCGCATCCTCGACAAGATCAGAATCGGGATACTGCCGATGCACCTGATCGAATTGATAGAGCGCGCCCTCGTTATCGTCCTGCTGGAGATAGAGGAAGCCCTGCATGAACATCGCTTTGCCCGCGAAGGGATCCCTGGGGAAACGCTCGACAAGCTCCCCATAGGCGAGCTGGGCAGCCCCGTAATCGAGATTCTCCCGAAGCGCCTCGGCCTTGAGAAACAGCACCGTCGCGAGCGATTTTCCATCGGCCCCGAAGACTTCCTCGTAGCGCTCCGCCGCCGCGATCGCACGCGTCCAGTGCTTCGTCTCCATCCAGCATTGGACCTGCGCGAGAGTGGCGCTCTCGACGAGCGGATCGGGCGGCATCGAGGCGAGCATGTCCTCGAGGATCAGGGCCGACTCGCGATAACGACCGAGCCCCTGATAGGCCATCGCGAGGCGCAGGCGGAGGGCGGAGTCGAAGTTTTCGGTCTTCGAGAAATTCTCGAGCTCACGCTGGACCCGGCCAAGGATGGCGCGTAGCTGGAAGACGGTTCCCTGAGTGTTCGGCCGCGTCTCGAGCATCGCGATGCGCTCCCCGATCTCGGCGATTTTCTGGTTCTGATAGTCAACGAGCCGTTGCCGCGGCCAGATCCGCTGGAGACAGGTGATGGCGTCGTGATAGCGCTTCTCGTCGAGAAAGGTGGCGCCGAGCTGGAGGGCGAGACTCTGGAAGCTGATCACCTGCGTCATCCGATCGAGGTTCGCTTGCTCGCGCCGGATCACGGCGAGGGCCTCGTCATGCTGTCCCGCGACGAGGCGGCAATGCAGCTCGAGAACGACGGCGCGGCTCGCCGCCTCGGGCGAGGCCTCGCGCACCTGGGAAATCTGCGATTCAAGAAAGTCGGCCGCCTCGGCGGGGAACTCCTGCTGCAGGTAGAGGGTCGCGAAGAGGAGGAGCGCCTCGTAGCGCTTGAAGGCATGGTGCGACTCATCGGCCCAATATTCGCCAAAGGCCCGCTGCGCACCGACGAGCTCTCCGGAAGTCATCAGACAAATCCCCCGCCAGAATTTCAGCTCGTCGGACAGGCCCTTGTCGATTTTCGGATCGAGGAGCGAATCGTCGATCCACTTCAGGGCTTCGTCGAATTTCTTCAGTCCGACCTTGCTGATCGCGACAAGAGGCCGGTGGAGCCGCACCGCCTCCTTGGCCTCTTCCGCCGCACCGTAATCGGCGATGAACTTTTCCAGCGCGGCTTCGGCCCCGCCGAAATCATTCGCGGCGAAGGCGGCCCGGCCGCGCTCAAGCAACTGGACGGGACCGTCGCTCTCGACCGCCGCCGGAGCGGGCTCAGGCGGTGCCACCGGCTTCGCTTCGTCCTGCCCCCAAAGACCTGCCGCCGCGATCAGCGGGATCAGGAAAACGGCGATTCGGAAACGAGTCATCGAATGGCTTCAAGGGCGAGGATCCAGCTGAATGAAGCCAGAAAAGGAAGCCCTGAGTCAAACCGAAAAAAGAAAATCAACGGAAACGGAACTAAATCGATTCGGTCGCGGCCATGTCCCCGGCGATCCCATCGATTTCATTCCCATCGGATGGCTCTTCCTCTTGGGCGAGATCCCGCCAACGACCCACATATTCCCCGGGCCGTTGGGCCTCGTGCACCGAGATCAGATAGACCCGGCCGCCGAGGACTTCGAAAAAGCCATTCTGACGGAATCGCCGCGCGAGCAGCAACGCCTCGGCCCGGGTGCAGACCACCCCGAAGCCCGACTCGGCGTGCGAGAAATCGGGGCTGCCGCCAGTGACAGGAAAGGATTCAAACTCGAGCCTGGTGAGTTCGGCCCGGAGGTGGCCATCGGCCTCGGCATTGACCTGCGCCGGGGAAACGACACCCTCGGGATTGTGGGCCGTGAGAATCCGGAACTCCGGCGGGATCGCCTCGACCTGCCCCTTGAAGCGCACCCGGCGATATTCGTCGGGCAGATCGAGATGCTGTCGCATCGGCGGCAGCTCCTCGCGCAAACCTTTGGCGAAATAATGCCTCACCGAAGTTCGCCGGATGAAACGAAGCAGCTCGATGCGTTCGCTGCGCCGCCACATCGCGAAGAGGAACCAAGGAATCGCAAAGAGACTGAAGATCACCATCGCTCCGCCCCAGAGCAGGCGGAGCCGGGGCGTGAGGCGTCGCGTCACGAGGACCCAGAAAAAATAGATCGGCCACTGCACGACGAGGGCGTGGAACCCCGCCCTCGTCACGATCAGGAAGCGATCGCCCGACTCGGCAATTTCCTGCCCATGGTAGGCCGCCGGCAAGGCATAGGCACAGAGCCAGCCCACCGCGATGAGATAAGCGAGGGGCAGGAATAAAGCCGGCACCGCGGCCAGTCCGTAGCCGAGATGCCGTAGGAAGGGATTCATCGGGTCATGAGCAGCGCCAAGCCAAGGATTTGCCATCCTAGGCGCACCATTTGAGGAGTTTCTCGAGCAGAGGCGGCACGTGCTCGTAGGGATCCGTTTCCTCCTCATACTCGAGGACGACAAACCCCTCGTAGCCGGTGTCCTTGAGGATTTTCACGACCCGCTCGAGATCGGCGGGAGCTTTTTCCTTTCCGGTCTTGCCCACTTTGATTTCGGTCTTGAGCTGCACATTCATCGCGTAGGGCGCGGCGGCCTCGATTTCAGCGTAGACGTCCTCGGCGATGAAGTTTCCGCTGTCGAGATTGACGCAGACCCACGGGCTGTCGACCGCCCGCACGATGCGGAGGAGGCGGTCCGCCGTGGTGATGCTGTCGTGATTTTCGATGCCGAGGTAGACCTTTTTTTCCGCCGCGGAAACGGCCGATTCGGTCAGGGCGTCAATCGCATTCTGCTCGGCCTCTTCCCCGCTCACGCCTTTCGGATGCGCTCCGGCGAAGACACGGATGTGGGATGCGCCCATCAAGGCCGCGAAATCGATCCACTGTTTCACGTGGGCGATCTGGCTGGGGCGCTCGGGAGAATCCTTGGGATGCGAGAAGTTGTTTCCCACCGCCGTCCCCGAGATCGTAAGCCCGAGCTTGGCGGCGATCCCGCGGCATTCGGTGAAGGTCGGGGCTCCGGCGTCGGGGGCGAAGAAATAGCTCGTCAGTTCGGCCCCCTGGATGCCTTGGCTGGCGCAGTATTGGAGGAATTTCGGCATGTCCATGGCCCGTTCCCCGGCTTCAAACTTCGGGTTCTTTTTTCCTCGCGACCATTCGAACTGGTTTCGGAAGGAATAGGCGGCAAGCCCGACCTGGAGACCTTTTCCTGAACGGGGATAGGGTTCTTTCACCGCGAAGAGCGGAGCGGTCGGGGCGAGACCGAGCCCTAGGGCACCGGTGATCCAAGATCGGCGGGTCATTTCCATGATCCGCAGTCTAGGATGAAATCCATCCCGGGGGAAAGCCGAAAATCATCCCGCGGGGGAGGCGCGGCTTATTTCCGATACCCGTTGGGGTGCGCGACGTGCCAGTCCCAGGAGCTCTGCACGATGGAGCGCAGGTCCGTGTATTTGGGCTGCCACCCGAGTTCCTCGCGGATGCGGGTGCTGTCGGCAATGAGCGTGGCCGGATCGCCGGCCCGCCGCGCAACGATCTCCGCGGGCACCTCGCGCCCGCTCACTTCGCGCACCGTTTCGACGACCTCTTTGACGCTGAAACCGTTGCCATTGCCAAGATTGTAATGCAGCACCTCGCGCTCCTGCAGGGCATCGAGAGCGAGGAGATGGGCGGCGGCAAGATCCTCAACGTGGATGTAGTCGCGCACACACGTTCCGTCAGGCGTCGGATAATCGTCGCCGAAGATCTTGATCGAGGTGCGCTGGCCGAGGGCCACCTGGATGACGAGGGGAATGAGATGGGTCTCGGGATCGTGATCTTCGCCCCGCGTCGGCGTGCAACCCGAGGCATTGAAGTATCGCAGACAGGCGTAGCGCAGCCCCTTCGTGCGGTGCGCCCAGTAGAGGATGCGTTCGACGAAATACTTCGACTCACCGTAGGGACTGCCCGGCACGATGCGTTCATCGGCGGCGATCGGGATGCGGACCGGATCGTCGAAGAGATTCGCGGTCGAAGAGAAGATGAAACGCTTCACCCCGTGGTCGACCGCCGACGAAATGAGATTCAAGGCATTGCCGACGCTTTCCCCGAGGTATTTGAAGGGATTCTCGACCGATTCCCCCACGAGGGTGTAGGCGGCAAAATGCATGATCGAGTCCGGGGCGAGTTCCCCCATGACCCGATCGACGGCGTCCTTGTTCTTGAGATCGACCTCGTAGAAGGGAACGTCCGGACTCACCGCCTCGCGATGGCCCTGGTAGAGATTGTCGAGCACCGCGACCTCGTGGCCGGCCTTGAGGAGGGCTTCCACGGCGACGCTTCCGATGTATCCGGCTCCGCCGGCAACAAGAACTTTCATTTTTTAGGGGTATGGGGGAATTCGGGAATCATTCCGCAGAGGCCTGTGCCGCGCAAACGATTCGTGCTATCCTGATGGCGATGAACCCCCCCCGCCACTTTCGCTGGGGCATCCTCGGCACCGGCCGAATTGCCGCCAAATTCGCGACCGAGCTGCCCGCCTCGCACACCGGTCGGCTCGTCGCGACGGCCTCGCGGACCAGCGCTGCGGCCGCCGCCTTCGCCCGCATCCACGGGGGCGAGCCCGTGACCGGATACGAGGCCCTCCTCCGCCGCGACGATCTCGACGCCGTCTATCTCAGCCTCCCCAACGCCCTGCACCGCGAATGGACCCTTGCCGCGCTCGATGCCGGAAAACACGTCCTTTGCGAAAAGCCCATGGCCCTCAATGTGGCCGAGGCCCGCGGAATGTTCGACCGCGCCGCGGAGAAGCGGCTCGTCCTCATGGAGGCCTTCATGTATCGGGCGCATCCCCAGACGCAAAAACTCTTCGACCTCGTCGCCAGCGGGGCCATCGGTGAAGTGCGCCTGATCCGGGCGAATTTCACTTTCTCCCGCGAAGCCTCGCACGAGGATGCCCGCTTCCAGGCGGGACCCGGCGGAGGTTCGCTGATGGACGTCGGCTGTTACTGCGTCGATTTCGCCCGGACCCTCTCGGGTGGCGAACCCGACCGGGTCGAGTGCCTCGCTCACCGGCACGAGTTCGGCGTCGACGACTATGCAGCGGGTTTGCTGGGATTTTCCGGAGGCTCCCTCGCCACCTTCACCTGTGGCATGACCGTGCTCTCCGATCAGTCCGCCCATCTCGCCGGCAGCGAGGGCCGCATCGAGATCACGCGTTTCTGGCAGGCGAAGGAAGGCTTTTCCCTGATCTCACCGAAGGGCGCGGTGGAGAAATTCCGCGTTCGCGAAAAGCGGCCGATCTACGCCGTCGAGGCCGATGCCTTTGCCGAAGTCGTTGCTGGAGGAGCGAACTGGAATCAACCCGCCAACACCCTCGGCAATCTCCGCACCCTCGAGATCCTCCGGGACAAAGCCGGATTCCCGTCGAAATCTTGATTCTCTACACCCTCCCTTTCCCATGCCACTGAAAGCCCTCCTCTTCGACTTCGACGGTCTCATCCTCGACACCGAGTTCCCCATCTACGAAGCCTGGCGCGAAGATTACCTCGCCCACGGTCACGAGCTTCCGCTCGACGTCTATGCCGCCTGCGTCGGCAGCGATTTCAACCGCTTCGACCCCAAGTCGCACCTCGAATCCCTCGTCGGCAGCGCCATCGACTGGCCCGACCGGGACCTCTGGCGCGAGCGCAACGCCCTCGAGCGTGTGAAACAACTCCCTCCCCTGCCCGGGGTGATCGCCTTGCTCGATGCGGCGGAGGCGAGCGGAATCCGGTGCGCCGTAGCCTCGAGTTCCCCCCGCAGTTGGGTCGAGGGTCACCTTTCCCGTCTCGGCTTGCTCGGGCGTTTTGTCCTGACCCGCTGCATCGACGACGTCGCCGCCCCCAAGCCGGCGCCGGACCTCTTTCTCGCCGCCGCCGCCGGACTCGGCGTGGCGCCGGGCGAAGCGCTCGTGCTCGAGGACTCGCGGAACGGGCTGCTAGCGGCCATGGCCGCAGGTTGTCCCTGCGTCGTCGTGCCGAACCGCGTCACCGCCCATCTTGATTTCACCGGGGCCACGGCCGTTCTGACCAGCCTTGAGGATCTCGATCTGGAGACGGTTTTGATCCGGGAGTGAAGCCCTTCCCGAACCATCGGCATCCCTCCTCTACTCAACCCAGGGTAAAGGTCTGTTTCAGGATGCCCGAAGTGTTGCCCTTCTTGTCGAAGACCTCGATTTCAATGACATTCTTGCCGGAGCGGAATCCGCTCATTTTCTCGGTGATGACCGCCGACTTGCCGGAGAGCACCCCACCGTTGACCCAATTGCCGCGGTTGACCCGGTAGCGCCAGCGACCGAGTTCGATCGTGTCGGTGGCACGCCCCTTCACGATGAGGGAGCCAAGGGGGCGGGTGCCGCGGATCTTGGTGAGGCTCACCCCGGGACCGGCGACATCGTCGATCGTGATCGGCATGACGAAATCGACCGTGTTTCCATCGAGATTGGTCGCGCGCAGGGTGAGATTCGCGGTCCCCACCGGTCCGAGGGATTTCAGATAAAGCGCCATGCCCGAGACCGAAGCATTGAGCACCGAGGGGTTGCTGTTGCTGACCAGCGAAATCGCCACCGGAGGACATTCGCTGATCGAGTAAACGTAGACGAGACTGTTTGCGCCAGGAGTGGTTGGAGCGACGAGATCGTTTACCGGCACTTCACTCAGGGACATATTCGAGACCCCTGTAATGAGGGGGCCGTAATTGGCACGCTGAAGATTGTTGAAAGAGTCAACCACCCCCTGACCTGCGGTTCCCACGACCCGGCCAAAGGCAGTGAAACCTCCGTTTTGGCGATCGAGAATCGCCGGGTTGTTGTTGCCATTGAGGCCCAGACTGAGAAACCACTCGTTCGTCGCGCTGTCGGGATTATTGCCCAGTTTTGCCATCGCGATCGTTCCACGGGTGTTCGAAATCCCCGGCTCGTTCGCTACCGCGGCTTGTTTCGGAACGGCGCGCCACTGGGTCGGCGTGGCGGTGGCGGAAGCCGGGCCCGCCCCACCTCCCTGGACCACAAAATTCGCCGCGACCCGATGGACGTAGGTGACGTTGTAGTCGCCCCGGTTCGCGTAACCGAGGAAGTTGGCGACGGTCTTGGGCGTCGCCGAATCAAACAAAGCGACGATGAAGGATCCCTGCGAGGTGTCGAACCATGCCCCCTTGGGGCGGGCGGGATCGCTGAAAAGCTGACGGATGTCGAGAAAGCCCTCGACTCCAATGTTCTGGGTCGGAAGCGAGAAACTCGGCGCGGCCACTACCGGTGTCGAAGCAGCCGGAAGCACCCTGAGAAAACGAATCTGCTCGAAGGTCTTGCCCCCACCGAAGGTGATACCGATGTAGATCCGATAAACTCCAGGGGAAGACACGTTGCCGCTGATGACTCCCGTGGCGGGGTTCAGCGCGACGGTCGTGCTCGACGGGATCGTGTTCAGTCCCGTGGCGGTGAAAGACTCCGGCGTTCCGTTGTAGACTTCGATTTGTTGGGTGAACGGCACCCCAACACGTGCCTCCCAGCCCTCCGGCACTTCCACGGGAGAGCCACCGTTCGGATTGAGATAAAGGTCCAAGGTCCCCTCCGGCTTGGTCACGGTCGCTTCGACCCAGTTCAGGTTCGCCTCGACTTCTCCGGTCTTGAAGGGTGCGACCCGGTATTTCACCTCCTGCCCGGCGGTAGACGGTGCAGCGAAACGAAAGACCTCGGCGTTGGCGGGCACTTCACCCACACCAGCCCAGGCCATGGTGGTCGGATTCCACCGATCAATGTAGTAGGCAGTCTCATCGGTGGCATTGTCGATCCACGCCAGATGAACCCGGCTCTGACTCGGGGCATAGGCCTTGACCTGTGTCGCTGCTATGGGCGGCACCGCCCGGGCAGGGAGGATCGCGACCGTCGCCAGGACGGAAAGGAGAAGAAGGGATTTTAAGCGCATGCTGTCCTGGGGGAGTTGTCGCAAGGAGCGCCCGGTGTGACAAGCCGATTTTACCCCGAAACCGGCCCAAAATCCCGGCCAAATCGCCCTCTTTGATCGATCTTCGGCCCCTTCTGGCAGGAAACCTGCGCTTCCCGGACCCCAGAAAAGACACAAGGAGGGCTGGCAGATCCGGCCGAGCCGACTATCTTGCCCTCCGCCGAAAATCCGCCCCCGACGGGACCCATGCCGATTCACGGAAACTCTCCCCATCCCCCGCTCCACCTCTCCGCCGGTCGCCCGAGTCCCCTCGGAGCGACGGCGTCGCCCGATGGCACGGTCAATTTCGCGGTCAATGCCCCCCAGGCGACTTCGGTGGAGCTCTGCCTTTTCCTCGATCCGGCTCGCCCCACGAAGGAAACCTTGCGGGTCCCGCTGACAGAGCGACACGGCGACACCCTGCATCTCGCCATCGCGGGCCTCCCCAGCGGCAGCACCTACGGCTATCGCGTCGATGGACCGTGGGATCCGCTTGCAGGACTGCTTTTCAATCCCCACAAACTCCTCCTCGATCCCTACGCCCGGCGCATTTCAAGCCCCTCGCGCTATCATCCCTCCCTCCGCGCCCGGGACGAGAGCGGCGACCGCGAACGCACCGACAGCGCCGCCCACGCCCCGCGGGCCTTGGTTCCCCTGTTCCATCCCTATGACTGGGAAGACGATGCGCCGCCGTCCACTCCGATGACGGAGACGGTGATCTGCGAGATGCATGTGAAGGGCTTCTCCCAACTCAATCCCGGCGTTCCCGAGCCACTCCGGGGCTCTTATGCCGGACTCGCCCACCCGGCCTCGACCGGCTACCTCCGCGATCTTGGCATCACCGCAGTGCAGCTCCTGCCCGTGCATCAGCATCTCGACGATGGCTTCCTCCTCGAACGCGGCCTCGTGAACTACTGGGGCTACAACACCCTCGGCTTTTTCGCCCCCGAGGCCCGTTACGCCGCCTCGGGCGATCCCGTGACCGAGTTCCGCGACATGGTCAAGGCCCTCCACCGAGCCGGACTCGAAGTGATCCTCGACGTCGTCTACAACCACACCTGCGAGGCCGGGCCCGATGGACCCACCTGCCTCCTCCGCGGCTTCGACAACCGCTCCTACTACCACATCGACCCGGCCCGGCCCGGTCATTACCTCGACTTCACCGGATGCGGCAACTCGGTCGATGTTTCCCACCCGCGCTCGCTGCGGCTTGTGATGGACAGCCTCCGTTATTGGGTCGAGGAAATGCACGTCGATGGCTTCCGTTTCGACCTCGCCGTCGAACTCGGGCGGGACGCCCAGGGCTACAGCCGTCGCGCCACCTTCTTCCAGGCGGTGCATCAGGATCCCGTCCTCTCGCGGGTGAAGCTGATCGCCGAGCCTTGGGACCTCGGCTACGGCGGATACCAGATCGGCAATTTCCCGATCGACTGGGCCGAGTTGAATGGAAAATTCCGCGACGGGGTGCGCCGTTTCTGGCGTGGCGATCCGGGGGTCTCGGGAGAGTTCGCCGCCCGCATCACCGGCAGCGAGGATCTCTTTTCCCACAACCGCCGCACCCCTGCGGCGAGCGTGAATTTCATCACCTCGCACGACGGCTTCACACTCCACGATCTCGTCAGCTACAACCAGAAACACAACCTCGCCAACGGCGAGAAAAACGCCGACGGCGACTCGCACAACATTTCCTTTAACCACGGCGTCGAAGGCCTCACCGAAGATCCCGAAATCCTTGAACTGCGGCGACGCCAGGCGCGGAATTTCCTCGCTACCCTGATCTGCTCGCAAGGAGTCCCCTTCCTCCTTTCCGGCGACGAGCGCCTCCGCACCCAGCAAGGCAACAACAATGGCTATTGCCAGGACAACGAACTCAGTTGGATCCCGTGGAACGACTCGCCTGAGGCGGTCGCCCTGCGCGAATTCGTGAAACGCCTCCTCGCCCTGCGCCGCGAGTCCCCCATCCTCCGCCGCAAGTCCTTCTTCGACGGAGAGCCCCTCCCGGGCAATGGAATTCCGGACATCTGCTGGCTGCGCCCCGACGGAAAACCCAAGGAATCGATCGACTGGGAAGCCGACAAACCGGGTTCCTTTGCCGTGCTCATCAACGGAGACGAAGAGGGCGCCTCGCTACTTTTGCTCTTCAACGCGCGGCACCAGACCCGGGACTTCCATTTCCCGAAATCGCCCCGTTGCCACTGGATTCTCGTCGCCGACACCACCGATCCGGCCCGCAGCGGCGAACGTGCCGCCGCCCCCGCCTCTCTCTCACTGGAGCAGCGCTCCATGCAGATCTGGAAACAAGGTCCGCTCCTGAGACCCGAGGTCACGACTTCACGTCCCGCCGTTCGAATGCGATCCAGCCGACGAGGAATCCCGTCAACCCGAATCCGACGAGCCAGACAGCGGCTTCAGCAAAGCGCGCCCAAGGGATTTCCTGGTGGAGGAGGAGGAGCCACGCCGACATCCGCGACGTGATGAAATACTCCCGGTAGGGATCGAAGGCGGGGAGAGGGATGGAAGAGAGGACGCGATCGGCCACACAGATCGCGACGGTCAGGATCGTGGCGGCGGCCGGCTTGATCTTGAAACATCCCAGCATGAACGCCATCCCGATGACGGGCAGGTAGATCAGGGAGAAGGCGAAGATCGAAAAGAAATAGCGCCAGAGTCCCTCGTTCCATTCAAAGAGCGAGACCCGCGGCAGATCCGGTGTCCACACGAGCATGCCACCGCCCCAGCCTCGCTCAAGCACGCCGACGAGGAAGGCACTGACGCCAACAAAAAGAAAAAGCACCGTCGTGTAGATCTGGCAGGAAAGGAACTTCACCAAGAGCAGACGGAAGCGCGAGACCGGACGCACAAGGAGGAGGCGAAGATTCCCGTCCTCTGTTTCCTTCGCGAGGATGTCACCCGAGATGAGCGACACAAAAACGACCCCGAGCAGCAGCATCGTGAAGGTGACGATGAGAAAGCCCAACGTCAGAGCGGAAAAGTATTCATCGAAACCACCCGCGATCCGTTCGATGAAACGCTCCATGCCCTCCTGCGAGCGTTCGCGGGTCCAGAGCCAATAAAAGAGCATCTCCACCGCCAGAAAGACCCCGAACCCGATGTAGGTGCGGCGGCGGGCGAAGAGCCGGAAAAGCTCCCAGCCAAGTTGGCGGAGGAAAAGCATGGAGTGCGCTGAGTCTACGAGCCCGCGGGCCATGAGGTCAAGGCGGTCAATCGACGAATGACGCGCTTTGCGATTGAAACGACCTCGTTTCCGGCCAAGACTTCCCGACCCATGACATCGCCACACCAAGAGCCGACCCGACCGGGTTGGCTACAAGAGCTGACCCTCCTCGGTCTGGCGTGTCTGACCGTCTCGGGCATCGCGAGTTCCTGCCGCGAGGAAACCCGCGTCGACCGGGCCACGAGGGAGAAAATCCTCCTCCTCGGGAACGGGGCCGAACCAAAGGCGCTCGATCCGCACATCGTCTCCTCGGTGGGCGACTCGAACATCCTCCGCGCCCTCTTCGAGGGCCTCGTCATCAACCATGTCTCGGACGACTCGATCCACGAACCGGGCGTCGCGGAACGCTGGGAGCCGAACGCCGACTTCTCGGAATGGCGCTTCTTTCTGCGGAAGGACGCGAAGTGGTCGAACGGCGATCCCGTCACCGCGCACGATTTCGTCTATTCCTACCATCGCGCCCTCCATCCGCTGACCGCCTCGCCCTACGCCTCGATGTTGTTCTTCCTGAAAAACGGAGAAGCTTTCAATACCGGCACGATCAAAGACTTCGCCGAGGTCGGCGTGAAGGCCGTCGGTGATCACGAACTCATCTGTAGGCTCGAAAGTCCGGCGCCCTATTTTCCCGACGTCGTCAAACACACCACCTGGCTCCCCGTGCACCGGGGCACGATCGAGAAATTCGGGAAGATGACGGACAGCTACACCGATTGGCAGAAACCGGGCAACCACGTCAGCAACGGAGCCTTTCAACTGAGCGAGTGGCGCATCAACGCCCATGTCAAAGTGCGCCGTAATCCCCACTACTGGGATGCCGCGAACGTGAAGCTCAACGGCATCGATTTTTATCCGATCGAGAGCCCCTTCACCGAGGAGAAAGCCTTCCGCAATGGGCTGATCCACTATTCCTATACTTTCCCGGAAAACCTCGTCGCGCAGTATCAGGCGATGCCGGATTCGCCCCTGCGCAGCGAGACCTACAACGGCTCGTATTTCTACCGCTGCAACGTGACGCGCGCGCCGACGAACAACGTCGATTTCCGCCGCGCCCTCGCCTCCGCGATCGATCAGGAGACGATCGTGAAGTATGTGACGCGCGGAGGCCAGGTCCCGGCCTACGGGTTCACCCCGCCGGCCGAGGGAGGTTATCATCCGCCGCGGGTGATCGGCTTCGACCCGGAGAAGGGCCGGGAATTCCTGAAGAAGGCCGGCTACGCGAGCGGCAAGGACGTGCCCGAGTTCACCGTCTTCTTCAACACCCTCGAATCGCACCGCAACATCGCCGTGGCAATCCAGGACATGTGGAAGAAACACCTCGGGATCGAGAAGGTGAAGATCGAGAACCAGGAGTGGAAGGTCTTCCAGCAGACGACCCAAGATCTCCGCTACGACGTTTCGCGGGCCGGATGGATCGGCGACTATGTCGATCCCTACACCTTCCTCAGCATCTGGCGGACGGGCGACTCGAACAATTACACCGGCTGGTCGAGTCCCGAATACGACCGTCTCCTCGACGAGAGCGCCCTCCTCAGCGATCCGGCCGCGCGCCTCGCCAAACTCGGCGAAGCCGAGACCATCCTTCTCGACGAGGTGCCCATTCTCCCGATTTACTGGTACACCCGCGTCTACCTCCTCCACCCCGATGTGAAGAACTGGCATCCGACCCTGCTCGATCATCATCCTTACAAACACATCGACCTGGTGCCGTCCGCGTCGGCGGACCAAAGTAGCCGCGAGCGTGAGCGAGTGGATCGATTCGCTCACGCTCATCGCGACAGGGAAGGAGAATCACGCTGATGGAAACAGCGCGCTATCTCCTTTCCCGCTTCGCGCAGTCGCTCTTCGCGCTCTTCTGCATCATCACGCTGACCTTCTTCCTTGCGAGGCTCGCGCCGGGCGGTCCTTTCCTCGACGAGAAAAAAATCCCGGAGCACCTCGTCGAGCAGATGAAGCGAAACTACGGTTTCGACAAGCCGCTCCCGGTCCAGTATGCGATGTATCTCGGCCGACTCGTGAAGGGCGACCTCGGTCCTTCCTTCGGTAACAAAGGTTTCTCCGTGAACGAGATCATCGCCGATAGTTTCCCGGTCTCCGCCGCCCTCGGGTTCTGCGGACTCGTCCTCGCCCTCGCTCTTGGCATTCCCGTCGGCGTCTTCGCGGCGGCAAAGCGGAACACGATCGTTGACTACGCGCTGATGTCACTGGTGACGCTGGGGATCTGCGTTCCCACCTTCGTCGTCGCCCCGCTCCTCGGCGAGATCTTCGCGCTGAAGCTGGGCTGGTTCGACGTCGCCCTCTGGGAAAACAGCTCGTCCTGGATCCTCGGATCGGTCACGCTCGGACTTTACTACTCGACCTACATCGCCCGCCTCACCCGCGGCAGCATGATCGAGGTGCTGACCCAGGATTTCATCCGCACCGCGAAAGCGAAGGGCGTGCCTCCGCTCGCGATCCTCTTCAAACACGCCTTCCGCGGCGGCATCACGCCGGTCGTCGCCTTCCTCGGGCCTGCCATCGCCGGATTGATCGGCGGCTCCTTCGTCGTCGAGACGGTCTTCGGACTCCCGGGGCTGGGACAACACCTCATCAAGGCGGCATCGAACCGGGATTATTGGCTCATCAACGGCACCGTCTCCGTTATCGCCGTGCTCATCCTCACGATGAATTTCCTCGTCGACGTGCTCCAGGCCTGGCTCGATCCGAGAACCCGCGCGAACCGCTGAGTGTGGCATGGGCTTCCAGCCCATGCATCTTGCCCGACTTACAAGCATCCCAATACCGCCCTTTCGCTCAGATCCTCCGAACCCCCGCATGTCACCCGAGCCTTCCAACTCCCCGCCATCGATACATGGGGAAGATGCCCATGCCACGGCGATCGAAAAGGGCACCTCGCTCGGGCGCGACGCCTGGCTCCGTCTGAAAAAGAACCATCTCGCGATGGGGAGCCTGTGGTTCACGATCCTGATCATCCTCGTCAGTTTCCTCCTGCCTCTCGTGCCGGGCATTCCTGATCCGAACGCGACCCATCCCGACCTCCAATCGATGCCGGCCTTTTCCTCGGCCACCTCGATGGAGGGCAAGGAGGTCTTCTACCTGCTCGGGAGCGACCCGCTCGGACGCGACGTCTTTTCGCGCATCCTCTACGGCGGCCGCGTCTCGCTCTCGGTGGGCTTCCTCGCCACCTTCGTCTCCCTGACCATCGGTGTCGTCTACGGCGCGGTCTCGGGCTACCTCGGAGGTCGCGTCGACATGGTGATGATGCGCATCGTCGACATCCTCTACGCCCTGCCCTTCATGATCATCGTGATCATCCTCTCGACCTACGTCTCGGCGATGGAAGACTGGAAGCCGGTGAGGTTCCTCAACGAACTTTTCGGCAACTCGCTCTGGCTGCTCTTCCTTTGCATCGGCGCGGTCGAGTGGCTGACGATGTCGCGGATCGTGCGCGGACAGGTGCGCTCGCTCAAAGGGCAGGAATTCATCGACGCGGCCCGCAGCCTCGGCCTTTCCCAGGCGCGCATCATCTTCCGCCACCTCATCCCGAACACCCTCGGACCCGTCATCATCTACACGACCCTCACGGTGCCCTCGGTGATGCGGCTCGAGGCCATCCTCAGCTTCCTCGGCCTCGGGGTGCAGCCGCCCGACGCGAGCTGGGGATCGCTCATCAAGGAAGGCGCGGACCTCATGGCGAGCGACCCCGGACTCCTCCTCTATCCGGCGATCGTCTTCGGCCTCACGCTCTTCTGCCTCAACTTCCTCGGCGATGGTCTCCGCGACGCGCTCGATCCGAAGAGTTCGAAAGATTGAAGGGCTCTGGGACTCAGGAGAATTCCTTCTTCAGCTTCTCGATCTCGTCCTTGAGCATCGCGCTGATGCGGTGCTTCGCGAGATAGACCTGCGACTGGCTCACGCCAAGTTCCTTCACGACCTTGGCAACCTCCCATTCCTTCACGACATAGGCGTGGAAGATCTGATACTGGTTCGGCGAAACGAGCTTCTTGACCCGCTGCAGGGCGACCTCGGTGAGGTTCGACATCCACTCGCGGTCCCAGAGCTGGTCGAGGACATCGGTGCCGTTTTCCCCCTCGAGCCGCTCGATCGTGGCGGTGCGGCGGTCATCGCCTTCCGCGCCGGGCGTTCCACCGGCCTGGTTCATCGCGGCGGGGTTGCGCTGCTTCAGACGGAACTGGTCCGAAATGCGCCAGCGCGTGATGTTCATCAGCCAGGTCTTGAAGGAACCCTTTTCGGGATCGTAGACCTGTCCCTTTTTCCACTGCTTCGCGACGGCGAGCACGGTCTCCTGCACCACGTCGAAGGCCTCTTCGCGGCTCAGGCCGGCCTTCACCGAAACGCTGTAGATGAGACGCCAGTAGGTCTGGTAAAATTCGTCCCAGGTGCGCTGATCCTCCCAGTCGGCGAGCCGCTCGATGAGGCTCTTCCGGGTGCGGGCAAATTGCTCCTTTTCGTCGAATTTTTCCATTGGCGTGAGTTTAGCCGATGCCGCCCCACGGTCCACGCAATTTCGTAGCGGCCTTTTTGCTTGGCTTCGGTCACGACCTCACTAAGTTCATGGCATGATACGCATCGGCATCGTCGGCTGCGGCCGCATCCTCGCCGCGCACCTCGAGGGTTACCGCCTCCTGCGCGAGGCGGGCGTGGAGGGATTCGAGATCACCGCGCTCTGCGCGCGCAAGGCCGACGACGCGCTCAGCTACGTTCGGCGCGGCGAAGGCCCACCCCAGCGCCCTGCCGTCTCGAGCATCCCGGGCGATCCCCTCGCAGTCGGTGATCAATACCTCTCTGACTTTCAACCCGACACGAAGGTCGAAGTCTTCACCGACTACCGCGCGATGATTGCCTCGGGCCGGATCGACGCGGTGAATGATTTCTCCACCCACAGCCTGCACCACCAGGTCGCGGAGGCCGCTTTCGCGCAAGGCAAGCACCTCCTTTCGCAGAAGCCGCTCGCCGTCTCCATGGAAGGGGCCCGGCGCATGCGCGACGGGGCGGAAAAGTCGGGCGTGACCTTCGGCGTTTTCGAAAACCTGCGCTTCGTCCCTTGGGTGCGGCATCAGCACTGGGCCTTTTCTCCCGAAGGGCCGACGGGCTCCCTGCAAATGGCGGTGATGGGCAACATCGGCACGTGGTGGGCGCCCGATCTCGTTGTCGCCGAGACGCCTTGGCGTCATTCGCTTGTGGAGGGCGGCGGCATGGCCCTCGATCTCGGGCCGCATTTTTTCGATCTCATCCGCTACATTTCCGGCAGCGAAGTGGACGCGGTCAGCGCCCACACCCAAGTCGTGGAGCCGACCCGCTGGATTCTGCGTGAGGGAAAGAAGGTCGATCCCGTCACCTGCGACGCCGACGACACCTTCCACGCGCATTTCCGTCTCTCCTCCGGCGCAGCAGGATCAATGTTCGGGAGTTGGGGAGGACACGGCGGCAACACCGTCGTCGGCGAGGGCATGGTCTTTTACGGCACCAAGGGCAAAGTCACCGGAGACACCCTCCACCTCGACGGCGAGGAGCCGAAATCCCTCTCCGCTCTCTACCGGAAAGAAGCCGCGACCGGTCTGCAAGAGCGCCATTTCCCCCTCGGCCTGACGAACGACTTTGCCCTCGCCCAACTCGACTGGCTCCGTGCCGTCGAACAGGGCACGCAACCCGAGTGCAGCGGAGCGGAAGGCCTCCGCGACCTCGCCTGCGCCTACGCCCTCGTCGAATCGAATCTCGCAGGACGCGAAGTCACCCTCGCCGAAATCGAGTCCGGCGCCCTGCGATCCTATCAAACGCCGATCGATCAACGCTTCGGTCTCGACCACACGACCTGAGATCCGCGACCTTTCACCTTTTACTCTTCACCTTTTACTCCCGTCATGCACCGCATCATCACCCTCGGCCTCCACCACGACCATGTCTGGAGCAATCTCGAAGAACTCGCCGCGACGGGACGGGCCGAACTCGCCGGAGCGGCCGACGCCGACGCGGAGCTGCTCGCGAAGTATCGCGACCGCTTTCCCGGCGAAACGACGGAGTCCTACGACGAGCTCCTTTCCCGCGACGGGCTCACTGCCGCCTACGTCTTCGGTAGCAACAAGCTCAGCGAGGATCTTGTCGTGAAGGCCTGCGAGCGCGGCCTTCATTGCCTCGTCGAAAAGCCGATGGCCGCGACCCTCGCCGGTGCCGAACGCATGCACGCGGCGGCGCGAGCCAGCGGGGTGCGGCTCATGGTAAACTGGCCCTTCGCCTGGTGGCCACAACTCCGTCATGGCATCTACATGGCCCAGGTCGGCGAACTCGGGCAACTCTGGCAGGTGCGCTACCGTGCCGCCCACCAGGGCCCGGTCGAGCTCGGTTGTTCGCGGCAATTCTGCGAATGGCTCTACGATGCCGAGCTCAACGGAGCCGGCGCTCTGATGGATTACTGCTGCTACGGCGCCGTGCTCGCGGAGGTCTTGCTGGGACAGCCCGAATCGGTCTCGGGTTTGCGCGTCCGCACCGGACTCAAACCCGATCTGGCCCTCGAGGATAACGCGGTCCTGCTCCTGAAATACCCGCACGCCCTCGCCACGACCGAGGCGAGTTGGACGCAGATCGGCCACCTCACCAGCTACAGCGCGACCATCTACGGCAACAAGGGCACCGTCCAGATCGAGCCGGGCCACGACGGGCGCATCCTCCACGCCACCGCCGAGCATCCCGACGGTATCGCCCTCCACGTGGCTGCCCAACCCGATCATCTTCGGAACGCGAGCACTCACTTCCTCGCCGCCATCGACGATCCAGCGATGGAAATCCATCCGCTCTGCGACGCCGGGCATGGGTTGAACGCCCAGCGCATCCTTGAAGAAGGGATCCAAGCGACGGCTTGAGCGAACGATTCGGTTCACTCGCCAGCGTCACCGAGCCTCGCCTCGAGATGCCTGACCCGCTTCATCAGATTCCCGAGCTGCTTTACCCGCATCGCCTCGCGACGATCTTCCTTGAACGGCCGCGCCGGATAACCAAAATAGGTTCCTCCCGGTTCTTCGATCGACGAAATCACCCCGCTGCGTCCTCCAAGGGTGACGCGATCGGCGATGGTGAGATGCCCGGCGACACCAGACTGGGCCGCGAGAACAACGTAATCGCCGATCCGCGTGCTGCCCGAGATCCCCGTCTGGGCCACGATGATGCAATGTTTCCCGATGAGGCAGTTGTGACCGATTTGGACCTGATTGTCGATCTTGCTCCCTTCGCCGATCACCGTCTCACCAAAGCGGGCGCGATCCACCGTGGTCGAGGCACCGATCTCGACGTCGTTCCCGATCCGGACAATGCCGAGCTGCTCGATCTTCCGGTGTCGGCCCTCCACAAACTCAAAGCCAAAGCCGTCGGCCCCAATCACGACCCCCGGATGCAGGATGACGCGGTCTCCGACAAGGCAACCTTGGCAAATCGTGACGTTCGGCCCGATCACACAATCCTCCCCGATCACGACCCCTTCTCCAACGACGGCACCTGCTCCGATGCGCGTCCCCTTTCCGATGCGAGCACCGCGCAAAACCGAGGCGTTCGGTGCGATCGCAACCTCGGCTGGATTGACGACCGCTTCAGTATCGACAAAGGCACCTGACGAGATTCCCGGGACAAAGGGCGGGGGCAGGGTGCCGTAGGCGCGCACGATCAGGTCAAAGGCCAGAATGGGATTGGCCACCACGACGAGAGCACCGGCATGTTCCGCCTTCAAATCCGCCTCGGGCACGAGGACGAGTCCGGCCCGCGTCCGCTCGAGTTGATCCCGGTATTTGGGATTGCCGAAAAAGCTGACACAGCTGGCATCCGCCTGATCGAGGGCGGCGAAATTCGTGAGTTCGTGCCCTACCCCACCCCGGAGGAGGCGACCCCCGACCATTTCCGCAACGGCTCCGACCGTGGTTTTCATTTCGATAGGTTCGGGCAAAGAAAAAGAGGTTCCGGTGCCAGACCAAGAACCCCTTCCTTCAATTCAAACGATGTCTTCCTCAGTTTGTCGAGGTCGTCGCAGGGGCACCCGCGTTGAGTGCCGCGATCACATCCGTCGTGAGATCCATCACTTTCGCCGAGGTGTAGAGGATGGCCTTATTAGCCTTGGGGAGGAAAGATTTGTCGAACACAAGATCGAGGCCTTGAGCCTGGACGATGCCATCGACCGTCTTTTTGATTTCATCGACGAGGGTCGCTTCCATCTCCTGGCGGGCGGTCATGACCTCAGCCGACGCTTTCCGCTGCGCGTCGGAGATTTCCTTGCCCTTCGCATTGCGCTCTTGGAAAAGGGCTTGGAGCTTTTCGAGGGCCTCCTTGCGTTTGGATTCGGCCAGCGAGGTGTCCTTGTAGACGGCATCTAGCTCGGACATCTGATTGGTCATCTGCTGGTAAGAGGCCTGACGCTCATCGAGGTTCTTGCGCTTCTCGTCAGCGAGCTCGTTGATCTCCTTCACCTGAATCTCCGTCTTGTAATACTTGTTGAGAGCCTCCTGCATGTCCACGACGGCGATCTTGATCTCTTGGGCGTTGGCCGAGACGGAAACGCCTGCGAAAGGCAGGGCAAGGCTTGCGAGAAGGAAGGGCAGGTGAAGTTTCATGAGTTTCAAGTCGATAGGGTCTGGCTGCAGGACAAGGCCAACCGAAGCAATCCGCTTCTTGGTCCGCGCTTGTTCAAACGCGTCGGCGGGGTGGGTTCTTAGAAAAACCCCACCACTCCGAACGCGGAATCAGAAAGTCGCGCCCATGGTGAATTGGAAGCGGCCACCATCTTCGTCGTTGAAGGTGTCGGTCTGAAGCGGGAAAGCGTAGTCGAGGCGGACGGGAGCGCTGCCGAGGACGAAGAGACGGAGTCCAACCCCCCAGTCAGAGTTCAGACCGCCTTCGATCGATCCGACGGGACCATCGGTGACTTCACCCACATCGTAGAAGGTGGCGAAACGAATCTTCTCGACCACGGGAATCGAAGCTTCGAGCGTCCCATACCAGGAGGTCTTGCCACCGAGAACCTCGCCGCTGACGGGATCACGCGGACCCACATCGCGGTAATCGAAACCACGGAGGGTATTGGCGCCACCAAGGAAGTGCCGAGTGAAGATGTGATCACCCTCGGTCGAGTTGTTGAACTCACCATTCAAGCTGATGATGATGTCGTGGGGCAGCGTGAAGTATTGAGCGGCACTGATCGTCGCAATCGTGTCATCGACATCGCCACCGAGACCGGCGAACTCAAATCCTGCCGACACCTTGTTCCCTTCGCGGGGCATGAAGACGTTGTCGCGGGTATCGCGGACAACACTCGCACCGAGGGAACTCTTGAAGAAATCGCCCTCTTCGGCCACAAACGCGGGGGAGGCAGTCGGTTCGGCATCGATCTGGACCTGCTCGGCCCTGTAGTCACCCACAAGGTAGGTGAACTCACCGATCGATTTGCGCAAGGAAAGGGCCGCACCGTAGTTCGTCTGGTCGTATTGATCGCTGAGGAAGAGCAGGTCTCGGTAGTAAAGCTCCGTCGTGAAGGCGAGGCGATTACCGAAGAGCCAGGGTTCGGTGATCGAGACACTCGCATCGGTGCGCTCCGAGCCGGCGCGGACACTGAAGCGGAAACGCTGACCAGCCCCCGTGAAGCTCGGCCAATCGAAGAGATCGAAATTCGTCTGCGTCACTTCGAAGAAGCCGGTGAGGTTGTCGATCGAACTGAAGCCCGCACCGAAGTTAACAGTCCCGGTCGGCTTCTCGACGACGCGGATGAGAAGATCCTTCTCGTCGATGTAACTGGTATCGATCGGCATGATCTCAACGTTCGAGAAGTAGTTCATGTTCTCAAGACGACGCTGGGTCACGTCGGTCTTGGTGGTGTCATACATCTGGCCGGGCTCCAAGGGAAGCTCGCGACGGATCACGTGATCCTTGGTCTTGTCGTTCCCCTCGATGTGGACCTGGCCAACCTTGTAGGCGCGACCTTCGCTGACTTCGAGGACGACCCGGACACTGCCGTCCCCGGCATCGTCGAGACGGGGGGTGACACGGGCCTCGGCGTAGCCACGCCGTCCATACTGATCAGTGATCACCTTGATGTCGTCTTTCAGCTTATTGCCCGCGAAGGACTGACCCGCCTCGGTCTTAAGGTAGGGAAGGACGTCGTTCTGCATGTCGAGGACGGTGATTCCGGTGATCCCGATCGAATCGACCTGATAGGTTTGGCCCTCTTCGATCGTGAAAACGACATCGACATACTTGGCGTCAACCCGCACGCGGGAGACATTCACGACGCGTGCATTGAGGTAACCGTTGTCGCGGTAGAAATCTTCGATCGCCCGGACATCTTGGGCGAGAGTTTCGGGATCGGTCGAGCCACCCTTGCCGAAAATCGTGGTGATGCTCTTTTCCTTCTGGCTCATCTGCTCCTTGAGCCGCGCAGCCGTGAAGGCGGCGTTTCCGACGAACTCAAGGTTGCGAAGGACGCCTTGGCTACCTTCGTCGATCGTGAAAAGGACCTTGGAATACCCTTCCGCGGTCGGTGCGCCGATCGAGTAGGTGACAGTGGCCTCGGAGAATCCTTTTTTCCGATACATCTCCTGAATCTCTTCCCGGGCGGTTTGCAAGACCGCTTCGTCGATGGGCTTGTTGACGTTCAAGTCCACCTTTCCGGCAAGCTTTGACGTTTCGATGAGAGTGTTACCGACAAAATCGGCACCGCCGTAGACCGCGCGGGTCTGAGCAACCACGATCACCGCAACTCCGCCGCTGACCTGCTCCGCAAGAATGCGGACGTTCTCGACGTCTCCACTGGCGTAGAGGCTCTTCACATCTTCGTCGACCTGAGCCATGGTGAGCTTGTCACCAACACGAGTCGACATGTGGGAGAGAAGGCGCTCAGGGGCGACGGTTTGACTTCCAACATACTGGACGTCGATCGACTTGACCTTGGCTCCTTCCTGAGTTTGGGCCTGACCCGTCACGATCATCAGCCCCAAGGCCAAGATCGCGAGAGCGCGGGTGAGAAAATGGGTTCGGTCGAATCTCGGTAAATTCATTGGCAACTAAAAATTGGTCCGTGGCGATCACGCCATGTTGGTGCAGGCCTTGTGAGCCTAGAAAAGCTTCTCTAGATAGAACCTCGCAGCCCTACGTCAAGTTGGATTTTCTCCAGCACCCAAGCGGAAAGGCGGGAATCAGGCCAATTAAACGACTGAATCCCCATCCGCGCAATCGATTATCGTAAATCGCAGGTCACGCAAGCGAAACCTATCGACTTTTATAATTTTTAGGTTATCTTTATTTTCTGGAATTCTTAATTATCTGGATTTCCTTCTCTTAGTCATCCCGTCCGAACGCTCCACCGTGCCTCACACCCCGTCCAGCGACCCGTCCAGCCAGCCTGCGCGGGACTTCGAGCAAAGCCTGCGCCCGCCGGACTTTGAGGAATTCTGTGGCCAAGCGAAGGTGAAAGAGCGCCTCATGCTCATGGTTGAGGCAGCCAAGGGACGGAATGACGCCCTCGATCACGTCCTCCTCTGCGGCCCTCCCGGGCTCGGCAAAACCACCCTCGCTCACATCCTTGCCCGTGCTTTCGGTACTGAGATCCACCTCACGAGCGGTCCCCAGATTGAAAAAGCGGGCGATCTCGCCGGGATTCTGACGAATTTGCAACACGGCGACTTCCTCTTCATCGACGAAATCCACCGCCTCCATCCGGCCATCGAGGAATATCTTTACCCGGCGATGGAGGACTACAAACTCGACATCATCATCGATTCGGGACCTTCGGCCCGTTCCATCTCGCTCTCTCTGCCGAAATTCACCCTCGTCGGAGCCACGACCAAGGCCGGGATGCTGACCAGGCCGCTCCTTTCCCGCTTCGGGATCACGAACCGTCTCGATTACTATTCGCCGGAGGAGCTCGTCATCATCATCCGCCGTTCCGCCTCTCTCCTCGGTGTGCCGATCGAGGACGCCGGGGCTCTCGAGATCGGCGCCCGCAGCCGGGGCACCCCGCGGATCGCCAACGGCCTCCTTCGCTGGGTGCGTGATTACGCCCAGGTCCGCGCCGACAACATCATCACCCCCGACGTCGCCCGCGCCGCCCTCGCCATGCTCGACATCGACGAAGACGGGCTCGACGAGATGGACAAACGCATCCTGGAGGCGGTCGTGCACAAGTATCAAGGCGGTCCCGTCGGGATCAACTCCATCGCCGTGGCCGTCGGCGAGGATGAGGCCACCATCAACGAGGTCTACGAGCCCTACCTGATTCTCAAGGGTTACCTCAAGCGCACCCCGCGCGGCCGCACCGCCCTCCCCATTGCCTACTTGAAACTCGGCCTCACCCCACCCGCCGGAGCGGGAGGCGATCAGCCCAGTCTCTTTTAAACTGCCGCACGTTCACCCTCGATCCGCCCCGTCATGAGCGAGTTCATCCTACAAATCGAGAAGCTCCTGAGTGCCCTTTCCGACCCGGAATACCGCTACCTCGCGCTCGAACCTCTCATCACCTACGGTCTGCTCACGGGGATGATCCTTGTGGTGGTCGGCTACTTCTCGAAGGCTCCACGACTCGAGGTCGCTGCCCTTGTCGTGATCGGGGTCGCGGCCCTCACCTATTTCCCCTACAAGGATGCCCGCACCGCCGCACAGCCGCGCATGGAACAGGTCTACAAGATCGACGCCAAGCCCCGGGTCGAGGGATTCGCCAAAAACTCGCTCGAATGGCAGGCCATCTCCTGGCAGTTCAAACTTCTCGTCCTCTGCGCCTTCGCCGCGCTCCTGATCGGGATCCATCGCAACAAAATCGGGCTCGGCCTCACCGCGGTGACGGTTCTCCTCACGCTCCTCACCACCAAACAAGCGATGTGGCTCAACTACCAGGACGCCCTCGCCTACCATCCCAACCTCAAGCGGCACGACGCCCCCATCGACCAGCGCACCGGCGGATCGGCACCCGTTCTCAGGGAAAGAACAGAGCAGCGCAAGCCTGCCCCGACGGTCGCGAGCCCAATCGCCCCGGCCGCACAGGCTCCGCAAAACTCATCCCGCTCCGCCCCGGCCACGATGTCCTACCAGCCGGCAATGATGCAGCCCTTCTCGGCCGAATCGCCCCACTCGTATCCCGCGCCCGTCGCGCACGATCGCGTCGCTCCGCCGATGCCTCCGCAAGCTCCCCAAGCACCGCTCACGAAACAGCAGCGGGCCCGCCAGGTGCAGCCGCTACCTCGCTATTGAGCCGCGGCCGTGCCGTCGGTCGCGCGGAAACGGACCACGTGACTCTGCACCCGCTCGCCGCCCACCTCGCGCAATTCCAGCGTCGCTTCACCGCGGTCCCATTCGATCCGCACCATGCCAAAATTGCGCTCGCGCACGTTCTCCGGACCGATGCGATGGCGGTTCGACTCACCCACCTTGCCTCCACCGGCATTGGTGAGCCCGCTCGAGGTCAATTCATAAACCGGAAAACCCGGACTGAGCGGATCGCCCTTTTTCAGTTCCATGATCTCACCCATGTGCCGGTCGCCGCTCAGAAAGATCACCGGTCCGGTCTTCTCTTCGGCGAGCAACTTCAAAAGCCGCTCGCGTTCGTGGGGAAAGTTTTCCCAGCACTCCCACCGATGATCCTGGGGGAGGAATTGCACGCTCGTCATGATCAGCCGTAGGTCAGCCGGCTTCGCCAATTCCCCCGCGAGCCAGATCCACTGCGCCTCGCCCAACATCGTCACCGCTGGGTTGGTGTTGCGATCGTAGGGTCCTTGCTCCGATCGCCGCGGCAAAGAGACCAGCGGCCCCCGGAAATAGCGGGTATCCAACATCAGGATCTGGAGCCGTTTCCCCGGCCCTCCGTCGTAGACCCGGCTGTCGTAGATCCCGGGTCGCGAACGCGCCGCCGAGTCGGCCGGGGTTTCGAAAAACTCGTCGAAGATCTTTTCGGCGCCTTCGCGCATGACATACTCGGCCCCACCATCGTTGACGCCGTAGTCGTGGTCGTCCCAGATCGCGAGGATGGGACAAGTCGCCTTCAGCTTCCGGTATCCCGGAACGGCTCCGAGCTTCGCGTAGGTCCGGCGCATCACTTCCATCTCCGCCGTGTCGGCATAGACGTTGTCTCCGAGAAAGAGGAAGAGCTGCGGCTGCTGTGCGACGATCGCTTCCCAGATCGGCTGGGGTTTGTCCTGGTCGGCGCAGGATCCCAGGGCGATGCGGGTGATCGGTTCGGCGGCGGTGAGTTGGGTCGCGAGCGCGAGAATTCCGCAAAGCCCTCCCCAAAGGCCCCTCTTCGCCGCGGGACCCGACCCTCTTGACTCCAGACGATTGATTTCCATTCCCACGAACCAGTCGGCGATCTGCCCGCGAAGCAAATACTTTTCGCAATCGCTACGTTTTCCCGTTTATTCGCGGGCCCATGTCCCATTCCGAACTCCTTGAAAAGGCCCGCGAACAAGCGTGGAGCGCGCTCGATGCGGTGAAAGCCGCCTCGGGAGAGAAGCGGACCGCCCTCACCATTTACAAAGAGTTCCTCAAGACGGGCCGAAAGGAAATCCGCACTGCCCACGAGGCTGGCGGCGGGGGACTCGAGATCGCGGCGCGCCGTTCTGGCCTGATGGACGTGCTCCTCGGCGACCTTTTCCGTCACTTCCTTGCCGAGACCGGCGCCTGCGAAAAGACCCGCCAGGAGCATCCCGTCACGATCATTGCGAGCGGTGGCTACGGGCGGGGCCATCTCAACCCGGCGAGCGACATCGACCTCCAGTTTCTCGTGCCCGGCTCGAGCTTGAAACTTCCTCCCTGCGTCGAGGAACTGGTGCAAAAGGTCTCGATGATGCTCTTCGACCTCGGTCTCGAGGTGAGCTATCCGGTGCGCTCGGTGAAGGAGGCCTGCAAATTCGCGAACAAGGATCACCAGACCAAGACGACCCTGCTCGACGCCCGGTTTGTCAGCGGCGACGCGGCGCTGTTCACCCAGTTCGAGGATTCCTTTTTCGAGACCTGCATCCGCGGCCATGAAAAGAGCTACCTCGCCGAGCGCAGCCGCGACATCCGTTCGCGCCACCAGAAATACGGCCGCACCCCGCACCTCCAGGAACCGAACGTGAAGGAAGGCTGCGGCGGTCTGCGCGATCATCACAATCTCATCTGGGTGCTCTGGGTGCTGCGCAAATCTCGAGATCTCAAGGCGCTCGTCCTCGAAGGCAAACTCACCGAGATCGCTTACGCCGAAATCGAGGAAGCCTTCGAATTCCTCATGCGCGTGCGCAACGAACTGCACTACAGCCAGCACGGAAAAGCGGGGGACATCCTCACCCTTCGTCTCCAGGGAGTCGTCGCGACGAATCTCGAAGTGCCCGGGACGAACATCCTGCGCCGCAGCGAGAACTTCATGCGCGACTACTACCGTCACACGCGAAATCTCTTTCAGCACGGCACCTCGCTGATGCAAGCCTTCGAGCTCGAGGTCGTCGGCGACGACACCCGGCGCATTCCCGTCTTCAATTTTCTCGCCCGTCAGGCCGCCGTCGAGGAAGCCTTCGACGGATTCTATTCCAAGAACGGCCTGATCTATCCGGAGAGCGACTGCATCTTTGAGGAAGACCCCTCGCGGATGATGCGTTTTTTCCTCCACTCGCAGCGGCGCAACCTCCGGACCAGCCCGGAAATCCGTAAACTCTTCAAGCTGAACTGGGATCGCATCGACGACGGATTCCGTCGCAGCCGGGCGATCCGCGACACCTTCGAAGAGATCCTGCAGAACCGGGGCCAGGTCGCGAACATCTTCCGGCGCATGCACCGGGTCGGTTTTCTCGGTCGCTACCTCCCCGAGTTCGGGCAGCTTACCGACCTCGTCCAGCACGAGTTTTTCCATCGCTACTCGGCCGACGAGCACACCCTGCGCTGCATCGAGATCCTCGATTCGCTCATCCTCTCGGAGGATCCGAAGAAGCAGTTCTTCAAACGCATCTTCCAGGACATGGAGGACCCGGTCGCCCTCTACGTCGCCCTCCTCATGCACGACACCGGCCGCGCCGAGAACGTGCGCCATCACGAGGACGCGAGCGCCATCCTCGCCGAGCAAGTCTGCCGCCGTCTCGGCTACCGGGGCGACCGGCTCCGGCTCATCATGTTCCTCGTCGACCACCACCTCACCTTCTGGAAGACTTCGACGACGATGGACATCAGCGATCTCCAGACGATCGCCGATTTTGCGACCGCGATGAAGAGCACCAACTGGATGGAAGCACTCCATCTCTTCACCTTCGTCGATTCCAACGGCACCAACGACGAGGCTTGGAATGATTGGAAGGCCTCGCTGATGACCCAGCTCCACCGCCGCACCGCCGCCTACTTCGCGGACCGCGGGAAATACCGGCAGGAGTTCACGCGCCCTCTCGCCGACACGAAACGGGAGGTTCTCGAAAATGTCCCGGCATCCTGGCGCGACGAGGTCGAGGCTCATTTCACGACCCTGCCCGACCGCTACTTCCGCCACCGCGGGGTCACCAGTATCGTGCGTCACGTCGAGCTCTTTCACCGCTTCTTTGAAAAGCTGCCCCTGCCGGGGAACGAAAGCCTCGTCCCGGTGCTCGGCTGGGAGGCCCGGCCCAACGAGGGATACAGCCTCCTCGAAGTCGCCGGGTGGAACCGCCACCACCTCCTCGCGAAAGTGGCCGGAGCCCTCGCCGCGCGGAACCTCAACATCCTCTCGGCCGATCTCTACACCCGCAGCGACGACCTCGTCCTCGACATCTTCCGCGTCTGCACCGCCACCTTCAATCCCGTGACCTCGCCCCGCGAACTCGAGCGCATCGAGAAGCTCCTCGAGCAGGAGTTCGGCGTCGGCGAAAAAGGGGCGGACTTCCGCTCGCTCATCGAGAACCGCATTTCCCCCTCGATCCTGCGGGAAGAGCCGCCGAATTTCGACATCCCGCAGCGGGTCTATCTCTCGAACGACGATCATGAGAGCAGCACCGTGCTCGAGATCCAGGTGCAGGATCGCATCGGCCTCCTCTACGATCTCTTCACGATCCTCGGCAACCTCGACGCCGAAGTCCTCAACGCCCGCATCAGCACCCAGGCCGGTGCCGCGATCGACCGCTTTTACCTCGTCGATTCGAATACCGAGCAGAAGATCACCGACAAGGAGCGTCTCGCGAAAATAGAAGCCGCGATCGGCGAATGCCTGAACCTGAAGCGACCGGAGTTGAGCGGGGATTGAGGGAAGATCGCGCACGAACGAGCGGCCCCGCGGGCGACGCAGGCTGTCGGCCGACACCGATCGAACCTCAGCCCTCCTTCATCGCCCGCCCCCGGTCATACGCCTCGATGATCCGGGCGACGACAGGGTGGCGCACGACGTCCTTCGCTTCAAACCTCACGAAGGCGACTCCCTCGGTGCCTTCGAGCAGTTCGGTGGCTTCGAGGAGTCCGCTGCGGCTCTTGGGTCTCAGGTCGATCTGCGAGGGATCGCCGGTGACGATGCACTTCGAATGTTCGCCGATGCGGGTGAGGAACATGAACATCTGCTCGCGGCTCGCATTCTGGGCCTCGTCAAGGATGACGCAGGCCCGGCTCAGGGTGCGGCCGCGCATGTAGGCGAGCGGGGCGATCTCGATGAGATTCTTTTCGGCGAAGCGGATCGCCTCGGCTCCGTCGAGCATGTCGTTCATCGCGTCGTAGAGCGGACGCAGATAGGGCAGCACCTTTTCCTCAAGCGCGCCAGGCAAGAAGCCGAGGGCCTCACCGGCCTCGACGGCGGGACGGGTCAGGACGATGCGGTCGATCTGCCGGGCCTTCAGCAGATCGAGGGCGTAGGCCATGGCGAGGTAGGTTTTGCCAGTGCCGGCGGGTCCGATCCCGAAGACGACGTCGTGACGATCGAGGGCCTCGATGTAGTCGAGTTGGTTTTTCGTGCGCGGGGTTACGGCGGGCTTTGAGCCGTTGCCGAGGAGGCGGACGCGGAAGAGTTCGGAGACTTTCAGCCCGCTGCCACCCCCCGGAGAGGCAAGCACCTCAGCAGCGGCGCCGACAGCGTAGCGGAAGGAATGGGCGGTGATGATGCCGCCCTTTCTCCGCGCCTCTTCGAGATCGGCGAGGACGCCGGCTCCGGCCTCGACCCGTGCTTCCTCACCCTCGAGGCGGATCCAGGCGTCGCGCGTCGTCGCGGTCACACCGAGACGGGTCTCCAGCTCCCGCAGGAGGGAGAGATCATCGGCGAAGAGACCGTGCAAAAAGTGCGGCGTCTCGAATTCGATCGTTTTCTCGGCCATACCTGGATTCTCAGCGGTAGCCGTAGACAAGGCCCCAGTCGAGCACGCCGGAGAATTCCCCGACTCCCTCGACGGGATCGTTCGCGCCGCGCTCGGCCTTGGTGAGTCCCTTGCCGGACTTCTCGTAGCTGGCGACGACGCGGATGAAGTAGGTCGCGGTCTTTTGCGGCAGGGCGCGCGCCCCGGCGAAGGAACCTTTCGCGAAGGACTCGAGGCCGACGGAGTTGCCCTCGTTGTCGAAGATGTCGACCTTGACCGTGGCCCCGGGCCAGCTCGTGCCCGCCCAGAACCAGTATTCGTTGCCACGGAAGAGCTGGTGACGGATGAGGAGCGGCTTACCCGGCTCGACTTCGCCCGACCAATTGTCCTCGCGCACTTCGAAGCCTTGCTCGACGTAGGGCGTCGCGGCCTCGAGGGCCATCGAGATCGCTTCGTTGACGAAGGCGTAGGCCACCCCTCCGAGGGCAAGGAGGACGGCGCAGGCGATCGCGGCGGTGCGGGGGCGGGGATTCATCCGGTTCTTCAGAGAGAGGCGGTTCGGTTCACGGGGCGGGTTTGGCGAAATAAAACTCCTCGAGCATGGCGCGACTGATGTCGCGGAGTTGATTGATGTCCTCCTCCGCGAGGTTGCCGGACTCGCCGATGATGGCTTCGAGCCGGGCGAGGCCCGTGGCGATGGCACGGATCGCCGGGGTGCTCGCGGCCGGTCCCCGCATCGTGGAAATCATCTCGCGGAAATGGGCGATGAGGCCCGGCTGATTGAGGAGTTCGGCCTTGTCCTCGCTGTAGGATCCGCTGATGAAGCTCGTCACCACATTCGTGCCCCGCACCCAGCCACCGAGACTGACGAGACCGGAGAGTTCGGTATCGCGCAGTTTTTCCATGGTGGTGCGCACGGTCTGCTGGGTCGCGTCGAGCTCGTCGCGCACCTTGGCCCAGTCGCGGTTTTTCGAGGCCTCGATGATGGCGAGGCTGTGGGGCCGCACCGACGGGGCAAGACCGAGGGACTCGGAAAGATCGAGGACGCGCTTGCCGATGGTCTCGATCTCTTCGGCGTTCTTGGCCTGCACGGCGATGAACCCCTCGGCGACGAGGCTGCCGAAAGTGAGCGCGAGGAGGGAACGCTCGCCGCCGCGGTCGTTCGCCGTGGGGAGCTGGATGCCGCTGTTCCAATCGGGCTCGTCGAGCTTGTCGAGCACGGCGAAGATCTCGGCGGGGATGGGCACGACGACTTTGTCGACGAGTTCGCCGGGGAAATTGGTCAGATCGATGCGCTCGGGGGCGGCGGGAGCCTCGGCATCCTGAGCCACGACAGCGACCGGGACGATCACACCGAGGGAGACGGCTACGACGAGACGGCGGAGGGCAGCAGAGAGCGTCTGGGACATTTCAACCATTACGGAACTCCGCAATATCGCAGAAAATCGGAGGGGATCAATCAGGCATCCACCTCCTTTTCCCCTCAGATCGAGGCCAGGGTCACCGCGATATTGCCGCCAAAACAGACATCAACGTCGCTCCCCGGCACGCGGAGACGTTCGTGGTAGTCACCCGCGTAGCGCAGGATCCCGGGCTCATCCTCGTGGTAGAGGACGTGGAGGGAATGACGTTCCTGCTCGCAGCGAATCATCCGCGGCTCGGGCTCGCCGGGAGCAGGATGGGGCAGATTCACGTTCCAGAAGTGACCGGATCCGGGAGGTTCGGCGAGGAGCCCGGCGACGACGCCCCCGGCGCGCTCGGCCGCTTTTTCCCAATCAACCGTGAGCCCGCGCCGGAGGTAGTGCGAGAGGGTCACGCCCGGAATGCCTTGGAAAGCCGCCTCGCGCACCGCCGCGACCGTCCCCGAGATGGCGAAATCGTGCCGGCCGAGATTGCCGCCGTGGTTGATCCCCGAGAGGACCCAGTCGGGTGCGACCGGCAGGAGATGGGCGAGGGCAACCCGGACGCAGTCGGCCGGAGTGCCGTCGATGGCAAAGGCGCGCTCGCCCCGCCGCTCGTAGCGGATCGGCGTGTCGGTGGTCACGCGATGCCCGATCTGCGACATCTGCGAGGCGGGCGCCACCACCCAGACTTCGTCGAAGAGGGCCTCGGCGATGCGCCGGAGCGCGGTGAGTCCGTCGGCGTCGATGCCGTCGTCGTTGGAGAGCAGGGCGATCATAAGGCGAAAAATACGGGATTTGGGTTTTGCTCCCCTCCCCGCGAAGGTCTATGTCTCAGCCGTGGCGAGCACGCAAGAGATCCTTTTCTATGACCGATACGAGGGTCGCCTCCGCTCCGAGGCGATCTACGGGGAAAAACCGCTCCGATGGGCCTACGAGACCGCCCTCGGCCGACTCTGTCTCGAGGGCATCATCAAGCACCGCTGGTTCTCCCGCCTTTACGGCCGGTGGGCAGACAGCCCCCGGTCTGCCAAGGAAATTGCGCCATTTCTGGTCCGTTTCGGGGTTGATCCGAGGGAATTCCTCGATCCGGTCGAGAGCTTCCGCACCTTCAACGAATTCTTCTTCCGCCGTCTCCGCCCCGAGGCAAGACCCTTGGCTCCCGGATCTGACACGGTCTTATTCCCGGCCGACGGGCGTCACCTCCTCGTCCCTGATCTTTCCGCGGCATCGACGATCTTTGCGAAAGGGCGCCGCTTCGACCTGCCCACCCTGCTCGGTGATGCCGACCTGGCCAAGGCCTTTCAAGGAGGTAGCGCCGTGATCTCGCGACTCTGTCCCACCGATTATCACCGCTTCCATTTCCCGCTCGAAGGAGAAACCGGCGAGCCACGCCTCATCAACGGGCCGCTCTACTCGGTGAACCCGATCGCCTTGGCCCGCTCGCTCCGTTTCCTGCACGAAAACAAACGTCGCATCACCGAGGTGCGTCATCCGGCGATCGGACGGTATCTCTTTCTCGAGATCGGCGCGACCAACGTCGGCGGCATCGTCGATACGGCGAAGCCCGGGTCGGTGGGGAAGGGCGAAGAGAAAGGTTACTTCCGTTTCGGCGGCTCGATGGTGATGACGCTCTTTCCCGCAAGTGCCTTCCGGCCCGCCGCCGATCTCGCGGAGCAATCCGCCGCCGGCATCGAACTCTACGCCCGCGTCGGCGACCCCATGGGATCGCTCGCGGGTTGAGGGCACAAAAAAACGGCTGCCCCCACGTGAGAGGCAGCCGTCTTTGAAGAGGTTAGGATCAAGATAAGAGGGAAAACCCTCCTTCCTTCACCTGAGCCAACTCACTTGGAGCAAGCAGAGTGACCACCGCAGGTGCCGCAGCAGCTCTTGGTGGTTTTGCAGGCGGTCATGGAGAGAGCGCCAAGGGCGACGATCGCGAGAAGGATGATGTTCTTCATTGTGTGGTGTATTCTGGTTAGGTTAAAATCCAAATGAACGCGTAAGATCGATCGAACCCTGTGGGGCAAAACGCCAAACGGTTGCATTCGGGTTAAGAGAACGTAGACTCGCCGACTTCAAAAAAAAAGCAACCCATGAGTCGACAGCCAAAACACCTCGCGGTGGCGGGCGCGACCGGGGCCGTGGGGATCGAAATCCTCAAGTGCCTCGAGCAGCGCGACTTCCCCATCAGCGAACTCACTCTCCTCGCTTCCGCCCGCTCTGCCGGGAAAACGATCACATTCCGGGGGAAAGAGCTAACGGTGAAGGAGTTGACTCCTGATTCCTTCAAGGGCGTCGATATCGCTCTTTTCAGCGCCGGAGGCAGTATTTCCAAGGCTTTCGCGTCCCACGCGGTCGCTGCCGGTGCCGTCGTGGTGGATAATTCTTCGGCCTTCCGCATGGACGAAAATGTCCCCCTCGTCGTGCCCGAGATCAATCCCGAGGACGTCAAGACCCACCAAGGCATCATCGCCAATCCGAACTGCACCACCATCATCACTCTGATGGCCCTCAATCCGATGCATCACGCCTTCGGGGGAGTGAAGAGCGTGATCGCGTCCAGCTACCAGGCCGTCTCCGGCAGTGGGGCCCAGGGAATTTACGAACTTGAAGGCCAGGTCAACGCCATCGCGAAGGGCGAGCCGCTCCCCGAGCGCAAGGTCTACTCGCGCCAGATCGCCTTCAACGTCATCCCCCAGGTCGATGTCTTCACCGACAACGGTTACACAAAGGAGGAAATGAAGATGCACCACGAGGGCCGTAAGATCCTCCATGCGCCCGACCTCAAGGCCTCGGTCACCTGCGTGCGCGTGCCGGTGTATCGCTCGCACTCGGTCTCGGTAACTGCCATTTTCAACAACAAGCCTTCGGTCGAGGCCGCTCGCGCCGCCATCGCCGCGGCCCCGGGAGTCCACGTCATCGACGACCCCTACGCCGACATCCCCGCCTTCCCGACCCCGCTCGACTCCACCGACGGTGACGACTGCCTCGTCGGACGCATCCGCGAAGACCTCGTCCTCGAAAACGCCCTCACCTTCTGGGTCGTGGGCGACCAGGTGCGTAAGGGAGCGGCGCTGAACGCGGTGCAAATCGCCGAGTTGCTCTGATTTTCCGAATGGACGCCGCCTACCTCGAAGCCCGCTGTCGTCTCGTCGACGAGGCCCTCGACCGCTTTCTGCCCAAGGCGAAAACGCGTCCGGCCACGATCCACGAGGCGATGCGCTACAGCCTCTTCGCGGGTGGAAAAAGGCTGCGTCCCGTTCTCTGTCTCGCGGCGGCTGAGGCCTGCGGCGGTTCCGTCGAGGCGGCCCTGCCTCCGGCGGCGGCGGTGGAGTGCCTCCACACCTACACCCTCGTCCACGACGACCTGCCCTGCATGGACGACGACGATCTCCGGCGCGGCATGCCGACCTGTCACGTGAAATACGGCGAAGGCATCGCCGTGCTCGCGGGCGACGCCCTCCTCACGATCGCCTTCGAGATCCTCGCGCAGACGCCGGCCTCGACTCGCTACGGCGTCGGAGCCTACGTCACCGAACTCGCCGTGGCCTCGGGCAGCCGCCATTTGATCGGCGGTCAGGTCCTCGACCTCGAGGGCGAGGGCAGCGATGTCCTTCTCACCGCGGCCCAGTTGCGCTTCCTCCACGAGAGCAAAACCGCGGCCCTGCTCACCGCCTCGATCCGGCTCGGTGGCATGACCGCGAACGCCACGCCCGCGAAGCTCGCCGCCCTCACCGAATACGGCCAGGCCCTCGGACTCGCCTTCCAGGTCATCGACGACATCCTCGACGTCACCCAGACCAGCGAAAAGCTGGGCAAGAGCGCGGGAAAAGACATCGCTGCCGCCAAGTCCACCTACCCCGCCCTCTTTGGCCTCGAAAAGAGTCGCAAGGAAGCCGCCCGCCTCACAAAAAAGGCCCACGACGCGCTCAAGCCCTTTGCGAAAAAGGGCGATCGGCTCCACGAGATCGCGGATTATCTGCTGGATCGGGAGTATTGATTTCTCGCCGACTTTAGGCTTCAAACTCCGGTGAAATCGCGTAAGCTCTCTCCATGAGCTTCGACCAGATCGCTCCAGAGGCCTTGAAACTGCCGCCCGAGCAACGGGCGCTTTTGGCTTCTTCCTTGTGGGAAAGCCTCGAAGATCCCTACGACCTCACTGCCGGGCTCGACGATCACGAAGCCATTGCTTTGGCAGTCGAGCGCGATCGTGAAATCGCTGCCGGAATTGTCACTCCCATCAGCCACGAGGAGTTGATGAAGCGCCTCCGGCGATGAGAATCGAATACCATCGCGCGCTCGAGAACGAGTTGCGTGAGATCATCGACTATTACGAAGAACGCTCTCATGGTCTCGGCAGCGCATTTCTGGAGGAATTCGAACGACAGGCTATCGCGATCGCGGCAATGCCGGAACGTTGGATGTTTGTCATCCACGACGTCCAACGATCATTGATGAAGCGATTTCCTTACGTGATCTATTTCCGTGTTGTCGCAGAAACCACGATCCGGATCGCCTTGGTAAAACACGAAAAGCGCCATCCTCGATTCGGCTTGGACCGTCGCTAAGCCCCCCTTTCAATCCGGATGATGCCCCGCGTCCGTCTCGAGGCGAGGCATTTCTCCGGGAGCGTGACCGTGGATGCGCTCGTGATCCTCGGCCGGCTCGAGGTGCGTCGTGACGATCGTCGACGGGCCTACCTCGTCGCGGATCTCGCGCTCGATCTCGCTCGCGATGGCGTGGGCGTCGCGCACCGTCGTCTCGTCAGCGAAGACGAGGTGAAAATCAACCCAATGGCCGTCACCCAAGTGCCGGTGGCGCATCTGGTGCCAGGTGACGCCGTGTCGCGCCGTCGCCACATCGAGCAGCGCCACGAGCGCGCCTTGCACCACCGGATCGGCGCGGTCCATCAGGCCATTGGCACTCCGCCACATCAGCGCTCCGCCCGACCAAAGGATGTTCAAGGCGACAAGCATTGCGCAGATCGGGTCGAAGCCCATCCAGTCCGTCGCCCAGGTCAGGCCCAGTCCCGCGAGCACGCCGATGCTCGTCCACGCGTCCGTCAGGACATGATGACCGTTCGCCTCGAGAATGAGAGAGCCACCCTTTTTACCGAGGCGCAGGAGATGCCAGCCCAGCCATCCGTTGATGAGTAGGGCAACAACGGTGAGCGAACTCCCGAGGCCGAGGTTTTGGGGCACTTCGCCCACGATCCATTGCCGGATCGCCTGCCAGAGAATGAAGAGGCCCGCGATCGAGATCAAACCGCCTTCGAAGCCCGCTGAGAAAAAGGAGATCTTCGCATGACCGTAGGGATGCGTTTCGTCGGGCGGCTTCTGCGAAAGGCGCAGGCTGTAGACAACAAAGCCCACCGCCGCGACATGCACGATCGACTCCGCCGCATCACTGAGAATCGCCGAGGAACGCGTCAGCCACCACGCCCACGTCTTGATCGCGAGCATGGCCACCCCCACCCAGAAGGAAAGCCAACTGGCCCGCCGGAGGAGCGCCTGACTGCGTTGCGAATCGGTCATGAAAAGAGAAGTCAGTCTACCCGGCTTTCCACCTTTTACGTTTTACCTTTTACTGTCCTCGGGGCGACACCCCCAGTTCCCGCAACTGCCGGGCCGCCGTGCCCGCCCAGTCGCGGTTTGCCGCCGGGCTTGCCGGGCTCGGATGAAGAACGCGTCCGATTTTCGCCGGGTGCCCGATCGATTCCGCGACCCGGGTGAGGCAAGCCTCCGCGAATCCACCCACGCCGACGAGCAGTTCGGGCTGCAAATGCCGCAAATGCTCCGCGAGATAGGCATCGCAGGCCGCCTCGACCGGAGCCATCTCCGCGGTTGGAAGTTTGTCAGGAGTCCGGTTCCGGCTGCTCGCCTCCATCCAAACAAGCGGGCAATAATTCACCACGTAGTGATGGTCGAAAAAGTCCTCCGCCTTCGGATACCATTCCGAAAAGAGCCCCCAGAGCCGGCGACCGCTCACCTCCGACTTGTCGCAATCGAAGCCCACGACCGGCCTTTTCGGATGCTCGGGCACCGGCTTTTGCACCGGAGCCGAGATCCTCATCCAGTCGCGCACCAGGGCGATTTCCCCAAAAGGTACCCCCGTCTGCGCCATGCCCCAGGGACCCGGATTCATCCCGAGGAAAAGGACGCGCTTTTTCGAATCACCGAAGCGGCGCACATAAAGCTCGTGCGGAGCCCGGGCATACTCGAGCGGGTTGTAGACATGCGTCACCGGCTCGGCGAACGAAAGCCCACGCAGGCGCGAGACCAATTCATCGGTGGCAGCAAGGAGGGCAGCAGAGACGGGCATGCGGGCCAATCACGATGCGGAAGCCGATTCGTCAAGGCGGCGTGATGGGTTTGACCACGAATCACACGAATCTTCAACCGTCGCCTTGCTTCGTCATTCGTTTGATTCGTTTCATTCGTGGTCAAAACTCTTCTGAACGCGTTACCGATCAGCCCATGTCCCCCTCGCCATCCCACTCCACCTCCCTCGCCATCGTCGGATCCGGCTCCGTCGGCGGTTACTACGGCGCCCGTCTCGCCTCCGTCGCGGAGGTCTCCTTTCTCATGCGGCGCGATCTCGCCGCGGTGCGCGAGCGCGGCTTGATCGTCCGCAGCATCGCCGGCGACCTGCATCTCGATCCGGTGCGCGCTTTTGCGACGACGGAAGAAATCGGCCCAGTCGATCTCGTCGTCATCGCGATCAAGTCGACCGCGAACGAAGCGCTCCCCGATCTCCTCCCGCCACTCCTCAAGCCCGGCACGATCCTCCTCACTCTCCAGAACGGTCTCGGCAACGAAGCTTTTCTCTCGCGCCATTTTCCTGACCACCCCATCCTCGGGGGACTCTGTTTTGTCTGCATCAATCGCGGCGAGCCTGGCGTGATCGATCACCTCGCCCATGGCCGGGTCGAGATGGGCGCCTTCTCTCATCCCGAGACCCTCGCGCCCGTCGCCGAGCTCTTTCTCCGCGCCGGACTCGACTGCCGCGTCCTCCCAGACCTCGGACTCGCCCGCTGGCGCAAGCTCGTCTGGAACGTGCCTTTCAACGGACTCGCCATCGCCGGAGGTGGGATCGACACGCAACAGATCCTCGCCGATCCCGCCCTCCTCGCCCGCACCCGTGCCCTCATGGGCGAGGTCATCACGGTGGCGGCGGCGCTGGGTCATGTCATCGATCCGGCCTTCGCCGAAGCCAACATCAAGGGCACCCTCGAGATGGGCTCCTACCAGCCTTCCAGCCTCGTCGACTTCCTCGCCGGAAACGCCGTCGAGGTTGAGGCCATCTGGGGCACTCCCTTGCGCGAAGCAAGACAAGCCGGGGTTTCCTCCCCCGAACTCGAGCGACTCCATCGCGAGATTTGCACCGCGACCGGATTGGGTGGAACGTGAGCCATGTCCGAGTTCACCCTGCCCGCCGCCCTCAAGTCCGCGAAACCGGCCATCGGGATCGTGCTCGGATCGGGACTCGGGGGCTTGGTGGATTTGTTAGACAAGGCGAAATCCTTCGACTACGCGGAGATCGGCGGCCTGCCGGTCGGCAGTGTCGAAGGCCACGCCGGAAAACTCCATCTCGGCACCCTCGGCGGCGTGAAGGTCGCCGTCGCCCAGGGCCGCGTCCATGTCTACGAGGGACGCTCAGCCCGCGAAGCCGCCTCGATGATGCGGCTGTTCCATCAACTCGGCATCGGCACCGTCGTCCTCACCAATGCGGCCGGCATCGTCAACGCGAACCTCAAGCCGGGACGCTGGATGCTGATCTCCGATCACCTCAATCTCGCGAGACAATCCCCGCTCACGGGAGGACCGCATTTCATCGACCAAAGCGAGGTCTATTCGGTGGAATTACGCAACCTCCTCCGCGCCGAGAGTCTCGAACTCGTCGGCGTGAAGCTCGCTGAAGGGATCTACGCCTGGGTCAACGGACCCGAATACGAAACACCCGCCGAAGTCCGCATGCTGCGCACCCTCGGCGCCGATGCCGTCGGCATGTCGACCGTGCCTGAAGCGATCCAAGCCCGCGCCCTTGGGATGCGCATCGCGGCACTCTCGTGCCTGACGAATTACGGAGCGGGACTCTCCGCACATCCTCTCAGCCATGAAGAGGTCATGGAAGTGGGGAAGGCCGCCGCGAAGGAACTCTTCACGCTGCTCGAGAGCGCGATTCCGGCGATGGAGGAGATTTGAGCCGCCAGGGTCTGCTCCGCCAGGCAAGAGGGTCTGATCTTGTCAGAATTCGCGATCATTCGCGTCTCATTTGCGGCCATTCGCGTTGAAATCATCTGCGTGAAGACCATCCAACGCGGTCCGCATTTCCGCCGCCTCCCCGCTTGACCCCGCCGCACCCTCTCTGCCACGCTCGCATTCCGCCATGACCGCCGCATCCCCGTGCCCGAAAAACACCCGTCGTGTCGTCATCGCCAGCTTTGTCGGCACGACGATCGAATGGTACGACTTCTTCCTCTACGGCACCGCCGCGGCGCTTGTCTTCAATCAGCTCTTCTTCACGAACCTCGATCCCCTCGCGGGCACGATGGCCTCCTTCGCGACCTACGCGGTCGGGTTTTTCGCCCGTCCCCTCGGCGGGATCGTCTTCGGCCACTACGGCGACAAGATCGGACGCAAGTCCATGCTCGTGACCACGCTGATGATGATGGGCATCGCCACCGTCCTCATCGGCCTGCTCCCGACCTACAATCAGATCGGCCTCTGGGCTCCGGTGCTGCTCGTGCTGCTGCGGTTTGTGCAGGGCTTCGGGGTCGGCGGAGAATGGGGCGGGGCCGTCCTCATGGCCGTCGAACACAGCCGCGAGGGACGCCGCGGCTACCACGCGAGCTGGGTGCAGGCGGGTGTGCCCGTGGGCATGCTCCTGGCGAACGGCGTCTTCATGCTCGCCTCGCGCATGGACGAGGCCGCCTTCCTCTCGTGGGGTTGGCGCGTGCCCTTTCTTCTGGGCGTGCTCCTCCTCGGTGTCGGCATGTTCATCCGCTTGAAGATCTACGAGAGTCCGGTCTTCGAAAAGGCCAAGGCGGAGGACCCCGGGCCCAAGATACCCATCCTCGCCGTGATCCGCGACCATCCCCGCAACGTTCTCCTCGCGATGGGAGCGCGCTTCGCTGAGAACGCCTTCTTCTACATCTTCACCGTGCTCGTCCTCAGCTACGGATCGCAGCAGCTCGGCCTTGGCAAGCAGGGATTGCTCAATGCGGTGATGTTGGGCTCGGCGGCGCAGCTCGTCGCCATCCCCGCCTTCGGCGCGCTCTCGGACCGGTGGGGAAGACGTCCCGTTTATCTGGGCGGCGCCGTTTTCCTCCTGCTCTTCGCCTTCCCTTTCTTCTGGCTCGTCGATACGAAAATGCCCCTGCTCGTCTCGCTCGCCATCGTCATCGGGCTGATCGGACACTCGGCCATGTATGGACCACAGGCCGCCTTTTTCTCCGAACTCTTCGGCACCCGCGTCCGCTACAGCGGAGCCTCGCTCGGCTATCAACTCGCCTCTCCGCTCGCCGGCGGCCTCGCTCCGCTCATCGCCATCGCCCTGCTCGACTGGAGCGGAGGCAAACCCTGGCCCATTGCCGTTTACCTGATCGGAATGGCCGTCATCACCCTCGTCGCGGTGTGGTTCGCGGAGGAGACGCACCGGAAGGGCTTGTGAGACGCCCCCTCACCTCTCCACCGCCATCGCAATGCCCATGCCGCCGCCGATGCAGAGGCTGGCGATGCCGCGGTGGATTCCTTCGTCCTCCATCAGGTGCAGAAGCGTCGTCAACACGCGTGCGCCGCTCGCGCCGATGGGATGACCCAGGGCGATCGCGCCGCCGCGGCGGTTGAGCCGCTCCGGATCGATCCCTAACAAATTCGCACAGCCGAGCGTCTGCACGGCGAAAGCCTCGTTGATCTCGATCGCCCCGACCTCGTCGAGACTCCAGCCCGCCCGTCCACAGACGCCGCGGATCGCCTCAACCGGACCGAGCCCCATCAAGCCCGGATCACATCCGACGACGGCGCTCGCGACGATGCGCGCCCGCGACACCAGACCGAAACGCGCGACCGACTCCTCATTGGCAAGCAACACCATCGCCGCCCCGTCGTTGATCCCCGATGCATTACCGGCCGTGACACTGCCCTCGGGACGGAAGGCCGGTTTCAGTTTGGAGAGCCCTTCCTCGGTCGTCTCCGGACGCGGATGTTCGTCTTCGCGGATCCATCCCTCGCGCGTCCCAATGGGCACGATCTCGCGGACGAAGGTCTCGCGATGCGCCGCCACGAGGCGCTGGCTGCGTGCCGCGAAGGCATCCTGTTCGGCGCGGGTGATGCCGAGCTTCTCCGCGATGCGCTCGGCCGTTTCCCCCATCCCGATCTCGAGCATGGGATCATTCAAGCCATCGAGAAAGAGGGAATCAGTCAGGGTAGAGTCGCCGAGTTTTTTGCCCCAACGGGCGTCGAGCGCGTAATGCGGCGCGCGACTCATCGATTCGACTCCTCCCGCGAGGACGAGCCCGCATTCCCCGAGCCGGATCGCATCGGCGGCGAGCGCGACCGCCTTCAACGAGGAGCCACAGGCCATGTTCACGGTGAAGGCCGGCACCGCCTCGGGCAGGCCGAGTCGCCAACCGACTTGGCGCGACACGTTCATCCCGCAACCCGCCTGGAGGACCTGGCCGAGGATCACCTCGCCGATTTCGGGACGCAAGGATTCCGGCACCACTGCCTCGGCCACGGCGAGGGCGAGATCGGCGGCAGAGAGGGACTTCAATCCCCCGCCAAAGCGGCCGATCGGGGAACGTTTTGCGTCGATGAGGTGGACGGGGGTCATGGGAAAAGGGGTGAAGAATCGGATCAGTCCTCAAGTTGCGATCCCAGATCCATCGAACCATGGAGCACCCGGACAATCTGCAGAACCTTGCCTTCGATCCGGAACAGGATCACATGCTTCCCATGAACCGCGAAGCGGCACCCGGGGAACCACTTTTCCCGGCGTCGAAAACGCTCTGGATCGGCACTCATGGTTTCAAACTTTGCCCAGATCCCGTCGAGGTATTTCTGTTCCTGCTCCTCACCCCAGGTGAAAAGGGAATAATCGCGGATCGAGCGAAGATCCTGCAAGGCGGCCTCGGTGAGGTCAATGATCATTCTTGACCGCGGACGAGTGACTCGAAGCCCTTCTTCGATTTGACGCGGACCGTCTTGCCGGCCTGCAACTGCGCGTAGCCGACGACGGCCTCGCGGACGAACTGATCGCGTTCCTGCTGGCGCCGGAAAGTCTCTCGCAAGGCTTCCCGGATCACCTCGCTGGCGTTGTTGTAGAGCCCGGACTCCACCCGTTCGTGGACCAATCGTTCCAGTTCCGGCGTCAGCGACACATTCATGAAGGCAGTTTGTCCGGATTAACAGACTTTGTCAATCCCTGTCATCGGCCGCAACGCAGCCCCCACCTCCGGCACAAACTCCATCCGCGCCAGCACCTCAGTCTCCAAGTCCACCCCAGCTGCGATTTCCACGAGGCGCAGACCGCGCTCCGTAAGTTCAAACACCGCCCGCTCCGTGACATAGAGCACCTGCTGCCCCCGCGCGAGCGCGGAGGGACCGTGGAAAGAGACACGGTCGAGCGAGCGCACGAACTTCGCGTGCTCGCCCTCGCGCGCGATCCTCAGTTTTCCTTCGTTCACCGCCACCTCGAGATCGCCAGCGCGGAAGCTACAGCAGAAGACGAGGCGGCGTGCGCTCTGGGCGATGTTCATGAAACCGCCGACCCCGGCGAAGCGTCCCGCGAAATGGGTCACGTTCACGCTACCCTCGGCGTCGACCTCGACGGCCCCGAGCACGGCGAGGTCGAGCCCGCCGCCGTCATAGAAATCGAACTGCGAGGGCTGGTCGACGATCGCCTCGGGAAAGTGGCTGCATCCGAAGCTCAGGCCCGAGGCCGGCACCCCGCCGATGGGGCCGCTCTCGACGGTGAGGGTGAACTCCCCGAGCCGTCCCGTCTCCGCCGCCACCGCCGCGACCGCTTCGGGCAGGCCGATGCCGAGATTGACGATGTCACCCGGGCGCACCTCCTGCAAAGCCCGCGTCCCGATGATCTTGCGTTCGGAAAAACCGAGCCGCGGCACTGCGGCGAGGTCGTCACCGGTCTCAACGTAGCCGGGATTGAAGGCTTCGCCGAAGGTCTGCTCGTGCCCCTCACCTCCTGACACGACCACATGATCGACGAGGATGCCGGGCACCCGCACGGACTTCGGATCGGCGAGGCGGTCGACGGTCCGTTCGACCTGGGCGATGACGATCCCGCCGTGATTCTTCGCCGCTTGGGCGATCGGCAGGACTTCACCGATGAAACCCTCGCGCTCCATCGACAGGTTGCCGTGCCGGTCCGCCGTCGTCGCACGGATGAGCCCGACATTCACCGGCACCGGCTTGTAGCGCAGCCAGGTCCGGCCATCGAGCACGATGCGCTCCACGAGCGGCTCGATCGTGCGTTCGTTAAGACGACCGCCGCCGTGGATCGGATCAATGAAGGTGTTGAGACCCACCTGCGTGAAAACACCGGGGCGTTTCGCGGCGATCTCGCGCAGCAGCACACAGAGAACGCCCTGCGGAAAATTGTAGGCCTCGATCTCGTTCGCGAGGGCGAGCGCCCCGAGCTTGGGAGCGAGATTCCAATGGCCTCCGATGACGCGTCGCACGAGCCCACGATGGGCGAGGTGATTCAGGCCTCGGTCGCCTCGATCGCCCTGTCCCGCGCAATAGTAGAGGGTCAGGTCCCGCGGCGCACCGTCTTGAAGAAAGCGGCGTTCAAGGGCCGCGGTCAGCAGCTCCGGATGCCCCGCCCCGACAAATCCACCGATCGCGACGGTGGCACCGCTGGGAATGGCGGCGATGGCTTCGTCGGCAGTGGAAAGCTGGGCTTTGGCGCGCATGAACGAATCGGGGACCGCTGCTCGACGCTGATTTTCGCTGATCTTTGCGCTTCGCGTCCCTACTTTTTACCTTTTCCTCGGCGCGGCCTACCCGCGCCACCCTCCGTTGATTTCGATGGTTTGTCCGGTGACGTAGGATGACAGGGGCGAGCAAAGGAAGAGGATGACGTTCGCCACTTCCTCCGTCGTCCCGAAGCGGCCCAGGGGCACGTTCTTGAGCATTTCCTCGCGCACGCTTTCGGGAATTGTCGCGGCCATGCTCGTGTCGATCACACCGGGGGCGACGGCATTCGCGCGGATGCCACGACGCGCCACCTCGCGGCTGAGGACGCGCATCATCGACTGCACTCCCGCCTTCGCCGCCGCGTAGTTGGCCTGGCCGAAGAATCCCTGGATCGCGGCGATGCTGCCAAAACTAACGATGGCCCCTCCGTCGCGCATCACCGCGAGACCTTGCTGGCAGCAGAGGAAGACGCCGGTGAGATTCACATCGAGGACGGCATCCCATTCCTCGCGGCTCATCTTGGCGATGGTGCGGTCGCGGATGATGGCGGCGTTGTTGACGAGAAAATCGATGCCCCCGCGCCATTCGCGGGTCGATTCCATCATCGCGCGCACCTGCTCCTCGTTGGAAACATCAGCTGCGACGACAAGAGCGCTGTCAGGCCGGGCCGCGTTCAATTCCCCGGCGAGCACCTCCGCATCAGCCCCCGTAGCAGCTTTGCCAGGGTGATTGAGGATCACATCGGCTCCGGCCCCGTGAAAGGTTCGGGCGATGCAGGCGCCAATGCCCTGCGAAGCACCGGTGATCAGGGCAACTTTGCCGGATAGGTCGATGGAGATCATGGGAGGACGCGAAGAAAGCAGGAGAACCGGTCGATGGCGAGACTATTTCGTGTAATCGGCGCCGGTCAGGCTTTGAAGGACGGAAGCCTGCCAGTCGCGCAACTTCGCGGCAAGGGCATTCACCTCTTCCGGCTTTTGCGTCGCGAGATCGTTCCCTTCTCCCGGATCGGCCTCGAGGTCGAAGAGCTCGCGTTTGGCCCCGCCATTCCTCTGATCCCGCACCAGCAGCTTGTAGCGTCCGTCGATAATGGAACGAGCCCCTCCGTAGTCCGCCTCGGTGATGCCGGGGAACTTCAGGTTGTCGAAGTTCCGTGTGGCGATGCCACCCATCTTCTTCACGAGCGGAGTCGTGCCTTTCTGCAGTTCCGGATCGAGGTAGGGACCGGGCTTGCGGGCGGCGAGAGCGGGAATGTCGTAGCCCCAGAAAAAGAGCGGCGCAGGGCGTTCCTTCTCTCCCGCCGCAAGCAGCGGCATCAGGTCGATCCCGTCGAGGGTGCGATCCGGCAGGGGCACGCCCGCGATCCCCGCGACGGTGCTCATGAGGTCGCTCGTGGAAGCCCGCAACGGCGTCGCCATCGGCTTGGGAAAACGTGCGGGCCATTCGATCAGGCCGGGCACACGGGTGCCACCCTCGTAAAAATCGGCCTTCATCCCGCGATGCGGTGATTCACGGAAGCCGTCGGGAGAGGTTCCGTTGTCGCCGCAGTAGAAGAGCAGCGTGTTCTCCTTCAAGCCCGAACCGGCGAGGTGCTTCCGCAGGACACCGATGGCTCGGTCCATCGCCGTGATCTCGGCATAGCGTTCGCGCAGGACGTCGCCGAGGGGACGTTTCACCGATCCTCCGGTCTCGTTCGAGGTCAGTTTGACCATTTTGTCAGGATACTTCGCGGGAAGATCGTCGTAGAGCGCGAGATCCTCCGGCAATCCCTGGTAGGGCTCGTGCGGCGAACCGAACCAGATCACGGCGAGGAAGGGTTTTCCTTCGTCCTTAGCCCGGTCGAGAAAGCGGATCGTCTCATCGACGAGGATCGCGGAACTCTCGCCTGGAAAGACCTCCGGCGGTCCGCCATCGCGCGAAAAGGAAGGATTCAGCTCGAAGAAATTGTCGTGGGAGAGGCACTCGTGGAACCCCATCGCGAGCGGACTGACGGGCGACTCTTTTTTCACCGCGCCGACATGCCACTTGCCGAAGTGACCGCAACGGTAGCCGGTTCCTCCTAACAGATGCGCCATCGTGATCTCTTCGGGACGGAACGACCAACCCGGCGCGAAGGTGCCCATGCGGTTCGGGTGACGTCCCGTGAGGAAACTCGCGCGCGTCGGCGAGCAACTCGGATGGGCCGCGTGGAAACGATCGAGGCGCAGGCCCGTCGCCGCCATCTCGTCGAGGACCGGGGTCTTGACATAGGGATGCCCGTTGTAGCCCGTCTCCTCCCAGCCGTGGTCGTCGCCCATCATGAGGATCAAGTTGGGGCGTGGTTCACCGGCGTGGATGAGGATCGGAAAAAGCAGGAGGAGGTTGAGGAAAGATTTCATCCTGGGGAGTTTCTCATTCGAAGGACAGGTGCGCTACGGTCGCGTCGATCTTGGCATGGGGATCGGCGGCTCGGCTCGGAACTTGAATCCCCGGTTGCAGAACCATGAGGAGGAAATCCCGACGCATCAGGCGATGAAATCACGCAACCCGCTCCCTTGACCACCCTTATCCGGACGCAGTTGCGCCAAATGAAGGCAAGGGGGGACCTCTGAGTTTCGCCAACTCCCGCTGATTGTCTCGACTTCCGAACCATCCACCGGCATCTCGCCCCCCCAATCAGCAAAATCCACCGTATCCCTGATACCCGGGATTACCGTATCCGATATGAAAATCGGTTTGTGAATTCCTTTCCGGAGTCCAAATTCCGCGAACAAATGAGCCAACACATCAGACTCCACATCCCGGGCCCCGTCGAGGTCTCGCCGGCGAGCTACGCGGCGATGGCCGCTCCCATGATCGGTCACCGCAGCAAGGACTTCGTCGCCCTCTACGACGCGATCCAGCCGCGTCTCCAGACCCTCATGGGCACTTCCCAGCCCGTTTTCCTCTCTACCTCCTCCGCCTGGGGCGTGATGGAGGGGGCGGTCCGCAACCTCGCCACGAAAAAGGTCCTTTGCTGCTGTTCGGGCGCCTTTTCCGACAAGTGGGTCGATGTCGCCCGCCGTTGCGGCAAGGAAGCCGAGGCGCTCCAGTTCGAATGGGGTGTCCCGGTCGATCCCGCCGCGATCGACGCGAAACTTGCCACCGGTGAGTTCGACCTCGTCACCTTCATCCACAACGAGACCTCGACGGGTGTGATGAACCCCCTCGCCGAAGTCGCCGCCATCGTCCGCAAATACGACGACGTCCTTCTCGTCACCGACACCGTCTCGAGCTTCACCGTCGTGCCCATCGAGGTCGACAAGCTCGGCATCGATGTCCTCCTCACCGGCAGCCAGAAAGCCCTCGCCCTGCCTCCCGGACTCGCCCTCTTCAGTGCCTCCGAGCGCGCCATGGCCAAGGCCGCCACGATCCACGACCGCGGATATTACTTCGACTTCCTCGAGTTCAAGGCCAACCACGACAACTCGATGACCCCGAGCACCCCGTGCATCGCCACGATCTACGGCCTCAATCACCAACTCGACGTGATCTTCGAAGAAGGCATCGAAAACCGCTTCGCCCGCCACGAGAAGCTCAACGACATGGTCCACGCCTGGGTCAAAAAGAAAGGATTCGAGTTCTTCGCACCAGAAGGCTACCGCTCCAAGTCGCTCACCTGTATCAAAAACAATCAGGACATCGATGTCGCCAAGCTCGGCTCGATCATGCGCAAGGATCACGCCCTCGCGATCGATGGCGGCTACGGCAAGATCAAGGGCAAGACCTTCCGTCTCTCCAACATGGGCGACGAGACCGAGGCCACGATCCAAAACCTGCTCGACGCCCTCGACGACGCCCTGACAAAACTGTAAAATGGCATGGGCATCCTGCCCATGCCTCGTGTTGCAGCGATAAAAAAGCGAAGGATCGACCTTTGCTCTTTCACGTCCCTACCGTCGAAAGCATGGGCTGGAAGCCCATGCCACATTCCCGAATGCGTGCATCCCCCCAGGCTTTCCTCTTCCCTCCAGACCTGAGACGCGTCGCGGTGAAAATCTGCGGCATCACCCGCGGCGATGAAGCCCACGCCATTGTCGCGGCGGGAGCCGATGCCCTCGGGATCAATTTCTGGCCAAAGTCGAAACGCTACATCGCCCTCGCCGAAGCCTCGCCCTGGCTGCGCGAACTTGTCGGCACCGTGCCTCGCGTCGCCGTGACCGTGAACGCGACCGACGACGATCTCCGCGCCCTCCACGAGAGCGGCGTGATCGATTGGATCCAGCTCCACGGCGACGAGACTCCGGAGAGGGTCAAGTTGCTGGCCCTGCAGGGTCTGCCCGTCTTCAAGGCCCTCGGAGTGAAAGATCGCGCGATGCTCGACACGGCCGCCGCCTTCGCTTCCCCCACCCTCCTCCTCGACGCCTACGCTCCAAATGAATACGGCGGCAGCGGCGAGACGATGGACTGGGCCCTTGGCGCCGAGGCAGTGCGTCTCTGGCAGGATCGGCAGATCATCCTCGCCGGCGGTCTCACACCGGAAAACGTGACCGAGGCCGTGCGTCAGGTAGATCCCGCCGCCGTCGATGTCGCCAGCGGAGTTGAATCGGCTCCGGGACGGAAGGATCTCGACAAGGTGCGGGCCTTTTTGGAGCGTGTCAGGGCATGAAAAAGGGCGACCGTTTTCCGGTCGCCCGTCCAATGCTCAAATGCGTGAAGCGCGGAACCTCAGTAGGGGGTCACCGCACGCGGCGGGCGGATCCCAGAGCGACGCTGCTTTTTCTTCTTTTTATCTTTGCGCTTCGGAGGAGTCGATTGCGAAATTATCGGATCATCAATTGGGCCATAGAAAAGGCGTACCCGGCTGATCGAGCCACTCTCTTCCGCAAACAACTGCTGGGGTGCGGTCGAGGCGAGAGGAAACTGCATTCCGAGACGACGCAGGCTGATGGGCAGGCCATCGATCGAACTGGCGAGTGGAGTACCCGATGCGTAAGAACCGACTCCATTCCGTGAACCGAGGACGCCGATCACATCCCCACTGGCAA
>DGXY01000130.1 GCA_002396885.1 Akkermansiaceae bacterium UBA5020
GGTGGAGGAGAGTGAGCGGGGGGGGTATGGGGGGGGGGGTTGAGATCGCGCGGGGGGGGGATTTGAACGTCAGCCTTTCAGGGGTAACTGACGAATCACAGGGGGGCCATGTCAGCCGCCCTTCAATCACGGCTAATGAACCTCCGGCTGCATTGTAGGCCTCGTATTTGACCATGAAGTCTTTCATGAGCTCAAAGTAGTGCGCCACTTCGTGGACATGCACCAGTCGGAGGCCGCGGAGCAGTAGGTAGCCAAAGCCGCAATAGTATCTCTCGCGGAAAAGCTGGTCGCCCTCCTCGGCATAGTCTCGCATCCTGTCCAGCTTCATCTTGTGACTCGTTGGCAAATCGGACCAGTTTTCCCGACTCAGAATGCTACGCCCCGCGCAGTCTACATCGTAATCGGCCTGGAGGGCGGCAAGCGCGGAGCCGCCACGCTGGCGTGCACACCAAGCAGCGGCCAAAGCATCGGCGGCATCAGGCGGGTAATAGAGGCGAAAGTGGCGCAGTTCTTTGCCGATCGGACTGGGCGCCTCTATCGTATGACGAAGTTTGAAGGCCAATCTCAGGCGTTCTGCAACCGAGTTCCTAAGATTAGACTTGGGGATGCCTACGTCTTGGTCCGTCTCACGCGCGGTGACGCGCTCGTGTGACGTCGTCGTCTGGTCGAGATAGGCTAAGACACCGCGGATGTAGGGATAGTCGACGAGTTCGCCGCCGGAGATGGTAACTTCGGCCATAGTTGATAAGGATTTGCTTTTTCACCCCCTCGGCTCCCAACCCGCCGAAGGCCCGGTGTCGGTGGGGGTTCGGCTCTCGGGCAATCAGCAAGAGCGAAAATGGCATCGCTGATGCCACGCAACCCCTTGAACCGCCGGGGTTTTCCTCCGTAACTTGTTGATTAAGAAGGGAAGCCAACTGTCGGACTCGAACCGACGACCGGCTGATTACAAATCCAATACTAGATATTGAAAATCAACTAGTTGTGACTGATTCAGAATATTGCACCCCGATTCAGCCATCTGCAGACCTATTCAGTTCATGAAGTCGTTACGTTTTCGTTACAGGAAACCAGCTGATTTTGAGTCATAACGGTCGGGCGCTTTGGGATGCCCTTGCATGACCAAACATTCTACTCTATTTTCCGCAAGCTGTTAAAGATTACGGCATACGTGTGTCGGCTTGGCCATGCGCCCTGTCGATTGTTGTTGTCCATTGTCAGTTCTTTGAACACCCCGTGCAGGTCAGCTGACCCGGGCACGATGAGGTGTCACTCACGAACCAAATCCCACGAAAAGAATAAGAGAAGTCGCAAAGGAGCTCCAAGTCTCCGAGCGCACCGTGCACGCATGGATCCAAAAAGGGATCCTGCGGGTCTATCGAGTCAGCCGCTTGGTCTTCCTCGACCTTGAAGAAGTCCACGAGGACATCAAGCGCTACTCCTCTCGGCAAGTCACCAACGGGTCCACCCAGGACACGGACGTAGAGCTGGAAACGCCCACGGATCGGTGAGGCCCCAAGAGCTGCCAGACTAATCAAGGGGTGGTGGGGGCCTGGAGGTACCCCCACCCCCAGTCGGCGGGTCCGACACGATCCGGCAATCGTTTTAGGTGACCGTCATTTTGCCAGCCTCCCAGGTCGGAGAGACCACGTGAACTGCCGGAGTGAGCTGTTACAAACCAGGGATTTTTTTCACCATGTCGGTGCCCCCTTCATTATTTTAGTGTAACTCGTTCATTATCAACAAAGCATCCTCCGACCCAGCCCGTAAAGTTGTAGCACTTAAGGAGTACGTTTTATTTATTTCCCGGGTTTGTTATGGCTGCTATGGCTTAAGTACACGAACCAACCCTTAAGTACATGATCGCTTAAGAACATTATCTAAGAAGTCTTATGCAATGTTCTTAAGGAGGCCTGTTTGCTTAAGTGTTCTTAAACAGTGTACTTAAGGATCGCTGCTCAATCCTCTGCCATGCTGAACTGATGGTCCAGGAAGGGCCAACCGTTCCGGGTCATGATCCTGCAGAGCTCGATGCTCGTGCCGTCGGGATTCGTCCACTTCACGTTGTAGTCACGCTCCGCTGGCGTTGAGTCTCCATCCATCGTGTAGACCTCGACCTCCCAGCCTTTGATCGCGTCCGACAGTCCACACTCCTTTGCTCGCTTCGCCGTGTAGGCCACAAGCCTCTGGACCAGTCCCGGTGAGATCTGATCGTCCGGTGTCCTTCAGCGGGTTCCCGTGCCGTCTTCACGATTGCGCCTACGATCGCCCGTGCTTCCTCTCTGCCCTGAGTCCAGCGCCCACGACGTGACTCTCTGGATGGTCGTATGTTGCGGGCGGTCTGTCCGATTGTTCCAAGCCGGATAGGTCAAGCCCCACTTGATCAACGAAGCCGATTCGAAAAGCGCCTCAATGACGGCACCACCCTCGTGCTGAAACCGTGATGAACACGAACTACCTCGACGCCGTTCGCCTTCTCCTCGCGGTCGCCCCGGCGGTGATCCGGGACCCTCACCGCTCACCTTTCTGAAGCGCCGGTAGGTCCCGCTTCAGTTCCTTTCCGCGGGGAAGCATTTCATGCGCCGTCACGCCAAGAACGGTCGCGATTACCGCCAGCTCGAAATCAAAGACGCTTCTGATTTGCGACTCCACCTTCGCGACCCAGACCCGGTCGGCATTCTCGAGACCGGCGAGGACCAGTCGCGCCGCCAACTCATCCTGTGTCCACCCCCGCTTGATGCGAAGGACACGGACTTCAGGACCTACGGCGTTGCGGAAACGTGGCATCGAGTTCCCCTATGGGAACTTGACCCTGCGCCAATTTGGGGCTTAATAGGTTCCCCATGGGGAACGGACTGATTTTAGATTCTTCATGCACTTGCGGCGGACAACCTGTCTCCGGGGTCGTCGGCCGGCACGGTCAGGAACTTGCCTCCCTGTCCCGCCATCTCACCGCATTTGTTCTCGCCAGAACTCTCCTGACGACATTCACTGCGCTGGCAGCCGAGAAAGGGGCCGGTGTCGCCATTTACACCACTCTCGACCACGGAAGCGACGAGACGGCCATCGCCATCCCTTTCATAAAGGCTGAGCGATTTGCATCGGTAACGAATGTCACCACGGAGGATGGAAAATCCCTGCGCGTTACGAACAATCAGATGAAGGAACTCGTCTTTCCGCCCGACCTTACGACGGCGACGGCGGTGGACGCTGCGGGGATCGCGGCGCTTCGCCAGAAACTGGCAGAGTTACAGGCGCTCCAGAAACGTTTTCCGCGAGCCCACATCCAACTCGCCCCGGTCATTAACGAACTGGGTCAGGTCGTCCGGCTGCTCGACGAAGGGAATGTCCTCGTCACCGGTCGCCTCCTTTCGAGGGACGACTACGAGACCCAAGCGGCGGCGAACCGCGCGAAAACCGTCGACCTCACGGTGAACGAAGTCGTCTACAAGGGGGCCAAGCTCACGTCTGTGAGCGGTGAGAAAATCTTGATCATGCATTCAGGGGGAGTGGCGTCCGTCACGGTCGGGCAGCTTTCCGACGATCAGATCGCCCGATTGAACGGGACTTCCAAGACAGCTTCGATCGATAGAAATGCCATCAACCTGCTGAGTGCCAAAGCTGCTAAGCCGCCGACAACCACCGTGGGTGGGAATGACACAGCCAAGATGCCGAGCTCCGGAGCCTCGACGCAGTCTGCAACTTCCGTGGCTGGCAATGCCCTTCCTACGATGCCAGAGAATGCCAGCGGATCGCGGTCACCCGCGAGCACAACGGAATCCTTCAACACCGGCTCCGAGCCGACTCTGAATGAACCGACTGCACTGAATATCGATGGGATCATCGATGGATTGGAGACCGAATCACAACTCTTCGGCTTCGAGTTGAGCACCTACGCCGATCTCTTCGGAAGTGCCGCAGATTTCACTGCATCGATCCTGGCTCAGAAGGGGACCGGTGACACTTCCGACTATTCGCGTCTCGCCGCCGCCATCGCACAGAAAGCGCTCACGGCCGCAAGCATTCGACATCGAGAGATGAAAGCAGTGGCGTTGCGCGCCTCTGCCGATGGCAAGCATGTTCTCGTGCCGCCAATTGAGGAACTGGTGGAGCAGAACGTCGAGGGGGCTGTCGGGTTTGCCAATTACGACAGGCTGGTCCTGGCAATGTCATTCATCGCCGATAACCGCCTCGGTGCCGAAGCGCGAAATCGACACCTGCTACTGATCCAGGAGATGGCGGAACAAGCGTCTCAAGAAGAGTCCAATGCCTTGCAAGCGCGAATGAGGACAAATGCCCAGGAAGATCTGATTCGACAGGGCTTCTCCGTTGAGGAGGCAAAAGTTTTGGTAACAGGACAGGAGCGTCGGGCTGGCTCGTCCGAAGGGGCTGCGGCGATGCTGCGGGGATTGAAGGACTTCACGATCTCCGCGCTTGCGCAGGCTTCAGTGCTCGAAGAAACGCGGACGCGGCAGGGTAAGCAGATCGAATACTATCGAAAAACCGTAGGCATCGAGGAGAGCCACTCAAGCCTTCTGAAGACGTTTTACATGACATTTGGTTGCGCCGAGCGCGAGCGGATCGCACAGGCGCTCGCCGAAGGTGACATGGACGGGCTCGACAAGATGTTCCAAGAACCGGATGTCTCTTCGCTGCTCGAAGGTGGCAACTTTTCGGCGGAAACGTTCAACAAGCAACTTCAGGAGGGAGGAACGGTCCTCGGAAAGCAGCTCGGATTTTTCAACACCGAAGCACTGCTTGCGAAGACCCTTCGAAACAACGTCAGCGTGTCTGAAGAGCGCGCCTACTACCGTGACTACGCGGCAGCGTTTACCGCTCGTAAGGCAAAAAAGTGATGGCAGCCCCGTTCCGAAGGAAAACTGCGGTCGATTAAGCCGATGGCCGGACGGCGAAGTTTCGTCGGGGACGATTTTGCAAAAGCCCGCTGGCCCGACTTACGTCCATCCCTCGCACCGAGGAAGGGTTCGAGAAATCTTCTTCCGTAATCAATGGAAGGAGGCATTTTTCAACAGGCAGCAAGGTCGGAGGGAGTTCATTTGCGTCAAAAGGGAGCTCTCAGCGCGGACGCCGAACGGAAATTTCATATATTTTCCATAAATCGACCCTTTCCTACGTATTACTAGGTTATGCCATTCACCTTATCTCGTCCCGACCGTCCCCTCCCTGATGATCACAGCTTCCCTGAAATTGAGGGGCTGAATATCCCGGGCCAATTCTTTTGGGTAAGAGCGGACCGTCCGTCGCTCGCGGGAATGCAACTTCCCTCGAAGGACATTCCGTGGGAAGCGCTTCACCGCCATGGATTCCGTTGGATCGCCTGTCTGTGCAGCGAACGCCCTCTGTACGACCCCTTTCCACTCGAACGGCTGGTGTCGGTGGAGTTATGCGATCTCGCCGAGACGGAGTTACCCGAAGATCCAGAGGCCGAGGAGCGGACCTTTGGAATGCTCGCGGAAGCGATCCTTAAAAAACTGGAGGGAGGTGAAGGCGTGATCGTTCATTGCGCCGGGGGAAGAGGAAGGACCGGCACGCTTTTGGGTATCGTCCTCGTTCGTCAAGGTTACTCAGCCGCCGAAGCGATCGCGTTCCTCGACCAAGTCCATCGTTCACGCGGAAAAGACGGATGGCCCGAGTCGAAATGGCAAAGTGATGTTGTGAAGAGGGCGTCGCTCTGAGCTTCATTTGATCCCATGAAACTGATCGTTCATCGCGGGACAGAGGAGATTGGTGGAACCTGCATCGAGGTAGCCACTGATCGCACTCGAATTCTTCTTGATGTGGGTCTTCCCTTGCCCCCACTCGACGGAGACGTGCCCATCGCGAAACTGCCCGTTAGCCTCGGAAATGAAGACCGACCGCGACCCGATGCTCTCTTTCTCTCTCACGCGCATGGTGACCACTCGGGACTGATTCCCGCCCTCCCCGTCGAGATGCCGATCTATCTCAGTCGGATCTCAAGCAAGATCCTCATGGCTGGGCAGTGTTTCGCGGGAGGTAAAGTTTCACTCAATGTCAGGAAGGCAATCACCTTGAGGGAGTGGAGCCCGGTGACCTGCGGTGATCTCAAAATTACGCCGATTCCCGTAGACCACTCCGTTCCGGGAGCAATGGCCTTCCTCGTAGAATCGGATTCCCGAAGGATTCTCTATTCGGGCGATCTTCGATGGCACGGGCCGAGACCCGAAATGATGGATCGTTTGATCGCTCACGTTCGAACGTCGCCTCTCGACGCGCTCTTGATGGAAGGGACTTCGCTGGGTGCTGAGCAGCGGGAGGCCATCACGGAGGCCGACGTCACGGAACGGATTGCTGGGCGGCTTCGATCGAGTTCCCGCCTCGCCCTCGCGATGTTCTCGCCCCAGAACGTGGATCGCCTCCATACCATGATCGAAGCGGCGGCCCAATCGCAGAGGAGCCTCGTCCTCGATCCTTATTCCTTGTTCGTGCTCCATCTCATGAAGAGCGAGCTTGGGATGCCCGATCCCTTCGACGGTGGGTCCACGTTGCGGGTCTGGTTTCCGCGCGGTCGTGGGAAGGAGCGAACCGGACCGTTCAAGCATGTGTGGGACGAAGTCTCTGCGCTTGAGATCGCCGAAGAGGAAATGCTCGCAACACCCGGGAAATTCGTTCTCACCTTCCGGACATGGATGGCAACGGACTATCCGGAAATCCTTCCCTGTTCCGATATCGCGATCTGGTCGTATTGGCCGGGCTACGAACGGACACGCCGTGTGGCGGCGCTAATGGAGCAGCTCCAACGCGCCGGGATCGAGTGGTTGCTTGCCCACGCCAGCGGGCACATCCTGCCGAGCGACTCGCAGCGGCTGGTCGAGCAACTCAACCCCAAGACACTGATCCCGATCCACACCGATCACGCGGACCGCTTTCCGGAGTTTTTTCCGGGACGTTCCGTCTCAAGGTTGTGGGACGGTGAGATTTTTAACCCATGATACCTACGATGATGAACACTGCATTCTACGAATGGACTAAAAAACGGTTTCCGAATGGAACCAAAGGCTTCTCGGTGCGCGCGGCGGACGCCGCAGAACGGATCGAATCCCTCACGAATGGTATTCGGAATCCGGACTTCGTTCTGAACTCCACTGGACTGATCGGCGGCGAAACCCCAATCAGGCGAAATGAATTCAAATTGCGCGACTACTTGCACGGCACGCACGAAGTATCGCGAGCTGAGGATCGGGCTCAGATCGGCATTCTCCATCGCTATCGGGAAAGGGAACTCTGCGGCACGGCAAAATCGGCGCATCTGAAATCGATTCATTCCTTCCAAGTTCCGATTGCTGCCAAACAAGGAGACCAGCGTGGCAAGATCGATCTCCTCGGCACGGCGGACAAAGAACTCCCAGCGGTGATCGAGTTGAAGTGTTTGGACGGCAAAGGCAGTCGAAGCGTCGGAGACTTGCTGGGACCGATCATCCAAGGACTTGCCTACGCTCTGACGATTCGGTACTACCTGGCCTGTTCCGATGGATTCCAGTTAGAGTGGGCCGCAGCGAATCCTGGTTTTCGCCTTCCCGATCGCTTGGAGGACATGCCCTCACCGATTATCGTAGCGGCGGATCGGAGTTTCTGGGAGTCTTCAGCGGAGTGGAACTGGTGCCCATGGAGCCGCTTCGAGCAACTTGCGCAAGCACTCGAAGACGCGGGACTTCCGCTCTTCGCCGCCCGCTTCGAATCGCCGGACGAGCCGGAGCCGGAGTTGGAATTCATCCCGTTCACCAAGCTCGAAGGAGACAATAAGGGCACCAAACCGCTCCGCCGGTGGCCGTGATCCGTACGCCGCCGCTCCCGCACCTTGCCCTTCCGCCATGACCGAACCTTCCTTCGTCCATCTCCGCGTCCACAGCCACTTCAGCCCGTGCGACGGAACTCTCCTCATCGACGAGATCGTGCAGGAGGCGGTCCGCCAGCGGATGCCGGCGATCGCCCTGACCGACCGCAACACGCTCGCAGGCGCGGTGGAATTCCATCGCGCGGCACTGGCAGCGGGAATCCGTCCGATCATCGGCTGCGATTTCGACGTGGCTCCGCACACCTGCGTTCGAGGCATCAGGAACCGGGCGAAGCCTTTCCGCCTGACGCTGTTGGCGACAAACGCAATAGGATACCGGAATCTCGTCGCACTCTCGACTCGTGCCGACCTCGCGAAAGGTTTTGGTGGGACATGGCCCGGAGTGGAGGAGAACCTCTTGGAAGACCATCGGGAGGGTATTTTGTGCCTGACCGGGGGCGAGACCGGGGAAGTCCACCACTTGCTCTCCGCAGGGAAGATGGAAGAGGCGCGGCTAGTTCTTTCGTGGCTCGCAGGGCTGTATGGCCGCGACAACCTGTTCGTGGAACTGACCGATCCCGAGCTCGATTCAGAAAAGTCACTCAACCCGCACCTGTGCGCCCTGGCGGAAAGCGTCTCCGTGAGAATTGTAGCCACTCGCCCCGTTCAATACCTCCGAGATGCGGACGAGCTGTCCCATCGTCTGGTGATGACCGTTTTCACGAATCAGTCCGTCGGGCCTATCGATTCGTGCTTCCACGGCGCTTGCGAGATGCGCAGGCGATTCCGCGATTTTCCTGCCGCCGCAGACGCGACTCTTGAGATCGCCGGTCGTTGTGAAGACATTTTCGAGCGGCAGTCGGCAGCACCCGGGATTGGGCTGCGAATGTCGATTCCGGAGGATGAGATCCCGGCGGAGTGGGCCCGCAGACGGTGCATTGAGAATCTGCCATTCAAGACTCTCTCCCAGCCAATCCCGACGGGGGACCTGCTTGAGCGTATTGATCAGGAAATCGCCGCATTGGACCAAGCGGAACTGATGACCGAGACAGTCGTCCTGGCGGAGCTTGCCTGTTGGCTATGTGCCCAAGGCTACGAGATCGGTGCCGATCGGAGTCGGTTTTCCCACTCGCTCGTTTTCTATCTACTCGACATTACCGGGACCGATCCATTCTGCCTCGTGCCCGCGTTCGACCTGTTTCTAAGTGCGATGGGGGATCAGAACCGGGACCTGGCCTTGGAGCTCAGCGACGAAGGCCGCGTCGCCGCCATCGCTCACCTCCGGGACGCTTACGGAATGGAGGCGGTCGTGCCATGGATACCGAGACGGTTTCAAATTGGTGCAAACACGTGGACGAAGTGGATCGGTCACGCTCTCGGGTGCCTGTCTCTTCCTGAATCCGATATCACCGATCATGTGGCTTACGCCAACGTTCACGCGCCGCGTTCGAGCCTTGACCCGGCTCGCGTGCTGTTGGTCGATCCGCGCTCCGTCGGCCGCCTGATCCCTCGCGCGTTCAGCCCATCGGCCGGAGTACCCTCCGCCTTCGAGCTGACGTCGCTGGGCGGGCTTGGTGGACTCGTCGTTTCACTCGTTTCTTCCGAAACGCTGTCGGTCATTCAGGAAGTACAGGATATCCTCAAGGCGAGGGGCGTCGCCGTTTCCTTCGACGATGCCGAAACCGACAAGTCGACCTTCGTCCGGATCCGTCGAGGAGCGACCGGGATCTATCGAGACGCCTGCCGCGAATTCGCACCCAGAGATCTCGCGGACTTGTCCGCCATGGTTGCCCTCGTCGGGAATCCCGATCGGAGCCGGGAATACCTGGAGCGCCGGGACGGAAAGCCCCTTCCGGCACCCGACCATCCGCTGCTGGCGGAATGCTACGCCAACACCTTCGGCATCCCGGTCTACACCGAACAGGTCTTTCAAGCCCTGCGCGATCTGACCCGCCTTCCGTCGGGCGATCTTTTCTTGCTCTGGCGATCCATTCGGTCCGGCATCGGTCGTGATGACGAGGCCAAGGAGATTTTTTCCGCAGCCTGCTGTTCGAATCACGACATCGTCACGGAGGAAGCGACGGCTCTTTTCGCATCCTTCGTCACCGCCGGATCCTCGACAATGTCACAATCGTTCGCCGTGGGAACCGCCAAGAGCATCTGCAGGTCCGCCTCGATCGAAGAGACCGATCCTGTAGTCTTCCGTGAGGCATTGAAGCGAATCAGAAAATCGAAGGGGTCTACGGCGCAGCTGAAAGCCGATGCGGATATAGCGCAAAAGGAATTGCGAAAGCTCGTCCGATGCATGGCTTCCGGCGCTACAAGTCTGACTCTTTGAGATCATTCCCCAGGTAAAATCCCAGGCAGGTAGCGAGGAATCCCGCAGCAAGGACCATCCAAAAGCGTGGCGGATCGGGGGGCAGGATCACTTGATGCTGGTCCTCTTTAATGCGGGTCCGTCGAGGGCTTCTTCCGAGTACGAGCAACGCCATGGCTTAGCAAACAGGTTCGCCACATTGATCCGGGATACAAGCGGCGGGAGATAGGCAACGAAGGCACTGGGCCGCAACAGCCCTCTTTCCCGCGGCATAGATCCTTGATGGCAAAGGCTACCTATTACCAGCCGGTCATCTCGCGTGCCCTCATCGCCGCGCTCTTCCACGAAGCCAAACGTCGTCGCCTGCCGATGACGCGCCTCGTGGACCGTCTCCTCCGCGAATGCCTTCACGGCACACCGGGATGGGAGACCGCGGCTCACGAGTGGCCCGAGCTGAACTCCGCCCTCCCCCGATCCAATGGATTGGGGGAGATCGACTCCAACCCAACCAACCCATCACGAAACCATGGCCCTAATCCTCACCAGTGACTACTCAAAGAAGCTCGGCCTGCCGGGCTTCAGCTCCCACCAATTCTCGGTCAGCATCCAGACCGAACTCACCGACCTCGACCGTGTCCCCGGAGAAGTCGCTCGGCTCTATCAACTCCTTCAGCAAGCCGTCGATCGCGAAATCCAGCAGACGGGCTTCGTGCCCGCCGATGGCTACGGCGAAACCCAACGATCCTTGCCTGCCACCAACGGCAATGGCAACAACGGTCACCACCGCAGCGACGGCCACGACGGCCACTCGAACGGCAACGGCTCCACCCCTCGCCGCGGTATCGCTCCGGTCAACGGCAATGGGGCGTGGCAGTGCTCCGACAAGCAGCGCCGACTCCTCACCGATCTGTCCCGCGAGCTTCAGCTCTCGGAAGAGGATCTCGACGAGCGCGCCCTGCGTCTCTTCCAGCGTCCGGCCCGGCAATTGAACAAGCTCAGCGCCAGCGGTCTCATCACCGATCTGCTCGGAGAGGCGGAAGGACTGCGTCAGGCCAACGGTGCCAACGGCGCCACTGGCATCAAAGGCAAAGGTTCCACCCACCGGAACGGAGGTGCCGCATGAGCGTCGCTACGGTCCACACCATCGCGCCAGATCCTGCCGCGATCCGCCTGCTCCCCGATCCGGGGACGAGCGTGTCAGAGGTGTCGTCCGAACCGGACCTCCTCCGCTACCTCAGCGCTTCCCGCCTGAAGTGCTGGCAGTCTTGTCGGCGGCAGTTCTACTACCGTTATGTCGAGCGCATCGTCGTACCCACGGCTCCGGCGCTCTTCATCGGTCGTCAGATCCACGAGGTCCTGCGCCAGTGGAATTGGGCGAAGTGGAAGAGCGAGCCGGTTTCGCCGGAGCAGCTCCAAGCCGCCCTGACCGAAAGCTGGGAGCGTGATTCCGCGAAGGAGTTCATCTCCTGGAAAACCCCCGACGATGAAGCCACGGCGCAGACACAGGCATGGGCCATGCTCGAGACTTATTTCGCCGAATGCCCCGTCGCCCCGGACGAACAGCCCGAGGGTGTCGAGGTGGAGGTTGAATGCAGTCTCGGTGCCGGCATCCCACCGCTCTACGGCATCATCGATCTGGTGCGACCGGGCGGTCGGATCGTCGACTACAAGTCGGCAGCCCGCAGTCCCAGCGACGGCATGGCCGCCCACCAGCACGCCACCCAGCTCTCCTGCTACGCCCTGCTTTACCGCAGTGCCACAGGTGAACGGGAAACGGGCTTCGAGCTTCACCACCTCATCAAAACGAAAACTCCGAAGGTGATCATCTCTACTTATGGCCCCATGTCGGCGGCGATGGAGAGCGAGCTGTTCTTCCTCATCGACGACTACCTCGAAGGCATCGCACGTGAGGCCTGGGTTCCATCCCCGGGCCAACACTGCGCGTGGTGCGACCATCTCGACCTCTGCCGGAAACGCTCCGGCATGTGAATAACCCCTGCAATAACCACCCCAACAACCCGACATCGAAAACCCCGAAGGCCGGTCGGCTCCCCGCGAGTCGACCGGCCTTCTCCTTTTGACCCTAACCAACATCCAACGATCAACCAACCCACCCCATATCTACCCATGAAACACCACCTCAAACGAATCCTCATCACCCTGCTCGCCGGGGCAATCCTGCTCGGCACCGCCAGTTGCGGCAAACGCGAATCCTGGCTGTCCTTCGGTGAGAAGAAATCGACCTGCGAAATCGCCTACGAAACGCTCGAAGCCCAGTTCAAGGACCTGAAGGCCTCCGTCACCGGCGGCACGACCTCCGCGGACCGGGCCGCCTTCTGGCAGGCCACCGCAGCGCTCTTCATCGTCCTGGCCGGCTTCGCCCTCGTCGGCGGCGCGGCGCTGGGTTCACGGGCACGGCGGGCGCGCGATCGCTTCCGCAAGGCGACCAGCACCTCTGTCGACGCCAACTCTGAATCCTCCCCCGCATGAAGTCCTTCCACGATCTCCCCGACTACAAGGACCTGCGCAAGCTCTGGAAACAAGAGCCTGTCTCCCCGCCCGTGCCCGACCTCGAGCTCACCCCCGACCACTGGGTCGAGCGGGGGGCCGAGGTCATCGGCTGGTCGCTCGCGCAGCTGGAACACTGGATCAGTGCGAGCGGCTGGCTCCGTGCCTGGCTGCGGTTGAACCTGTTTCTTTCCATCGTGCTCACCAGTGCCGGAGTGCTCCTGCTGCCCCCCGTGGCGCAGGTGTTGGAACAGCTCGCCCGGTCCAGTCACTGGCTCGGTCTCATCTTCGGCGAGGTCTTCAAGCTCCTCACCGGGCTGCCTCCCGTCGTCATCAGCGTGGGCGTGCTCTACCTCGCCTTCGTCGTCTACCGGCGGATCCGGCGTCGCCACCAGCAACGTCGGTCCCACATGCCGGACGAATATTACCAGTGATCCACTTCAACACCTCCACTCCACAAATCCTGAAATCCAACCCCATCATCCTGACATGATCACCAAACCTCATCCCGTCACCGTTCGGGCCGCCGATCTCAAGTCGGTGCTCGCCGGTCTCGGCAAACTCATCCCCCGCACCCCATCGCTCGCCGTCCTCGGCTGTGTGAAGGTGGAGGCGGCGGGACCGCAAATTCTGCGTCTCACGGCAACGGATCTCGACCTCACCCTTAGTGTTGAACTTCCGGCCACGGTGGACAAGGGCCTCGCGCCCTTCCTTCTGCCGCTGCCGCGTCTTCGGGAAATCCTCACCGGTCTGCGCTCCGACGAAGTCGTGCCCCTCGGTCCGTCCCTCAAAGCACCGCCCGTCGGCGAGTTCCCCGAGATCCCCCAGGTCCGCACTCCGGGCCTGACTCTCCCGGAGCCTGTCGTCACCAGTGTGTTGCGCGCCTTCGCCTGTGCCTCGCAGGATCCCACCCGCGCGGTTTTGCGCAGTGCCTGCCTCGACACGAGCGGCACCGGAGACAAGGCCCACCGCATCGTTGGCACCAACGGGCGGCACCTCTTCTCCAGCAATTCCATGCACCTGCCCCTGAAGCAGTCGGTGATCCTCCCCGATCATCCGCTGTGGAAGTGGAAGCCGCTCGCCGATTCCCGGCCATGGACTCTGCGCCTAGGCAAGGACACCCATCGCAACGACGTCTTCCGCATGGAAGGCCAAGCTCAAGCCTGGTCCGTGACGGGTCGTCTTCTCGACGGCCCCTACCCGAACTACCGTCAGGTCATCCCGCGTACCGAGGAGTTCACCACGACGGTCACCCTCAGTGACGTTGCCCTCGAGGCGGTAACACGCCTGTTGCCCCGCCTGCCAGGCAAGCAGCTCGCCAACCGCCCCGTCGGACTGCACTGCGAAAAGGGTCGCTTCAGCCTGTTGGCCCGTGCCGAGAATGACGAACCGTGGATCCTCCATCCCGTGGACCGCTGCGAGATGAAGGGGCCGGACGTGACCGTCTATCTCGATCGTGACTACCTCATCAAAGCCGTCGACTTCGGTCTCCACCGGATCTCGATGAGCGATGCGATGAGCCCGGTGCAGTTCAGCCGGGGCGGCGATTTGATGATCGTCATGCCCGTGCGCGCCATCGCTCCGGATCGCATCGAGCGCCCCAGGCTCGTGCCGGCGGTTGAGCAGTTCGCCTCGCCGCCGGTTCCTGTACCGAAGCCCCTTGCCCCCACTGTGCCCACGCCGCTTCCCCCGAAGTCCGCTGGCCCTGTCAAACCGGCAAAACCCGCCGACCCGCTCGTCGAGGCGAGGCAACAGGTTGCCCAAGCCGACGAGGCCCTCCTCACGGCACGCAAAACCCTCAAGGGCGTGCGCCGCTCGCTCCATGCCGCACGCACGCAGCGCAGCGAGACCAAGCGCGAGCTGGGCGGTTTCCGCGGACTCCTCCGGAAACTGCAACGTGGCCGCAAGAACGAAGCCAAGAAGGCCCCCTGACCGACCCGCCCCAAGTCAGACGCTTGCCCCACCACCAACCGCGCCGCCCCAGGCCCGGGTTCCCTGATCGACCGCAGACATGGAGCTCGGGCCTTCACTTTCCCATAAACCTCAAATCCATACCTCAACACCTCAATCCCTGCATACCCATGAACTCAAATACAGACCTCCTCGCCGTCCTCACCCGGGAAGGCGTCCTCATCAATGCCAGCGTGCGTTACCCGCGCTTCCACAAGAAACTCGCCCCCGCCGACCTCGGCCTTACCCCCGACCAGGTCAGCGATCGCCTCGTCAGCCTCGGGCACAAGAAGCTCCTCCCCAAGGAAGCCCTCGCCGAACTCGCCCTCGTCGAAGGCCGCACCCATGCCATCATCGACCAAGGCACCTTCCCCTTCCTCGGGGGCCTCGGCCACTTCCTGCCCAACGGCAAGCTCGTGGATGTGCAGGAGCAGCTCAACGCCCAGCAAAGCCACTTCCACCGCGCCAAGGAAACCTTCCTCGCCGCCTACCGCGACCTGCGGAGCGAAGCGCTCAGCGAATGGGCGATCGCGATCCGGCATCTCGCCGGTTCGCGCGACGAAGCCGCCTGCCTCTATGCACAGATCGCCGAATCCTTCCCCGCCCGGGAAAAGCTCGCGGACCGCTTTGCCTTCGAGGTGCATCTCTTCCAGATCGCCGTGCCCGAGTCCCTCGGCATGGAGCTGGTCAGTTTTGCCGAACAACAAGAGGTTCGCCTCGCCCGTCGCGAAGCCGCTGAAACCGCCGCCCGGCAGATCCGTTCCGGCGTGGAGAGCTTTGTCGGCGAATGCGTTACCGAGCTGCGTCACCAGACCGCACAGCTCTGCGACGAGATGCTGGCCTCGATGCGCACCGGCAAAACCGACGGCGTCCATCAGAAGACCCTCAACCGTCTCGTGAAGTTCATCGACGATTTCAAGTCGCTCAACTTCGCCGGGGACGTCGAGATGGAAAGCCGGCTCGACCGCGTCCGCAGCGAACTGCTCACCCGCAGCGCCGAGGACTACCGCAACAACCTCACCGCGACGCGCAGCCTCGAGACCGGCCTCTCTCAGCTCCGCGACCACGCCCGAGAACTGGCCTCGCAGGATGCCCGTGCCCTCGTCGAGCGTTTCGGGCAGATGGGCCGCCGCAAGCTGCAGCTCGCCGGGTGAACCCGCCTGACCAACACCCCAACACCACACATGACAGGGTCGGGTCCCATCCCCGACCCTGTTCAATCCTTTCTCCGAACCCCACTAAAACGAAGAACCAAAAACCCAAAACCAAGAACCAAAATCATGTCCCACTTCACCACCATCCTTACTCAGATCCGCGACGTCGACGCCCTCGAAGCCGCCTGCGCCGAACTCGGCGTGGAACTGCTCCGCGACACGACAGCCCGCGGTTTCGCCAACAGCACCCGCCACGGTGAACTCGTCGTCCGGCTCAAAGGCCCCTACGACATCGCCGCCAACCGGCCCGCACCCACCGAGCCCTACGAACTGACCACCGACTGGTGGAACGGCCACGTCGAGCGCGAGGTCGGCCCGAACTACGGCCGTCTTCTCCAGCTCTACGGCGTCCACAAGACGATGCGCGAGGCCGCCAAGAAGCACCTCCGCGTCACCCGGCGACAGGAGACCGATGGCTCCATCAAACTCACCCTCGCCGCCTGAGCCCAGCCTGAAATGAACTCGAAAGAACGCATCGACGTCTGGATCAGCCCCGAGGGTGCCATCACCCTGGATGCCGTCGGTTACACCGGGAAGACCTGCGAGGAGGCCACCAAGTTCCTCGAAGAATCCCTCGGCACCGTCGGCCGCAAGCAGCGCACCCGCGACTACTACCGCCGCCAGTCCAACCACCACCAGAACCCCAACGACAACCAACAAAACCAACCGACATGATCACCGACATCCCCGACACGCTGCACTTCCAGCCCGACGGCACCGGAGCCGGACTCTACACCGAGCGCATCGATCTCCGTCAGATCGGCACCCTCGAGGTCGTCCGCGCCTCCGAGATCGAGTTCAACGACACGACCCAGCAGTGGGAGGTCTTCGACTACACCGGGAAGCGGGTCTTCACCGACCCCTCCCGAGAAACGTGCCTCCGCTGGGAGCGCCAGCATTTCAATCAAACCCACCCATCTCCTCCGAACCCCTGACTCCATGAAGCATCAAATCATCCGTTATGCGAGGGCCGGTCATGCCGGCCTTTTTTTGTGCACCTCCGAAGAGGCGCGTGCCGAGGCCATCGTCAAAGCCGCCGCCGATGAACTCCAGCGTCCACTCCATGCCTGGAGTGCGACCGAGGGATTTGTCGACACGACCCTGGGCACGATTCAGCCCTGTCCGGACCCGGCCATGGCCCTCGACCAGATCGTGGACCTCCAGGACGATGCCCTCATTCTCCTGCGAGATTTCGGTGCCTTCCTTGAGGACAAGGATCCGCTCATTCATCGCAAGTTGCGTGACACCCTCCGCAACGCCCGCACCACCGGCAAGCTCCTCATCCTCCTCGGAGTGTGGAAGCCCCTGGCACCGGAACTCGAGCGCGAGATCACCCGTATCGACCTGGCCCTGCCCGGTCCTGCGGAACTCGATCTCGTTCTCAACGGCATCATCGAATCCGCCGGGCTCACCGCTCATCGCGATCTCACTCCCACACTCCGGGAGGCCGCCCTCGCCGCGGCCGGTGGACTCACCACTCTGGAAGCAGAGAATGCCTTCGCCCTCTCACTGATCGAGTCAGAGACCATCACCCCGACCATCGTCGCCCGTGAAAAGGCTCATGCCCTCAAAAAGGGTGGTCTCCTCGAAGTCATTACCCCGACCGAATCGCTCGACTCCATCGGTGGTCTCGATGCTCTCAAGGCGTGGCTTCTCCAGCGACGTGAGGCGTTCACAAAACGGGCGCGTGACTACGGACTGCCGGTGCCCAAAGGCATGCTCGTTTTGGGGGTTCCCGGCACCGGCAAAAGCCTCACCGCCAAAGCCACCGCCAGTGTCTTCGGTGTGCCCCTCCTCAAGCTCGATGCGGGCAAGCTCTTCGGGTCCCTCGTCGGACAGTCCGAGGCCAACCTCCGCGCTGTCATCCAGACCGCCGAGGCCATCAGCCCCTGTGTCCTTTGGATTGATGAAATCGAGAAGGGCTTTGGAGGAGCGGGCAGCTCCGGGGGTTCCGACGGAGGCACCAGCAGTCGTGTTTTCGGCACCATGCTGAACTGGCTGCAGGACAAAACCGCGCCCGTGTTCGTCGTCGCCACCGCCAATGACGTCAGCAAGCTGCCACCCGAGATGCTCCGCAAGGGGCGCTGGGATGAACTCTGGTTCGTCGACCTGCCCGACACCCGCGAGCGCACCGCGATCTGGGATCTCGTCATCGCGAAATACGGTCGTGAGAAAACGGACTACGATCCTGTCGTCCTCTCCCGAGCCAGCGAGCTGCACACCGGAGCCGAGATCGAAGCCGCCTTCGTCGAGGCCCTGCACCGGGGTTTTGTCGAGGAGCGCGAACCCACCGAACTCGACCTGGGTGAAGTGCTCTGCGAGTCCGTCCCCCTCGCCACCACCATGAGCGAGTCCATCGAGCGCCTCCGGCACTGGTCAAAAGGCCGGGCAAGGAATGCGTCGATGACAGGAAGGACCGGGAGGTTGGGGCGATGAGTAAAAGCGAATACCCCCGGGATTCGGAGGGTAGCCCCGAGCTCATTCCCAAGGATCATGCCGAAGCCATGCGGCGTTTCGAAGCCGTCCGCACTCTTGATTCCGCCGCATTGGCGGGCCTTGAGAAGCGGGATCTCCTTCTCGCCTGGTGGAGCTTCTTCTGGCTCGAAGCGGCCCTCCATCCCGACGATGTCGAAATCTGGCCCGAAGAGGTCGCCGATGCGCTACCTCTCGCCGTCGAGGCCTTCCGCCGCTATGAGGCGGGCGAGATCAAGGACGGAGAATACTACCCCGCCGAAGCCGTCCGCCACCGCGTCCTGCACGAGCGGGCCCGGGCGAGACGTTCCCAACCTCTACCCCCACAACACCATAAAGCGGACACGTCCGAAACGTGACCGCAGTGACCGACACTCCTGAATGCGTGAAGGAGGTCCGGTCCGGGAAAACTCGCTGCCATGTTACGGGGCGAGTTTTCTTTAGCTGTCATTCGAAACACGGAGTGGGCGCACCCCAAAACGTGGAATTAAAAGAGGCTTCAGAACTCCCGAATCTGTACATTTGCCCAAGTCATTGGCTGAGCAATCCTTCCAAATCCAGAGGGCGGGTGAACATGGCCAGTCCACCGTTCGCGTCTCTCGGCCACTGCTCCGGCGGCCTGTCCCAATACAACTCGACTCCATTGCCATCAGGGTCGCGCAGGTAGATGGCCTCGCTCACGCCGTGGTCGGACGCTCCGTCGAGCGAGATGCCCGCGTCGAGCACACGACGCAAGGCATTGGCGAGCGCATCGCGGGTGGGATAAAGGATCGCGAGATGATAGAGGCCGGTCGCTCCCTGCGGCGGTGGTGAACCGCCGCCGCTTTCCCAGGTGTTCAGCCCGATGTGGTGATGATAGCCGCCTGCGGAAACAAAGGCAGCTTGCGAGCCGAAACGCTGCGTGAGTTCAAAACCCAGCACACCGCGGTAAAAGTCCAGGGCACGCTCCAGGTCGGCCACTTTGAGATGGACATGACCAATCGAAACACCGGGGTCTATGGGGATGGCTGGTTTGCTGGAGTCCATCATTTGGTGGTCGAGATGATTTTGAAGTCCTTGAAAAACATCTGCATGAGTCCTGAATTCCATTTAAGCCAATCGGGGCATTTTACAATTTCTCAGAGGGATTCCCGCTGCCGTGGAGTTGCACTCCATGAAGGCCTGATACGACGGCCCAACCACAACAAACGAACCAAAAATAGAATAAACCCCTCCATGAAAATCAAACTCACCCTCCTTGCCGCTGTGATCATCGCGGCGGTCGCCTCCAGTGCCGCAATCGCCGGTCGCGACAAACCTGCGACCCCGAACACGAAACCAGCCGGCATGAGCTGCTGCGCTGCGGCCCCCAAGGCTGCAACTCCCGCTCCTGTCTCTGAAAAGGAAGCTCCCGCCCAAAAAGGCATGAGTTGCCACAGCGCCGCCCCGGTAGCGAAGAGCTGCTGCAAGTAAACCCTCGAACAAACCAACCCGCCAGATACCGGATGATCTGGCGGGTTGTGTTCCACTTCAACATCCGGCAAGCTTTCCCCAGACATGAATGAAGACGAACTCAACGATCTGATCCGGCAGACACACCCGAAACCGGAGTTTCCCTCCACGTTCCAGCGGGAAGTCTGGGCGCGTGTCTCCGTCGCCGAACAGACGTCCTGGTCGGCACGATATCGTCGATGGCGGGAATCATTTTTCCAAGCCCTGGCCCAGCCGGCCACGGCGATGGCGGTGGTGATGACGACCTTGCTCCTTGGTGCCGGTCTTGGTCAGATCGTCACGTCTGAAAACAACGCCGAAGCCTCACGGGACGCTTACGTTGCCTCGATCAATCCCGTGGCAGCGGCTCACATCGCGAATCGGGAATGAAACGCGGCCTCTGGATTCTGGGTGCGGCGTTGGCGGCCGGTGTCGTCGGCTTTGCCCTGATGCGCTGTCAATCCACAGCTCCCATGATGGCGTCGGATGGCGCATCTCTCCTGCCGGAACTCGAATGGCTGCGTCACGAGTTCGATCTGACGGAGGCGCAGTTTGCCCAAACTTCCGAACTGCATCTCGCCTATCGTCCGACTTGTGAGGCGCTGTGCAACCGGGTGATGACCTCGCAGGAACGAATCAAAGAACTAGTCAAGGCCGGCCCTCCGATCACCCCGGAACTCGAGGCGGCCCTGAAGGTCCACGCCGCTCTGCATGTCGAGTGTCAGACGGCGATGATCAACCATCTCCATAGGACGGCTGAGGTGCTCTCTCCCGAACAGGCAAAACGCTACCTCGACACCATGCTCCCGCATGTGATCGAAATGGAGATGGAGCCAGCGGGGCACTGATACCCCTTCCCGCATGGACTTCACCCCTGATGCCGATACGGTTCTGATGCAGCGGCTCGCCGGTGGCGAAGATCTGGCCTTGAACGAACTGATGTTGCGCTGGCGGGAAAGAGTCGCCGCCTTTCTCCTCCGCATGGTCGGGGATCATGCAACGGCAATGGACCTGACTCAGGAAACCTTTGTCCGCCTTTACACCAGCCGCAAGACATACAAACCGTCCGCCGCCTTTTCGACCTACCTTTTCCACATCGCCGCCAACCTCGCCCGTACCCAGGCCCGTTGGCGTAAACGTCACCCCACCGTGCCAATGGAAGACGAGAGCGGGGAAATTCGCCACGAAGCGGTCGATTCCCTTCCCTCTCCCGACGAGAGCGCGGACCTCCATGAACGGGCCGATCTGGTGAACCGCACCATCGCCGCCCTCCCCGAAGACCAGCGCGAGGCTCTGCTCCTCTTCACCGTCGAGGGCATGAGTCAGGCCGAAGTGGCGGCGGCCCTGGGATGCAGCCCCAAAGCGGTTGAGGTTCGTGTTTACCGAGCACGGCAGCTACTCCGCGAAGCGCTCGCAAAGGCCGGTTATTGAGTATCGCGAAATGGGTATCGAAAAAAGTTCATTTTCCTGGAGGGATTCCGGAACTGGCGGAGTTGACTCCTTAACCATCCCAGACCGCTTATCCTTCCTACCCGTACCAACAGGCATCAAGAAAGATTGACTTCCATAGGGCGGGTCCTATCATCGAAAGACAGGGTTCCGAAATTCACCGATTCATGAAGGCCCTCGTTGCCACACTACTGCTTCTAACCTTTCTGACACAGGCGCTGCCTCTGTCGGGAGTTGGATTTGGGGCAGAGAGTCCCAAATGTGCGGTATCCTGCGCCTGTCACGCCGAAGCCCAGGGCTGTTGTTGCATCGATCTCCCTTCAACCCCTGACGCTCCGCTTCCAGTCAATTCTCCTCCTCTCCAGGGGCGGGATTTGTTACCGGCAACTCTTTGGATTGCTGAATCGAACATCCTTCAGCCCGAACCGATTCTCGATGGACTTGCGATCAAGTTTGCGGTTCACCCTTGGACGGCGCTTTCTTCGATCAGGCTTTCGGTGCTCTTCTGCTCCATCGTGATCTGATCGGGCGGCTCTGACAGCCGTATTGCGCCCTTCGCGCTCGATTCTACGACCGTTGTCGGGGTCGGGATCGCCCACGTCTCACGAAATCTCACCTATACTTTCTTTTCATGCATACATTTCTTAGAATCCACTTCGTGGCACTGCTCCTAGCCGTGTCGGCGCAGGCCGACGATTCCTCGACCCGGGTCACACCCGATTATATCAAGCGGCTGATTGGGGAAGCAGTCGCCTCCCATCCTTCGGTCGAAGCGGCCGAGGCGCGTTCACAAGCCGCCACCTCAGCGATCAGCGCGGTTCGCCTTTGGGAAGATCCGCAGCTTGGCCTGGGGACGCGGGCTGCTAGTCGTGAGATGCGCATGGATGAGGGCGACATCATGGTGGGGCTGGACCAGATGCTCCCGCGCAAGGGCCTCTTCAGGGCGGAGAAGCGCCGCGCGACCGCCGAGCAGCAGGCGCAGCAGGCGACACGACAGCAGACCGAAGCCGAACTGGGACTCACGGTCGGTCAGACGGTGCTGGAACTGGCATTGGCGGATGAGTTGATCCGCCTGCAGAGCGAGAATCTCGTCTGGCTGAAAACCATCGTGGGGATCGCCGGGGAAAGGGCGAAGAACCCCGATGCCTCGGCGACCGAGTCCTTGCGGCTGGAGAGTGAACTCGCCCTGCGCTCGCAGTCCCTCGCTTCTCTGAAACGTCAGCGAGTTCAATATGCCACCACCCTGAATCTTCTTCTAGGCCGAGCCGAAGACACGACAGGCACCCTCGCTCTGGACAACAGCCCGTCCAAGCTCACCAATGCCCTTGCGCTGCGGCAGCGACTGGAGGAAAACAACCCGCAGCTCGCCGCGATGCGACATCAGGCGGAGGGAGCTCAGGCCGAGGCGGATGCCTCGCGTGAAAGACGCAAGCCGGTGGTTTCTGTCGGGGTCGAGACCAACACCTACTCGGGCGGAGATTTCCGCGAGGCAATGTTCGCCGTGAGAGTGACGCTCCCCTGGTTCAATCGTTCAGTCTATCAGGCCGACATCGCACGGGCCGAGAGCGAGCGCGACGCCACCCTCGGGGATCTTGCCGCCCAGCAGCGTGAGCTTTACACCCAACTCATCACCCTCATCACCGAGGCGCAGAACAACCAGGAACTCTTCGATTCCTATTCGGAGGAAGTGCTGCCGAAGACGGAGAAAGCGGTCGAGACCACGCAAAACGCGTGGGTTTCCTCCAAAGCAACCCTGCTCGAAGTGCTCGATGCCCGCCGCCTCCTCCTCGACGCACAGGCGGAGCAGAAGCGGGCGCTCGCCTCCCGTCATGTCGCCGATCAGGCCCTCATCGCCATCACCGGCGGCCATCTCCAACAAGCAGGAAAATAACTCCCATGAAACATTTCATCACCATTCTCATCGTCATCGCCGCACTCGCTGCGGGATGGTTTCTGCGCGGCAACTTCGGAGGAGGTTCCTCCCCGGGAGAGGCAGCCGATGGTTCGCCCGGCGAGCGCAAGGTGCTCTACTACCAGAGCGCCATGCACCCCTGGGTGAAGAGCGACAAGCCGGGCCGCTGCACGATCTGCGGCATGGCCCTCACTCCCGTCTACGAGGGAGAGAAAGGTCTCGACGCGTCCAGCGGTGACTTCGTCTCCCTCACCCAGACGCAGATCCAGGTCCTTCATGTCGAGACGGCGGAGGCCAAAGTGCAGCCTCTGACAAGGACGCTCCCGGTGGCCGGAATGATCGACGACAATGCGAGCCGTCACCGCGTCCTCTCCGCCTACATCGACGGGCGGATCCAGAAGCTGCACGTGAACTTCATGGGTGCGGAGGTGACAGAGGGGCAGCCGCTGGCGGAGTTCTACAGCCCGTCGCTCCTTCAGTCCGAGCGCGAGTATCGCCAGCTCACCGGAGAGTTGAAGAAGAACACCGCCTTGCGCCTTCAGCAGATGGGTCTCACCCCGACGCAGATTGGGGAACTCGATCAAAAGTCGGGGGACGCGCTCACCTCCCAGATCCTCGCCCCGGTCAGCGGAACGGTCGTCGCGCAAAACGTCTATGAAGGTCAATATGTCAAAGAGGGCGACAATCTTTTCGAGATCGCCGATTTCTCCACGATGTGGTTCCAGTTCCTCGCCTACGAGCAGGACATGCCGTGGATTCAGATCGGACAGAGCGTGACGGTGACGACCCCTTCGCTGCCGGGAGAGACCTTCGAGGGGAAAATCACCTTCATTGATCCGAATTTTGACGAGACGACCCGCTCGACCAAGGTCCGCGTCGAATTGCCAAACCCTCTGGTGAACGGACGCCGCGTTCTCCTGCACCGGCTCTACGCGGACGGCGCCTTGAAGGTCGAGGCTCCCGATGTGTTGTCCGTGCCGCGTTCCGCCGTGATCGAGACAGGGCCCGAGGCTGTCGTCTATGTCGACCGCACCGAGGGAGCATACGAGCGCACCGTGGTCAAGCTCGGGCGGCGAGGTGACAAGCTCATGGAAATCCTCTCCGGCATCGAGGCCGGGGACAAGGTGGTGACGAACGGGAACCTGCTCATCGACGGGCAGGCCGAGATGAACCGCTCTTTCATGTCGCCGGTGGAACCCATGGCGCCCATGGAAATGACCCCGTCGCTCACCACATTGAGTGAACCGCAGAAGCAGGCCATCGTCGAGTTTGTCAAAGTCGCGGATGCGATGGCGGCGGCACTCGCCGCCGATGATCTCGCCGCTTTCAACAAAGCCAGTGAGCCGGCGATGGAAAAAACCGGATCACTCGTCGAGGCGCTGCGTTCCCCGGAGACCACCCTGGAGTCGCTGGATGCGTTGGAGGAGTCCCGGCATTTTCACGGTTTTGACGACATTCAGTCCGCGCGGGTGGCCTTCCACAAGTTCACCCTCGCGGCTACCGCCGTCCTCGAGCCTCTGCGCATGGCTGAGGGAGCCCCTGAATTCGACGTCTGGGAATGCGGCATGGTGGACCAGGCGATCCCCGGCGCTCCGAAGAAGGGCCGTTGGCTGCAAACCCACGGACGGGAGGGCCAGAATCCGTTCTTTGGTGCTGAAATGCTGGACTGCGCCAGCGAGATCAAGAGAGGAACCGTGAAGCCATGATCGAAGGAATCATTCACTGGAGCCTGAAGAACCGGTTCCTCGTGGCCTGCGGCGGATTGCTCCTCGTCGCGATGGGTGTCCGCGCCATCTATCTCACTCCCGTCGATGCCATTCCCGACCTCACCGAAAACCAGGTGCTCGTCTACGCCGACTTCATGGGCCGAAGCCCGCAGGAGGTCGAGGATCAGGTCACGTTCCCGCTCTCCACCGGTCTGCAGGGCCTGGCAGGGGTGAAGGAAGTCCGGGCGACTTCCATGTTCGGTTTCTCGCTGATCACGATCATCTTCGAGGACAAGATCGACACCTATTTTGCCAGAACCCGAGTTCTCGAGCGATTGAACTACCTCCAGGGGGCGATGCCGGAGGGAGTGAAACCGCAGCTAGGTCCCGATGCCTCGGGTCTCGGTTGGGTCTACCAATACTACCTCGACGTCGATCCCACCAAAGCGCCCGACGGAGGCTACGACCTCGCCCAACTGCGCTCGCTTCAAGACTGGCAGATTCGCTACGAGCTGGCGAGCGTCCAGGGCGTCGCTGAGGTCGCGAGCATCGGTGGTTTTGTGAAGCAATACCAAGTCGAGCTGAACTCCACGAAGATGCGCATGGCGGGTGTCACTCTCATGGAGGTGATGACGGCGGTGCAGAACGCCAATCTCAATGTCGGGGGAAAAGTTGTGGAGGAGAACGGGGCCGAGTTTGTCCTGCGAGGTATCGGCCTGGTGACCAGCCCGGAGGACCTCGAACTCGTCACGGTGAAGGCGATGGAGGGCACCCCCATCTATTTGAAGGATATCGCCACGGTGCAGATCGGCGGCGACTTCCGTCGTGGTGCCCTCGACCTGAATGGACACGAGGCCGTGGGTGGCACCGTCGTCATGCGCACCGGTGAAAACGCGAAGGCCGTGATCGAGCGGGTCAAAGAGAAGATCGCGCAGATTGCGCCGAGTCTTCCGCCCGGGGTCACGATCAAGCCCTTCTACGACCGCAGCGAACTGATCGACAACACCATCGGCACGCTGAAACACGCGCTCTTCGAGGAGTTCATTCTCGTGACCCTCGCGCACATCATCTTTCTCTGGCATTTCCGCAGCATCCTCATCGTCACGCTGCCGCTTCCCATCTCCATCCTGATCTCTTTCACGCTGATGAAAGAGTTCGGCATCACGAGCAACATCATGTCCCTCACCGGCATCGCCATTGCCATCGGCGTGCTCGTCGATGCGGCGATCGTCGTGACCGAGAATGTGATTCGACATTGCGAGGAGGCCGAGCAGAAGAAGGGCGGCCGGCTCGATTCGAAGGAAACCTGGGATGTCACCCTCGTTGCCTGCACCCAGGTGGGTCGGCCGATCTTCTTTGCGATGGCCATCATCATCCTCGCGTTCGTGCCGGTCTTTGCTCTGACCGGGCAGGAGGGCAAGCTCTTTCACCCGCTCGCCTTCACCAAGACCTTCGCCATGATAGGCTCGACCCTGCTCGCGGTGACCTTGGTTCCCGTGCTCTGCTCGCTTCTGGTGCGTGGTCCGTTTCATTCGGAGGAACACAACATCGTGATGAAGTTCCTTCTTCGGATCTACGAACCCTCCCTCAACTGGGCGCTCGATCACCGCAAAACCGTCATCACCGCGGCCATGCTCATTCTCGCGTTCGCTTTGCTGACCGCGTTCGGCCTGCCGGGGGCCGCCGTCAAAAAGATCCGTGACGCCGGTCACCCTCACATCGCCGATGCCGTGTCCGGCTTTGGCAAGGAGTTCATGCCGCCACTCAACGAAGGGAGTCTGCTCTACATGCCGGTAATGATGCCGAAGACGGGTCTAACGGAGATCCAGCGTGTCATGTCGTGGCAGGACAAGGTCATCGCCGCCACTCCCGAGGTCGCTTCGGTCGCCGGGAAACTTGGGCGTTTCGAAACCGCGACCGATCCCGCGCCCACCGAGATGCTGGAGACGACCATCATGCTCAAGCCCGAATACATTCCGAACGGCCGCTGGCGGATGAAGCGCAATCCCGCGTGGCGCGAGGGCATGACGGTGGAGAAACTCAAGGCCGAGCTGACCGAGAAAATGAAGGAGGTGCCCGGCTATGTGCCCGCCTTTCTCCAGCCCATCGAAAACCGCATCCTGATGCTCTATACCGGCATCCGCGCTCAGGTCGGAGTGAAGATCTACGGCGACAATCTCGAGAAGATCCAGCAGAAGGCCTTCGAGGTCGAAAAACTGATCAACACGATCGACGGCGCGGCAGGCGTCTCACCCTCGCGCGTGCAGGGCAAACCCTACCTGAACATCAAGGTGGACAGGCAGGCCATGGCCCGCTACGGACTCAGCGCCAAGGATGTGCTCGACGCCGTGGAGATCTCCATCGGAGGCAAGAATGTCAGCACCACAATCGAGGGGCGCCAGCGTTTCCCCATCCAGATCCGGGTGCAGCGGAGCGAGCGCGACGACATCGAAGAACTCAGCAGCATCCTCGTGACTTCGGGGGCGGGCATGGCAGCCTCGGGCGGAGCGGCGATGGGCGGCGGCGGGATGGGAGGGGGTGGCGCTGCCGGAGCCACGGCCGGAACGGCCCCGGAGAAAGCCGACGCACCCGTCACCTACATTCCGCTCGGCATGGTCGCGCAAATCACCCGCGAGGTCGGAGCGAATGAAATCGCGAGCGAAAACGGGCGCCTTCGTTCCTACGTCCAGGCCAATGTGCAGGACCGCGACCTCGGGGGTTTTGTTCAGGAGGTCGAGGAGAAACTCAAGACCATCGACTGGGAGGGCATGACCTACAAGATGACCGGCGAGTATGAAAACCAGCGCCGCTTCGTCCAAACGATGCAGGTCGTTTTCCCCATCGTCCTGCTCATCATCTTCGTGCTGCTCTACATCGTCTATCACAGCGCTCTCGAGGCCGCGCACGTGATGCTCGCGGTCCCTTTTGCCTTGAGTGGAGGCGTTCTCTTGCAGAAGCTCCTCGGCTACAATTTCAACGGAGCGGTCTGGGTGGGCTACATCGCCCTCTTCGGCACGGCCGTCCAGACGGGCGTCGTCATGGTCGTCTATCTCGAAGAAACCGTGAAAAATCGCATGGCGAAACTCGGAAGCGCCTTCACCTACGAGGATCTCGTTCAGGCCGTGAAGGACGGGGCACGCCTGCGTCTCCGGCCCAAGGTCATGACTGTCGCCACCATCGTCGCCTCGCTGCTCCCCATCATGTGGAGCCACCGCCAGGGGGCAGAAGTGATGAAACCGCTCGCCACCCCGGTGATCGGCGGAATGATCTCGAGCCTCGTTCATATCCTCATCGTCACCCCCGTGATCTTTCTCTGGCTGCGCGGGCGCGAGTTTAAAAAGGGTTCTCTTCACGAATCTCTCGGGCAAAAATGATAGAACCCGCCATGAAATCCGTCCTTCTCCTTGCCTCGTCGCTAGTTCTCTCCTCCGCAATCATCCGCGCCGAGGTGCGGGTCGAGGCTTTGCCCGAGACGGGGCTCCAGCCTCAGGTCATCGTCTCTACCAGCGGCATCGTCCATTTGGTCTATCTCAAGGGAGATCCCAAGGCATGCGACATCCGTTACACCTTTCGTCGGGCGGAGGGAGGTGATTGGGCGGCACCCGTGACGGTGAACAGCGAACCGGGCTCTGCCATCGCCACCGGGACGATTCGGGGCGCCCAGATCGCACTCGGTAAAGACGAGAGCGTCCAAGTCATCTGGAACGGCAACACCGGCGGAAAGAAGGAAATGATGAGGCATGCGCCCCTGCTTCACGCGCGGCTCTCGCCCGGCGCGAAGGCTTTCAGCCCGCAGCAGGATCTGATGGGCGATACGACCGCGCTCGATGGCGGCGCCTCCATCGCCGCCAATGAAAATGGGAATGTTGCCGTCGTCTGGCACGCCGCCCCCGCGAGTGAGGAGGGAGAAGTTGCCCGTCTCGTCTGGGTGCGTCATTCCGCTGACGACGGACGGACTTTCTCGCCGCCCGCACCGCTGAATACCGGGCAGCCTGGAGTCTGCGCCTGCTGCTCTCTGCGTGCGCATTTGTCCACACACAACACCCTGACCGTCATCTATCGCAAGGCGACCGCGCCGGACCAACGGGGCATGACGATGATCACCGTCAAGGCCGGACAGAGCCACCTCGAAAAACTCGACGACTGGCGAGTCGCGATGTGTCCGATGAGCAGTGTCAGCCTGTTGCCCGTCGCGGGATCACTCCGTGCCGCATGGGAAAATGACGGTCGCATCGTCACCGGCCTGTTGAGTGACAACGGCGGCGACACAGAGAAGATCGGCCCGCCAAACGCCAAGCACCCCGTCATGGCCCGGAGCGCCCAAGGCGAGACGCTCATTGCGAGTGTCGTCGGATCCGGTTGGTCCAAAGCAGGCCGGTTGCACTGGGACATTCTCGATCCTGCCGGACGCCTCACCCGCTCGGGCGATGGCGATACCCTGCCGGTGTGGAGCTATGCCGCCGCCTACGCCTGCCCGGATGGAAGCTTTGTTGTTCTGCATTAAAAGACCCCTAACCAAAACAAAAACCCCTATGAAAACGAACTTTATCCTTCTCTCCGGCCTGATTCTTTGCGCCGGACTTACTCTCGTCTCCTGCGATAAAAAAGCGGGAGGAGACGGCTACCCGCTCACCACCTGCGTGGTCTCTGGCGAGGCTCTCGGTAGCATGGGCGATCCTGTCGTCCTCACCCACGAAGGCAGGGAAGTGCGCCTTTGCTGCGATTCCTGCATCGAGAAATTCAAGGCCGACCCCGCCAAATACTTGGAAAAGCTGAAGTGACCTCGTTGCCGACATATCCATTTCGGATTCCCCCTGCGATTATCTGAGTGGATGGCCTCCGCCTGAAATTCTTCGTGGGGTTTCGCCCCATGGTGGCGGCTTGACCACGGGCACAGGGTGATAACCGGCCCTATTTCCGACAGCATTGAGAAACAATTTCTCTGAACACGCCGTCTCCTGAAGGCCGAATCACAAAAATCCAAATCACCATGAAGAACCAAAAACAGACGACCCTCCTTATCCGCTCCAGCCTGACCCTTGCATTGGCCTTCGCCATCCTGAGTCCCCTCACTTCACAATCCGCCGATCCAGCAGCTCCCGCGGAGGACGCTACGGGCGAAGGCAAGATGATGGAACACTGCAAGAAGATGATGGAGCAGAAAGAGAAGCTGAAAGCGGACATCCAGGCTCAAAACACAGAACTCACCGAGCACGCCGCCAAGATGAACGGCGCCTCGGCTGAGAAAAAGGTGGATGAGATGGCAGCCCTGATCACCCACATGCTGGAACAGCGTGTCGCCATGGATGAACGCAAGGCAAAGATGGAAGAAGAAATGATGGAGCACATGCAGGAGCACATGAAAATGGGCAAGGACTCCATGCCCATGTGCCCGATGATGAAGTCAAAGGGCCACAAGGAACATCAGGAGAAAACGAACTGATCCGCCAAAAAAATTCGAGGGATCGGCGCTCCGGCGGAGTTCTACCCCTCGACGGCCCGTTTGTTCTGGCCGTCACCAAACCAAAACAAAATCTATCCATGAAAAAGACACTCATCCTCTTCGCCTCCCTGATCGGTGCCGGCACGCTCTTCGCGGCGACAGCACCTTATCCACTCAAGGTCTGCCTCGTCACCGGCGAAGAACTCGGCAGCATGGGAAAACCGGTCGTCAAGGTCTACGACGAGCAGGAGATCAAATTCTGCTGCAAGTCCTGCATCAAGAAGTTCGAGGCCGATCCGGCGAAGTACCTCGCCAAACTCAAGTGAATCGTACAGCGACGTCATCGACATCGCTCCCTGTTGGAGGGGTTTTCCCTTCCGACAGGGTTTTCCTCCTTCAGGGAAGTTCCTAAACCCGTTCCAACAGTGCACCCCAAGATTACTTCATGAGCCAAGGTAGTGACCTTCCCGAACCAAAGCCGGATTCCGGGCCAGTAGTGAAAGCTTCCTGTTGCCAGCATCATGATCATGAAGGGCACGAAACGGTCGTGCCATCGTCCGCCTCGAAGTACTTCTGTCCGATGTGCCCTGGCGTCGAATCCGAGGTACCCGGTGACTGCCCAAAATGCGGCATGTCCCTCGAGCGAAATCCGACGTGGAAAGGCCCCGCCCAAACGCTCTACACCTGCCCGATGCACCCTGAGGTGGTGCAGGACCATCCGGGGGATTGCCCGAAGTGCGGGATGGCACTCGAGCCGATGTCGCCCGCGGACGACTCCGACGACCACGAGGCGAAAGAAATGCGAAGTCTCTCACGCCGGTTCTGGATCGGCCTCGCGCTGACGATTCCCGTCCTCGTGATCGCGATCGGAGGGATGGTCCCTTCGTGGCACTTCCTTGATTTCGTTCCGCGACCCATCTCGAAATGGATCGAGTTCGCCTTTGCCACCCCGGTCGTGCTCTGGGCAGGGTGGAGCTTTTTCGTCAAGGCCTGGCGCTCGCTCCTGAATCGGAGCCCCAACATGTTCACTCTCATCGGCGTGGGAGTTGGGGCGGCCTATCTCTTCAGCGCGGTGGCGGTGATCGCACCGGGACTGTTCCCGGATTCCTTCCGGAGCCATGGTGAGGTCGGACTCTATTTCGAGGCCGCCGCTGTCATTACCGTGCTTGTCCTCCTCGGACAACTCCTCGAAGCGAAGGCCCGCAGCCGGACCGGTCAAGCCATTCAGGCCCTCCTCAGTCTCGCCGCAAAGACAGCTCACCGTCTCAGGAACGATCAGGAGGAAGAGGTGCCGATCGATCAGCTCCAGATCGGTGATATTCTCCGGGTTCGGCCGGGTGAAAAGATTCCCATCGACGGCGTCATCACCTCGGGGAGGAGCAATATTGACGAATCGATGATCACCGGTGAACCGATCCCGGTCGCAAAGGCCGAGGGGGACACCGTCATCGGCGCAACCGTCAACCAGACAGGCGCATTTCTCATGCGTGCAGAGAAAGTGGGTGGCGATACCCTCCTGTCCCGGATCGTCCACATGGTGAGCGAGGCGCAGAGAAGTCGGGCACCGATCCAGAAACTGGCCGATACGGTGGCGGGATATTTTGTTCCGGCCGTTATCCTCATCGCCCTCGTCACCTTCGTGGTCTGGGCCGTCTGGGGACCGGACCCCGCGTTGGCCTTCGCCCTCGTCAATGCAGTCGCCGTCCTCATCATCGCCTGCCCCTGTGCCCTCGGTCTCGCGACCCCGATGTCCATCATGGTCGGTGTGGGACGGGCGGCGCAGGCGGGCATCCTCATCAAAAACGCCGAAGCCATCGAGACGGCCGGGCGGGTCGACACCCTTATCACCGATAAGACGGGAACTCTCACCGCCGGCAAGCCGCATCTCACCAGCCGGTTCGTAGCGGACGGAGAGGACGCCAGCCGCATGCTCGCTCTCGCCGCCGCGTTGGAGGTCGGTTCCGAACATCCGCTGGCACGCGCCATCGTTGATGAGGCCAGGGATGAAGGACTCGTGCTTCCCGAAGTCGTCGACTTCGAGTCCACCACCGGGGGCGGAGTTTCCGGCCGGATTGAGGGAACGCTTGCGCTTGTGGGCAAAGCGAACTTCCTGCGTGACCGCGGGGTCACCATACCGGACGAGCTCACATCGGAGGCGGTGCGCCTCGAGGGGTTGGCTCAAACGGTGGTCTGGGTCGCCGATGGAGACCGTGCCTTGGGACTTCTGGGCATCTCCGATCCGATCAAAGAATCAACCGCCGCCGCCATCGCATCCCTTCACCATCGGGGTATCCGCGTGATCATGGCGACAGGTGACAACCAGCGAACCGCCGAAGCGGTCGGGCGAACTCTCGGGATTGACGAGGTCCGGGCAGGACTCAGCCCGGAGGACAAGATCCTCCTCGTCCGGGAGCTGAAGAGCCAGGGACGGATCGTCGCCATGGCGGGGGATGGGATCAACGACGCTCCGGCACTGGCGGAGGCACACGTCGGCATCGCCATGGGAACGGGCACGGACGTGGCCATTGAGAGTGCCGGTATCACCCTCGTGAAGGGTGATCTCGCCGGGATCGGCCGCGCAGTGGAGATCAGTCGGGCGGTGATGCGCAACATCCGCCAGAATCTCTTCTTCGCCTTCGTCTACAACGCACTCGGCATTCCCGTCGCGGCGGGCATTCTCTACCCGTTCACTGGAACGCTTCTAAGCCCGATGATCGCGGGGGCAGCGATGTCGCTCTCCTCGGTCTCGGTCATCGCCAATGCGCTGCGCTTGCGGCACATCCGGCTTGAGAACCGTGGTTGATCCGGAACGGGTGACGGACCAAGTGCCACCTGTCGCAGATTCCTTCTGCTAACTTGGACCTTCCTGTCCTGCTTTCTTTTCGTCTTCCTGCGAGCGCGTTCCGATGTGACGGATGGGGCGACGAAGCGTGTCCTCAGATTGGGGGTGTGGCTGAACAGAGTTGACATTTATACCAAACACTCGAAAGGTTCCACCTGTGCCTTTTTTTAGAAACCAAGTCTTGAAGTCATTTCTCGCTACCGCGCTCTTGGTGGCGTGGGCGGGTTCGTATCATCACGACACGTGGCTTGCTTTCGGTGGGGTGGATCATCACCATGAGCATGAGCATCATCCTGTAGGCGATGCAGATCATGGCAATACACCTGTTCCGCACGGAGACGAGAATCACCACAAAGACTCGATTCCACTCGCTGACAACCAGTCGACCGTCGTGGTTGTTGGTGCCAAGAAAATATCAGTCTCCGCCCCGAACCTCGTAGGAGATTTCACGGCAGTCATTCCTTCACTCTCGGTCACCATCGGACGCCTGTTTTCTGATGGATCGAAAGATCTTCCAAGCGGTGTCGGCTGGCCGGGACTCGTCCCGTTGCGACACCTGATTTTGGCCGACCGCGTTCAAGCGAACGCCCCGCCCTCGATGGCATAAGGAACCGCGTCACCTCGTTCGGTGACTCCGTTCTTCCCGCGTCGAAAGGTTTCGAGGTCATCGAATCCCCGCACGCTTCACGCCTGCACACCTCTGGTCTCGGCGTGCCTACACGACATCCATCCAACCGTTTTTTCTTATCATGTACAAATTTATCATTCTATTCGCAATTCTCCTCGTCTTGCGCAGCGGGCAGGCCGCCGGGGGCACGCTGGAGCTCGCGACCGCCTTTCGAGAGGGGTTGCAAAACCATCCCGATATAGTTAACGCCGACTCGGACCTGCAGGTGCGTCTCGCCGAGGCGCTGCTCATCACCGAGGTTTCCAATCCGCGGCTGGAGACCGAGTTCCGCGCACTCACCGACGATCCGGTGATCGAGGTGAAGCTGATGCAGCCGATCAAGCGGAGTTATTTCGGACTCCGCAAGCACTACGCCATGATCGAGCGGGCCTCCGCCCAGGCCGATGCCGGGGCTCAAGTCGCCGGGGTTCTCAACGATGTCTTTACCCGCTATGTTGAGCTATGGACGGTGCAGGAGTTGCAACAGCTCCACTCGCGGAACCGGGGAGATTTCGTCTCGCTGCGCGACGACCTCGACCGGGCCGTGAAGGCGGGCCAAGGTAATGCGGTCGAACTCTCCTTGCTCGACGCCGAGATCGCGAATGCCGCGGCGGAGCGCACCGCCCTGGAGACGACACGGTTCTCCCGCAGCGCGGCGCTGGCGAGCCGGATTGGTCGCAAAGACGGCGAAGTCATCACCGTCGAACCTCCCTCGGGATTGCCCATCCCCGCCGAGAGCGGATCGCTGGTCGATTTCGCGGTTCGTCGTACTCCCTTGCGCCTTGCCCTGATCAAACGGGAAGAGGCGGCCCTCGCCCGGCTCGCGGTGGAACGGGCGGATCGGTTTGGTCCGATGGAGGCGGGGCTGCTCGCCGAGCACGACAGCCGTGACGGCGGTGTGTTGGTGGGCGTCGGTTTCACTTTCGATCTCCCCGTCTGGAACCGCAACGAAGCTGGCATTGCCAGGGCCCAGGCAGGCGTCGGGGTGGCGCGGAACGATCTCCGCCTGCAGGATCCCGATCGTGTCGCCGCGGTCATCCGGCTCCGTCACCGCAGCGCCCTCTCCGCCGAGCAGGGCGCCGCGCGATTCTCGCGGGAAGTCGTGCCCTTGTTCGAGACGGCGCTCTCCCAGGCGCGCGACGCCATCGCCAAGGGACAGGGCAGCCCGAATCAGATCCAGCCCATCATCAACCGCCTCACCGAGGCAAGGATGCGAGCTTTCGAACTCTGGATAGGCTCTCTCGAAGCCCGCTCCGAACTCGAGGCCGCCCTCGGCGGTCGCCTCGAAGAAGCTCTCGGTGCCGCCGTCCGCTGAACACGCTCGCGGAACCCCTTTACTCCCTACCCATTTCTCTTTCCAAACCCATGAAATTTCTCAAAATCTTTCTAAAAATCGTGGCTGTTGTCGCCATTATTGCCGGGGGCCTCTACGTGGGCCGTCGTATCCTCAGCGAACCGCCGCCCGTTGCCGCCGCCGGCGAACATGGCGAAGCTCCCGCCACCGATTACGAACGCGGTCCACGCGGCGGGCGGATGCTTCGAGATGGAGATTTCGCCGTCGAGGTGACCATCTACGAGCCTGACATTCCGCCACAATCCCGCGTTTATCCGTTCTTCAACGACAAACCCATCGACCCCGCTCAAGTCGACCTGAAGATGGAGCTTCATCGCTTCGGTGACCGGGTCGATTCCTTTACCTACGAGAAGGAAGGCGATTATCTGATGGGCAGCCGCATCGTCGAAGAGCCTCACTCCTTCGTGGTCAAAGTCTTCGCCGAACATGAAGGCAGGAAATCCGAATGGAGCTACGACTCCTTCGAGGGCCGCGTCGAGATTTCGGAAAAAGCGGCGGCGGGCGTGGGCCTGAAATTCGAGGCGGCTGGACCGCAAAAGATCCGTACCCTCGCCGAGATGAGCGGTCGCATCATTCCCGATGAAAACAGCATCGCGAGAGTATCGCCACGGTTCCCGGGCGTCGTGAAGGAAGCCAGTAAGAAAATCGGTGATCGCGTCGCAGCGGGAGAAGTCCTCGCCGTCGTCGAGAGCAATCAGAGCATGACGACCTATGAAGTCACCGCCCCGATTTCCGGCACTATCATAGCTCGTGACGTGGCCCCCGGTGCCGCCATTACCGCTGAAAGGACGATTTTCATCATCGCGGATCTGACGACGGTCTGGGTGGATCTCAAGGTCCGTCACGAGGATCTCCCCTCACTCGAGACAGGCCGTGAAATCACGATCACCGACGAGGTGTCGGGCGAGTCGGCTGTGGCAACGCTCTCCTATCTCTCGCCCTTCGGCAGCCAGGAGACACAGACGCTCCGGGCGATCGCGTCGCTCCCGAATCCCGATGGCAAATGGCGCACCGGACTCTTTGTCCGCGCCGGGTTGGTGGTCGAGGAAAAGGAGGTTCCCGTGGCGGTGCGTTTCGACGCCCTCCAGACCTTCCGCGATTGGGATGTCGTCTTCATGAAATACGGCGATGTCTATGAGATCGCCATCCTCGAACTCGGACAGCGCGACGGCGACTGGATCGAAGTCGTCAGCGGTCTCGAAGCCGGGACCCTCTACATCACGGAGAACGCTTTCGTCGTGAAGGCGGATGTTATGAAGTCCGGTGCCAGCCACGACCACTGAGCCCCGCCACCCATTTACGACCATGCTCGAAGCCATCCTGCAATTCTCGATCCGCCACCGGTGGTTCATCCTCATCGCCTCCGCCGCCGTCGCGGTACTGGGTGCCTACAATTATCGGAACCTCGCGATCGATGCCGTCCCGGACATCACCAATGTCCAGGTCCAAATCAACACCGAAGCGCCCGGCTACTCGCCTTTGGAGACCGAGCAGCGCATCACCTACCTTGTCGAGACCGCACTCGGCGGATTGCCCTCGCTCGATTACACGCGTTCCGTTTCCCGCTACGGCCTCTCGCAGGTCACGGTGGTGTTCAAGGACGGAACCGACAAGTTCTTCGCACGACAGCTCGTAGCGGAGCGCTTGCAGGAGGTGAAGGGCAAACTCCCTCCCGAGATCAGTCCCTCCATGGGGCCGATCGCAACCGGACTGGGTGAGATTTTCATGTTCACCGTCAAACCGGAACCCGGGGCGACCAACCCCGACGGCTCGCCGGTCACTCCCACCGACCTGCGCACGATTCAGGACTGGGTCATCAAACCCCAGCTCCGCAATGTCCCCGGTGTCGTCGAGGTCAACACCATCGGCGGTTATCAGAAGGAGTTTCACGTCACGCCCGATCCCGGTCTGATGCTCACCTACGATCTCGGGATTGAGGAGATCATGGCGGCGCTGGAGGAGAACAACGCCAACGTCGGTGCCGGCTTTATCGAGCACAACGGAGAGCAGTATCTGATACGCGCACCCGGCCAGTTGCAGGATCTCGACGCCATCCGCCGCATCGTCGTTACCACGCGCGGGAACGTGCCCATCACCATCGCCCAGGTCGCCGAGGTGAAGCTCGGCGAGGAACTCCGCACCGGTGCCGCCACGGCCGACGGCGAGGAAGTCGTCCTCGCCACGGTTCTCATGCTTGCCGGTGAGAACAGTCGCGTGGTCTCCAAACGGGTCGCCGAACGGCTCGAGGAGATCAACCGGACCCTTCCCGAGGGGATCGTCGCGCACACCGTCTATGACCGCACCACCCTGGTGGACGCCACGATCGAGACGGTGAAGAAAAACCTCTTCGAGGGCGCCATCCTCGTCATCGTCGTTCTTCTGGTTTTGTTGGGCAATGTCCGCGCCGCGATCATCACCGCGATGGTCATCCCGCTCTCCATGCTCTTCACGATCACGGGAATGGTGAGCACGAAGATCTCGGGAAACCTCATGAGCCTCGGCGCACTGGACTTCGGAATCATCGTCGATGGATCCGTCATCATCGTGGAGAACTGCATCCGTCGCCTCGCCGAAGCCCAGCACCGGCTCGGGCGACTTCTCACCCTGGAGGAACGGATGAAGACCGTCTTTGAAGGTACCAAGGAAGTCCGAAAGGCCACTATGTTCGGGGAACTCATCATCATGGTCGTCTACCTCCCCATCCTGACTCTCACGGGAGTGGAGGGAAAGATGTTCCATCCCATGGCCTACACGGTCCTTCTCGCCCTCGGTGGTGCGATGATCCTCTCCGTCACCTTCGTGCCCGCCGCCATCGCCATTTTCATGCGTGGTAAAATCGCGGAAAAGGAAAACTTCCTCGTCCGGGGTGCGAAGGCGCTTTACCTGCCGATTCTGAGGCTCTCCGTCGCGAACCGCCACATCGTCGCCATCGCCGCCGCCGTAGTGGTCGCCCTCAGCCTCCTTCTCGCCAGCCGCATGGGCAGCGAATTCATTCCCAATCTCGACGAGGGCGACCTCGCCGTCCACAGCCTGCGGGTGCCGGGCACCGGCCTCGCCGCAGCGATCCATCTGCAGAACACGGTCGAGAGCGAGTTCAAAAAGTTCCCGGAAGTCGCCGAGACGTTCTCGAAAATCGGCACCGCCGAAGTCGCCACCGACCCCATGCCGCCCAGTGTCGCCGACGGCTTCGTGATGCTGAAACCCCGCTCCGAATGGCCCGATCCCAACATGAGCAAGCAGGAACTCGTCCGGAAGATGTCGGAAGCGCTGGAACAGGTTCCGGGCACGAAATACGAGTTCCTCCAACCCATTCAGATGCGCTTCAACGAACTCATCGCCGGGGTCCGCAGTGATGTGGCCGTGAAAGTCTTCGGGGACGACCTCGACGAGCTTCTCGAAGCAGGGAAAGCCATTGGCGAAATTCTCGAAACGATCCCCGGAGCGCAGGACATCGGCGTCGAGCAAATCACCGGTCTGCCTCTCCTCAGCATCAACATGAAACACGAAGTCCTCGCCCGCTACGGACTCACCGTTTCCGAGGTTCAGGAAGTCGTCGAAATCGCTATCGGGGGAAAACAGGCGGGCCAGATCTTCGAGGGAGACCGGCGCTTTCCTCTCATCCTCCGTCTCCCCGAGGAACTCCGCACCGACATGGACGCATGGCGCGACATCCCCGTTCGAATCAGGGCGGATTCGCAGGCGCCTGTCCTCGTGACACCCGCCACCGACATGCCCCTGTTTGTTCCGCTGGGCGAACTCGCCGACTTCGAACTCGGCCCCGGCCCCAATCAGATCAGCCGTGAAAACGGAAAACGCCGTGTCGTCGTCACCGCCAACGTCCGTGGTCGAGACCTCGGCTCTTTCGTCGCCGAGGCGCAGGAAAAGACCCGCGAAGTCGAACTCGCTCCGGGGAACTGGATCACCTGGGGCGGTACCTTCGAACAACTCATTTCCGCCTCGGAGCGGCTGAAAATCGTCGTTCCCGTCGCCCTCATCCTGATCTTCTCCCTGCTCTTCATGACCTTCGGCAACACCCGCGATTCGCTGCTCGTTTTCACCGGCGTGCCTCTCGCATTGACCGGCGGCATCGTCGCCCTGTGGCTCCGCGACATCCCCCTGTCGATCTCCGCGGGAGTTGGCTTTATTGCCCTGTCAGGCGTCGCGGTCCTCAACGGCCTCGTCATGATCTCCTTCATCAACGACCTGAGGAAAGGGGGCATGGCTCTTGATGAGGCCGTCGTCGAGGGTGCCGTCATGCGCCTTCGTCCCGTCCTCATGACCGCACTGGTCGCCTCTCTCGGCTTCGTCCCGATGGCACTCGCCACCGGTACAGGCGCGGAAGTCCAGCGCCCACTCGCCACCGTTGTGATCGGAGGAATCATTTCGTCGACCCTCCTAACTCTCGTCGTCCTTCCAGGTCTCTACCGCATCTTCCGCAGCAGGGAAGCTACAGAAGTCGAACTTGAAACCGTATCCTCATGAACTCCTTCACTGACTACCTCTCCAGCGGCCACGCGTGGCTCTACGTTCCCGTCGCCATTCTCCTCGGAGCCCTGCACGGACTGGAGCCGGGGCACTCCAAAACGATGATGGCCGCCTTCATCATCGCCATCCGAGGCACCGTCTGGCAGGCCATTCTGTTGGGCCTCTCAGCGGCCATTTCCCACTCACTGCTCATCTGGGTGCTGGCGGCACTGGCCCTGCATTACGGAGGGCAATGGAATGCCGAGCACACCGAGCCATACTTCCACCTCGCCTCCGCCGTGCTGGTCTTCGGCCTCGCGGTGTGGATGTATCTCCGCACGCGCCGCGAAGTCGCGGAAGCTCATGCCCACGATCATCGCGATGGTCGCGATCACGGCCACACGCACGAACACGACGTGCCGCCGGTCAAAACGGATGCCCCCGATCCATGGCAGGCACATTCGCACACCAATGCCACCAGTCCGCGTCTCCTCGCTGGTGAATCCGTGACCCAGAGTGGACTCATCGTCCCCGCCGGGATGAGCACACCCTCCACCGCTCCGACCCGCAGCCTCAAACAAGGCCCGCACGGCGGGATGTTGCTTGATACCGGCCACGGCTGGCTGGAGGTCGGCATCTTTGAGACCGGGGTGCCGCCGCGCTTCCGCATCTATCCCTGTAAAGCCAACGGCGATCCCGTGCCACTGCCCAAAGGCACGCAACTCGGCATCGAGACCGCCCGCCTTGATGGCCGCGCTCATAAGTTCGCCTTTGCGCCACGGGACACGTTCTGGGAGGCCACCAGCGAACTGCCCGAACCGCACGAATTTCTCGCCACGGTCAGCCTCGGCCACAGCGACCACGCCCACACCTATCGCCTGCGCTTCACCGAGGAGCATCACGGTCACAGCCATGCCCCCGTCGCCGTCGAGGAACCCGAAGACGACGGCATCGAATACCAGGATGCCCACGAGCGGGCACACGCGCAGGATATCGCCAAACGTTTCGCCGACCGCACCGTCACCACCTCCCAGATCGTGCTCTTCGGCATCACCGGGGGTCTAATGCCCTGTCCCGCCGCCTTCACGATCCTGGTCGTGTGCCTGCAAATCAAGAAAGTTGCCCTCGGCTTTTCCCTCGTCGCCGCCTTCAGTTTCGGCCTCGCCCTCACCATGGTCATTATCGGTGTTTTCGCCGCATGGGGAGTGCATCATGCGCATCGCAAGATACGTGGCTTCAGCGAGTGGATGCGCCGTGCCCCCTACTTTTCCTGTGCTCTGCTCGTGATCCTCGCCGCCTTCATGGCATGGCAGGGCTGGCAGGGGCTTTCTCAGCCGCATTCGCATTGATACGCCAGCCTGCACAAAACCTTTCGAGATCCAAACCCTCTGCCCATGAGAGTCTACCGCGCCGCTTCCGACCTTCCCCTCAACCGACGTGCCAAGGCCATGGCGGGAAACATTCTGAAGTTCCTTCGCCCCGGCCTCGCGAGACAGGTCGATGAAAAGCCTTTCAGCGGGGAGTGGGGTTTTGCCGGAAAGCTGATTCGCAACGCCGACCTCGCCGACGCCGTTGAGTCGGGCGACCACCGTGCCCTGCAGCGCTTCCATCAGGACTTCTGGTCATCGACGGCGGCGGAAGCGGACTTCTTCGATCGTTTCGCGAACCGTTTCGAGGATCTCTTCCTGCGTCATCATGCCGGCATTGTCGACCGGATCGCGGAGGTGGTTTCGGTTTGGGGCGGTGGAGCGCGGGTCGTCGAGGTGGGGGCCGGTGACGGTCTTGTCCTCGTCCATCTAGCCTCCCGATTGTCCGGGTTCGACTCTTTCCACGGTATCGACCTCAATCCGGGACAAGTCGCCGCCAGCAACGCAGCCCATTCGGCGGATCCCCGCCTGCGGTTCGAGGCCGCGAACATCATGGACTGGCTCGGCAACAATCCGGCACCGAAGAGCCTCCTCTTCACCAACGGAGGCGTTCTCGAATACCTGCGACGCGACGAGCTTCTTTCCCTTTTCCGCGAACTCAAGGAAGGCGGCCTGCCCTGCGCTGTCGCCCTCACCGAATCGGTCGGACTCGATCATCACTTCGACACCGAAACAGCCTCCTATCCCTACGCCCTCGAGTGCGCCCTTTCCCACAACTACGCAGCGATCCTGCGCGAGGCCGGGTTCGAAATCCGCTGGGAACGCGACCGCTTTACCGAAGCGGGCGAGGAAAATCATCCGACCCGCTGGTTCCAGATCGTCGCGGAAGGATGAGGCGCTTTGCCAGATCATGAGTATCGAATCCGACAAAGGCCTCTGGTCGAACCGCATCTTCCAGAAACTCTACTGGGCTCATGTCATCAGCCTCGTCGGGTCCGGCATCAGTTCGATCGCCCTCGGACTTCTGGCGCACGCCCTCGTCGGTGCCTCCGCCTCGGCAGTGCTGGGTTATACCCTCGCGATCCGCATCGCGGTCATCGTCGTCTTATCGCCCTGGGCCGGGCAGCTCGCCGAGCGATTCGGGGCGAGGGCGGCCCTGATCTGGAGCGACCTGCTCCGGGTCGGGATCGTGGCTGCATTCTTTTTCGTGGATGCGGTTTGGCAAATCTATGTCCTCGCGTTTTTTCTCAATCTCGGTTCGGCGATCTTCACCCCCGTCTACAAGGCGGTGATCCCCGGCGTGGTCTCGGACAAGGACTACCCGAAAGCTCTCGCCGCCGGATCCATCGCCTACGACACCTCCAGCATCCTCGGTCCCGCCCTTGCCGGTCTCCTCATCGCCACAGTCGGCTTTCGCGGCAGCTTCCTCTTCGACGCGGCGACCTTTTTTGTCAGCGCCCTGCTCGTCATCGCCTTGCCGAGGGCCGCCATCGAAGCCCCGGCGACATCACGGACTCCGCCATGGCATGGACTCGGCGCGATGTTCGGGCGGGCGCCGCTTCGCGAGTCGCTCCTCCTCGCCCTGCAAGTAAGCGTGGCCGGAGCCTTCGTGCTCGTCGCTACGGTCGATTTCGTCAAAAACGACCTGGCCCTGCCGGATCGCTTCTACGCGTGGGCGATGGCCATTTACGGTGTCGGTTCGGTCTGCGGCGCGATTGCCTACTCACGTGGTGGAACAGCCTTTCGCAATGGCCTCGTCACGTTTGGAGCGCCCGCCATGATCTCGGTCCTGGCGCTCGTCGGGTATTTTCAGTCCTTTCCCATTCTCCTCGTTGCCTGGGCCGTCATCGGTGCCGTGCAGAGTCTCCTCGGCATCCGGGGCAGCGAACTGCTCGCCGCCAACAGCAACAAAGAGGAACGAGCCCACATCTACGCCGCTCATTTTGCCCTCAGTCATGCGGGTTGGGGGCTCACTTATCCGTTGGCTGGTTTCCTGACATCGCGCTTAGGTTTCGCCCAGGCCGACTGGATTTTCGCGGTGTTGGTGACGGCGGTGGCCGTTCCGTATTGGATACTCCGCTTTCGCCGCGGGACATACGAAGCGAACCGCTCACGCGGTTAGTTCAGAACATGCCGAAACATGACCGCTTCATGGAGAAGCAGGTGGCGCCCGATTGACCCGATGGGAATTTGTTAGGGCGGTAGAATGCCGCGACCAGAGTAGGAGCGGCCAATTCCCGATTCTCTCCGAGTCGAGGATCAGGCTCATTGTCGAGTCCCCTCCACTCACCGCATCCACTTTCGCCCCCGCATGGACCGCGATCCAAATTCGCCCGCAGCCTCGCGGACCACGTAGGCCGAAATGGTGAGGAAGGCGAGGATCACGTAAAGCGCGAGACACAGAACCAGAAAGACTCCGCCGGGAAGGGAATCTCCGGCCGTGAGAAAGTGAAAAAAACCGGAGAAGCTGTGGGAATCCGGGTAGTGGATCCAGATTTTGACAATCCAGGCACTGGTGATGAGCAGAAAGATCCAGACATAGTTCCTCCGAAAACGCCGCAGGATCGCCATCATCGCACTGATCTTGAAGCTCGGCTGGAGGAGGTCGTCCGCCATGACACGGCGCCAGTCCCCCTGGAGCAACTTCACATCCTTCATCACCACGGGCATGATGAAGTGCGCCTCGAGCATGCGCACCCGCGCTCGGAAGGCATCGTAGTAGCGATAGCGCCGAGCCTCGATAACGAGGAGAAGGAGCGAGAGGTAGTTTCCGAAGAGAAAGATCAGATGAGAATGATCCGGCGAATTAAGCCCGAAGGTGATCATCCCCGTAGCTCCCACAATCGCCCAGTTCGTCGTCACGTCGAGGCGCTGCCGCCACGACATGATTCGACCGAGCTCGCCCCGGTAAAAGTGGATCATGACCGAGTAGTAGTCCTTCGATTCCACCGCGCCTTCTGGTTCTTCCATTGATGGAAGAAAAGACTGATACGGTCGCGTTGCAACGGGAATCTCCCCGGCGCCGTGCCACAGGTTCAGACGCATGCAATTCCCTGTTGAAATGGGGGATCACACGGTCAGAAATCGACATCCGCCTGAAGTTTATCGCGAAAACCACCGCGCCCCGGATCGCACTCCCAAGCGTACCGAATCGACTCCAAAGAAGTGCCAGGTCGATCATCCTAAAAGGGCCGCGATGAGCGACGCGGACGAGACCACGAATCATGAGTGGAAGGGGAATGTCAGCGATCGCTGCGGAGGTGCTTATCCGTAGAATCGGGAACAGACACGTTCAGGGTTCTTCCGTATCGACCTCCCCTTGCGACCGAATAGTCCCAGACTCCGCTTTTCTGGCACCGTAGAACCTTCGATCCAGTTGTCGCGCAAGCCAGTAGGCGACGAGTCCGGATACGATGCCGAGCAAGATCGACGGGGGAATGTCGGTCGGCCAATGTGCCCCGCAGTAGATCCGCGACCAGGCCAAGGCGAACCCGAGGAGACCGAGTACAAAACCTGCCCATCGTCGGAACCGGAAGGCCACGGTCGCAAACATGAAGAAGTTGACGACATGACTCGAGGGGAGGGAGTTCCCGTGACGGACCGGGTCTTTTGACGGCTCACAGACAACTACGATGGGAGGCTCGAAGACATGGAAGAGCTTCGGTTTTCCCGGGGAGAGGCTTCGCACGATCACTCCGTCTCTGATGTCGCGAGGACGAGGACGGCTAAAGGCGTGTTTGAGCGCATGAGAGAGGATCACATCGCCGAGGAGAAGCCCGATCAAGTTTGGACAAAACGAAAAGGCGTCCGGGCCTCCCTCCGAGGATTAGAGCCCAGAGAGCACCGGCAAACATGAATGGTTTCCAGACCTCGAGTGACGAGATCAACGGCATGAAGTGATCGAGAAACGGCGATGTCCACGAACGGTTGATCAAGTCGAAGAGAACAGTGTCCGGGCTTGCCATGGATTCGATTGGGACTGCCGCTTGCGTAGGAGCTGTCACTTTCCACCGGCAAGAACGAGGAGTCCGGCGGTGACAAGAACCGCCCCGCCCGCGAGCCGCCACGTAAAAGGTTCCCCGAGGACCATTACGGAAAGGGCGAGGGTGACGAGGATGCTGCCCTTGTCGACGAGGGAAACGTAGGAAACGGTGCCTTCGTGCATCGCCCGGTAATAGCAGATCCACGAGAGCGTCGTGGTGAAGGCGGAGAGCGCGAGCAGGGCGATGGCTTTCCAACCGGCCGCGTGGAGGGTGGCGGCGGCCTTGCTGGTGTCGGAAAGAAGCAAGACCGCGGCGGTTGTGAAGATGAAAACGAAGGCAGTGCGCACCGCGAGTCCGAGATCGGCCCCGATCGTTTTCAGCCCGGCTTTGGCAATGACTGCGGTGATTCCAGCGAAGAGCGCAGCAGCGAAGGCGTAGAGTTTCCAGCGTTCCATGTTCGTGATCAAGGGCGATTATCCGGCAACACGCCCGCTCTTCTTCAGCCATCTCGCGGCGAGGTATCCGATGGTCAGGACCCCGATGGTTCCCAGTAGCGCGGAATCCCATCCATCCTGCCACCAGGTTAGTCCGTAACGATGGTGGCGCGTGAAGAGGAGGATCATCGGAATTCCTGCGAGCGAAACGAACATCGTTCCATATTCCTTGACGAGAAGCTGTCGCCAATGGAACTCCGAGGCCCGCAGCGTCGTGCCGAGTCCTTTCAGCTTGAGTGCGAACCGGGGGACGTCCGCACAGTAGGCATCGTAGGACGCACCGAATTTCCCGCGCAGGAAATTCTCCTCGGCGAAGGTGATCGCGAGGTAGGCGATCAGGAAAAAGATCCCGCCAACGCTCATCGCGATGAGTGAGTTCGACGCCACCACCGCACCGAGGATCCCGAGATAGTTCCCGACATACAGCGGATTCCGGCAATGGTTGAACATGCCACCGGTGACGAGATCGTCCGCGTAGACCTTGCCCCCGCGTCCGCCGCGAACGATGTATTCGAGACCGACGGTGACGGCACGGAGGACTTGGCCGATGAGGACCAGGCACGCTCCGACGAGGGCGGCGATCCGCCAATCCGGGAAGACATGCGGCGAGGGCACCAGCAGTAGAACAATGGCCAGAGGGAAGAGGCCGTTGCGATACTTGAAGAAGAAGTTGCCGAGAGCAATCATGTATGGCGGTGGGTTGGATGGGGTCACTTCACCGCGACGATTCCACAGAAGTTGTACCACTTGAAAAAAGTGTCCTCCTGGGTGAAGCCGAGCTTGGCGAGCAGTTCGAGATTCTCGGTGAGGCGGTAGGGAATGAGGACGTTCTCGAGCGCCTCCCGCTTTTGTGAGATCTCCAGGTTCGAGTAGCCCATCGACCGTTTCATTTGGTAATAGTGGTCGATGAAGAGCCGGTTCAGGTGCGAGCTTTCTCCAAGGACCTTTTCGACGAGGATGACGCATCCCCCGGGAATCAATCCGTCGAAAATCCGTTTCATGAGGCGTTCGCGGTAGAGCGGGCGGACGAACTGGAGCGTCAGGACGAGAAGGACGACGGACGCGTTTTCGATTTCGATGTCCTTGTTCAGATCCGCCTCCACCAGTTCGAAGGGTTTGGCGACGTTCGCGGTTTCGAGTTTCTCGCGGCACTTGTCCAGCATGTCGGCCGAGTTATCGATGCCGACGAGGGTGACATCGGCGGAGATACTCTTGTCCATGAGAATCATCGTGGTGCCGGTGGCGCATCCGAGATCGTATATCCGGGTTCCCGCGACAGCGTAGTCGGCGGCGAGTTGCCCGGTCATCTTCTGGATCTCCCGATAATAGGGGACGGACCGGTCGACCATGTCGTCGAAGACGGAAGCGACCTTCGAGTTGAAGGCGAAGTCCTGGATGGCATCGGTGGGGGTGTCGAAGATGTTGTCCGGCAGGACCCGTTCACGATCCGGAACGGGATAGGCGATGTCGTTGGTGACGGGATCGGTGATCATGGCATGTTGGCCGGGGCTTTAGGAAAGAGTGTCTTGCGAGGCGATTCTCCCGAACCGGGCATATAGCGAGGGTAAGAGAAAGAGATTCAGCAGCGTGCTCGTAACGAGGCCGCCGAGGATGACGAGGGCCATGGGCCGCTCGATCTCGTTCCCGGGGACATCACCTTTCAGGACGAGGGGAAGCAGAGCGAGGGCGGCGGTGGCGGCCGTCATGAGAATGGGGATGAGGCGCTCCTCACTGCCCCGCAGGACGAGGTCGAGACCGAAGGGGGTCTGCTCCTCGACCTGAAGGTGTCGATAGTGACTGACGAGGAGGATACCGTTTCGCGCCGCGATGCCGAGGACGGTAACGAACCCGACGAGAGAGCCGAGCGAGAGAATGCCTCCACCGAGCCAAGCGGCCAAAACCCCGCCGATGAGAGCAAAGGGCAGCGTCAACGCGATGAGGAGGACGAGGCGCGGTGATTGAAAGTCGGCGAGGAGCAGGGCGAGGATGCCCGCCAGCGACGCGAGGGCGAGCCAGCCGAGGCGGCTCTGGGCGGCCTGACGTTCAGCCCATTCTCCGAGGATTTCAGGATGGTAGCCATTGGCGAAGGGGATCTTGGCGATGCGTTCCTCGATCTCACGGGCGACATCACCGAGAGCGCGTCCGCTGACGTTGCAGGTGACGTCGATGCGGCGCGAGGCACCTTCGCGCTTGATGGCGTTGGGTGTGGGCACGATGGCGAGGTCGGCGACATCGGCGAGGCGGACATGACCGCCGGACGGAGTTTCAAGGAGAAGTTCGCGCAGTGTCGTGTAATCGGCACGTACTGAGGGAACACTCCAGACCGTAACCTCGTGGACACGCTGGTCCTGATAGACCTCGCCGACCTTGCGTCCGCTGATGAGGGTGGTGACGGCCTGGCGCACCTGCCCGGCGGTGAGGCCGTGAAGGGCGGCATTCTCGGGTCGAAGTTTGACGGTGATCTGGGGCACCTGCACCTGCGGCTCGACTTTCAGGGCACTCACTCCGGGAATTTCCTTGAGGGCATCACCGACCTCGGCGGCGTGGGTTCGGAGCTGGTCGAGGTCGGGGCCGAAGATGCGCACGACGATACTGGCGCTGGCCCCGGTGAGCACCTCCTTGATGCGTTCACGCAGGAAGGTGAGGAGATCGCGGGTGAGACCGGGATACCCATCGACGACCGCCTGCACTTTCTGAATTGTTTCGTCATAGGGTGCCTCGGGATCGAGACTGATCCAGAGTTCGGTGAAGTCAGGCCCGACGACCTCGTCGGCGACCTCGGCGCGGCCGATATGGGCTCCCTGGTTGCGCACGCCGGGCACCTTGAGAAGATCGGTAGCGGCGGCGATGGTGATGCGTTTGCTGGCCTCGACGCTGGTGTTGGGTTTCTCCAGCCAGTGCATCAGGAAATCGCGTTCCTTAAAGTTCGGCAGGAATTCCTCCTTGAGTTGTGTCTTCCAGATCCAGCCGGTGCCGAGGAAGGCGAGCACGAGGAAGCCCATCGCCGCCCAGGGGCGCTTTGCAAAGACCGGGAGGATGCCACGATAGGCGGCCTTCATCCCCCGCGAGAGGAGGGCGTCGCGGTGTTCGCCGGGCTTGACCTTGAGCAGGATGAGGCTGAGTGCCGGTGTCAAGGTCAGGGCGACGGCGAGCGAGGCGGTGATGGCGAGAATGTAAGAGAGTGCGAGCGGCCGGAAGAAGGTGCCCGCCAGCCCGGGCAAGAAGAACACGGGAACGAAAACCAACACGATGATGACGCTCGCATAGACGACGGCGCTGCGGACCTCGATCGAGGCGTCGAGGACGACCTTGATCTTCGACCGCGGGTTCGGGAGCAGGGCATTCTGCCGCAAACGGCGCAGGATGTTCTCCACGTCGATGATGGCGTCGTCGACCACTTCCCCGAGGGCAATGATGAGACCGGCGAGAATCATCGTGTTGATCGTCTCGCCGCGCCATCGAAGGAGGAGGAGCGCGATGGCGAGGGAAAGCGGGATCGCGGTGATGCTGATGACGGTGGTTCGCCAGTCGCCGAGGAAGAGGGCGAGCACGACGACGACGAGGAGGCAGCCGAGCCAGAGCGCCTCGGTGAGATGGTCGATGGAGAGCTGGATGAAAGTGGCGGGTCGGAAGATGGTGCTGTCGATCGTGACGCCGGGCAGACCGGGCTTCAATTCGTCGAGCGCCTTCTCGACCCCGGTGGTGACATCGAGGGTGTTTCCCCAGGGCTGCTTCTCGACGATGAGGAGGATGCCGTCGCCGTCATTGATGACCGCGTCGCCGATCAGGGCGGGGTGGCCGATCTTGACCTCCGCGACATCGCCGAGGCGGATGGGGGCACCGTTGCGGAACTCGACCACGGTGCGGGCGAGATCCTCCGGCGTGGCGATGAGGGAGAGTTGGTTGACGGGAAGACGCAGGTTGGGCGTGTCGATGAATCCGCCCGCACTGATGACTGCGGCATCGCCAGCCGCTTTGGTGATTGCGTCGAGGGTGATACCGGCGGCGCGAAGTTTCTGGGGATCAACGAGCACCTGAAATTGCTTGTCGCGCTGGCCCCAGATGGCTACGTTGGCCACGCCCGACACGGACATGAGGCGGGGTCGCATCGTCCAGAGGGCGATCTCGCTGAGTTCCATCTGGTCCAGCGTGTCCGAGCGGAGACCGACCTTCAAGACCCGGCTCAACGAGGAATAAGGAGCCATTAGCACCGGTGGCTTCACCACGGCGGGGAGTCGGTTTTGCGCAAGGTTGAGACGTTCCTGCACCAGTTGCCGCGCCTGGAGGATGTCGGTCCCTGTCTTAAAGATCATCAAGACGGAGGAGAGACCAAGGACCGATTTGGAACGGATCGTCTTGAGGAATGGCAGGCCGTTGAGCGAGTTTTCCAGCGGCACGGTGACGAGCGCGTCGACTTCCTCGGTGGAAAGGCCGGGCGCCTCCGTCTGCACCTCGACGAGGGGCGGCGCGAACTCGGGGAAGACATCCAGGGGCGCGTTCTTCGTCGCATTGACGCCGACAAAGAGCAGTGCGATCGCCGCCGCGACGACGAGCACGCGCATGTTCAGCGCCCAGGAGACAATGGAATTCAGCATGCGGGGTGTCTCGTGGGATTATTTGCCCGTCATGAACTCCGTGCCGAACAGTTCGGCGGAACCGTCGGTGACGACCTTCGTGCCAACGGGTGGACCAGTCGACAGGACCGCCTCGCTGCCGGAGAGCCGGGCGATCTGAATGCGTCGGCGGTGGTAGGTGTGCGGGGTCGTCTGCTCATAGACCCACTGGCCGCCGTGAATGTCGTGCAGCACCGCGCTGAACGGCAGCACGAGGCTTTCGATCGTGCCGTCGAGCGTGGGGATCTCGACAGCGACCCGCTCGCCGCTGCGGAGTTTTGTATCGGCGGGCAAGGCGTAATACCAATCGACGGTGTTGGTGAGGGCGTTCGCCGTCGGTGGCCCGGCTACGGGTTGGGCTCTTTGTGAGGGTCCGGTTCCACCCAAGGCCCGGACGCCTCCGGGTGCTTCCGGATCCAGGAGAACGGATTCGCCGCTGTAGACCGCGACGCGCACCCATGCGCGCTTGGCTCCGCCGGATTGGCCGACAGGCGCACCAAGGAGATCGCGTTGAGCCTTTGCGGTGGCCATGGCGGCTTCGGCGAGGGCGAGGGAAGTTTTTGCCTCATCGACTCCGCGCACGCTACCGGCTTCCGCGACAAGCATCTTTTGCGCACGCTCCACCGCGATTTTGGCGGCGTCCATCTGCACCTGCGCTTGGAGAATGCGTCCGTCGGCGGTCGCTTGCAGATCGGCGAGCCGGAGGACTTCCTCGAGAGTGCCACCGAGCACGGGAGCGACGGGTTTGCCCTCGGCTGCGAGCGGCGTGACCACTTCGCCGGAGAAGAGCCGCACGGCCGGAAGGGTGCGTCTTTCGACCGCGACGACCTTCAATCTCAAGGCTTCCTCGGCTTCCGGCTTCAGGGTGAGAATGACGAGATCTCCTTCCTTCGTGATTGTGGCCGGGGCAGACCCACCGGCATCGGCAGCGTTGAGGTTTCCCGCCACGTGAATTGCGAGGATGAGGCCCGGAAATAGAATCGTTTTCATGGAAAAGCTTCAGCGGAGGGTCGCCTGCATGGCGTCTTCGAGCGCTCCGGCGGCGGTCAAGGCCTCGAGATTCGCCGCCATCAGCGCGACGTCGGTGGTGCTCGCCTCGATCCGGCGGCGGGTGAGTTCCAGCGCGGAGATTTCTCCTCCCTCGACCATGCGCCGGGTCGTGTCGGTCGCGGTGGCGGCATCCCGTGCCAGTTGCGCTGCCGTCGCTGCCTTGGCTTTAGAGGCTTGGTAGGCGGCCAAGGCGACATCGATTTCACCCTCGATCACGCCCTGTTGGGCGAGGAAACGCTTCTCAGCGGTGATCCTGCGCGCCTCCGCCTCCGCGATGGGGCCGCGATTGCCGTTCAGAGGCAATTCGAAATTCAAGCCCAACTGCCAGCGGTTCTGACCGGAATTGTAGTCGTAGCCGGGACTCAGATTGATGTCGGGATATTGTTTCGCCAGTTCCAGTTTCAGCGCAGACTCCGCGGAGGCGTAGTCGGCGAGCAGCGCCATCAAATCAGCCCGTTGCGTGAGGGCGTGGCGACGACACTCGTCCGGCTTGATGCCACCGAGATTGCGGAAGGTCGAGAAATCCAGATCGACGGCCCGCAGCGCAGTCAGCGGCACCCCGATAGCCGCCGCGAGCCTCGCCTCACCCGTGGCCGCGAGGCGCTCGGCATCCTGTCGGGCGAGGCGGGCACGGTTGATCATGAGACGGGCCTGGGTAAGTTCGAATTGCGAGACGTCCCCGGCCTCCATCTGCGCGGTCAATTTCTTGATCGCTTCTTCATGAAGGGCCTCCTCCGTCTGCAACAGACGGATGTTTTCCTTCGCCCCATAGACTTCGAGCATCGCCGCCCGCACTCGCGAACGCGCCGTCCAGGCCCGGGTCGAGACCCGCCACCTCGCCGCCTCCGCTGTCGCCATGGCCTGCTCCGTGCGACGCGAGCGTTTGCCAGCCGTCTCGATGGGGAGCGACAGGCTCGGGTTGATAAACCACGGTGTGAAGGCCGCCGGGCTGCTCGTCCACTGTGGAGAGAACGTGAAAACCGGGTTCGGACGTTGTTGCGCGGTCAGGATCAAGGCGGCCGCCTCCGCCGCTTCGGCTCGGGCGAGGGCGACGTCCGGGTGAAAATACGTCGCGGCGAGAGCCAACTGATCCACCGTCCAGGAACGACCGGCTGCCTTCTGCTCCTCAAGAAAGGCTTTCAGTCCCGCTTCATCGAGCGAACGGCCCGCGTAGGCAGCGCTAGTGTCCTCCGCGATGAGGGGTCTCTCCTCAAACTGCACGCACGAGGCGAGCGGAAGGACGGTAAGGAAGAAGATGGGGAAGGCGACTTTCATGGATAGCCCACAAAAGCCGAGTGACGGTCCGTCTCAAATCCAAGTCAAGACAGCGAGAAGAAGATGACAGTATCTTCATTTTTCGAAGATCAGGGCGGCGGGATGGCAGGGATGGCGAAAGAAACTTCCGTCCTTCCATCCGGCAGCACGGCGTAGCCGATCCGTCCGCCGTGTGCTTCGACGATTGATTTTGCGATGCTGAGACCGAGACCGCTGCCCTCGATCGCACTGTTGTGCGCCGGATCACCGCGAAAGAAGCGCTCGAAGACCCGCCCTTGCAGCTCGGGGGCCAGCGCTGCTCCCGTGTTGCGGATCGCAAAGACCGCCTCGTCGTCCCCTCTTTGGAGGATCATCTCGATGCTCCCGTCAGGGACGTTGTATTTCACGGCGTTGTCCGCGAGATTCAGCAGCACTTGGCGGAGCCTCATCCGGTCGGCGCGCACCTCAATAGGCGGACAGGCGGACAGCTTCACGGTGATCCCGGACCCGGCCGCGAGGAGCGCCGCCTCCTCAGCGAGATCGCCCGCGAGATCGTGGAGCGCCACCGGTTCGCGATTCAACGACATCAGGCCGGCATCCGCCCGAGCGAGAAAGGAAAGCTGCCCGACGATCGACGAAAGCCGTTGGATTTCCTCCAGCATGGTGGCCGCATTCTCCCGTTCGTGAACCGTCGCATCCTCCCGCACGATCGTTTGTTCGAGCGTGCCGTGCAGGATCGTCAGCGGCGTTTTCAGCTCGTGCGAGGCGTTCAGGGTGAATTCGCGGGCTTGGGTGAAGGAACGGCCGAGACGCTCCTTCATGCGATTGAAAACCGCCGTCATCCGGTCCAGTTCGTCACCGTTTCCGCTTCGTGGAACCAGGTCGGAAAGATTCGAAACATCCGTGTTTTCCAGGGCCTCGGTCAATTCCTCGATCGGGCGGAGGGCACGCCGCATCAGCATGCCGCCTCCGAAGATGCCGAGAAGGATCGCCGGCAGTCCGCCGTAGAGAATGATTTCGAAGGTCTCAAACAGAGGATCGTGTTTCAAGGCTGCCTCGGCTCCACCTCGCAGAGCCTCGTTGCGTTGCTCGGTGAATTCAAACCAACTCCAGAACCCGACGATCACCAGTGAGAAGCTGAGCGTGACGGAGTAGTAGAGCAGAATGCGGCGGCGCAGAGTCATGGCTGAAGGCGAAGGGCGTAGCCGAGGCCACGAACGGTTTGGATGAGGGAGGGGGAAGCTTCCCGGTCGATCTTGTCGCGGAGTCGGCGGATGTAGACCTCGACGAGATTGGTCCCCGGATCGAAATCATACTCCCACACCGCACTGATGATATCTCTGCGGCTGACCACGCCGCCTTCCGCACGGAAGAGGCATTCGAGGAGCAGGCTCTCCCGCGTGGAGAGCTCGATCCGCTTGCCCCCGCGCCGCGTCTCTCTGGTGACCTGGTCGAAGGTGAGGTCGCCCAGCGAGAGCACCGAGGGCTTCGGCGGGCTGTTTCTTCTCAGCAGGGAACGCAGTCGTGCCATGAGCTCGGACATCGCGAAGGGTTTCGGCAGATAATCGTCGGCCCCCGCGTCCAGCCCCTCGACGCGCTGCTCCACCTCGCCTCGTGCGGAGAGCATGATGACCGGTGTGGTGTGCCCCCTAGCCCGGAGTTCCCTCACCAAGCTGAGTCCATCCAGCTTCGGCAGCATAATGTCCACCAGCAAGACATCGAAGCCGCCACGGAGCGCCTCATCGAGCCCTCCCTTCCCGTCCTCCGCCCACACCACCTCGAACCCCTCGCTTCTCAGCGTGCTGCCAAGCAGAGCGGCGGTCTTCGGTTCATCTTCAACGATCAGGAGGCGCATTCAGGTTCTAGGTCATCCGCAGACACCATGGGGACAAATGAAAGAGTTGTCATTAACATCCTTCCCTGAGCCTGCGCCAGGAAGGAGCCGCCAGGATGGCTCGGTGCCTCCAAGAGCGGCAAGGACTCGCGAATGCGTAAATTCCCGGTCCCGGAAAATAGGCTTCAATGTTGCGGGGTGGGTTTTTCTTTCGCTTGGACCTGAGGCGAACCCAACGGGCAATCAGCCAAACGGCGACTGTCATCACGCCTCGTCCCGAGTCACTCCGCCAAGGAGACGGAGGGAATTCAAGATCACCAGCAGGGTCGCTCCGGTGTCCGCGAGAATGGCGAGCCAGAGTCCCGCCATGTCGAGGAAGGCGAGGGTGAGGAACAACGCCTTGATGGAGAGGGCAAAGGCCACGTTGAACTGAATAATGCGGACGGTGCGTCGCCCAATGCGGACCGTTTCGGCGACCTTGCGCAGGTCGTCCTTCATCAAGGCGATATCGGCAGTCTCGATGGCCGTGTCGCTGCCGATGGCACCCATCGCAAAACCAACCGTGGCGATGGCAAGGGCGGGCGCGTCATTCACTCCGTCACCGATCATTCCGACGTGACGATACTCTTCCACGAGACGACGGATGTGATCGACCTTTTGCTCCGGCAGCAGATCTCCGAAAGCCTCGTCGATGCCCGCTTGTTTGGCGATGGTGGAGGCAGTTCGCTGGTTGTCGCCGCTGAGCATGATGACCTCCTCAATTCCGGCAGCGTGAATCTCGCGGAGCGCCTCGACCACCTCGGGCCTCAGAGTGTCGGCGATGGCGATGATGCCGAGGATCTCACCGCCACATCCATCGTGTGGCTCGTGGCCGATCACGGCGAGGGACTGCCCCTTTTCCTCAATGGAGGAGAGAATGCCTTCGATCTCCGCACCGCAGAGACCGGTCTCATGCGTCAACTTGTGGTTTCCGATGAAATGCGGGTGACCCGCTATCGTCGCAGTGGCGCCGCGCCCGGTGATGGAAACGTAGTTCTCGATGGGAGGAATCGTCAGACCCTTCGCCCGGGCGGCCTCGGTGATGGCGATGGCAATGGGGTGTTCGGAATGACTGTTGATGGCGGCGGCCCTCGCAAGAATTTCATCCTCGGAGAGGGCAGACTGTGAAACGATCCCGACAACCTTCGGGGTTCCTTGGGTGATGGTGCCGGTCTTGTCGACGGCGAGCGCACGGAGTTTTCCAACTGACTCGAGATGGACCCCGCCCTTCACGAGGACTCCACGCCGAGCGAGGGCGGTGAGGCCGGAAACAATGCTGACAGGTGTCGCGATGACGAGAGCGCAGGGACAGGCGATGACCAGCAAGACGAGTGACCGGTAGATCCAGAAGAGCCACGGTTGTCCGAACAGCAGCGGGGGGACGAGCGCCACGAGGATCGCAAGAACAAAAACCGCAGGAGTGTAGATCGCCGCGAACCGGTCCACGAAACGCTGGGTCGGCGGCTTGTTTTCCTCTGCCTCTCCCACGAGCTGGATGATGCGGGCAAGGGTGGAGGCGGCGGCCGGTTTGGAAACCCGGACGAGGAGCGAGCCCTCGCCATTCACCGTGCCCGCGTAAACCGTGTCACCGACCTGTTTTTCCACGGGCAAAGACTCCCCGGTGATGGGGGCCTGATTGACGCTGGAACTTCCCGACATGACTTCGCCATCGAGGGGGATGCGACTGCCGCTTTTGATCAGGATTTCGGTCCCGACTTCGACCTCCTCGACGGGGGTTTCTTTTTCGGATCCATCAGGCGAGCGGACGAGGGCGGTGGGTGGTGAGAGCTTCAGCAAGGCATCGACAGCCCGTCGGGCACGTCCCGCCGCCCAGGATTCGAGCAGTTCCGAGAGGGCAAAGAGAAAGACGACGCTGGCGGCTTCGGCATATTCTCCGATGATCCACGCGCCGGTGACCGCGACGGTCATGAGGACGTTGATGTCGAGCCGGAGTTTTCTCAAGGCTCCCCAGGCAGCGGGAAAGACGAGCGAACCTCCAGCAAGAGTGGCGGCGGCGAAGCAGGAAATGGTGAGCCAGCCGGGGCCGACGTGGGTCCAATGCAGGATCAGACCGATGCCGGTGAGAATTCCCGAGG
>DGXY01000029.1:0-39458 GCA_002396885.1 Akkermansiaceae bacterium UBA5020
TCGAACCCACGGTAGGTTTCCCTACACTCGATTTCGAGTCGAGCGCCTTAAACCGGACTCAGCCATCCCTCCTTTTTCGATCCGTCTAGGAAGACGGGGCGGGGAGTCGCCTGAAGAATCCGGTCCGGTGGACCCTTCTGGCGGGCCGTTAGTGTCCCGCCTGCCTGCGGATTTTCAAGGGGGAAATTCAAGAGCCGGTCGCTTCGGCCGCCTCCCCTTCCCCGACAATCGCGTCGCGCCCGTAAAATTTCACCAGACGCTTGATCTTGGGACGCCCCTTGGAGTCGCGCCACGCGTTGGTATCCCTCAGGCTGTAGACGCAGCCGCAGTATTCCTGCTGGTAGAATTCCTCGCGCTTCGAGATTTCGATCATGCGCTGGGCCCCTCCTTCCTTCCGCCAGTTGAAGGTCCAGTAGGCCATCCCTGGATGCCGTGCCGCGGCGCGCTCGCCGCAGCCGTTGATCTGATCCATGTTCTTCCAGCGCGATATCCCGAGAGTGCTCGAAATGAGATCGAAGCCATGCTCCGCCGCGTAGTCGGCCGTGATCTCGAAACGCATGTCGAAGCAGGCGGTGCAACGGACCCCGCGCTCGGGCTCGTGCTCCATGCCCTCGGTGCGGTCGAACCAATCACGCACGTTGTAATCCCAGTCGACGAAGGCCATCCCGAGCTTCTCAGCGTAGCGGATGTTCTCCTGCTTGCGGATCTCGTATTCGTCGCGCGGGTGGATGTTGGGATTGTAGAAAAAGATCGTCGTCTCAATTTTCGAGGCCGCGAGGGCATCCATCACCTCAGCAGCACAGGGCGCGCAGCAACTGTGCATGAGGACGCGCTTCGCCCCGTTCGGCGTCTCGAGCACGGGCCTTTCATACTCGTCCACGGAATAACGCGAGGAGTCGCCATTCCCCTTGTCCGTGCCGTCCTGTGATCGTCTGCCCATGTTCTTGACCGGCCCGTCAGGGCCGCGGATACAATAAGTAGGTCTGGCGGCGTTTCAAGAACTCCTCCAAGCCAGGACGCCAAAGTTCGCGGATCTCTTCCCGCCCCGCGCCGTCGAGGATAGCCTCGATCGTCGCTTCGTGACGGAGCAGCACGTTGCCCTTCGCCTTAAGCGTGAAGGTCCCCGGATACATGCCGTGCAGCGCCCGCATCAGCTCGATGCCGAGGTCGAGGGGACGGAAGGTCTCGCGGTCGCTCAAGTAGAAACGCACCCCGGCGCAGTCCTCGTTTTTGTAAACACTGACCTCCGGCGTGAAACGATCGGGCAGCACCTCGACACCGTTGAGATTCTCCCGCCGCATCCGCTGGGCGAGCTTGCCGTCGTGGATCCAGGGCGCGCCGATGTGTTCGAAGGGAGAATGGGTGCCGCGTCCCACCGAGACATTCGTGAACTCGACGAGCCCGACCCCGGGATAGAGCAACGACTGGGCGAGACTGCGCATGTTCGGCGAGGGATTCACCCACGGCAGGCCCGTCTCGTCGAAACGCATCGCTGGATTCCATCCCTCGACCGGCACGACGACGAGATCGGCACCTACCTTCCGCTCCGCGTTGAACATCCTCGCGAGCTCGCCGGTCGTCATGCCATGCTGCACCGGGATCTCATGGAAGGCGACGAAATCGTTCCCCGCGCCCGTCCGCACCGGACCATCGACGATGATACCGCCGATGGGATTGACCCGGTCGAGCACGACAAAGCGAATCCCCGCTTCCTTCGCCGCCTCCATCGCCAAGCCCATCGTCGAGACAAAGGTGTAGAAGCGGCAACCGATGTCCTGGATGTCGAAGACGAGGGCATCGAGTCCGGCGAGTTGGGCCGGGGTCGGTTTGCGCTTTTCGGACTGGTAAAGGCTATAGACCGGCAGTCCCGTGGCCGCGTCGATCTCGTCGTCGATCACTTCCTGATCGAGCACCCCGCGGATGCCGTGCTCGGGAGAGAAAAGCACCTTCAATTCGATCTCCGGCGCGTTGGCGAGCAGATCTATGGTGGAGCGCCGTTGGCGATTGATGCCCGTCTGATTGGTGACGAGGCCGACTTTTTTCCCTTTCAGCAGGGCAAACCCATCGCGCTCGAGCACGTCGATGCCGTTGAGCACCGTCGCCGGATCACCCGCCGCTGTTTTCCCCGAGGGCACCGCGGTCTCGCCGGGCAGATCCGGTGCGGGGACCAGTTTCGTGTAACCGACAGCCTCGGCCGCGAGCGTGCCGACGCGGGCGCGGAGAGGCTTCACCTTGCCGGCTTCGGAGGGATGATTGCGGTTTGTCAGGAGGATCACGATGGTCTCCGAGCCCGGATCCACCCAGATCGAAGTGCCGGTCCAGCCCGTGTGACCGAACCCGGTGAGAGGGAATTTCTCACCCCTTTGCGTGCCGAAGGGCGACGAAATATCCCACCCGAGACCACGCGCCACCCCGAGGTCGGCGGGGAGCTGGTTTGTCGTCGCTTGGGTGATCGTGTCAGGATGAAGCAGGGTCTGTCCATCGGGCCGTTTCCCCGTCAGGAAAAAGCGCGTGTAGATCGCGACATCGCGCATCGTGCCGAAAAGTCCGGCGTGGCCCGCGATCCCCTCCATGCGGCGAGCGGTGGGATCATGGACCTGGCCGCGGAGCAGTCCGTATTCCGCGATCACCGTGGTCGGGGCGATGCGCGCGAGCGTCTCCAGCGAGGGGCGGTAGCTGGTTTCGGTCATGCCGAGCGGGGCAAAAAACCGCTTCTCCACGAAGGCATCGATCCGCTCCCCCGAAACACGGCGCACGATCTCGCCGAGGAGGATGAAATTCACATCACTGTAGCGAAAGCGGGTCCCGGGCTTCTCCAACAGACCCACCGTGGCAGCGCGTCGCACGCCTTCTTCGTGGCCCCAGAAGTCTCCCTCGCTGAGAAAGATCCCGGGCGGCAGTCCGCTCTGATGGGTAATGAGTTGGCGGATCGTGATGCCCTCGCGCTCCTTCGCGACCGGCTTTGGCTCGGCGGCTTCGGGACGGACGCCTCCCGCGAGGAACTCCGGGATCCATTTCGCGACCGGGTCGTCGAGGGAGAGACGACCGTCCTCGACCAGTTTCAAAATCGAGGGCGTCGTCGCCATCACCTTCGTCAGACTCGCGAGGTCGAAGATCGTGTCGACCGTCATCGCCTCGGACCCGGGTGAGACGAGGCGTTTGCCGTAGGCCTTTTCGTAGACCTCGCCCTTCGACTCGATCCGCAGGACCGCTCCGGGAATTTCGCCCCGGGAAATGGCCGCTTCGATCTCGCGGTCGATCGCTTGGAGTTTGTCCGGTTTCATCGCGGCGGAGACTGATCCGACGCAGCCCGTTACGATCCCAAGAGCCACCCCGGCGAGCAGGGCCGCTTTCATGGGGGATTTCACGAGGGGCGGGTGGCGCATGGAAGAGGGTCGAGTCGGTCGTGCGACCCTGTTGACTCCGCGAGTGTGCCTCATTTCGGCACGGGAAGCAACGGCACAAGTGGACAAGAGCCTTGGGCGAACGCCCCTTCCGTTTGACCCGCGCCCCGGCTCGCCGTAGCTTCCCGCTCTCATGCTCCTCGTCATCGACAATTACGACTCCTTCACCTACAACCTCGTCCAATACTTCGGCGAGTTGGGGGCCGACCTCGTCGTCCATCGCAACGACCAGATCTCCATCGACGAGATCCGTGAGATGGCCCCCGAGCGCATCTGTGTCTCGCCCGGCCCGTGCACGCCAAGCGAGGCAGGGATCAGCTGCGAGGTCATCCGCACCTTCGGCGGCGAGATCCCGATCTTCGGCGTCTGTCTCGGGCATCAGTGCATGGGCGAAGTCTACGGAGGCGACGTGGTGCGGGCCGACCGGCTCATGCATGGCAAAACCTCTCTGATCTTTCACCATGGCGAAGATCTCTTCAAGGGGATCGAGTCTCCTTTCGAGGCGACGCGTTACCATTCCCTCATCGTGAAGCGCGACACCCTGCCCGACTGCCTCGAAATCACCGCCGAGACGGCCGAAGGCGAGATCATGGGGCTCCGCCACAAGGAGAAAAAGATCTACGGCGTCCAATTCCACCCCGAGTCGATTCTGACGGCTTCGGGGAAGACGATCTTGAAGAATTTTTTGGAGTTGTAAGGTAGAAGCAGCATCCCGCCGCTTCTACTTTAACGGATTCTCATACCACGCCACGTTCCCGCTCGCGCGGCCGGCGTTGAGCAGATCGAGGTCGCCGTCGCCGTCCATGTCGAGAGCCCGGAGATCGTAGGATTCCTGGTCTTCGTCGAGGACTTGCTTCGTGAATCCGCCCTTGCCGTCGTTCGAATAGATCGCCACGACCTTGCTCTCGTAGCCGCAGGTGGCACCGTCGAGGTCGCCGTCGCCATCGAGATCGGCGAGGACGAGGCTGTGCGGCGATTTCATCTCCGCGTCGATCTCGTGGAGTTTCCAATCCGGCGCCTCGAACCAGAGGATGCCCTGACTGTGGCCCCGCGAGGCAAAAAAATCGACCCGTCCATCGCCGTTGAGATCACCGGGAAGGATGTTGGTCGCAGCGAGTTGGTTTTCGGCAAGGAGGGTTTTCTTCCAGGCCTTCGTCACGCCCTCGGCTCCGGGATTCATCCAGAAGGCGAACCAATTCCCATCTTCAAAAGGCGCTCCCTTGGCCCCTACGGAGATATCGCCCCAGCCGTCGCCATTGACGTCGCCGAAGCCAAAGTAATGGCTGCCGCCACGGGCGTCGCGATCGGCGAAAACAAAACGCTCCCATCTTTCGGCCTTTTTCAGATCCTTCGGCGCACGGAACCAGGCGATCGAATCGGCGAGGACTCCCTCGGGCTCGAAGTTGTTGATGATGACGTCGAGCTTCCCATCCTTATCGACGTCAGCTTTGAGGAGGCAATGGATGCCCTTGATGTCGCGATCGACGATGCGCGCGGCCCAAGCCCCCGATCCGTCGCCTGGATTCTCGAGCCAAAAGGGCTCTCCCCAAGCTTCGCTTCCGATCCAGTCGGCATCGCCGTCGCCATCGATGTCCCAAGTCTCGCTGTGGATGCAGTTGGCCCCGAGCTTGGGAAAGCGGTGCAGGACGACCTCGCTCCACCCGGGAGCGCGGTAGAGGCTCACCTTGCCGGCCGAGCTGCTGATGACGTCGATCTTTCCATCGCCGGTGTAGTCGGCGGCGACGGCGGTGTTGGTATGGCCCGCCGCGACGACGGGATGCTTTTTCCATTCCGCCACGGCGATCGAAAGGGAGGATACGGTGAGAAAGCTGGTGAAAAGGAGGAGGCGTTTCATTTCAGACTGGTGGAGCGGGGACGGATGCGCTTCAATACAAGCATCTCCCGGGCGGCTTGTCACGCCGCCGTCGCCTACGTGATCGTTGTGCATGAATTGCCGCCCCTTGGCCCTTTGTTTCGCCCTCCCTTCCTTACTGGGCCCTTCAGTCCATGCCGAAGAGAAGGCGATGGCACCGGTGTGGAAAGTCTCCGACGCGGACTCGACAGTCTATCTCGCAGGATCGGTCCATCTCCTCCGCGAAAAGGATCTGCCCATCCCTCCGGCCTTCGACCGCGTCTACGCGGAGGCCGAAGAGATCGTCTTCGAGATCGACATGGCGACGATGATGCGTCCCGAGACAGGCGCGGAGATTCGGAAGCTCGGATCGTTGCCCGAGGGCGGGACGCTCTCGGACCGCTTCGGGGAAGAGACCATCAAGCGCCTCGGCGACTACCTGAAAGACCGGGGCATGAGGGAGGATTTCTTTGATTCCTACGCACCGGGGATGGTCTTTCTGCTCTTGTCCTCCTTCGAGGCGAAACGTCTCGGAGCGAAGCCTGAGCTCGGTCTCGAGTCGACCTACTATGAGAGGAGCGTAAAGGACGGCATCCCCAGTCGCGGGCTGGAGACGATCGCCTTCCAACTCTCGCGCCTCAATGGATTCGAGAATGCGAAGGTCGAGGAACTCATCAACGCCGCGCTCGACGAGACCGCCGACAGCGGCAAGACCCTCGAGGAAATCACGGCGGCGTGGAAAGCGGGCAAGGCCGACGAACTCGCCGAGATCATCGGAGAAGAAGACACCTTTTCCCCGGAGCTACGCGAAGTGCTGTTGATCGAGCGCAACCGCAACTGGATCCCCGAAATCGAGAAGGCCCTTGCAACGGAGCGCGACGTGATGTTTCTCGTCGGCGCCGCCCACCTCGTCGGGGAGGAAAGCGTCGTCGCTCTGCTCCGTAGGAAAGGACTCGAAGTGACGCAATTGGCAGCAAGTGATCGGTGACTTGCCAAAGCAACCCGGTGACCGATGCTGGGCCATGTCCGATCAACCCATTCTCAAGGTCTACATCAAACCCGGTTGCCCCTGGTGCGTCGATGCCATCGCTTGGCTGAAGAAAAACGGCTACACCTTCGAGTCGCTCGATGTCTACGCCGATCCGGCGCTCTATGACGAGATGCGGGAGATTTCCGGCCAGGGTAAGGCCCCGACCCTGACCTACGGGGATCTTCTCCTCGCAGACTTCGGCGTCGACGAGCTCGTGCCGTTTTTGGAGGAGCACGGAATCGAGCCGTGACCGGCTGGTCAGCGCATCCCCACCGCACCGCCGGCTTCCTCGGCTTCCTTCAGGAATCCTTCGATGGTGGCGTCGCGCGGAATACCGAGGTGGAGCGCCCGGAAGTAATGTTTGCCGACCTCGCCGGGATCGGGCTGTTCCTTGGTGGCGTGGAGCACGGCGAGATTGAAATGGGCGTCGCCGAAATCGGGATCGATCGAGACGGCGTTGACGAAGGCCCGCTGGGCCCGATCGACCCAGCCCTTGCGGGTCGAGATGACACCGACGCAGTTGTGGGCCTTGGCGTTCTGCGGGTCGAAGGTGAGGCCGGTCTCCAGTTTCTCGAGGGCCTCGTCGAGTTTTTCCTGCAGGAAGTAGGTGCGTCCCATGAGGTAGAAAGCGAGGCCGCTCTTGCTGTCGATCGCGATGGCTTTCTCGAGAAAATACTCGGCTTCGGAGTAGTTCTTCATCGAGATCTTGAGCACGCCGAGGTTGCAGAGGCAGGGCACGTTCTGCGGAAGGTAACGCAGATACTCGAGGAAGCCGGCCTCGGCCTCAGCATAACGGCCTTCCTTGAAGTCGAGTCGGGCGGCTTTGTCGATCTGGGCGAGTTCAACGGTGAGCTTTTGATTCTCGATGACACCGTCGGGCGAGCCCCCCTCGGGCGCTTTGCCGGCGGCAACGAGGGTCGCGGACATGGCCGCCGCTTCGCCTTCGGTTCCCTCGGCGGCCGCGGTTTCGGAGGCTCCGGAAGCCGCCTCATCGCTGGTCTCCTCGGCAGTCGCAGCCGCGGCGGCGATGATCTCCTCGAACTGTGGGGTCTTGAAGAGCGCTTTCTCCTCGTCGCTCAGTTTCGAACCTCGCGCCATGTCCTCGATGAGGCCGAGGAGCACGTCCGAACGTGACCCGAGGCGGTCGAGCTGGGAAAGGAGCAATTCCTTGGCCTGCTTCATCTGAGCCTGGCGGCGGAGCTGCTTCAGCACCATGGAGCGGAGGAGCTCGTTTTCCTGACGCTCCACGGGGGTGGCGTTGGCGATGGCCTGCTTGTCTTCGACGGTGAGTCCGTCGGAGAGCAGCTCAAGCTTCTTCTGGAGATCTTCGATGCTCTGCTGGTGCCGCTCGTTCTCGGTGAGGAGTTGATCTCGCTCGAGCTTGATTCGGGTGATTTCGGTCTTGAGGAGGGCGATGTCGTCGTCCTTTTCCTTGTTCAGCTCGGAGAGGCTCTCGGCGAGCTGCTCGGCGCGGTCGAGTTGCTCGGCGAGAGCTTGGTTGCGATCCATCAGCTCCTTCAGCGCCTTGCCGCCGTTGCCACCACCCTGGACAACTTCGAGGAGGTTGTCGCGCTCGCGTTCGAGTTCACCCATGCGGGTGCGCATCTTCTGCATCTCCTGTTGAGACTGCTCCATCGCGGCGACGAGTTGCTCGTTGCGCTCGGTCGCGGCATCGAGTTGCGTGGTGGCATCGCGGAGGAGAGTCTTGAGCTGGTCGATCTTCTGCTGCGCTTCGATCCCGCCCCCGCCGGCCTCGGCCGCGGCGATCCGGTGCATCAGCTCCTCGCGGCTGGCACGGGCCCGGACAAGTTCATTGTTCACGTGCTGGAGAAGCTGCTCGCGCTGCTTCAGCTCGTTGCGGAGCTTCTGGTTTTCGTCATTGAGCCAACTGATGAGGGCATCTTTGCTGGAAAGGTCACTGTGGAGCGAGTTGGCGATCGCGCCGACGGCGGCATTCCTTGTTTCGACGCGGGGCATTCCGGGGGCGGGTGCAGCCTCGACGCGGGGCAGGGCCTGGCTGGCTCCCTCGTTCCAAGTCGGGAGGGCGAATTCTCCGTCTCCTTCGCCGATCTCGAAACTGCTGCCACGGGGAGCACCGCCCATGTCTCCGGGCGATTCGGCGAACTCGCTGCCCGGGAGAGGAGGAGGGGCGATGGCAAGAGAACGGGGAGGTTCACCCGCATTTGGCAGGGGGGCGGATCCCGTTCCAGGAGCGGCAGCAGGTGCCGCGGCGGGAGCGGCCGGATTCGGACGCATCGTCGACTTCAACTCATCTCGCTTCTCCGCGATGAGGTGTCGACGCTCGCGGACGATCTCGGGCTGGAAGTCGGGGAACTGCTGCGCGAGGTGATCATAGAGGGGCTTTGCTTCGGTCAGCTTGTTGAGGGCGTCGAGCGTTTTCCCCTTCGCCTCGAGATCCTGGGCCGCCTGAACGAGAAGGAATCCGCGATACCAGATTTCCGAGGGGTCGAGCCCTTCCTGGGCATGGAGCGGGCCGCGCGAGGCGGAACCGCAGAGAAGAGTCGCGAACGCAACAAAACACGCGAGCAGGCTCGCGCACGGTCTTTTGGCAAGGCCGTTCGTGTGTCTCATGTAACTGTCTTGTATCGCGTGAGTTTCGCGGGCGGACCCGCAGGGAACGATGCAATGAATTCGGTCATCCGCCAAGGGGAAAAACAGGGAGGGTTCACAAGGAAGAGAACGATGACTGTTTTTCGCTCCGGAGCGCCCCGACTTGCCTCTCGGTTGCCAGGCGGGAGGGAGCTTTTATCAGAAAAGCCAAAGGGATGCACTCCTTTTCTAAACTGATTTTCCATCCTCGCAATTCCGAGAAAAACGCCCCCCGGACGGCCATTCTGGAGGAGCCTTGAAGATCGCGATTCCGCAAGCGTTTTCTGCGTCGCCGAAAGAAAAGCGACCGGTTGACGCGCTTCCCCGCGTGGGCCAAGTTACCCGCCCCCTTTTGCAGCGCCCCGGTCTTCTCGGCGACCTTCTCCGCTCTTCCTTCACCCGGCTGCAGGCCCTGATCCTGCATCGATTTCCCCCTCCTCTTTTCCACCTCCGTATGAACGTAGACCGCGCGACGCTCGACTTTCTCAATTCATTCTCCAACGACGAAAAAAAAGAAGGCCAACGCCTCCACAAGGAGGGAGCGGTCACCCAGATTTTTGGCAATCATCTCCTCATCCAGGGCCGTGTCGAGGACGAGGACTGGGCCTGCCGCACCCGCATCCAGTTGCAGGGCAACGAATGGGTCGGCGAATCGGATGAGAAGAGCGACTCGGGCCGCGCCGCGCTCTATGCGACGATGCTGGAGAAAGTGGCTCGCAAAGGCGATCTCCCCGAGGCCCCGAACGAGATCGGAGAAAAGACCCTCACCGAGGTGATCGAGGAAAAGCTCGGCCGCGGACTCAACGGAGAAGAAGACGAATACCTCGGGAAGATCGAACGACGCTTCCGCCGCTTCGAACTCGAGCGCGAGATCTTCGACTCCGACCTCGTGCGCTTGAATCCCCGTTGGCCGGTCGATTCCTTCGATCCCCTCATCCTTTGGCCGAGCCCGCCGAAGGACATTGTGGAGTTCTGGAACTACGTCGCCTACGCCTTCGAAAAGGGGAATTACCCGATTCCCGCCTTCCTCGAGGTGATTACCGACCGCGACTGGACCCGGGAAAAGATGGTCTCCTGGGAAAAGCGCCGCGAAGAGAGCGAGTGGCGCTACCAAGTCGAGGTCTTCGAAAAACGCCCGCCCGAAGAATCTGTCGAACCCGTCGAGTTCCGTCTCCGCATCAGCACCCGCGAGGCACGACTGATGGCGCGCACGGGAGGCAAAGGGGCCTTCGAACGCGTCGCCGACGCCGAGCAATTCTCGCGGCTCGAGGAGCGCTACACCAACTGCGGACTGCGCATGAGCGCGGCTTCGGAGATCCTCTGGAGCAAATTCATCCACGCCGCCGCGAAGGGAGAATCGAACGACGGTGGCCTCGGCCTCGACCGGATTGAGAATTGCCGCCTCCTCAATCGCCTTTTCCACCAGGGCGAGCTCGAGGGGCTCATCGTCAATCTCGACGAGCAGCCCTTCCGTCTCAGCGAAGAGCCGCTCCGCTGGGTCTGCCGCCCCGATGCGATGGGCTCGGACGACTACGAGGTGCAACTCGTCACCGGAAGCGGCGAGGATATCTCCCACACCGTCCGTCTCCTCCCCGGCGACGAGGCGCTCTACATGAGCGACGAGTGGGTCTTCCGCGGCCCCGAACATTGGGCGCGCGGCGAGACCCTGATCGATCCGCGGGTCGTCATCCCGCGAACCGTCATCGAGAGCGAATCGGGGGTCGCCTTCCTCTTCCGTCTGGGAGCAAATCTCCCCGCCAACCTCGAAAACAAGATTCGCGAGGAGCCGCTGCGCATCCTCTTCAATCTCGGTATTTCCGCCGGGGCCACCGCCGCCTCGAGCGAGCACATGCTGATGAAAATCAGCGCGGTCAATGCCGACGAAAGCCGCGAGGAAGTGCTCGGTCGCGAAGGATGGGAAATCGTGAGGCAACCCAAGGGCGACGCTGAGCACATCTTCCGCTACGATCGCAGTCTCCAGCGCCGCGCCGGCCGGCTCATCGCCCCGATGCAGCCGACCTTCGACGGCAATCTCGGCTGCTACCGCGCCCGGGTGACGAAGAATTTCCCCGAGAAATACGCCGAGTGGCTCGAGTCGCTCCCCGAGGGCATCGAAATCATCGCCGACGCCGACCTTGCCACGCTCCAAGCAGATCCTGTCGAGGCTCAGGTCTCCTTCGAGGTCGTCGATCAGGAGATCGACTGGTTCGACCTGAAGGTCGTCGTCAAGGTCGAGGGCATGGATCTCTCCCAGGAGGAGATCCGCGCCCTCGTCAACGCCCGTGGTCAGTTTGTCAGGATGGAACGCGGCGGCTGGCTGCGCCTGAAGATGAACCTCAGCACCGAACAGGCCGAAGCCGTCTCGCGCATCGGGCTCGATCCTTTCGACCTCACCGGCGAAGTCCACCGCCTCCACGCCCTCCAGCTCGCCGAACCCGCCGCGAAGGAAGTGTTCGACGCGGCCGCGTGGGAGCGCATCTCCACCCGCGCCCGCAGCCTCAAGCTCCAGGTCCGCCCCGAAATCCCACCGGGACTCAACGTCAACCTACGCCCCTACCAGATCGAGGGTTTCCACTTTCTCGCCTACCTCGCAACGAACCGATTCGGCGGCATCCTCGCCGATGACATGGGTCTCGGAAAAACGATCCAAGCGCTCACCTGGCTGCTCTGGCTGCGCGAGGAAAGCGGGGATCAGGCTCCGCCCAGTCTCGTCGTCTGTCCAAAATCGGTCCTCGATGTGTGGGCCGATGAAGTGAAGAAAGCCTCGCCTTCAATCCGCGTGCAGGTGCTGCGCAACAAGGTCGAGCTCGAGGTCGATCGCCTCGGGAAAGACATCGACCTCCTCGTGCTGAACTACAGCCAGCTCCGCACCTGCGCGGACGAGCTGAAGGGGATCAACTGGCTCGGCATGATCCTCGACGAAGGCCAGCAGATCAAGAATCCCGACTCCAAGGCGGCCAAGGCGGCGCGGGCCCTTGCCGGCAGCAACCGCCTCGTCCTCACCGGGACGCCGATCGAAAACCGTCTCCTCGACGTCTGGAGCCTCATGAGCTTCGCGATGCCCGGCATCCTCGGCGACCGGAAATACTTCCGCGACAATTTCGACAAGCGGAAGGACGGCCATTCCCAGACGCGCCTCACCGCCCGCCTCCGTCCCTTCCTCCTGCGCCGCACCAAGGGCGAAGTCGCCCTCGACCTGCCACCCAAGATCGAGGAGGACGTCTTCAGCGAAATGGAGGACACCCAGCAGAAGCTCTACCGCGCCGAACTCGAGCGCATCCAGAAGGTCCTTCTCGGGATCGAGAACGACGAAAGCCTCCGCAAGAACAGCTTCGTCATCCTCCAAGGCCTCATGCGTCTGCGGCAGATCTGCTGTCACCCCGGTCTCATCGACGCGAAATACCGCTACGAGGAGAGCGCCAAGCTCAACGCCCTCTTCTACCTGCTCGATCAGCTCCACGAGGAAGGCCACAAGGTGCTCGTCTTCTCGCAGTTCGTCTCCATGCTCGATATCATCAAGGAGGAACTCGAAGACCGCGAGCGGCCCTACAGTTATCTCACCGGCCAGACGAAGAACCGCCACGAAGTCATCAGCGACTTCCAGGAATCGAAGGAGGCGAAGGTCTTCCTTCTTTCCCTGAAAGCCGGCGGCAGCGGTCTCAACCTTACCTCGGCGAGCTACGTCATCCTTTACGATCCCTGGTGGAACCCCGCCGTGGAAAACCAGGCGATCGACCGTTGCCACCGGATCGGACAGGAGAGCCGCGTGAACGCCTACCGACTCCTCATGCGCGACTCGGTCGAGGAAAAGATCCGCATCCTCCAGCAACAGAAGAGCGCGATGATGACGGGTGTCCTCGGCGAAGAGGGCTTCACCCGCAATCTCGAACTCGAGGATCTCAAATTCCTCTTCAGCAACGGACAGACCCCCGAGCCCATGCCAGAGCTGGCGCTGAAGTGAGCGGCACGGGTCACGGGTCACGCGGGGGCACTATTGCGCCTCGCGGGGCCGGGCTTTCGCGCTTTACAGGACGGGCGTTTCCCGATTCAATGGCGGGCATGAAAAAACACCCCCTTTTCCTCGCCTTCGCCGCCCTTTCCTTGGTCGCCGCTCCCCTCTTCGCCGCTCCCCTCTTCGCCGAACCGCTTGAAGTCGGCGCCGACGCCCCGAAGGTGCAGACCGTTGATCAGAAGGGCCATCCCGTCGATCTCGCCAAGGAACTCGCCACCGGCCTCACCCTCGTTTATTTCTATCCCAAGGCCGACACTCCCGGCTGCACGAAACAGGCCTGCAATCTTCGCGACGCCTTTGAAGACGTGAAAAAGGCCGGGATCAAGGTCTTTGGCGTCTCCGCCGACACTCCCGAAGACCAACTCGCCTTCGCGGAAAAATTCCAGATCCCCTTCGCCCTCCTCGCCGACAAGAAGGGCGAGGTCATCGCCGCCTTCGGAGTTCCCACGAACGACAAGGGGTTTTCCTCCCGCCAGAGCTTCCTCATCAAAGACGGCAAGGTGATCTGGCGCGACCTGAAGGCCACGCCGACGACTCAGGCCCAAGACGCCATCGCCGCGGCGAAGGGGTGAGCAGCCGGGCACCTCACTTCGCGGCGAGGGCCTCGCGCAACTGCTGCAATTCTTCGTCGAGGATGGCGAGGTATTGCGAGGTGGCCTTGAGGCGTTTCGTCGTCAGCTTCGCGATGAATTCGTAGAGGCAGGCGTAAAAGGCCGGATTGTCGTCCTTCGGCAGGATGTGCTCGAGGAATTTCTGATCGACGGCGAGGCAGAAAGAATCCTTCACCGCCACGACCGAGGCCGAGCGCACCTCGTCCTCGAGAGCGGCGAGTTCACCGAAGATGTCGCCCGCTTGGCTCATGCGGACGAGCTGTTTGCCCGCCTTCACCACCGCGACCTCGCCGGCGAGGAGGATGAAGATGCGCGAGGCCTCGTCGCCCTCGGCGATGATGACGTCGCCGGGCTCGCATTCGATGAAGGCGGAGGCGTGGAGGACCTGGTCGAGGTGATCCTTGGAAAAAGCTTCGAGGAAGGGTACCTCCAGCAGGGGGGCCGGGATGTCGTCCTCGTCGTGGATGTAGGCGTACTCTTGCACGACTGAGATTATAGAGACCGCCGCGGACGGTGTCGAGACCGGATTCGCCGTCCCTTTGTTTTTTGTCAGGCCCCGGGGGCAGGTCCTTCAGGTTCGAGGGAAGAGTCGCGGATGCCTTTCGAGCCATCCGCGCCGCGAAAGAAAAAAAAGCCGGAGCACTTTCGTGCTCCGGCCCATGTCGAGATGATCTCTTCGAAAATCTCTTGAAAGCGGATCAATGCTCGTAACCCGCTTCGCCGTGATCGGCGAGGTCGAGGCCCTGGGCTTCGTCTTCCGCACTCGGACGGAGACCGACGACCAACTTGACGATCAACGTGATGACGAAGGTCGCCACCACCGAAAGGACGATGGTGAGGAGCGCCGCTTTGAGCTGGGCGCCGACGAGACCACCTTCAGTGACGAGCTTGGCGAGACCGTTCGGAACCGCGTAGGTTTCGCTGATCAGGTTCGCGTTGACGCTGTCGGTCGCGAGCACACCGGTGATGATGGCCCCGAGGGTGCCGCCGATGCCGTGGATGCCGAAGGTGTCGAGCGCGTCATCGTAGCCCAGCTTGGACTTCAGGAAGACGACACCGAAGTAGGGGATGACACCGGCGAGGATGCCGATGATCATCGCGCCGCCCGCCGTGACGAAGCCAGCGGCGGGGGTGATCACGACGAGGCCGGCGACGGCACCCGAGCAGAAACCGAGCACGGAGGGCTTGCCTCTGTGGAGTTTCTCGATGAGCCCCCAGACGAAGGTCGCGGTAGCCGCGGCGAGCGTCGTGGTCATGAAGGCCTGGGAAGCGATCCCGTCGGCGGCGAGAGCCGAACCGGCGTTGAATCCATACCAGCCCACCCAGAGCATCCCGGTGCCAACCATGACGAGAACCATGGAATGGGGGGACATCTTGTCCTTGCCGAAGCCGTTGCGTTTACCAAGCATGAGGCAGAGAACGAGGGCGCTCCAGCCCGAGCTCATGTGCACCACGGTGCCACCGGCGAAGTCGATCGCGGGGATCGCGGCAGCGCCGTTCCAAACACCATTCATGAGACCATCGAAGCCCCACACCATGTGGGCGAGGGGGAAGTAAACCACGATCATCCAGAGGATGACGAAAAGGATCACGGCCGAAAACTTCATGCGCTCGGCAACAGCCCCGATGATCAGGGCGGGAGTGATGATCGCGAACATCAGCTGATACATCGAGAAGGTCGCGAAAGACGGCCAGCCCGTGTAGTTGCCATTCGGAGCTCCGCCAACGCCGTTGAGCATCGCATACTTGAAGCTACCGATGTAGGCGGCCCATCCGGGAGCGCCTTCTGCCGGGTGCTCTCCGAAAATCATCGTGAATCCGAAGAGATACCAGAGAATCGTCACAACGCCGGCGATCCCGAGACACTGGGCAAGGATCGAGAGAACGTTCTTCGAGCGAACCAAACCGCCGTAGAAGAGGGCAAGACCGGGGAGGGTCATGAAGAGCACCAAGGCGGCGCACACCATGAGAAAGCCGTTGTGACCGGGTCCGGGGAGTCCATTCAGCTTACCTTCAGCCGAGGGAGCAAGGTTGTTGAAGTATTGCTCGAGATCCGCAACCCGGGCATCAAGGGTGGGTTCCGCAGGCGCGGCTTCCGCGGCTGGTGCCGCCGGGGCGGCGTCTTGGGCGATCAGGTTTCCAAACAGAAGCGGCATTGCCACGAGGGCCGCCAACAACATGGCTTTCAGGTTGAATGTATCTCTCATTAGTTTTTTTTGGGTTGGTTCACAAGGGGCTCATTAAGAGGCTCTTGCTTACTGGTTAAGACCTCGAAAAGCACCCCGCGTGCCAAGTGCGAAAATTTCCCGATTTTTTTCCAACTTTGACCTCAAACCCTCATCACACCGGGCTTTGGTGACACGCCCGAAAAGGGACGGTCAAACGGTCCAACCCGATCAGATTCACCCGCTTGGACAAAATTCGATCGCCGCGGCGGGGCATGGCGAAGCCTCTCGGAATTGATTCTCACCCGATTGCGGGCCGATGAAATACCTCTAAGCAATGCCGTGAGCCGTCACGCGTCCCTCACGATCCGGCCACCGAGGGAAAGGATGCGGGCTTTGCCCTTGGCATCCTCGGCTTCGCCGATCTGGCCGTCCTGCACATACATCTGCGAGAGGGCGGTCCAGGCGAGAAGATCGTTTGGCTTGAGGGTCGTGGCCTTCAATCCCGCCCCGATCGCCTCCTTGAGATGACCCGTCTTCATCAGGGCCATGGCGAGAGCGTGCCAGCCGTCGAAGAAATCCGGATCGAGTTCGACGCAGCGACGGTATTTCACGACAGCTCCCTCGAGATCGCCCACGGCGAGGTCGCCGTTGGCATCATCGAAGAGGTCGTCGAGGGTCTCGCTCACGGCTGCGGGGTGCCGATCGTGGGCCGCTCGGAACCGGATTCGGCGCGCCGCTGGTTGAACCACGAGGTGAAGAGGGTGCGGTCCGTCTGATTCTTGATGGAGGCGAGGAGGGCGTCCTTTTTCGTCTGCGCTCCCGCGTCCTTGTAGATCTCGATCTTGTCGACATGCGCGACAAAGAAGCCTTCCCCGGCGGGGCGCTCGCTCACGGCGGAGAGTTCCTTTTCCCCGAGTCCGCTGACGGCCTGGACGATCGAGGCGGCATCGGCGAGATCGGCGGGCGGCTCGCTCTCGGAGAAGGAGGGCAGCGTCTCCGCCTTCAAGCCCTGCTCCTTGGCGGCATCGGCGAAGGACTTACCGGCCTTGATCGCCTCGCTCAGTTTGGCGTGCGCGGCACTGGCGGCATCACTGACGGCGCGATTCGACTTCGTCGCGGTGAGGACCTCCTTAATCGCGGGAGTGGCCTGTTCCAGCGACAAGGGCGCGGGCTCGACGCTCTTGCTCAAGTGGAAAACGAGGTAGGCGCCGCCTTCGGTCTGGATCGGCACACTGACCTCACCGGCCTGCTTCGCGCCGCTGAAGATGGCATTGAGGGCTTCCTCGTTGTCCTTGAGGATCTCGGGGGCCTCATTCCGCGCGAAGGGCTCGAGATTGCCGCTCTCGGCGGTGAAGTCGGCCTTCTCGCCGAGATACTGCTTGGCGATGTTGTTGAAGTTCGCCTCGTCTCCGGCGAGATCGGCGTAGGCGCGGTTCACGGCATTGGCGAAGGCGAGATTGGCCTTGGCCTTGACCTCGTTGGTGGCATCTTTGGCCACGGACTTGGGAACAAACTTCACAAATTCAAAACCACGCTTGGGCTCGCTCTTGAGATCCTCTTGGTTTTCCTCGAAATACTTTTTGATTTCCTCGTCGGTGAGCTTCACGGCCTCCGACTCCGCTTTGCGGTCGAATCGAACCACCGTCGCGGTGTAGCGCTGGTTGTTTTTGGTGTAGAGCTTCGCCGCCTCGCTCGGCACGGCGGCGACACCGGCACCCACGAGGTCGCGCATCTTCTGGAAGCAAAGGTAATCCTTCACGAGCTGGGCGAGGTCACCCTGGGTGAATCCGTTTGGACCGAGGATGCGGTTCTCCACGACATCGGCGGTGACCCAAGGCTGTTGGAAGATCGGCAGCGTGGGAATCGCGGCCTTGATCTCATCGGCGCCGGGCTCGATCCCGAGCCTCTCGGCTTCCTTGCGCAGAATCACGAGGCTCATCACGAAATCGGTGGGGTCGCGATCCATCCGCTTTTCACCGAAGAGAGCCATCGCGAAATCATACATCCCGAGTTCGAGGGAGACATCGAAATGGCTCGCAAGCTTCTGAAATTCCTTCTGCCGGTAGCAGCGTTTGTAGACCTTCACGACGCAGTCCTGACGACCGAGCGTCCCTTCGACGAAGTCGAAGTCGGAGTAAAGGAAGGCGAAAGACACCACGATGATGACGGTGACAACGATGAGGACGCCCTTTTGAATGTGTCGGATCTGGGTGAGCATGGGGAAAAGAAATCGCGGGTGACCCGCTGGAACCGGGGGGTTCGGGCAGGGGCGGGCAAGGTAGTGAGGTATGCCCCCCACTTCAACCGCTTTTTGGTGGAGCCGGGTGACGATCCTGCCCGCCCCCGATGCGGCATCGCGCCAAGCTTAGCGCTTGTCTGGCAGGGGCGTGACCTGCCAGCCTCGTTCCACCTTTCCATGAACAGACTCCTCGCCACCATCCTCGTCCTGACGTCCTGGATCGCCTCCCCGCTCTCCGCCCAGAAGACGGCGCCCGCCCTCCGCGCCGGTGCCGCAACCAGCGTGATCACCCCGCCCCTTGGCGAACCCATCGTCGGCGGTTTCACCCCCTTCCCCGCCGAACACATCCACGACGAGCTCCATGCCCGCTGTCTCGTCCTCGATGATGGAACGACGAAGGTCGCCCTCGTCGTCTGCGACCTCCTCGGGATGCACCGCACCGTCGCGGTCGAAGCCAAATCGCTCATCGAGAAAGAGCTTTCCATCCCCGGAAGTCACGTCGTCATCTCCGGCACCCACACCCACTCCGCCACCAACGCACTCTACGGGGAGGTGCGGACCTACTCCTCTGACATCGAACTCACGGACTACCAGCGCTTCCTCGCCCGCCGCATCGCCGACGGCGTGCGCCGCGCCGTGAATCTCCTCCGCCCCGCCGAGATCGCCTTCGGCCACATCGACGTGCCCGACCACGTCTTCAACCGCCGCTGGTTCCTCAAGGAAGGCACCATGCCCGTGAATCCCTTCGGCAAGAGCGATGAAAAGGTGAAGATGAATCCCGGCGCCGGTGCCGAAAACCTCGTCGAGCCCGCCGGACCGATCGACCCGCGCGTCTCCTTCTTCGTCCTGCGCGAGCCGGGCGGCAAAATCATCTCGCTCTACTCCGCCTACTCGCTCCACTACGTCGGAGGGGTCGGTCAGGCTCATGTCTCCGCCGATTACTTCGGCTACTACAGCAAAGCGGTAGAGCGTTTGTTAGGATCAGAGAAACAGGATCCGCCCGTCGTCGCGATGATGGCCAACGGGACGAGCGGCGACCTCAACAACATCAATTTCCGCGAGCCGCGCGGCCGCAAGGAGCCTTACGAGCAGATGCAGTTCGTGGCTGACGACCTCGCCGCGAAAGTCACCGCCGCCGTGCCCGCGCTCGATTGGAAAAGCGAGGCGGCGCTCGACGCCCGCTACCGCGAGCTTGATGTGAAATGGCGCGCCATCCCCGAAGAACTCCTCGCCTGGGCCCGCGAGACCGAGGCCAGTGCCCCGCGCATCGGCGACAAGGCCGTCCAGCCCCTCGCTTACGCCGGACGGGTCCAGCGCCTCGCCAAGGCCTCGCCCGAGACCAAGCTGCCCGTGCAACTCCTGAAAATCGGCGACATCTGCCTCGGCACCACCCCCTGCGAGACCTTCGCCGAGACCGGGATGGAATTCCGCGAGAAAAACCCCTTCCCGAAATCCTTCATGGTCGAGCTCGCCAACGGCTACTACGGCTACATGCCCACCCCGCGCCACTTCGAGCTCGGCGGCTACGAGACCTGGCCCGGCACAAATAACCTCGAGCCCGAGGCCTCGGTGAAAGTGATGGACGCCCTCCTCGAGATGGCCACCGAGGTGAAGCCCGCAAACTGACCCACCGCCATGCAACCCGCCCTCACCCTGCGCCGCAAACTCGATGCCGGAGAGATCGTCACCGGTGTCCTCGCGACGCAACATTTCTGGCCCGGCCTTGTCGAGGTGGTGAAAAATGCCGGACTCGATTACCTCATCATCGACCTCGAGCACCTCACCCACTCTCACGAAGCCGTCGCCGAGGGCTGCGCCATCGGACGGATGATCGGCTTCCCCGTTTTCATCCGCCCGCCCCAGGCCGAGTTCACCGCCCTCCGCCTCGCCATGGATCTGGGCCCGTGCGGCCTCCTCGTGCCCTGCGTCGAGTCACTGGAAACCATGCAGGTGATCCAGGACGCCGTCTGGATGCCGCCGCGCGGGAAACGGCGTCCCGGTGGACCCGGCAATGCCTGGGTCGCCGATTTCCACTACGAGACCTGGAAAGCGACCGTCGAGGATGCCCTCATCATCCTGCCGCAGATCGAGACCCGCGCCGGACTCGCCAAGGTCCGCGAGATCGCGGCCCATCCCCTGACCACCGCCATCGCCGCGGGGCCTTACGATTTGTCCGCATCCCTCGGCGTCTGTTGGCATCCTGAATCTTCCGAATGGCAGGAAGCCCTCGCTGCCATCCGCGAAGCCGGTCGCGCCGCCGGCAAGACGATGTGGATGATCGGCAACGGAGCCGAGCTCGTGAGGCAAGGTTACCACTTCCTCTGCCTCGGCGAACCCATCGCGAGCCTTCAATCGAAACTCACCGACCTCGACCAAGCCGCCCGCGAGGCGCGTCGATGAAGGAGGGGAAGAAGCGCTACCATCGAGCGAAAGAGCGGCGGCCTACGGAAGACGCAAAAAACGCGGATTTACTGAAGACGCGGAAACGATGCCGCCAGGCTCGCCTTCTTCACCTCCCCTTTCCGCGTCTTCTGCGTCTTCCGTAGGCCGCCTACCTTCCGTCGACCGACTCCCCGCTCCCGGCCCGAAAACAAAAAGAGGGTCAAGCCGGAGACTTGACCCTCTTGGAAATTCGCGGGATCCCGCGGTGGTTCACTGACCGAGGATGTCGAGCAGCTCGACTTCGAAAATCAGCGCGCTGTAGGGCTTGATGTCAGCCCCGGCCCCGCGCTCGCCGTAGGCGAGATCGTAAGGGATGAAGAAGCGATACTTCGCGCCCTTCGGCATCAATTGCACGCCTTCGGTCCAGCCGGGGATGACGCGGTTCAGCGGAAACTCCGTCGGCTCGCCGCGATCGACGCTGCTGTCGAAGACCTTGCCGTCGATGAGGGTGCCATGGTAGTGGACCTTCACCTCATCGGTGGCCTTCGGCTTGGGACCTTCGCCCGCCTTGATCACCTCATACTGGAGGCCGCTCGCAGTCGTCTTCACTCCCTCTTTCTTCGCATTTCCGGCGAGGAAGGCCGCACCCTTCTCGAGATTTTCCTTGTCCGGCCCCGTCGCGTTCTTCGCGTCGAGGGTCTTCTGATTTTCGGCGAAGGCCGCCGAGACCTCGTCTTCGCTCAGGATCGGCTCTTTCTTCTCCACCACCGCCTTGAAGGCTTCGTTGAATCGGGCCAGATCGATCTCGATGCCCCGCTCCGTGAGTTGGCGCGCGATCATCAGGCCGTAGGCATAGCTGATGCGTTCAGTGAGGGACTCGGGCTTTTTCGCCTCTTGGGCGCGGGAGGTGTCGGCAGTCATGAGAAATGAAGACAGCGCGACAAAAAGGCACGCGATCCGGTGGGTCGTGGGGGTTTTCATGGAGTTGAGAGGACGGTGGAAAGCCGGAATTCGCCCGGCCTCGCGAAAGTAAACCCGAACGCGGAGGGGTCAAGAGCAGCGCCGCTCGTGTTACGCCATAAATCATGACACCGGATTTTCCACGGTTCGCGAGGAACCGGTCACTGCGATGCAGGCGTGAAAGCTGTGCGATCTCCCGGACACCGCCGTTTTCTTGCTCCTACTCCTACTCTTACCTCCTACTCCTACTCTTACCTCATACTCCTACTCTTACCTCATACTCCTACTCTTACCTCATACTCCTACTCAATCCGAACGGCCAAGCGACGTGAGTATGAGGTAAGAGTAGGAGTAAGAGTATGAGCCAGGCTCACCCACGGATCCGCCCCAGGACCATCTCGTTGACCTGCTTGGGATTCGCCTTGCCTTTGCTCTGTTTCAGCACCCGGCCGACGAAGTTGGATCAACTTCCCGCGAGGGCGACAAACTCCTCGGCGGTGAGGGGCATGCCTCGTTCCGCCCGGACCTCAAGACAGGCAGCGATGGCCTCGCGGATATTGGCAAGGGCCTCCTCGCGTGTGTCTCCCTGGCTGACGCATCCGGGAATGGCGGGGCACTCGACGACCCAGACTCCGTCCTCATCCCGATCCAGTGTGGTGACGAACTTCATGACTCTGGTCGTAGCACTGCTTTCCTACTTTGGAAAGCATCCGGTTACCCGGCCCGAGCCGGCTGGAGCGATGGAAAAACGATCCCCTCAACCCCGGATCCGCGCGAGCACCATCTCGGTGACCTGCTTGGGATTGGCTTTGCCTTTGCTCTGCTTCATCACCTGCCCGACGAGGAAATTGGCGGCCTTGTCGTTGCCATCACGCACCTCGCCGACGGGACCGGGATTCGCGGCGATGACTTCGTCGACGATGGCCTCGATCTCGCCGGAGTCGGCGGGTTCGAAACCTTTGGCTTTCGCAATCGCGGCGGGAGATTCGCCGGGATGATCGAAGAGGTGGGCAAAGATTTCCTTGGCCTGATTGTTGGCGATCTTGCCGGTCTCGACGAGGTCGACGAGTTCGGCGAGGGCCGCCGGGGTCACCGGGCAGACGTCGATCGTGAGATCGCGTCCGTTCAGCTCGGCGAGGAGGTTGTTGATGACCCAGTTCGCCACCTTCTTCGGAGCCTTGGAGCCGGACGCAGCGGTCTCATACCAATCGGCGAGGGCGCGGTCGCCGGCGAGGACCGATGCATCGTAGTGGGTGATCTGGTAGGCGGTCTCGAAGCGCGCGACTTTTTCGTGCGGCAGCTCGGGGAGGTGCTCGCGGACGCGCGCGAGCATCGTGCTGGTGCGGACGGGAAGGAGATCGGGATCGGGGAGATAACGGTAATCATGCGCGTCCTCCTTCAGGCGCATCAGTTCCGTCTGGCCGACTTCGTCGTTCCAACGCCAAGTCGCCTGTCGGATGGGACGCCCAGCCTCGACCTCCTCAATCTGGCGTCCGATCTCATAGTGGATGGCTCGACGCACCGCGGAGACGGAGTTGAGATTCTTCAGCTCGATCTTCGTGCCGAGTTCGGCCTGTCCCTTGGGGCGCACGGAGATGTTGACGTCGCAGCGCATCTGGCCTTTCTCCATGTCGGCGTCGGAGACTCCGCTGTAGACGAGGATCTGGCGCAGCGAGTTCAGGTAGGCGACCGTTTCTTCGGGGGTCTCGAGTTCGGGCTCGGAGACGATCTCCATCAGGGGCGTGCCGGCGCGGTTGAAATCGATCGTAGTGAAGGTGGCGTGGTGGGTCGACTTGGCGACGTCCTCCTCGAGGTGGATGCGAGTGAGCGTGACCGACTTACCGGGATGGGCAATGTCCTTCTGGGCGTCCTTGGGATAGGCCAGCTCATACAGCGGCACCGCCCCGCCGAGGCAGAGGGGCAGGTCATACTGCGAGATCTGGTAGTTTTTGGGCATGTCAGGGTAGAAATAGTTCTTCCGGTCCCACTTCACGACTTCGGGGGTTTCGCATCCGAGCAGTTGCCCGGTGAGAATGGTGCGCTCGATCGCTCCGGCGTTGAGCTTAGGCAGGGCGCCGGGCAGGCCGAGGCAGGTCGGGCAGGTGAGGGTATTCGGCGGCTCGCCGAAACGGACCGCGCAACCGCAGAACATCTTGCTCTTGGTCTTGAGCTGGACGTGGACTTCGAGGCCGATGCTGACGAGATATTCTGGGGACGCCATGGGGATGGGAAAGAGAATGGCTTAGAACGATTCCGCTTCGGGCTCGGCGATGGGGACGAGGGAGCGGGTGAATTCGCGCAAGTCGGGAAGAAGGACGAGGTTCTCGAGATCGGCGCGGTCGGGAAAGTCGATGGCGGCCTGTTGGATCGCCGGAGCGGTGACCAATCCGACGCGGTCGCGGGTGCTGATCACTTTGGCGACGGCGGGATCGCCGGCGAGGAGCGCCCATGAACCCGATTCGATGAGCCCGGCAATTTCGGGATCGGCGAAGAGATGGGCACGCAACTCGGTGGATCGAGCGATCAGGGTGAGGGCGGCGGCATTCCGGGACCGGCGGCGGCTGAAGGGATCTGTCTGATCGAGGAGCGGAGCAAGGTAGGGAAGCGACTCGATCGCATTCCGCCACTGGATCGAGGGCGGCGGCGGCGGGATCTTGCCCGCCATTCGCTCGATCCCGGTCTGGGCGAGAGAGTCGACGTAGTTCAGCTCTTGCACGGTACCGGCGGCACGGACACAGGTGAAGAAAAGGAAAACCGCGACAAGGCTGGGAAAAATCGAGAGAAAACCCCCGGGCGTCCCGTCGACGAGCGGATGCAGAGGGCTGTCGGGATTGAAAAGATGTTTCAAGGCAAAGGCGAGGATCAACCGCAGAACGATGAAAACAAGGCCGCCGACGCAGGCCGAGAGTCCGAGGCTGAACTGCCAGGTCAAGTCGATGTCGAGGTAGGTTTTGGCGAGGCCCGGCAGGTATTGGAATCCGGCGAGGAGCAAGGCCACCCCGATCCCGATGGAGGTGCCGGAGGCGAGCAGACTGATGACGCTGCGTTTCGAGGCGTAAATGAAAGCGATCACCACAAAAAGAAGGGCCGCGAGAACCGGGAATTGCTCGACCATGGTCTCAGGGGGTTTGGTCACCGCGGAGCGCCCGCTGCCGCAGGAGGTGATCGACGAGCACCAGCGCGGCCATGGCCTCGACCATGGGGACGGCGCGGGGGAGGACGCAGGCGTCGTGTCGGCCCCGGCCCTTCAGCTCGGTCTCCTCGTAGGACGTGGTGACGGTATCCTGCGCCGTCATGATCGTGGCGGTGGGCTTGAAGGCGACACGGAAAAAGAGATCCTCGCCATTGCTGATCCCGCCCTGCACCCCGCCGGAGCGGTTCGTCACGGTGCGGACGCGGCCCTCCTGCATGCGGAAGGCGTCGTTGTGCTCGCGCCCGGTCATTTCGGTGCCGGCAAAGCCCGAACCGATCTCAAAACCTTTCGTTGCGGGGAGACTAAGCATCGCTTTGGCGAGATCGGCCTCGAGACGGTCGAACACGGGCATGCCGAGCCCGACGGGCACATTGCGGATGACGCAGGCGACGACCCCCCCGACGGAGTTGCCCTCGCCGCGGACCTGTTTGATGAGATCGATCATGGGCCCGACCGACTCCGGATCGCCGGTGCGGATGATGTTCGACTCGATCATTTCCCTCGTCACCGTGGCGGTATCGACCTTCGCTTTGAGCGCGCCGATCGACTCGACGTAGGGCAGGATCTCGAGAGTCGGCGCGAAATGGGCGGCGATGACCTTTTTGGCAATCGCGGCGGCGGCGACCCGCCCGATCGTCTCGCGGGCACTGGAGCGTCCCCCACCCTGCCAGTTGCGGATGCCGTATTTCGCCTGGTAGGTGTAATCGGCGTGCGAAGGGCGGAATTTCTCCGACATCTCCGAGTAGGCCTCGGGGCGGTGATCCTTGTTCCGCACGAGCACGGCGATGGGCGAACCAAGGGTGAGCCCCTCGAAGGTACCCGAGAGAATCTCCGCCTCGTCGGCCTCGTTGCGCGGGGTGGTGACCTCGCTCTGACCAGGTCGTCGGCGGTCGAGATCGACCTGAATGTCGGCCTCGGTCAGGGGGATCAGCGGAGGACAGCCGTCAACGACGACACCAACCCCACCACCGTGGGATTCCCCGAAGGTGGAGAGGCGAAAAAGATGACCAAAGGTGGAACCCATAAAACTCCCGGAATGAACGGGAATCGCGGGGACAGTCAACCGACTTCGTCACCCGTCGATGTAACGATCCGGACGCGCCGTCAGCGGTTGAAACGGGCAATCTCGCGGTCGACCTCGCGTTTCGTGACTTTTTCCTTGAGGTCGTGGCGCTTGTCGCGCTGATCCTTGCCCCGCCCGATGCCGATCTCGATCTTCACCCGCCGGTTTTTCCAATAGAGCCGCAGTGGCACGATCGTCAGGCCCTGCTGCTCGGTGATCGCGGCCATCCGGCGGATCTCCCGCTTGTGGAGGAGGAGCCGCCGGTGCCGCAGGGGCGCGTGGAACTCATGGCTGGCCTGCTCGTAAGGCCGGATATCGCAGTTGTAGAGCCAGAGTTGGCCCTTGTCGACGCGGGCATAGGCCTCGCTGAGATTGACGTGCCCGAGGCGGATCGACTTCACCTCGGTACCAAGCAACTCCATCCCCGCCTCATAGGTGTCGGTGATGTGGTAGTCGCGCTTGGCTTTGCGGTTGGTGGCGATGTCACTCATGGAAAATAGCCGCCGGACGTCTTCGCCGGACCGGAAATCTAGCCGCATTCGCTGCAAAGCCCGACCGAAAAATACGGTTTTTTTCCAGAGACGAGGGCCTTCTCCCCCCTCACGCCCGGGACCCTTCACCTTGAAAGGCCTTGCGGGCAACGATCCCAAAAAAACGTCATAAGGTCGCGGCCCAGAGCCATGCCCAACGGGGCGGGCCTCCTCCGGATCCAAAAATAAACCCTGGTGCCGCTTTCGCGACACCAGGGCCCTCCTCCTTACAAGATCGAACAAGGACCACCCAAAATGGGCGAGACCTCGTTCTCACAAGGATGTTTTTAGGGGATCAGAGGTCATCCGGCAAGAAAAAAGACGATTTCCTACCGAATGGCACTAATCGGAGCTACTTGAGTTCCCGGATTCGGAGGTTGCGCCAGGCCACGTCGTAGGGCCCGGTTCCCTTCTTGATTCCGTGCACCTGCAGGCCTATGTGACCCTTGGGATGGCTCTTATAAATGTCTTCGTGGTTCAGGTCCGCGACCGCCTCGCCATTGATGAAGGTCTCGATCCGCGCGCCTTTCGCGACGATGCGGAAGGAGTTCCACTCGCCGTTTTTCATGTGGGAGTGGGGATTCGCCGGTTTGGCGTTGGGCTCAGGGGAAAGCCACCCGAGGCCTGTGGCTTCACCGTAGATGTAACCGGAATGGCCGGGAGAGACCATGATCTCGCACTGCGGACCAAAAAAGCGGTTCAGATCGGCGGCCGGCTTGCCGTCTTTCCCGGTCGAGACGAGGTCGGCCTCGGTCTTCTCACGTGAACGGATCTGAACGCCCGAATTGAGGCTCACGTCCACCTTCACTTCGAATTCGAGCTCGAAATCGCCGAATTGTTGCTCCGAAAGAAGAAAGGAGTTCGGACTGCCCTCGACCGTGACTCCGCGAATCGTGCCATCGACAACGGAGTATTCGGCGGTGCCGAGAGCGGAATGCTTCCAGCCCTTGAGGGTTTTCCCGTCAAAGAGGGAGATCCACTCCCCTTCGGCGGAGGTGAGGGGCGAAGCGAAGGCCGCGAGCGCGGCGGCGGCGAGGATGAGTCGGTGGGTTTTCATGGGTAAAATCTCGAAAGAACCCGAGTTTAAAGAGGTCGCGTCACTCCGTCCACGCCTTGTTTGCGCCCGCCGCTCGCCCTTCCGGACGCCATCAAACCACCCCGAGACGAAAAAATCGTCCCGACGACTTGATTCGACGGGATTTCCAGATACCGTCGACTTACTAACTCCGTGGTGTAACGGTAGCACAACAGATTTTGATTCTGTTTGTTCAGGTTCGAATCCTGGCGGGGTTGTCTTGTCTCCTCGAAGCGCTCTTAACCAGAGAGCTTTTTTGTTTTCCGGCGAAGCCATGGGCGAGGAAACTCTGCGACTGATGAACGAATATCACCGCCGTGACCGAAGCCGCCCCTTGGCGAGGAATCGCCTTGCCTCTGCCGGGCTCACTCCTTAGGTTTCGAGAATGCCCTTGTTTTCCCTCCTCCGCACCCTCTTGATCCTCGGCCGGGTCTCGAATCTGCCGACCGTGTGGACCAATGTGGCGGTGGGCTGGTTCCTTTCGGGCGGCGGTTGGACGGCGGAATTCGCCTGGATTCTCCTCGGGATGAGCCTGGTTTACATCGCCGGCATGACCCTGAACGACGCCTTCGACGCGGCCTGGGATCGCGAGCACGCGCCGCAGCGCCCCATTCCCGCTGGAAAGATGAGTCAGGCAGCGGTCTGGTCCGTCGGCGTGATCGAGATGCTGGCGGGCGGAGGCTTGCTCGCGGGGCTCACCAGCGTGTCTCCGCTCCTCGCTGGCGGTCTTGTGTTGGCTGTGCTGCTTTACAATGCGCTACACAAACGCTGGGCGGGCTCGGTCCTGATCATGGGACTCTGCCGGTCGCTCGTTTATCTCGGCGCGGGGAGTGCCGTGGCTGCGCAGACGCGGTCGATCGAAGTGCCGACGACCCTGCTGCTGATCGCGGGCGGCGTGGTGGTCTACATCGCCGGATTGACCCTCGCGGCGCGGCAGGAGCACCTCGCCGCGCCCCCGGCGCTGCGGCGGATTCCGGGACTGATGTTGATGCTGCCGGTGCTCTTCCCCCTGATCCTTTGGCGGACGATGCCCGCGGACCTCATCTGGATGGCCGTGGCCCTCGTCAGCGTGCTCGGCGTGGGAGCCTGGCTCATGATCGTGCGGCGGGCTCTCGCGGAGCGGGTGCCGAAAGGGATCGCCTTCGCCATTGCCGGAATCGCCTTCTTCGACGCCTCGGTGGTGGCTTTTGCGAACTGGAACGCCGCGGTTGCCTGCCTCGTCGCCTTTGTCCTGACGCTGGGACTGCAGAGGGTCATCCCGGCGACCTGACCCTTTTCCTCCATCCCGCTATGACTGACTGGTGGAAAATGGATCTCGTTCCGTGGGAAACGACCAGCGATGACCTGCTTTCGGTTCGGCACACCGTCTTTGTGGAAGAGCAAGGAGTGCCCGCGGAGGAGGAGCGCGACGAGCACGACGCCGCTTCGGTCCATTTCCTCGCCCGCGACGCCTCCGGACATCCCATCGGGACCGCCCGCCTCCTCGGTTCAGGCCGGATCGGCCGTGTCGCGGTGCTGCGGGAATGGCGCGGCCGGGGCTTGGGCAGGGGCCTCATGGCGGCGGTCATCGCGGAAGCCAGTCGCTGCGGGATGACGCGGCTCCACCTCCACGCCCAGGTCCAGACGATCCCTTTTTACGAGTCGCTCGGCTTTGTCGCTTGCGGAGAAGAATTCGAGGAGGCGGGAATTCTGCACCGGGAGATGGAGCGATCCGGGCCTCTGTTGCGCCTCGCCCGGCTTTCGGACCTGGAAGCACTCGAATCGCTCATCGCTCACTCGGTGGAAATCCTGCAGGCCGGCTATTACAATGAAGCACAACGCATGGCGGCCATGGGGCCGGTCTTCGGAGTTGACCCAGCCCTCATCGAAGACGGCACTTACTGGGTAGCGGAAGGTGAAGACGGCTTGATCGCCGCGGGCGGTTGGAGCCGGCGAAAGACCCTCTTTGGAGGTAAGGAAAGCCTCGTGCGCGAAGAAACCTTTCTCGATCCGGAGGTCGATCCGGCCCGGATTCGCGCGTTCTTCGTTCACCCGTCCCACGCCAGAAAAGGGCTGGGAAGCGCGATTCTACGGGTTTGCGAAGACGAGATCCTCGCGGCCGGATTTCGCGAAGCGACGATGGTGGCGACCCTCGCCGGCGAGCCACTTTATACCCGCCACGGCTACTTGGCGGGAGAACGATATGAGATTCCCTTGCCCCAAGGCCTGAGTCTTCCGGTGGTGCGGATGGGGAAACGCCTCGGGTGCCCCGGTCCAAAAACCCGTTGACCCCCCGGGGATCGTGGCTTGAGTAGCGCCCATTATCATGGGGAAACGAGCTGTATTGATGTTCGCCGGACAAGGCGCCCAAACCGTCGGAATGGGCCGCGATCTTGCGGAAAAGTATGATTCCGTCCGGGATTTGTTCGCCCGCGCCGACGCCCAACTGGGCTTTTCCCTGACGGAAAAGATGTTCGAGGGCCCGACGAGCGAGCTGACCCGCACTTCGATCTGCCAGCCAGCTCTCTACGTCCACGGTCTCGCCTGTCTCGAGATCCTCAAGAGCCACCTCCCTGATCTCGAGATCGCTGGCTGTGCCGGGCTCTCGCTCGGCGAGTTCACCGCCCATGCCGCGGCCGGCACCTTCTCCTTCGAAACGGGACTCGACCTCGTAGCGAAACGAGGGGCCTTCATGGAGGAAGCCACCTCGGCGGTGGAGGGTTCCATGGCCGCGCTGATCGGCGGCGAAGAGGACGTGATCCGCGCCTTGGCCGCGAAGTGCGACGTCGATGTCGCGAATTTCAATTGCCCCGGCCAGATCGTGGTCTCGGGCAAGGTGGCGGGGATCGATCAGGTCATCGCCGAAGCTTCTGACCACGGCATCCGCATCGCCCAGAAACTCGAGGTCGCGGGGGCCTATCACTCGCGGCTGATGATGCCCGCTCAGGTGAAGTTGGCCGAAGTCCTCGCGACGACTCCGCTCGCGACGCCGTCCGTGCCAGTGGTCTGCAACGTCGGGGCACGCGAAGTGAGCGAGGCCGGTGAAATCCGCGCGACGCTCGAAGCCCAGGTGAGCGGCTCGGTGCGCTGGAGCGAATGCGTGCAGCATTTCCTCGCGAAGGGCGAAACGCTCTTCATCGAACTCGGCCCCGGCCGCGTCCTCGCCGGGTTCATGCGCCGCATCGACCGCAACGCAAAGGTGCTGAGCTTTTCGGACGTGGAGGGCTTTGAGAAGACGCTCGCGGAGTGGGAGGGCTGAACCTCCCAATGGGAGGGCTGAACCTCCGCTCACTTCCGCGTCAGCGCCGGAGCATCGGGCACCCCCGCCTCGGTGCCGGGAGAATAAAAATAGAGATCGAGCACGGCCTTCACCCTCGCGAAGTACTCCCGCATCCGCACTTTGCGCGAATCCCCGTAACCGACCGTCTCGCTGCGCAGAGCGATGGCTTCGAGACCGCAGCGATCGGCAATGAAGAGGGCGCGGTTCACGTGGAAGTCGTCCGAGACGATGACGACGCGATCGAAGCCGAAGACCTCCTTCACCCGCACGACCGAGTCGAGGGTGCGCACCCCCCGGTCGTCAGCGAGAAGGGCGTCTGCCGGGACTCCGAGTTCCTTCAGCTTGGCGATCATGTCGCGGGTCTCGTCGTAATACTCGGAGTCGCGGTAGCCACTCACGAGAAGACGCCCGACCTTGCCCTCGCGGTAAAGGGCGGCGGCGGCGGCCATGCGATTTTCAAAATGCCGGTTCGGGGTGTCAGGTCCCGTTTTCTTCGACGTCCCAAGGACGACACCGACCTCGCGCGGCTCGATCGTCGCGACGTCGTCGTGGACGCGGTTCCTCGTCGAAGTAACGATCCAGACGTTGCAAACCACCACCCCGGAGACGAGGAGGATCACTGGAAAAACCAGGGTCCAGAAAAAGATGGAGCGCCAGCGTTTGCGGGGCATGGTGAAGACGTCAGACCGGCGACTGACCGCAGTTGGCCGGTTTATCAAGTATTTCCGAATTATTCACTCTTTCAAATCGTTTGATGCCGATGCGGCGAATGCCGCCTTCCTGGATCTCCTGCCGCATGAAAACCGTTTTCCGGGTCTTTTCTTATCTAAAGCGTTACCCCCTCCTCGCGACGGCGCAGCTCACCTGTGCCGTCCTCATGACCCTGCTCGTCGTCGTTTTCCCCAGCGTGGCCCAGACGATCACCGGCGAAGTGATCCCCCAACGCGATTTCGACCGTCTCATCCCGCTCGCCCTGCTCGCGGTGGGGACGTTTTTCGCCACCAATCTCTTCAATTCGCTGCGCATCATCCTCAACAATACATTCGAGCAGAAGGTGATCTTTGACATCCGCTCGGATTTGTATCGCAAGATCCAGCGGCTCCCGATGCGGTGGTTCGACAATCGCCGCACCGGCGATGTCATGACACGCGTGACCGAGGACGTCACCTCGATGGAGCGCGTCCTCATCGACGGGATCGAGCAAGGGATCGTCGCCCTCCTCCAGGTGCTCGTCGTGGGCGGTTACCTTTTTTATCTCGATTCGAAGATGGCCCTCATCACGATGATCCCGATGCCCTTTCTCATCGGTGGGGCCTTGGCCTACACGAAGACCTCGCCAAAGCGTCACCGCGCTCTCCGCGCCGAGACGAGCGAGATGAATTCGCTCCTCCACGACAACATCGACGGGATCCAGCAGATCAAGGCCTTCACCCGCGAAGAGGCGGAGCACGTCCGTTTCAACACCTCGAGCGACCGCGTCCGCGAGGCGACCCTGCGCATCATGCGGCTCTGGGCGGTCTACAATCCTTCGATGGAGTTTTGCCGGAACTTCGGCTACTCCCTCGTCATCGCCTTTGGTGCCTGGTCGGTGATGAAGGCGCCCGACCAGGCTGCCCTCGAGGCTCAGACGGGCATCTTTGTCGCTTTTCTCGTGGCCCTCAACTTGTTCTACGAGCCGATCTCGCGGCTCAACGGGCTGAACCAGATCATCCAGGCCGGCCGCGCCGCGGGCGAACGGGTCTTCGAGGTGATCGATGCGGAGGAAGAACCCGGTCTCGACGAGGGTGCGGACCTTCCTTCTCCCGTGCGGGGTCATGTCGTGCTGCGCGAGGTGGAGTTCTCCTACGGCGAAAACATCGCCACGCTCAAAGGCGTCTCGATGGAGGCGCAGCCGGGCGAAATGATCGCCCTCGTCGGTCATACCGGGGCGGGCAAGTCGACGGTGATCAATCTCCTGACACGCTTCTACGAGTCCGACGCCGGATCGATTTCAATCGATGGCATCCCGATCGACACGCTCAAGAAATCAGCCCTGCGCGACGCGATGGGCTACGTGACCCAGGAAAGTTTCCTTTTCAACGGATCGGTCCGCGAGAATCTCCTGCTCGCCAAGGCCGATGCGAGCGACGAGCAAATGTGGGAGTCGCTTCGTGCCGCCAATGCCTCCGCCTTTGTCGAGGCTTTGCCCCAACAGCTCGAAACCAACGTCGGGGAACGCGGTGTGAAACTTTCCGTTGGTGAAAAGCAGCGCATCTCCATCGCCCGCGTCATTCTCAAAAATCCGCCCATCCTCCTCCTCGACGAAGCCACCGCGAGCGTCGATACGGAAACGGAGAAACTCATCCAGGGCGCGCTCGAGCGGCTCATGGCGAATCGCACGAGCTTTGTCATCGCCCACCGGCTCTCCACCGTGCGCAACGCCGACCGGATCTACGTGCTCGATCACGGCAAGGTCGTCGAAGAAGGCGATCACGACGCCCTCCAGGCCCACGACGGCACCTACGCGATGCTCTGCCGCCAGAGCCTCATGGCTTGACCACAAACTTTGCGGTTTCCGTCAGGCCTTTTTTCTCCATACTCTCTACAAATGTCAGCCTTTTTCGACCTCATCGACGCTCCCGCAGCCCCAAAAGCGATCGGCCCCTACTCCCACGCCGCCCGGATCGGGAATCTGCTTTATTGTTCGGGCCAGATCCCACTCGATCCCGCGACGATGAAACTCGTCGAGGGAGGCATCGAGGAGCAAACGCGACAAGTCCTCGCGAACGTCGCCTCCGTCCTCGCCTCGCAGGGCGCGACCTTCGCCAACGTCGCCAAAACAACCATTTTCCTTGCGAACATGGCCGACTTTCCCGCCGTCAACGGACTCTACGGCGAAGCGATGGGCGAGCACAAACCGGCCCGCTCCACCGTGCAGGTCGCCGGACTCCCCCTCGGATCCCTCATCGAGATCGAGGTGATCGCGGTTCTCTGATCTCGTTTCAAGGAATCTCGGCCACAATGACGTCCTCGTCTGGCTCTCTTTTATTGTTGCAACTGTGTCTCAATTGCACCACACTTTCCGAAGATGTCCCACCAGAGCGTCCAGGATCTTGAGCTCGACAGCCTGCAAAGCCTCTCGCAGGCGCAGGTAGGCTGTGATTTTCAAATCCGCTATCTGGATGGACCGGCCTGTGATCAGCTCCGCAATCTCGGCTTCTGCGAGTCCCTTCAGGTGCGCAAACTCTCGGGCGGGCGCAATCTGATTTGCTCCGTCTGCGGCACGCGCCTCGCCGTCAGCCGTGAATTGGCCGAACAAGTCAAGGTCACCCCCGTGCTCTCCGCTTGAGCGGATCGAATCGATGGAGCTGAAGCCTGAAACGGTCGCTCTGGCCGGCAATCCGAACGCGGGGAAAACGACCCTATTCAACGCGCTCTGCGGCCGCACCGAAAAGGTCGGCAACTATGGCGGCGTCACCGTCGAGTTGAAGAAGGGCGAATTTTTCACCCCGCATGGCCGTCGCCTCGAGCTGATCGATCTGCCCGGCACCTTCAGCCTCGAGGGTGGTTCTCCCGACCAGCGGATCGCGAGTGAGGTTTTGTCAGGGAAACACGAACGTCATCCCGCACCGGATCTCGTCGTCTGTGTCGTCGATGCCTCGAATCTCGAGCGGCATCTCCAACTCACCCTCGAGATTCTCGAGCTCGGCCTCCCTACCATCGTCGCGGTGAACATGGTCGACATGGCCGAGAAATCGGGCCTTCGCCTCGATCCGGTGAAGCTTTCCGAAGAACTCGGCGTGCCCGTCGTGCCGATCCAGGCGAATCGCGGCAAGGGGATCACGGAGTTGAAGCAAGCGATGCGACACCCTTTTCCTTCGGCTCCCGAACTCCGCTGGGAAAAAGGCAACGCGGAAGCCCGTCGCTCCTTCGGACTCAAGACCGCCGATCTCGCCGCGCGCCGCGCCACGCTCCATAGCACGAATCTCTCCGACCGCCTCGACGCCGTCCTCCTCCATCCCGTGCTCGGCTGGGTCTGCTTCCTCGCGATCATGTTCGCGCTCTTCTGGTCGATCTTCTCCTTCGCGGGCATTCCCATGGGCTGGATCGAGACGATCCAGGAATCCCTCACCGGCGCGGTCGAGGGCCGCATGGCCGAGGGCGACCTGCGCGACCTCCTCACCCAGGGAATCATCGGCGGAGTCGGTGCGGTGGTGATCTTCCTGCCACAGATCCTCCTCCTCTTCTTTTTTATTGGCTTGTTGGAAAGCTCCGGCTACATGGCGCGGGCCGCCTTCCTCATGGACGGGGTCATGGGACGCGCCGGGCTCAGCGGCAAGGCTTTCCTCCCGCTTCTCAGTTCCTACGCCTGCGCCATTCCCGGCGTCATGGCGACCCGCACGATCGATTCGGCGAAGGAGCGACTCGTCACCATCTTCGTCGCTCCCTGGATGAGCTGCTCGGCACGACTCCCCGTCTATCTCCTCCTCGTTCCCATGCTGCTCGGTGGCAGCGAAGGCGGCACGGTCCAGGCGCTCGTCCTTCTCTCCCTCTATGTCCTCGGCACCGGCACCGCCTTCATCGTCGCCCGCATCCTCCGCGGCCGCCTCGGCCCCGATGAAGTGAAGAGCCATTTCCTCCTCGAGCTGCCGCCCTATCGCTGGCCGCAATGGACCTACATTTTCCGCCATGTCCTCGACCGGGGTTGGTCCTTTTTGCGGAAGGCCGGCACCTTCATCCTCGCCCTCATGATTCTGCTTTGGGCCGCGACGACCTATCCAAAACTGGAAAGCGACGATCCCGCCGCCGTCATCTCCCACACCATCGTCGGACGCGTCAGCGATTTCATCGAGCCGATCGTGAAGCCCCTCGGATTCGACGGCCGCACCGGCACGGCCATCCTCACCTCCTTCGCCGCCCGCGAAGTCTTCGTCGGATCGATGGCCCAGCTCTTCCGAGTTGAAGTCGCCGAGGGCGAAGAAGAGCAGGAAACCCGCGCCCACATCCGCGACCGCCTCGCCGCCGAGAAATGGCCCGACGGGAGCCCCATGTTCGGCCCCGCCGCCGTCATTTCCCTGCTGATCTTCTACATCTACGCCCTGCAATGTCTACCCACCTCCGCCGTCGTCGCGCGCGAGGCGGGCTCGTGGAAATGGGCCGTGGCCCAGTTCTTTTTCATGATGGCCTTTGCCGCGCTGGCCTCATTGATCGTTTACCAAACCGCGCGCCTGTTTGGCCTAGCGTAAGTCGTGACCCGTGACCCATGGACACTTCACCCGCCACCGACTGGCAGACTTGGGCCGCGATCGGCGTGGTCGTGATGACCGTTCTGATGATGGTGATCCGCACCGCCAAACGCTCGCGAAAAAATGCGGGCGGCTGCGGCAAGTGCGGCTCCGGCGACTGCCATTGAGGTCACCCTGCGCCCTCCCGCGGCGGAACAGCGCTGAAATCCCCACCTGACAAGAGCCTTTCCCCGCTCCATCATAGTCGGCTCGGACCGCGAACCCGTCCGGCCCATTTCCCCCATTCGAAGATCCATCATCATGGCCGAGACCAAACAAGCGAGCAAAAAACTCTGGGACAAATCCGCGTGGAGCGACGCGGGCTTCTTCCTCGATTATCTGCGCCCGCATTTCAAGGTCTTTATCCCCGCAATCCTCGCCCTCGCCCTCACCGGGGGCATGACGATCCTGTTCATCAAGGAACTCGCCGCCCTCGTCGGCAAGGGCATCGGCGGAGCGAACGGCCCCGAATGGATGGCGGAACTGAATCACTCCGTCTGGTTCCTCATTGGTATCGTCGGGGCGCAGGCTTTCATCGCCTTCTGGCGCATCCTGCTTTTCGCCAAAGCCTCTGAGCGCGCCCTCGCCTCGCTGCGGACCGACACCTTCAGCCGCATCATCCGCCTGCCCATGGCCACACTGAACCAGCGCCGCGGCGGGGAACTCGCCTCGCGCCTCGCCAATGACGTCGAGGCCATGCGCGAGACCCTCGTCACGACGATCCCCATGCTCATCCGGCACTCGGTGATGCTCCTCCTCTGCCTCATCCTCATCCTCCAGATGTCGGTGAAGCTCTCCCTCGTCATGATCGGCACCATCCCGGTCGTCATCGTCATGATTGCAATTTTCGGCTCGCGCATCCGCAAGCTCACCCGCCGTGCCCAGGACAATCTCGCCTCCTCCCAAGTCGTCGTGGAGGAGAGTCTCCAGAGCATCGTCAGCGTGAAGGCCTTCCGCAACGAGTCCTTCGAGATGGCCCGCTACGGAAAAAATCTCGGTGAATACCTCCGCACCGTGATCCGCGCAGCGATCCCGCGCGCGTCTTTCATCGCCTTCATCATTTTCGCCTTCAGCGTCGCCCTCATTCTCGTCACTTGGTATGCGATGCGCATGCTCAACGAGGGCACCATCGGCAAAGAAGAGCTCACCCAGTTCGCGGGCCTCACCGGGATGATCGCGGCCTCCTTCATGCAGTTTCCCGAGCTCATCGCCCAGCTTCAGCGAGCCCTCGGTGCCACCGAACGCGTCCGCGAGCTCCTCCACGACACGACCGAGCCCGCCGACGAATCCACCGCACCGGTCGAGCGTTTCCATGGCGAAATCGAGATGCGCGACATCACCTTCGCCTACCCCACTCGGCCCGATTCGATCGTGCTGCGCGATTTCAACCTCAGCGCCAAGGCCGGACAACGCATCGCCCTCGTCGGACCGAGCGGATCCGGAAAGACGACGAGCATCTCCCTGCTCTTCCGCTTCTACGACCCCGCCTCGGGCGAAGTCCTCATCGACGGGAAGAACGTGCGCGATCTCTCCCTCACCACCCTGCGCCGCAACCTCGCTCTCGTGCCCCAGGAGGTCCTCCTTTTCGGCGGCACCATACGCGAAAACATCGCCTACGGAAAACCCGGCGCGAGCGAGGAGGAAATCATCTCCGCCGCGAAGCAGGCGAACGCGCACGATTACATCATTGCCCTCGCCGAGGGCTACGACACCCTCGTGGGCGACCGCGGCGCCCAACTCTCCGGCGGACAGCGCCAGCGCATCGCCATCGCCCGCGCCATCCTCGCCGATCCCGCCATCCTCATCCTCGACGAGGCCACGAGCAGCCTCGACGCCGAGAGCGAGCGCCTCGTCCAGGAGGCCCTCGACAAGCTGATGGAAAACCGCACCAGCATCATCATCGCCCACCGCCTCAGCACGGTGCGCCGCTGCGACCAGATTCTCGTCATGTCCGCAGGCTCCGTCCTCGAACGGGGAACGCACGAGGAGCTCATCGCGAAGCCGGGCGGATTGTATGGGTCGCTCGCGAGGTTGCAGCTGGAGTGATAGGGGTGATCGGTGTTTTATTGAAAGTCAATCGTTCCACCTTGGCGGCGAAGATCCCGGGGCCGCGAAGACAAACTAGGAACGGTTTTTCTCCCTTTGCCACCCCTCTGAAACCATCCGCCAAGCCAGCGGAACCCGTAGGGACCAGAGAAGGGTGCGAATCCAATTCCCCGCAACGAGGGCCGCGATCGTCGCTTCATCGAAGCCCGCGCCAAGGCGGCCGTGTTGCGGCACTTGAACGAAGGCCGTGACGAGCCAGAGCGCCACCACGAGAAGCAGACCCGTAACGGCGAAAAGACGCCCTTCTCCGGACTTCCCAGCCACGATCGCGAGGGCCGCGGCGGAGCCCAGTTCGACAATCATGAGAGGCCCCACGATCCAGGTGATCCGCTCCGAATAGTCCGCGTGGTAGGAGGCGAAGACCTCTTCTCCGACCTCGGCGAACAAGGGATAGATCACCAGCTGCACCGTCCAGATCACTCCCGCCATCGCTGTCGTGGCGATGGCGTGGAGAAGACGGATCATCGGGACGGTGACCACCGGCCCCATCACCCGGCCAGAATCTGGTCGAGGACGTAGGGCAGGATGCCGCCCGCGTTGTAGTAGTCGACTTCCGCAGGGGTATCGAGGCGCACCTTGAGCGGAATCGTCAGGCTGGATCCATCGCTCTTGTGGGCGATGAGGGTCGCGGTCTGCATCGGCTTCAGCTCACCGGCGATACCCACGATGTCGAAGGTCGCGTCGGCGAGGTCCTTGACGAGGTCGTAGTCCGCTGGATTGGCGAAGTTCAGCGGCAGCACGCCCATCCCGATGAGGTTCGAGCGGTGGATTCGCTCGAAAGACTTCGTGACGACGGCGCTGACGCCGAGAAGACGCGTGCCCTTCGCGGCCCAGTCGCGCGAGGATCCCATCCCGTAGTCTTCGCCGCCGATGACAACGAGCGGAGTGCCCTCGGCCTGATAGGCCATCGAGGCGTCGTAGATGAAGGTCGGCTTAGCGCTTACAACCGGAGCGATCGTCGTGTCGGGCGCGGCGACTTCACCCTGACCGAAGTACTGCGTGTAGCCTCCCTCAACGCCGGGGCACATCAGGTTCTTGATGCGGACGTTGGCGAAGGTGCCACGGGTCATGACACGGTCATTGCCGCGACGGGCGCCGTAGGAATTGAACTCGGCCTTCTCGACGCCGTTCTCGAGGAGATACTTGCCCGCGGGCGAGGTCGCCTTGATCGAACCGGCCGGGGAAATGTGGTCGGTCGTCACGGAGTCACCGAAGATGCCGAGGGGACGGGCTCCGACGATGTCGGTGCTGGCGCCTTCCTTGGTCGTGAAGAAAGGCGGCGACTGCACGTAGGTCGACTTCGGATCCCACTCGTAGGTCGCACCGGTGGTGCCGTTGATTTCGCCCCATTTCGGATTGGCGGTATCGACGTTGCCGTAGAGTTTGACGTAAACCTCGGGCTTCAACGCGGCGTCGAGCTCGGCGCGGATCTCGGCCTGGGTGGGCCAGAGGTCGGCGAGAAAGACGGGCGCGCCCGCCGTGTCCATGCCAATCGGTTCGGTCGTGAGGTCGAGATCGACGCGTCCAGCGAGGGCGTAGGCGACGACGAGCGGCGGAGACATGAGGAAATTCGCCCGGATCGAGCCGTGGACACGGGCCTCGAAGTTGCGGTTGCCGGAAAGGACCGAGGCACAGACGAGATCCCCGGCCTTGATGGCGTCCTCGACGGCGGGATGGAGCGGACCGGAGTTGCCGATGCA
>DGXY01000029.1:39638-47506 GCA_002396885.1 Akkermansiaceae bacterium UBA5020
GCAGGTGGTGCAGCCGTAGCCGACCGTTTCAAAGCCAAGGAGGTCGAGCTCTTTCTGGAGTCCGGTGGCCTCGAGGTAATCGGTGACGACGCGCGAGCCGGGCCCGAGCGAGGTCTTCACGAAGGGCGGCATGGTGAGGCCGCGGGCGTTGGCCTTTTTCGCGAGGAGACCGGCCGCCAGCATCACGCTCGGATTCGAGGTGTTCGTGCAACTCGTGATCGCAGCGATGAGGACGGAGCCGTGTTTGAGGTGCGTATCGACGCTGATCTCGGTGATGACCTCATCGGCGACGAGGGTATTCTCGAACTCACCCGCGGGCGAATCGAGGTGCATCGGAACGGTCGTGCCGCGCTTGGCCTCGTCGATACCAAAGCCACCGGAGGCGGCGGGAGTGGTGAGAAGGGCGTTGAACTTTTCTCCGAGGACGGGCACGTCGATGCGGTCCTGCGGGCGCTTCGGTCCGGCGACGCAAGGGACGATGCTGGCGAGATCGAGCTCGAGGAGGTCGGTGTAGTCGCACTCGCCCTTGTCGGGAATACCGAAGAGACCCTGGGCCTTGTAATAATTTTCCACCGTGGTGCAAAGCTCTTCGCTGCGACCGGTGCCGCGGAGGTAACTGATCGTCTCGCCGTCGACGGGGAAGAAACCCATCGTCGCGCCGTATTCGGGGGCCATGTTCGCGATCGTGGCGCGGTCGGGCAAGGAGAGGGCGGTGGCGCCGGGTCCGAAGAACTCGACGAACTTGCCGACGACGCCGTGCTTCCGCAAGATTTCGGTGACGCGCAGGGTGAGGTCGGTCGCGGTGACGCCTTCCTTCAGTTCACCGTGGAGGTAGACGCCGACAACCTCGGGGACGAGGAAGGTGACGGGCTGCCCGAGCATGCCGGCTTCGGCTTCGATCCCGCCGACGCCCCAGCCAACGACGCCGAGTCCGTTGATCATGGTCGTGTGCGAGTCGGTGCCGACGAGGGTGTCGGGGTAATAAACGCCGTCCTTGGAGAGAACCCCTTTCGCGAGATACTCGAGGTTCACCTGGTGGACGATACCGATACCGGGAGGCACGACCGAGAAGGTCTCGAAAGCCTGCTGACCCCACTTGAGGAACTCGTAGCGCTCGCGGTTGCGGATGAACTCGATCGCCATGTTGCGGTCCAGGGCGAGCTGTGATCCGGCGAAATCGACCTGCACGGAGTGATCCACGACGAGATCGACGGGCACGAGCGGCTCGACCTTCGAGGCGACGGCCCCGCGGGCCACGGCGGCGTCGCGCATCGCGGCGACATCGACCAAGAGCGGCACCCCGGTAAAGTCCTGCAGGACGATGCGGGCGACGGTGAAGGGGATCTCGTATTCGCCGGGAGCCTTCGCGTTCCAGTTGGCGAGGTTGTTGACATCGGCCTCGCTCACCTTGCGTCCGTCGACGTTGCGCAGCACCGATTCGAGCACGATGCGGATGCTGACGGGGAGCCTGCTCAGGTTTTTCGCCACACCGGCCTCGGCGAGGGCGGGCAGGGAGTAAAATTTGCCCTCGGTTCCGGAACCGGTGGGGAAGGAGCGGACGACGTCAAGACTCATCTGTTTCAGGTGCTGGGATAGGATTTACGGGACGGACCCGGGACGGTTGGCGGACCGACCCGACCTCCTCGACGGATGCAAAGAAGGCGGGGCCCGGACAAAAAAGCCGGACCTTAAAGCACGAACTGGGCCGGTTCAACACCCTTTCAGGCAAAGAGCGGCGCGATTTCGCGGGAAGATCATGCCCCGGCAGGCAGTGGCACTTCGGCGGCGGCGAGGGCGGCGGCCCCGAGGGCTCCTGCGCAATCACCAAGACTTGCGGCGAGGATGTGGGGCGGATTGAAATAATGGCCCTCAAGCGCAGCGACAACAGCAGCGCGGACGCGATCGAGGTAAAGGCCTTCGAGCTCCGTGAAGGGCCCTGCCAGGAAAACCGCTAGGGGGTCGATTACCTGGACGAGGCGCGCCGCAGCCGCGCCGTGATGGGAGGCGGCGGAGGAGAGCGTGCCGAGGGCCGTCTCGTCGCCCTCCCGGCAAGCGTTGACGAATTCGCTCCAACGATCACTGCCAAGCGGTTCTCCGTCGATCACGGCCCGAACCGAGGCGACTTTCTCGAGCCAATCGTCATTCGAGACCGGCCAACCGCGGATCTCTCCGGCCATCTCATGCTCGCCGGCGATGAGTGACCCGTTTGCGATCACCGCGGCGGCGATTCCCGTCCTGACATTGATGCACACCAGATTCGAAGCCGTCGCAAGAGGCCCCAGCCAGTATTCGCCCAAGAGAATCGCCCGGGTATTGTTTTCGATATGGAGCACCGAGGGATCGATTTCGAGTTCGACAGCAAGATCGACGTTCCGCCAACCGGTGATGAAGGGATAGTAGACGGAGAGACGGCTCTCGCGCCGGACATGTCCAGGAACGCCGATCCCAACGGCAAGGAGGGGCGAGGCCACTGGGTGTGCCCGGAACTCGGAAATAATCTGGCGCAGGTGAGCAAGGACCTCATCGCGATCAGGCTGGGAAGAAAGCCGCACCATTCGTCGCTCCACGACTTGTTGGGAAAAGTCGATGAGAACAGCGTGGAGATGGCGGGCATCGAAGTCGAAACCCGCATAACAGCCGTAGCTGCCCCGCGTGTCGAGAAAGCGGCGGGGCCGTCCGACTCTTTTGAACTCCTCGATTCCCGTCTCGCGGACAATACCGCGCTCGATCATGGCATCAATGCGACGACCGGCGGTGGACTTGGCGATCCCGAGGCGATCCGCGAGGTCTCTTCGCGAGATTTCCCGAGCTTTTCGGATCTCCTTGACGATGAGTCTCTCGAGGGTGGAAGGGTCCATGACCCTGAGAAACTACCCTGTCTTGATCATATTACCGCAAAAATTCCGCTTTTTTTGCCAAAAAATCAGGTCGGAAGCTCCTTCCCCTTCGTTTCCGGGAGAAAAGCCATGAGGACCGCCCCCAGCAGAAACAAGCCGCCCAGGCAGGTGAGCGCCTGATTCAGAGGCAGCTCCGCCTTCAGCCACGGCGCCAGATACCAGAGCAGCACGAAGGCCAACATACGACCACCGTTGAAGCCCACACTCGCGCCCGTGGCGCGGAGGTGATTCGGGAAGAGCTCCGGAAAATAGATCGCATAGCCCGCGTGCATCCCGAGGGTGAAAAAGCCGAAGAATGGCAGGAAAAAAAGCAGCATCCCATAGCTCTGCGGGAGGAAGCAGGTCATCGGCACGATCAAGGCGGCGCCGATGTGATAAAGGATGAAGGTCTTTTTCCTCCCGAGTCTCGCGGCAATGGGACCGAAAAGGACCAGCCCGACCCCGCCACCCAGAGTCTGGACAATGCCATAGGCGAATTTCGCCTTTTCGACCGCGACCTCCTCGGGCACGCCATCGGCGAGCATGCGCTCGTGCGCGAGATTCTGTCCCGCCACGACGAGAGCCCAGAAGGTGCCCAGACCTACCGCGGCGAGGCACATCGCAAGAAAGGCGTGCCTCGCCCAAGGTCTGGAAGTGAAGAGTTCCCACAGGCTCCCGCGATTCTTCGACGGCTCGGTTTTGGCTTGCTGCCACTTTTCCGGCTCTTTCACGGAAAGGCGGACCCAGACGATGAGAAGGGCCGGGAGCACGCCGAAGAGGTAGGCGTAGCGCCACTCCGACCCCACAAGGATCGCGGCCAAGGTCGCCGTCCACGTCCCGATGACCGAGGTCGCGTGAAAAATCCCCGAAGCATGGGCCCTCGCCTTGGTCGGGAAAACCTCCGCCACGAGCGCCGCAGCGACCGCCCACTCCCCACCGATTCCCATGGCCACGAGGAATCGCAGCACCATGACCTGCTCGAGATTCGTCGCAAAGTAGGTGAGGCCGGAGAATACCGAATACATCAGGATCGTCACGATCATGATGGGGCGCCTGCCATACTTGTCCGCAAGCGAACCGAAGAGGATCCCGCCGAACATCCCCCCAAGGAGGAAGATGCCGAGGAGCCGGTCGCCGTATTTTTTCACCTCTGGATGCCCCGGCTCGACCCCGAGGATCTCCTGGAGGAGTTGATTCCGGGTGAGATTGAAAATCTGCCCCTCGTAGACATCAAAGATCCAGCCGAGCGAGGCGATGACGAGGACGAGCCATTCGTAGCGCGTGATCCCGCGATACCACGGGCCGGATGCGTTGAGGGAATTCGTCATGGAAGAGAGCCTTTTGTTCTAAACGGTTAAGGCTCGGTAGTAAACCCTCTTTCGTCGGGCGCATTTGTGCGAGGGGGCTGGGAGGCGACAACGATCAGATCGGCACGCTCCGGCCTTCGGATTCAGGCATTCCCCCATCGCCCGGAAGCCCCTATCCTTTGCTCCCCGAGTCCCTCCCTTCATTGTAAATCGAAGGATTTCCGGCATTGAATTGGAAATAATCGGTTGATCCCTCCCCTCATCGACTGTTTGTCCTGACATGCATGCAGCGATTTTGAATGCGAATCTCGCTCCCGGTGGAAAAACGGCGCACTTGGCCGAAACGATGGCGGGGCTGCTGGGAGAGGTCGGACACGAAGCACGGGTTTTCTCACTCTCGGAGTGGGACCTGCCCGCATGTGATGGAAGCACCTGCTACCAAAACGAAAAGACCATCGCGCTCACCGGTGAATTGGTGAAAGCCGAGGCGATTGTCCTTATCGCCCCGGTCTACAACTACGACCTCAATGCGGCGGCCAAGAACCTTATCGAGCTGACCGGTTCCAGTTGGAAGGGCAAGGCCATCGGGCTCGTCTGCACGGCCGGGGCGCAAAAGAGCTACCTCTCTCCCCTGGCGTTCATGAACAGCCTCGGCACGGACTACCGCTGCCTCGTCTCGCCACGCTACGTCTACGTGAGCCGGGCCGATTTCAATCCCGACAACACCCTGCCGTCCGACGGCGACATCCGCCGGCGCCTCGCTTTTCTCGCGAAGGAGCTCCCCGTCCTTGCCGAAGCGGCCGCGAAAATCGCCGCGATGGAGCGCTGAATCCGTCCCGCCGAACCACCATGGTCGAAACCGCTCCGCCCATCCCCATCCGCAGCCCCGGACGCCAGGTCGAAGTGGCCTGGTTTTCCGCACTCTGCGGCGACGACTACGAATTCCTCGGAGTTCCCGACGGCAAACTCCGCAGCAGCTACGAACACTGTGGTGACATTGTCAGGATGGCCGACCGGCTCGGCTATCAGAACATCCTCCTGCCCTCGGGCTGGATCGTGGGACAGGATGCCCTCGCCTTCGCCTCGGCGATGGCCCCGCAGACGGAGTCGATCAACCAGCTCGTCGCCCTGCGCATGGGCGAGGTCTGGCCACCCATGCTCGGACGCGCCCTCGCCACCCTCGATCACATCGCGAAGGGTCGGCTCTGCATCAACATCATCTCCTCGGACATGCCGGGAACGAAGGAGAGTAACGAGATCCGCTACGCCCGCAGCAGCGAGATCATCCGGATCCTCCAGGGCATGTGGGCGACGGACGGCCCCTATGAATTCAAGGGCGAATTCTACGAGATCAGCCTGCCCAACACCGACGCGGCCAAACCCTACCAGCAGAACGGAGGCCCGCTCATGTACTTCGGAGGCATCTCCCCCGCGGCGCAGGAGCTCTGCGCGAAACATTGCGACGTCTTCCTGATGTGGCCCGAGACCGAGGACCGGATCGCGGCAACGATGCGGGGCATGGCGGAAAAGGCCGCGGCCTACGGCCGCACCATCGACTTCGGATTCCGCTCCCACGTCATCGTCCGCGAAACCGAGGCCGAGGCCCGCGCCGCCGCCGACCGTCTCATCTCGAAACTCGACCTCGACAAGGGTCAGGAGATCAAGGACCGCAGCATGGACAGCAAGAGCCTCGGGGTGATGCGTCAGGACGAACTCCGCGCCCAGAGCCACGATCTTTACCTCGAGCCCCATCTCTGGAGCGGCGTCGGCCTCGCCCGGAGCGGTTGCGGCAGCGCCATCGTCGGCGATCCCGACCAGGTTTACGAAAAGCTCCAGCGCTACATCGATCTCGGCATGCGCGCCTTCATCCTCAGCGGCTACCCGCATCTCGACGAATGCGACCTCTTCGCGAAGCACGTCCTGCCCCGGCTCGATACGGTCAAGTTGAACGAGGCACAGGGTCGGGTGCCGAGGGAAACACCGGAGACGCCGCTGACGTTTGGCAAGAGGAGTTGAAGTTCAACCAAGGATCTCCCCGATCACACGCGCCTCCTCCACGCCGGTGAGGCGCTGGTCGAAGCCCTGATAACGGTAGGTGAGCTTCTCGTGGTCGATCCCTAACAAATGCATCATCGTCGCGTGGAGGTCGCGGACCTGCACCGGATTCTCCGCGACCTCGTTGCCGAGATCGTTGGTCGATCCATAGCTGGTCCCGCCCTTCACCCCGCCCCCGGCCATCCACACGGTGAAGGCGTCCTTCTGGTGATCACGACCGCATTTCGCGGGTGACTCGTCGCCCTGAAGCATGGGCGTGCGGCCGAACTCGGCGCCCCAGACGACGAGGGTCTGATCGAGAAGGCCGCGTTGTTTCAGATCGGCGATGAGGGCGGCGATGGGCTGGTCGACTTCCTTCGTGAGGGAGGCGAGGCGGCCCTTCTGGCCCGCATGGGTGTCCCAGTCGCCGTGGAAAAGCTCGACAAAACGCACCCCGCGCTCGACGAGGCGTCGCGCCTGAAGGCACTGGGTCGCGAACTCGCCCTTGCCGTAGCGCTCGCGCGTCACCGCATCCTCCTGGGAAAGATCAACGAGCTCGGGCACGGAGGCCTGCATGCGGAAGGCCATCTCATATTGTTCGATGCGCGTGACGATCTCAGGATCACCGACGCTTTCGAAATACTGCCGGTTGAGTGCCTCGATGCTGTCGAGAGTGCGGCGGCGACCGTCGCGCGAGACGTCCTTCGGACTGTTGAGAAAGAGCACGGGATCGCCCTCGCCGCGAAGTTGCACCCCCTGATGGACGCTCGGGAGGAAGCCGGATTTCCAGAGGTTCGCTCCAGCTCCCGGAGTGTTGCCGGTGAGGAAGACGACGTAGGCGGGCAGGTTCTCCGACTCGCTCCCGAGCCCGTAGGTCGTCCACGAGCCGAGCGAGGGATTGCCCTGGCGGTTCAGCCCGGTGTGGAAGACGAGCTGGGCGGGACCGTGGTTGAATTCGCTCGTGTGCACCGACTTCACGAGGCAGAGCTCGTCCGCGACCGTGCCGAGATGGGGGAGCAGTTCGGAAAGCGCGAGGCTGCTTCTCCCGTGTTGGGTGTATTGATAGGGTGATCCGAGCAGCTTAGGATGGCCGCGGAGAAAGGAGAAACGTTTCCCTTCAAAGAGCGACTCGGGTGCGGGCTGGCGGTCGTACTTCCGCAGGACGGGTTTCTCGTCGAAGAGGTCGAGCTGCGAGGGCGCGCCCGTCATGTGGAAAAAGATCACGCTCTTGGCCTTCGGCGCGACGGCGCGCAGGGCCGGAGGCACCTCGCCGAGGAGATCCCGGTGGAGGAGCGATCCGAGCGCGAGCGACCCAAGACCTGCCCCGGTGCGGGAGAGGAAATGGCGGCGGGAGAGCGAAGCTGGGGTCATGACCGGTTAATCGTCTCGTGCAGGTTCAACAAAATCGTCGCGACTTCGCGCCAGGCCTCCTCCTCGGATCCCGACGCCGTCCTCACCGTCTCGAAGGCGGAGAGCAACAACTGACGCTCGGGCTCGGTCGGTTGCCTCGTCAGCGCCGCCCGGAAGGCCCAGGCGATCCGCGCGTCCGTGGCGGCCCCACCTTCTTTCGCGATGCGTTTGCCAAAGGCCGCGGCCATTTCGACGTAGGCGGGATCGTTGAGCAAGGTCAGCGCCTGCAGCGGCGTGTTCG
>DGXY01000029.1:47690-48143 GCA_002396885.1 Akkermansiaceae bacterium UBA5020
TGTTCGAGACATCGCGCTGCACGACACAGGCGGAGCGGTCCGGTGCGTCGAAATTCGCGAAGCTCGGATAATGCGCATTGCGCCGCCAGAGCGTGTAGACCCCGCGGCGATGCGCGTCGGCTCCCTGCGAGGCCACGTAGTAGGTCTCCGAGGCTCCGGCGCTCTTCCGCCAGAAGGTGTTCGGCTGGTAGGGCCTCACATTCACCCCAAAAAGATGCCGGTCGAGTAGTCCGCTGATGGCGAGGCCCTGGTCGCGGATCACTTCGGCACCGAGGCGGTGGCCGGGGTGACGCCAGAGGAGCTGGTTGCGAGGGTCGGCTGCGGCGGCTTTGTCATTCACGAGGACCGACTGCCGGTAAGTCGCCGAAAGAACCACGCGGCGGATCGCCTTTTTCATCGACCAGCCATCCTCGCTGACAAAGGTCGCAGCGAGCCAGTCGAGTAGCTCGGGAT
>DGXY01000029.1:48313-49126 GCA_002396885.1 Akkermansiaceae bacterium UBA5020
CGAGCCAGTCGAGTAGCTCGGGATGGGTCGGCTTCTCCCCCTGCGTGCCGAAATCTTCGGGCGTCGTGACGAGGCCCTGCCCGAAGAGCTCGATCCAGAGGCGATTGATGTAGGCCCGGCCCACGAGAGGATTGGCGGGATCGACGAGCCACTTCGCGAGCCCGAGCCGGTTGCGGGGGAGTTCGTCGGAGAAGGGATGGAGCGAGGCGGGAGTGGCGGGCTGCACCGCTTCACCGTGCGCGAGGAAGTCGCCGCGTTTCGCGACGAAGGTGGGGCGGGGCTCCGCCATCTCCACCATCACGCGCACCTCCTTCTTCCGCTGTTCCATGAGGCGGGCCTCCATGATCTCGGCCTCCTCGAGGCGACGGCCCATCGTCCGGTCCTTGAGGGCGAGTTTGGTGTTGAGATTGCGGCATTGGTTGAGGCTCATGTCCTCCTCGCGCTCGACGATCTTCTGCACATCCTTCGGCAGTCCGGCAAGCCCCTTCGGATCCTTCGCGATTTTCTCATCAACCGCTTTCAGAAGGTCGGAGCGGATCCCGTCCATCATCGCCTCGAACTCGCTCTCGGCCTTCAATTCGGCGTCGATGTCATCAAGGCTCCGCGTCACCGCGAGGGTGGGACCGATCGCGACCATGTTCGACATGCCCATCTCCATGCCTTCCTGCCTCGACTCGGGCGGCGCTTGGTTGAAAAAGGCGGAGAGCTCGTAGTATTCCTTCGTCGTGACCGGGTCGTATTTGTGATTGTGACACTGGGCGCAGCCGACCGTGCTGCCGAGCCAGATCGTGCCCGTGGTGTTGACGCGGTCGA
>DGXY01000029.1:49310-49468 GCA_002396885.1 Akkermansiaceae bacterium UBA5020
CGTGGTGTTGACGCGGTCGACGACGCGTTTGTAGTGATCCTCGTTCGGGTCGGTGCCGGCCTCGAGGTTGAGCGGCGCGTTGCAATGGAAACCGGTCGCGACCTGCTGCGACTCGGTCGCGTTGGGCAAGAGATCGCCGGCGAGCTGCTCGATCGAGA
>DGXY01000029.1:49694-51036 GCA_002396885.1 Akkermansiaceae bacterium UBA5020
ACCCAGTCGCGCCACGGCCACATGTTGCGCGGGGAATCGCGCTGGTAACCTTCCGAGTCGGCGTAGCGGGAGAGGTCGAGCCACTGAACCGCCCACTTTTCCCCAAAGTGCGGCGAAGCGAGCAGGCCATCGACGATCCTGACATAATGCTCGAAAGAGGGATCGGCGAGAAAGGCGTCCGTCTCCGCAACGGAGGGCGGCAGGCCTGTCAGGTCGAGATGAATGCGACGGAGGAGCCGCGCCGGATCAGCCTCGGGATTCAGGGAAAGGCCGATCCCGGCGAGCTTCGCGACGACAAAAGCATCGATCTCGTTGCCTTCGCGATCGGCAGGCAAGGCACCGTCCGGGGCGGGTGATTTCTGCGGCACCACGTAGGACCAATGTTTCGGCGGCCGCCAACCGTCATCCGGCCACTTCGCGCCCTCCGCGATCCATTGCCGGATCGTCGCGATTTCGGCGGCCGTGAGCGGTTTGCCCTTGGGCGGCATGCGCTTCTCGGGATCGCTTTCCATCACGACGTGGAGGAGGACGGATTGATCCGGCTTCCCCGGCACCAAGAGCGGCGCCCCCGCGTCGGTGGGGAGATGGGCGTGGTAGTAGGTCTCGAGCCCGATCCCGCCCTTCAGCGTGCCCGTATCGTGACAGTCGAGACAGCGGGCTTCGAGGATCGGTCGGACCTCTTTGGCAAAGTCCACGGCATGCACTCCCGTCCCGGCCAGGACGAGGATCGCAAGGAAGACGGAACAGCGGAGCCGGGGTAGATCCATTCGGGAAGAGTGTGCCAGATCATCACGCCAGGCGCGAGTCCCGAGTGTGCGTGAGGAGAAAAACCGCGAGAGGGGCGCGGTTGCGGAGCGTGGCTCCCGCGATCAGGCGATTGCCGCGACCGCCTCATCCCAGGATACGTGCGGCTGCGGGAATGATTGAATTCGGCGACAGCGCCACGCGTTCTTTTCTCCGTGTCGGCAGCCTCGGTCTCGTCAATTCGGTATTGTCGTTACCGGCCTTTCTCGCCGCGAAAGCGACCGCTCCCATGCCGGTTCGGGAGCTCGTTTGATTGTCGGTGAGGGTGATCCGGCCGATCTTCGAGAAAAAGTGCTTCCAATGTCTCCCCCCTGAGGAAACCCTCGCCGTGATCCGCTGGATCTGGGCCGGAGCGAAGACGGAGGGAGCCCCTGTGCCTCAAGCCTCCAACTCTGCGAGGCGGTCTGCCATCTCCGAGGCCTGGAGCGCCTCGATCACGGGGGCGATCGCCCCGGTCACGACCTGATCAAGATTGTAGAGCGTCAAGTTGACCCGGTGATCGGTGAGACGGTTTTGCGGAAAATTATAGGTGCGGATC
>DGXY01000029.1:51205-51439 GCA_002396885.1 Akkermansiaceae bacterium UBA5020
TTGCGGAAAATTATAGGTGCGGATCTTCTCCTCGCGACCACCCGATCCGATGAGGCTCTTGCGGTGGGCGGAATACTTCTCCGCCTCCTCGCGCACCTTCGCCTCGAGCAGTTTCGATCGAAGGATCTGCAGGGCGCGCTCCTTGTTCTTGCCCTGGCTGCGGCCTTCCTGACATTTCACCATGATGCCCGTGGGCAAGTGGGTCACCTGCACCGCCGAATCGGTCGTGTTGAC
>DGXY01000085.1:0-7774 GCA_002396885.1 Akkermansiaceae bacterium UBA5020
CCCGCGCCCGTCGAGCCTGCCAAACCCGTCGAGCCGGCCCCGGCGCCCGCCGCGGAAAAATCGACTGCCGCCCAGCCCGAGGCGCCGGCCGCCGCCGTCGTCTCAGCTGAAAAGATTCCCATGAAAGAAGGTGCCGCTGCAGCGAAAGGTATGGAAGTGATCGCGCTCGGAGGGGGATGCTTTTGGTGCACTGAAGCGGTCATCGAGAGGCTGGAGGGAGTCACCGACGTCGTCTCGGGTTATATGGGTGGCCACGTGGAAAACCCGACCTACGAGCAGATCGGCACGAAGACGACGGGACACGCCGAGGTCATTCAAGTGACCTTTGATCCGGCGAAGATCAAGCTCGCGGAGATCCTTGACGTCTTCTGGCAGGCGCACGATCCCACTACGTTGAACCGTCAAGGTGCCGATGTGGGACCTCAGTATCGCTCGGTGATCTTCTTCCATACGCCCGAGCAAAAGAACATCGCGATGCAGTCGAAGGCTGCGCTCGATGCGAGCAAGGTCTACGAATATCCCGCCGTCACTGAGATCGCCGAGGCGGCGAAGTTCTGGGTGGCCGAAGACTACCACCAGAACTATTACGACCTGAACAAGGACAAGAACCCTTACTGCCGCGTCGTCATCTCGCCAAAGCTGAAGAAGTTGGGGATGGAGTAAGCGGGAATTCAAAAAGACCGGTTCCAGTCTTCTCGCCCATCGCGATTCGCTCGCCGCCTAGCTAGACCTCTTGGGACTGTCCTTCGTGAGGGAGCTTGCCACGGTCCGGGCGGCGGCTCGGGGATTTTCCGCAACTCCGGTTTCCGAGTTAGTGAGCGGGGCCTTCGGCCCTTAGACTGCGAAACCCTCACCATGAACGAACGCTCCCTTCAATCATCTCCTGTCACCGTGGGTTGCCCCCGCGAAATCAAGAGCCAGGAAAACCGGGTCGCGCTCACTCCGGGCGGTGCCCGGCAGTTGGTCAGGCAGGGGGTCCGGGTGGTCGTCGAAACGGGTGCCGGGAACGGCGCCGCCTACACCGATGCCGAATACGTCGAGGCGGGAGCCGCGATCCTCTCCTCTGCGGCGGACCTCTTTGCGACCGCCGATCTCATCGTAAAGGTGAAGGAGCCCCGGCCGCAGGAAATCGCGATGCTGCGTCCCGGGCAGATCCTCTTCACCTACCTTCATCTCGCCGCGGACAAGCGCCTCACCGAGGCGCTCGTCGCGTCGGGTGTGACCGCGATCGCCTACGAGACCGTGCAGATCGGCAAACGCCTCCCCCTCCTCGAGCCCATGAGCGAGGTCGCCGGCCGCATGAGTGTGATGGTCGGGGCCTATCACCTCGCCAAACACGCGGGTGGTCGTGGCACTTTGTTAGGAGGCGTGCCGGGGGTGCTGCCGGGACGCGTCACCATCATCGGAGGCGGCACCTGCGGGACGAATGCCGCAAAGGTTGCCACCGGGATCGGGGCGGACACAACCATCCTTGAAGTCAGCAGCGAGCGCATGACCTGGCTCGACACCGCCATGCCTGCGGCGAAAACGCTCTACAGCAGCGAGTCGGCCCTTCTCGAGGTCTTGCCCCGCACCGACCTCCTCATTGGCGCGGTCCTCGTGCCGGGGGCAAAGGCCCCGAAGCTCGTCAGCCGGGAAATGCTGCGCCTCATGCGCGAGGGCACCGTCGTCGTGGATATCGCGGTCGATCAGGGCGGCTGCATCGAGACAACCCGGCCGACCACGCATGAAAATCCCGTCTTCACCGAGGAGGGCGTGATCCATTATTGCGTCGCGAACATGCCCGGGGCCTATGCGAGGACGTCGACCCAGGCGCTCACGAGTGTGACACTGCCCTACCTGCAACTCCTCGCCACAGCCGGTCTTGAAGCCGCCTGTTTCCGCGCGCCCGAGTTGGTCGGAGGGATCAATGGTTTCCGCGGCCGACTCACCTGTGAGGAAGTCGGGCAGGCTCACGACCTGCCTTGGAGCGAAGTGTTTTCGTGAGATTGCAAGACCCCGGGGATCGCGATCGGTCCGCTTTCGGATTTTGCCACCCTCACTCGATCATCAAATACTGCGACATCGCCGTGGTCACGTCCATGCCGCCGCGGAGGAGGGTGTTGCCCTCGAACAAGGCCGTCGGATCGATGCCCTCGCTGCCTTCCCAATCCCGTTCGCTGATCTGGCCGCTCTGCTCGTAAGCGGCGAGGGGATTTCTGTAAGTGACCTGTTCGATGCGCTCGAGCGTGATCCCGCGCTCTTTCATGAGGGCGGCGGTTTTCGGCACGGCGAGGGCGTCGCTGATGCCCCAGTCGGCCGCGCTGTCGACGATGATGCGCTCAGCCCCATACTCGCGCAGGATCTCGACCATGCGCTCGTTGCCGAGCTTCGTGTGCGGATAAATCGTGAAGGCGGCCCAGTAGCCGCGGTCGAGCACGGTCTTCACCGTTTCCTCGTTGTTGTGGTCGATGATGACCTTTCCCGGATCGATCCCGACATCCTCGAGCACGTCCATCGTGCGGATCGTGCCGAGCTTCTTGTCGCGGTGCGGTGTGTGGATCTGGATCGGCAGATCGGCCTCCAGCGCGAGCTGGGCCTGGAGACGCAGGTATTTTTCCTCGGCGCGGGTCTGGTCGTCGAAGCCGATTTCGCCGATGCCGACGACGCCTTCCTTGCAGATGTAGAGGGGCAGCAGCTCCATCACCGCCTCGGCGAGTTTCTCGTTGTTCGCCTCCTTCGGATTGAGGCCGATCGTGCAGTAGTGCTTGATCCCGAACTGGCTCGCGCGGAAGCGCTCGAAGCCGATGAGGGTGTTGAAGTAATCCTTGAAGGTCCCCGGCTCGGTGCGGGGCTGGCCCTGCCAGAAGGACGGCTCGATGATCGCGGTGACGCCCGATGCGGCCATGCGCTGGTAGTCGTCGGTCGTGCGGGAGACCATGTGGACGTGGGAATCGAGAAATCTCATGACGGGAAATGGTGGGTTTGTCAGGCTTTCGCGGGGGCACCGTTGAGGGTGACGGGAAACTCGAGCTTCTCGCCGAGGCGGTCCCACGAGAGCGTGCCGGAACCGATCGCGTCGATCTCGCCCTCGAGGCGCCCGCGCAGATCCGCAAGCCGGGGGTCGCCGTCCGAAGCAAGGACGAGGGCTGCGGCTTCGCGGTCGGTCGGGTCTCCCGTCTCGAGGAGGTGATGGAGGTCGGCCGAGATCTCGTCGGTGACGAAACCCACGCAATTCCTCCAAGCGTCCGCGGGGATGCGCCGTCCCGCCGCCCAGCGTTCGTGGGCGAGGTAGGAGATCGCCGCGGCGAGTTCACCATTGCGGCGCGCATCGAGACCGGTGATGCGGTAGAGTGGGCGGCTGATGAATATCGCCTTCAACACCATCTGATTCCACGCCGCATCCGTGAAGTGGGCCGAGGGGAAGGGATTGTTCAGGGCGATCGAGTCGTAGACATCGACGATGTTCGAACGCAAGCCATCGATGGCCGATTCGATGAGCTCTTCCTGATGGGGGAGGAGGGCGTAAGACGAGTAGATTGCGGCCTGTTCCCGCAGATCGGCGGTGTTGAGCAGGGCCGCGATCGTCTCGAGGAAGACGGTCTTTTCCTGCTTTGCGAGGGTGAGCAGGAGGAGGACGCGGGCGAGACGGAAGGCATCCCAGTGATCCATCGAGAAACCGGGAAAGCGTTCGCGCAGTTGTGCCCCCTCCTCGGAGGTGATCTCGATGCTTCCGTGTTTGGGGAAATGGCGCGAGACCCCGCTAAAGGCGTAGTAGAAAGGCCGTTTGCTGAAGCGGGTTTCCTGCTCCGTGATGCGTTCCTGCAGCCAGGCGACGGCTTCGGCGGGGGCGGAGGCTTTGAGGAGATCGGTGAGGAAGGCTCGCATGGGGGCGTGGGGAGGAAAATCGGGCGGTTTCGGGGCCGCGTCAAACGGCTTGAGAAACGGCGAGGGGGCGTGAAGGTGTCGGCGTCATGACGCGTCCGCTCCTCGTATCTGCCTCGATTTTTGCCTCCGCCCTGCTCGTATCTTGTGGAAAACCGGACCCGGGAGAGGCCGCAGCGGGCGATTCCGCCAAACCCTTTGTCGTCGGGATGGAGATGGCCTATCCGCCCTTCGAGATGCGTGGCACGGACAACCAGCCCGACGGCATCAGCGTGCGCATGGCCGAGGATCTCGCCGCCCGGCTCGGTCGTCCCCTCGAGATCCGTGACGTGGAATGGGATGGAATCATTCCCGCCCTTCAGTCCGGCAAGATCGACGCGATCATTTCCTCAATGACCCGCACTCCCGAACGCGAGCAGGCCATCGCCTTCTCCGACGGCTACGTCACCAACGGGCTCTGCCTCCTCGTGGCGAAGGACTCGGCGATCCAGACCGCCGCCGATCTGAAGCCCGGCGTCCACAAGGTCGCGGTGAAACTCGCCACGACCGGTCACCAATGGGCCCGCGCCGAAATGCCGGCCCTCCAGCTCGTCACCCTCGACAACGCCGCGAATTGCGCCATGGAGGTGGTGCAGGGCAAGGTCGATGCCTTCATCTACGACCAGATTTCGATCTACCAGTTCTGGAAAAAATTCGAGAACGAGACCCGTCCGATCCTTCACCCCGTCAGGGAGGAAACGTGGGCGATCGGACTACGGAAAGGCGAAGATGATCTCCGTGACGCGGTGAACGCTTTCCTCGCCGACTACCGGGCCAAGGGCAAATTCGATGAACTCGCCCAGCGTTACATGGCCGAGCCCAAGGCCACGTTCGAGAAGATGGGCGTGCCGTTCCTTTTTCATTGAAGCGGCCCCCGGTTCTGAAGTGCCAGAATGTCCAACTGTGCCAAATTGGCGCATTGTTCGGCGGTTCTTGCGCCATCTTGGCGCCATATTGTGGGCGCTTCTGAGCTCGAGGTTTTGTTCTGAGATTTGTAAATCGTTGGTTTATAGAGGTATAGGAATGCTTCTGGGTGAATGGTACGCCAATTGCGGCAGCGAGAGGTAAGAAAAACTGGGAATCACCCTTCCCACCAACCCCCAATCCAGAGAGGAACATCCACCACATGAGCAAGATTTTAGGAATCGACTTGGGCACCACCAACTCGTGCATGGCCGTCATGGAAGGCGGTCAGCCCGTGGTGCTGGAAAACGCCGAGGGCGCGCGCACCACTCCCTCCGTCGTGGCGTTCAGCAAGGATGGCGAGCGCCTCGTCGGTCAGGCCGCCAAGCGCCAGGCCATCACCAATCCCCGTAATACGATTTTCTCCGCCAAGCGCCTCATCGGTCGCAAGTTCGACGAACTCACCCCCGAGGAGAAGAACACGCCCTACAAGATCGTGAAGGCCGCCAACGGCGATGCCCACATCGAGGTGGAAGTCGGCGGCACCACGAAGACCTACAGCCCGCAGGAGATCTCCGCGATGGTCCTGTCGAAGCTCAAGGCCGACGCCGAAGCCCGTCTCGGTGAGACCATTACCGAGGCCGTCATCACCGTGCCCGCTTACTTCAACGATTCCCAGCGCAACGCGACCAAGGCCGCCGGTGAGATCGCTGGTCTCGAGGTGAAGCGCATCGTCAACGAGCCCACCGCAGCGGCACTGGCCTACGGTCTCGACAAGAAGGGCGAGGAAAAGATCGCCGTCTATGACCTTGGCGGCGGCACTTTCGATATCTCCGTTCTCGAGATTGACGAGGGTTTCTTCGAAGTGCTCGCGACCGACGGCGACACCCGCCTCGGTGGTGATGACTGGGATGGCACCGTCATCAAATGGATCGTCGAGGGTTTCAAGACCGACAGCGGCATCGAACTCAACGGACAGCCCGACGCCCTCCAGCGCATCAAGGAAGAAGCCGAGAAGGCGAAGATCGCTCTTTCCTCCTCGCAGTCCTACGAGATCAACCTGCCTTTCATCACCGCCGACCAGACCGGTCCGAAGCACATTCAGAAGACGCTCACCCGCGCCGCCCTCGAGCAGATGACCGATCATCTTTTCGAGCGCACCAAGGGCCCCGTTCGTGCCTGTCTCAAGGAAGCCGGTGTCTCCGCCGGTGACATCGACGAGCTCGTCCTCGTCGGCGGCATGACCCGCATGCCCAAGGTCTACGAAACCGCGAAGTCCCTCGCCGGCAAAGATCCCCACCAAGGCGTCAATCCGGATGAAGTCGTCGCCGTCGGCGCCGCGATCCAGGGCGGCGTCCTTGCGAAGGACCCGACCCTCGGCGATGTCGTCCTTCTCGACGTGACCCCGCTGACACTCTCCATCGAGACCATGGGCGGCGTCGCCACGGCGATGATCGAGCGCAACACGACCATCCCGGCGAAGAAGTCTCAGGTCTTCTCGACCGCTGCCGATAACCAGCCCAGCGTCGACATCGTTGTCTGCCAGGGCGAGCGCAAGCTCGTCTCCGACAACAAGGTGCTCGGCAACTTCCGTCTCGACGGGATCGGCACCGCTCCCCGCGGCGTGCCGCAGATCGAGGTGACCTTCGACATCGACCGCAACGGCATCCTCAAGGTCTCGGCCAAGGACAAGGGCACCGGCAAGGAGCACCACATCTCCATCCAGGGATCGAGCGGACTCAGCTCCGAGGAGATCGAGAAGGCCAAGCGCGAAGCCGAGCAATTTGCCGAGGCCGACAAGAAGCGCATCGAAGGCATCGAGGTCCGCAACCTTGCCGACAACGCCGTCTACACGGTGAAGAAGCAGCTTGGTGAACTCGGCGAGCAGCTCCCCGCTCCCGCGAAGAGCCAGATCGAGGCCGCCGTGGCCGAGGTCGAGGAGGCTCTCAAGACCGACGACACCGATCGCATCCGCCAGACCAGCGAAGCCCTCCAGGCGAAGTTCGGTGAACTCGCCGCCGCGGCCCAGCAGGCCGGTGCGGCCGGTGGATTCCCCGGCGGTGGCGCTCCCGGTGGCGACGACGAGGCTCCCGCCGAACCGAAACGCGCCAAGGGCGACGTCGTCGACGCCGAATTCGAGGAGGTCGGCGAAGACAAATCCTGACAAAAGACTTTTTCCGGATCCTTCCGCGTGAGCGGGGGATCCGGGATCCGAAATCCGCGGCTCGTCGGCCCGCTTCTGAGTTCGCCAAACAAACCGGTTCCGGTGGCGTGCCCAGCGAACTGCGGAATTTCAAACCCAAACCCAAAAGAAAACCAACCTAATCAACCGTATGGCATCCAAAATCACACCGCTTGGAACCCGCGTCCTCGTGAAGCGCATCGAGCTCTCCGAGCAAAAGACCGAAGGCGGCATCTTCCTTCCCGACACCGCCAAGGAAAAACCGCAGGAGGCCGAAGTGCTCGCGCTCGGCACCGGCAAAAACGAAGAGGGCGAGATCATCGAGTTCTCCGTGAAGGTGGGCGACAAGGTCCTCATCTCCAAATACGGCGGCACCGAAGTCAAGGTGAACGGCGAAGAGTGCGTCATCGTGAACGAGAGCGACATTCTCGGCATTCTCTCCTGAAGACCAGAGAGGGTCACGTCGACGACCTGATCCTTTTACCCATTCAAACCAAACCTATCCAAAGAACCTAACATCATGGCCAAACAACTCTCCTTCGACGAAGAAGCACGTCACGCCCTCCTTGCCGGTGTTCGCAAACTCGCGAAAGCGGTCAAGGCGACCCTCGGACCATCGGGACGCAACGTCATCCTCGACAAAAAATTCGGCAGCCCCACGATCACCAAGGACGGCGTCACCGTCGCCAAGGAAATCGAGCTGACCTGCCCCTACGAAAACATGGGCGCCCAGCTCATCAAGGAAGTCTCCTCGAAGACCTCCGACATCGCCGGTGACGGCACCAC
>DGXY01000085.1:7951-8501 GCA_002396885.1 Akkermansiaceae bacterium UBA5020
GCCGGTGACGGCACCACCACCGCGACCGTGCTCGCCGAGGCCATCTTCAGCGAAGGCCTCCGCAACGTCACCGCCGGTGCCAACCCGATCAGCCTCCAGCGCGGCATCAACAAGGCGGCCGCCGCCCTTGTCGCCAAGCTTGCGGAGATCTCCACCGAGGTCACCGACACCAAGGAAATCGCGCAGGTTGCGACCGTTTCCGCCAACTGGGACACCGAGATCGGCAACATCATCGCCGACGCGATGGACAAGGTCGGCAAGGACGGCACGATCACCGTTGAGGAAGCCAAGGGCATCGAAACGACCCTCGACGTCGTCGAAGGGATGCAGTTCGACAAGGGCTACCTCTCCCCCTACATGGTGACCGACACCGAGACGATGACCGTCGACCTCGAAAACGTCCTCATCCTCATCAACGAGAAGAAGGTCTCGAGCCTGAAGGACATGCTCCCGCTCCTCGAGAAGGTCGCCCAGAGCGGACGCCCTCTCCTCATCATCGCGGAAGACGTCGAAGGTGAAGCCCTTGCCACCCTCGTGGTGAACAAGATCC
>DGXY01000085.1:8791-9111 GCA_002396885.1 Akkermansiaceae bacterium UBA5020
GGCATCAAGCTCGAGAACGTCTCCCTCGAAGACCTCGGCTCGGCCAAGTCGATCAAGATCACGAAGGAAGACACCACGATCATCGAAGGTGAAGGCAAGAGCGAGGCCATCAGCGGCCGCGTTTCCCAGATCCGCCGTCAGATCGAGGAGACCACCTCGGACTACGACCGCGAGAAGCTCCAGGAGCGCCTTGCCAAGCTCGCCGGCGGTGTCGCCGTCATCAACGTCGGTGCTGCCACCGAAACGGAGATGAAAGAGAAGAAGGCCCGTGTCGAAGACGCCCTCCACGCGACCCGTGCGGCCGTCGAAGAAGGCATCGT
>DGXY01000085.1:9292-17197 GCA_002396885.1 Akkermansiaceae bacterium UBA5020
GAAGAAGGCATCGTCCCCGGCGGTGGCACGGCGCTCATCCGCGCCCAGGCCGCCATCGGCGACCTCGGTCTCACCGGTGATGAAGCGACCGGTGCCGGCATCGTTGCCCGCGCCATCGAGGCTCCCCTCCGCCAGCTCGCCGCCAACGCGGGTCGCGAAGGCGCCCTCATCGTCGAGAAGGTCAAGAACGAGAAGGGCAACGTTGGCTACAACGTCGCCTCCGATTCCTACGAAGACCTCGTGAAGTCCGGTGTCGTCGATCCGACCAAGGTGACCCGCAGCGCGCTCCAAAACGCCGCTTCGATCTCCGGTCTGCTCCTCACCACCGAGTGCCTCATCTCCGACGTTCCGGAGAAGAAGGAAGCGGGTGGTGACCACAGCCACGACCACGGCATGGGCGGGATGATGTAATCCCCCTCCGTTTCTTCCCGAAGAAACGATTTCGAAAGACCGGGCGCTCCGCGAGGGGTGTCCGGTCTTTTCGTTGGGTGAGGGGACTCAGCCTTTTGCCTTCTCGAAGCGCTGCCGCCAATGCTCGAGCCGCTCGGCGACGCGCTGCTCCATCCCGTGATTCGAGGGCTGGTAATAGACGCGCCCTTCCGGCAGGTAGGCCTGGGGCACGTAGCCTTCCTCGTAGTCATGCCCGTAGAGGTAGACGGCCTCACCTTCGGCGATGGCACCGCTCGCTTCGCCGATCTTTTTGCGGCTCTTCGTGCGGAGATGGGGCGGCACCGCGAGGGTGCGGCCTTCGGCGATATCCTTCATCGCCGCATTGATCGCGGCGTAGGCGCGGTTGCTCTTGGGCGCGGTGGCGAGATAGACGGTGGCGTGGGCGAGGGGAATGCGGGCTTCGGGCATGCCGACGAACTCCATCGCCTGTTGCGCGGCCACGGCGACCCGCAGGGCATTCGAGTCGGCCATGCCCACGTCCTCGCTCGCGGCAATGACGATGCGCCGGGCGATGAAACGGATGTCCTCTCCGGCGTGGAGCATTTTGGCGAGCCAATAGAGGGCAGCATCGGGATCGCAGCCGCGGATCGATTTGATGAAGGCACTGATGGTGTCGTGATGGGCGTCGCCGTCGGCGTCGTAGACGATCGCTTTCCGCTGGATCGAATCCTCAGCGACGCGGAGATCGATCAGGATCTCGCCGCTCTCCGGATCGGGATCGGTCGTGAGCACGGCGAGTTCGAAAGAGGTGAGGAGCTTCCGCGCGTCGCCATCGCACATCGTCACGAGGTGGCGGGCGGCTTCGGGGGTGACGATGAGGTGCTTCTTTCCGAAGCCGCGCTCGGGGTCGCTCACCGCCGCGTCGAGGAGTTGGCGCAGGTCCTCTTCGGTGAGAGGTTCGAGCTGGAAAACCTGGCTGCGGGAGACGAGGGGGCTGTTGATGTAGAAGAAGGGATTGTGCGTCGTCGCGCCGATGAAACGAACCGTGCCCCGCTCGATGTGGGGGAGGAGGACATCCTGCTGCGATTTGTTGAAACGGTGGATCTCGTCGACAAAAAGCGTCGTGATCTCGCCACGGGTGCGCTGGAACTGCCGCGCCGCCTCGACCGCCCGGCGGATCTCGGCGACGTTGCTCTCGACGCCGGAGAGGTTCATGAAGCGCGACTCGGTGCGGCGGGCGATGAGCTCGGCGAGGCTCGTCTTCCCCACGCCCGGAGGACCATAAAAGATCAGTGAGGTGAAGCGGTCGGCCTCGATGGCACGCCGGAGAAGGCGTCCTTCACCAAGGATGTGGCCCTGCCCGGCGTATTCATCGAGGTCGCGCGGCCGCATCCGCGCCGCCAAGGGCATGGTGGGATCGAGCCGCAGGTCCGGACCGGACGGGAGCGCGCCGCCGTCGGAGCTTGGGGGAAACGCCTCGTCCTCGCTCCCGGTTGCCATAAACAAATCGTCTTCCATTCCTGCGTCTCCCTCCATCCTAACCCGATCCGGGGTGACGCAAGGCCGATTTCACCAGGGAAATCGGACAGAAGTCAGACCTTTTGGTGATATTTATAAAAATAAACAATATTTTCCATAAATAGTTTGATTATCCGTATTAAAAATGTCATATTTTTAGAACTCAGGCGTTGCGGACATCCGTCCGAAGCAACGCAGAATCCACTTCTCATCCTCCTGCCCCTCACCCATTCCCATGAATATCTCCATCCCCGAGCTGAATCAATTTGTCCTTGAAGAACTGGGGCAGACCGCAGCGGTCGACAAACCGAACGCGGAGATCAGCTTCAAAGTCGACATCAAGCCCGCCCGAGTGACCCGCCGGGTCGCTGTCGGAATCCTCGACGAAAGCCGCAAGCGGGGGATCGCTGTGGCCATCTATCCCGCCACGGGCGAAGTCTGCGATCTCTGCAATGGCGGCGGGGTGATCGGTTATCTCGCGAACACGCCGTTGGCGCCGGGGGTGGCGGTCGCCTGCGATCTCACCCTCTACCGCTTTGGGATGAATTTCATCTGCAGCGTCCGGATCCAGGGCGAAATCTTTCTCTATCCCGCTTTTTCTCTCGGAGGAACCACCCGGCTCGACGCTTTCGTTGGCCAGGAGGCGTTCGGCACCGTCGAGAAGCTGGAATGGTCAGCGCTGCGGCTCAATGTGCTCGAGCAGCCTGTCGCAGCGTAAGCTCCTCAGTCACGAAGCATTTCCATGGGTCGTTGGTTTGTCAGGGTGCGGATGGTCTCATTCGCGCCCTGACGCTTTTGGATTGCCGCCCGTTCCTTCCTTCCAGGGAAACGCGGTAGAAAGGAGTGATTTTCTCCCCTTTCTTACTTGACCGGAAATCCGAGTTTTCGCTACGATCCGACGGATCTTGGGGATGGGTTGGTCGAAGCGGTTTTGGTCAAATCCCCGGGATCAAACCTCCCGAATGAAGAATCTCGTCCAGAAACGCTCCTCCTGCACCGGTATGACGCTGGTGGAATTGCTTGTCGTCATCGCTATCATTGTCGTGCTCATCAGTCTGCTCGCTCCCGGGCTGAACAAAGCCAAGGAGGTTGCTGAAGCGGCCAAGAATTCGGCGAACCTCAAGCAGATCGCGACGGCGACCATCAACTGGTCTTCCGACAACAAAAGCAGACTTCCCTCACCCCAGTATCCGGGAGGCATGGAGCCGCCTCCGGGGATGAGTGCGGACGATTTTTTTCCGAAGAATTACAATCTCGGGGAATCGGGACTCTGGCTCGATGGCGTCATCTTTGGCGAAGTCTACCTCAAGGAGAACAAGGATGGCGAAGCGACCAGCTACAACGTGACGGCGGATGGCGAACATCTCAAGGGCACTCTCTTCGAGAGCACCATCTCCGTCAAAACCAACCCGCAGGAGAAGGATTGGCACAAGCACAGTTACGCGATGAATGCCAATCTCCAGTATGATCGCATCTACGATCAGGTCCAATCCCCCGATCCCTATCTGACCGAAAAGACGCTCTCAAACCTGCTCTTCGCTCCCCGGGCGATGCTCTACATCGACTGCAACGAGTCGAACGTGGTGAAATTTGAAGATCGCCAGCTCATCACCGACACGATCAAAGAACGATGGGGGGGAGGCAAAGCCATCGCTGCCTACCTTGATGGACACGTCGAGAGACTTTCCGAGAAGGACATCCCCGAGGAAAATCCTCAGAGTGACCGCGATTCGAGCCGTTTCTGGCGCGGTGTCGATCCCAACTGAATCCCGGTTACGGTTCGGTCGCGGCAGGAGGGTTGGCGAGATCGTAAGCTTCTTTCGCCAGGGTCCTCGCCAGGTTTACCGCAAAGGTGCAGGCCTCCGTGCAAAGGAGCGGCAGGGCTCCCGCGGCGCGCGAGGCGTGTTCCCCGGGCGATCCCGGATCGATCGGCCAGACGATGTGACGCAGGCAACCGCGTCCGCAGAGTTCCGTCTTGAGGCGCAGCGCCATCTCGTCCGAGATGCCCCCGGCGAAGCGATACATCCCGGTCTGCCGCCCGAGCGTGTCGCGCAGCGGCACGGGGGCGAGGGATCCGCTCTCGTAGGCCGACCAGGTCGCGAAGAGGCCCGGATAGATCGCATCGAGTCGCTGGAGAAAATCGTGGGCGCCATCGGCCGTGGTGATCCATCCCGACTTCAGACCCGGGGCGGTCTTGAGGGGACGGTATTCGCCGGTGGCATCGTTCTTCGCCATCTCGCGCAGCTCGCGCACGGAGTCGAGCGGTTCGAGCCCGGTCGTTTTCCCCTCATCCTCGTGATGCGTGGCGGAGTAGCTTCCCTCGGGGCTGCGGGTCAGGACGATTTCCCCGAAAGAAAGCCGGTTTTCCCGGGTGAGAAGATCAGCGAGAGTGTCGGCGAGGTTCATGCGCGGTAATGTTCGTCGAAGTAGGCCACCTGATCGACGATGACGTCGGCGAGGGAAGGGTCGGTGCCGATGGCGGAGCTGTACCAGAGGGTGCGGTCGCCGAAAGGATGGGGATTTTGGCGGAAGACCTCGCGTTGGCTCGCCGCCGCGGTCGGTTCGCTTTCGATCCCGAGGAGCACGGGGATATCCTGATAGCTGTGAAGCCCGTCGGCGATGAAAAAGGGGACGACGATGACGTTGGGGGTATCGGTCAGGGTCTGCCAGTCGGCGATGAAGGGAGCCTCCTCCATGTAGGCATCGATGACCTTGGCAAAGGGAGCCCCCGAGGCCGCGATCGCTTCGACCTGCACCTTGATCGCTTCGGTCGATTTCTGGTTCAGCCCGGTGCCGTGGCCGACGATGATCAGCGAGGTCTCCTCGGGGCGCACCGAGTCATCGAGGATTTCGAGGGCCCGCTTCGTGAGCAGGCCGGTCATGGCTTCGTGGATCCCGACCGGGTCGCAGTAGTGCAGGGTCTTCCCGCCCCGCTCCGTGGTGTGGCCGGAGATCTCGAGCTCCCGCGGCAGCACCTGACGGGTGAAATACCCCTCGCTGATGAAGTTCGGCACGATGTAGACCTCGCTTTCCTCGATCATCGGCCAGACTTGGCGGAAACTCGGCTCCTCCTTCCAGAACGCGCAATAAACCGCCCCGAACTGGCCGGTCGCGGCAATGGTCTCGGCATGATCCCAGCACGGCTGTGAGGAATCGGGATTTTCGGTCGAGCCATGCCCGAGGATGAGGAGAGCGGTTTCGGGTTTGGAGAGGGACATGCTCGTTCTACGGATGGAAAAGGGGGAAAGATGCGGGAATAAATTCCGTATTTTTTAGATATTTAGATTGCTTAACAATCTTCGAGTCTTCATGCTATGGTTGCAGGATAGCCCGGACTGCAGGGCATGTAAAATGAGAGGAAAGGCCTTCATCCGGGCGTTGGTGGGCGCGGCCGTGCTTTGGGGAGCGGTCGGGGGGAGTTCCGTGGGTTCGGCTCAGGAAGGGGAGGCGATGGTCAAGGGCGTCGAACTGGCGCAGGGCGAGTTGATCCTCGGTCTCGCCGGATACGATGGGGCGCCCTTGCCGGAGCGCTGGCTCGTCCTCGTCGGGAAGCCGGGACCGGGCGGGGCCTTGCGTGAGGTGCCGTTTGCCGGGGGCAAAGCGGGTGTGGGTCGTGCCATCGAGTCGAGTGCGGGACAAGATCTGCCGCATTTGCCGATCGATCCGGCCTCCCTGAAAGTTTCCGCCTCCGAGGCTCACACGATCGCTGCCGCGAGAAGGGCCGGTTCGGGCGTCCGTTGGGCGACCGTTCATTATCATCTCCGCGTCCGCGACGAAGGAGCCGAGCCCGTCTGGCTCCTGACCTTTGTCAACCGGGCCCAGGTGAAGGTCGGTCTCGTTTACCTCTCGGCTCGAACCGGTGAGATCCTCCGCGAATCCTGGCCCCAGAACGATCCGGGACCAGCCACCCACCGCTCGCTCGACTCGGGCAAGGTCTCGGCCCGTTGAGGCGATTTTACGAGAGCGGAAGTGGGTCCCCGGGGGGGAGCTTGATGGGGTCGAATGGTTCGGCCCTTTGAATTTGTTTCTGTCGAAAACGGTTGCTTGATCCGGTTTGCCAAATGATGCCGAATCGCGTTCGGCTTGCCGCCTACCGAAGGAACGCCGCCCCGCTGGCTCCGCGTTCTGCGACCCACGCGACCCGACGAACGCTTATCCACGTCTGACCGTCGATCTCCTGCATGTCCTCGCCTCCGAGACTTACGCCAGGCAGAAAGTCGGCTATCTTTCCACTTTCACTACCCGGGGCATTTCGCATCGCCAGGAGACCATCCTGGTTTTTTTGAACCACCCAGGTTCTTGGACTCTCTTCGACGAGAAATCTTGTGACCGAACCGTGGATCGCCATCCATCCCATTACCACCACCTGAATCCACTGTTCGGACCTCTTCCCGGTTTCCAACACACTAGCGCCCGCGTAAATGGATCCAACTTTTGGTGAGGATGCATCTGGTGCAACCCTCAGGGATACGCCATCACGTCCGCGGTAAACGACTTCGAGGATATCGTCGCCTTCGGATTTAGACCTCGTGCTGGTAGACGTGTCGTAAGATGACTCATTCGTGGTTGCCGAGATGAAGACGGAAGCGGATGTCGCGCGCTGAACCGGAGTTTCAATCTCTGGATCAAGCGCAGGGACTTCGGCTTCGATGAAGGATAGAAATGGTTCGGCCCGGATTGACTTCACCGCGTAGTTTACATTCTCGGGGATGAAGCCTTCCTCGACGAGTGATCGGATCTTATTCATTGAACCGGTGACGATCCCAATGACCTCACCGTTCGTATTGAAAAGCCCTCCGCCAGAGTTTCCTGGCTGAACCGCCACGCTGGTCTGAAATTGATCTGGATCATCTCTCCAGCCCTTCTCGGAGGCAATGTTTCCCTTGGAGTATTTAGGCGAAAATCCCTGGTTTTGAACCATGGGGAAGCCAATCGTGAAGACCTCGTCGCCAAGGTTTACCGAGCTTGAATCCCCGATTTTGACGAAAGGGGTGTTTTCGAGGGGGACCTTTAGAATCGCGATGTCCCATTTTTCGGAGGCAGCGAGCACTTCCGCTTCCACTTTTCCGTCTTCGGAGAAAATCACGATCTTGTCAGCACCTTCAACGACGTGGTGGTTGGTGATTACGTGACCTTGATCACTTACGAAAAAGCCGGTCCCGCCGCCGCCCGAAGCGGCCTCGAATCCGATGAGTTGGCTCAAGATCATAAGGCGCAAAGCCCACCAGTTTCTAATTCTCATGTGTCGAGTTTCCAATTCTAGTTTTTCCCGAGGGGCACCGCTCCTCCCTGCAGAACGCAGCGGGTTTTGGGGCTCTATCCACGTGGCTCGCCCTTTTTCGAAACGGCAGGTGATTGTGACGTCTAGACCATCGTTCAGCGGTCCTCTGGAAGGTCGCGTTGATTCAAGTGATTCGGTGTGTTTCAGGAGAAAAATTCAACACGCAAAGGTTGCATCGTCTGCTCTTCGACGCGCGGTCTCGCCCCCGCCTCAAGGCGTCGTCGTCACCTGGTATCGGACGGTGTCGGATCGGGTGGGGTCGTCGGCTGCGGTCGCTTCGATCAGGCCGGAGTGGGTCTTGCGCAGGGTGGTGGTGATGACGCGCTTTCCTTTCTTCACCTTCTTTGTGAGGAGCCGTTTGTTCGGCGTGACCGTGACGGTCATCCCCACCGCCGCGTCGTCCGGCCCCATCACCTCCGTGGCGAAGGTTCCGGCGATCACCGCAGCGGTGACGTTGCCCTCCGCGGTCGTGTAGCTCACCGCAAAGAGGCTGTTGCCGCCCGAGCCGCGCAGCCGGATCGCGTCGGGGAGGAGACCCTCGTTGGCCAGCTTTGCGAAGAAGGTCACCGGATCCCCGCGGCGGGAGAGGGCCGCGATGGACTGCGCCGTCGGTGGAAAAACGCCCACGCCCGTGGCGGCGGTCGGGTCGGATCCGATCGAGAGATCCGGCTTCGGAACGGCCTCGAGGGACGCGTCGAGATCGAGCGAGAAGGTCT
>DGXY01000112.1:0-26910 GCA_002396885.1 Akkermansiaceae bacterium UBA5020
CCGAGGAGGCGTGCGGTGCGCATGGAGTTTGCGGGGATAAAGCGGGTAAACGTGAAGGAGTCGGAGCAGAGCTGCGGCGGAGGACTCCAAAGAAAATGAAGCATTTTTTCGCACCTTCAACATATTTTTGTCCGTCCCTTAAATTGAAAAAGCGCGAAGGCAAGATCTGCGCACTGATTTGAACCGAAATTCCTCCCGATTTGCTGATCGATGAGCCCCGTCACTGTGCCGGAGCCGGAGCTTCCGACGGGGCCTTCGGAATGATCGTCACGGAGACGCGGGTGTCTTCCTTGAGGAATTCCTTTGCGAGGGCGTTGATCTCTTCCACGGTGATGTTCTTGTAATCGTCGACGAAGGAGCGCGACCAGTCGAGGCGCTGCGGATATTCCTGAGAGGATTCGAGCACGCTGCTCATCCAGTAGCGGTTCGTGCGGCGCATCTCCTCGATCGAGACGACCTGCGGCTTTTTCGCCCGCTCCAATTCGTCTTCGGTGATGCTCGTGCCTTTGGCGAGATCGGCGGCGATCGAGGCGATCACCTCGTTGACCTTTTTGGCTTGGGGCGGATCGACCGTGACCGAAGCGAAGAGGTAACCGTAGCCCTTCCAGGTGTCGCTCGGAAGGTTGTGTGCGAAGGGACTGTAAGCGTCGCCGAGTTCCTCGCGGATCTTGATGCGGAGGCGGTCATCGAGGATGGCCGAAAGCATGCCGAGACGGCGTGTCTTTTCGATTTCGAAGATGTCGGCGGTGGGCCAATGGGCCACCGCCATGCCCTTGGGGATCTCGGATTCGAAGAGGAATTCCTTCCGGCCGCCGGCGGGAAACTTCACGATGCGCTCCTTCTCGTAGGCGGGCTTCGTCGCAGCGCGCTCCGGCAGATTGCCGAAGGTCTGCGCGAGCAGGGCGATCGTGGCGTCCTTGTCGAAATCGCCGACGACAGTGATCTCGCAGTAGCCTTTTTCGAGTTCGGGCCTCACCCACTCGCGGGCCTGCGAGGTCGTCAGAGCTTCGGCCTCGGCGCGCGAGGGATAACCGAAGCGACGGTCGCCTCCGTGGAGGAAGGCCGCCACCTTGTCTTGGGCGAAACCGCCGGGGGTGCGCTCGAGCTGTTGGTAGAGATAATCAAAGGCACGCTTGAACTCCGTCTCCGCCTCATCGCGGAAGCCGGGATTCGTGACGTAGGCACGCATCAGGGTGAGTTGGTCGGCGAGGGCCTCGGGCGTGGTCTGGCCCGAGATGGAGAAGGCATCGTCATCGACGCCGAAGTTCACGCTTACCGACTTGCCGGCGAAGAGCGCCTGGAGGTCATCATCGCTGTGGGCCTCAAGTCCGCCTTTGGTGAAAATGCTGCCGAGGAGGAAGGAGAGCCCCGGGCTCGGTTCGGTGAGGAGACCGCCGCCGATACGGGCTTTCACATAGACGACAGCGTCCTCGAAATCGGTCACCTTGAGATTCACACGGACGTTGTTGGCGAAACGGAGCTGGGTCACGCCGAGGTCTTCGACCTCCTTGCGTTCGGCCACGGTGCCGGGCTCGGGGAGCTTCGCATAGGCGAACTCGCCGATCGCCTTCTCTTCGGGCGCGGTCACGGCGACGGCCTTGCTCTCATCGTAGGCGGACTGGATCGCTGCGACCGGTTCCTCGATTTTTGCGTTGCCCGAGACAAAGACTAGGGTCTCGTTCGCCCCCGCCCAGAGTTCGCGGAGGTGGTCGCGGCAGCTCTCCGCCGAGATTTTTTCGAGGGTGGCGACGACGCGCGGAAGATCGTCGGCCGGATTGGTGAAGATGCGGCGCGAACCGAGACGGTCGGCGAGGGCGTCGGCGAGCTCGCGCGACTGACGGGTCGCGGCCTGCTTCGCGGCGTCCTCATACATCACGCGGATGTTCGCCTTGGCTTCGGCCACCTCGGCCTCGTTGAATCCATGATCGAGGGAGCGGCGGAGCTCCTGTTCGATCAGGGCGAGGGCGGCCTTCCAGTTCTCCGGTTTGCAATCGGCATCAACCGAGGCGTAGAGCGCGAAGCCGAGGTCGAAAAAATCGCCCGCCCGCATGCTCGCCGAGCTCACCGGGGAGTCGGGCTGTTTCGCGAGGCGCTCGAGACGGCGATTGATCATCTGGCCCGCGATCATGAGGTGGAGGTCGTAGAGGCGGCGTTCGCTGTTGTCCGGCGGGTTGACGCGGGGCTTCAGCACTTCGATCGAGACCGAAGTCTCGCCGGCCTCCTCCTCGTGATGGTAGTGGGTCGCGAAGCCTCGCTTGCTCATTTCACCCATGGGGGGGGCGACCCTCTTTTCGCGGACCGGCATCTCGCCGAAATATTTTTTCACGATCGGCTCGACCTCGGCAACCTCGACATCGCCGACGACGATCACGGCCATGCGGTTGGGCGTGTACCAGTTTTCGTAGAACTCCACGAAACGCTCGCGCGGCGCGCCGGAGATCACCTCTTCGATGCCGATGGGCATGCGCTTTGAGATCCGCTGATCCGGGAAAGCAAAGCCGACCTGGTCGACGAAGGTGCGCCAATCGACCGAGTCGCGATCGCGTTTCTCGCTGAGGATGATGCCGCGTTCGTCCTGAATCTCATTGGGTCCGAGGAGCATGCCATCGGCATAGTCGCGGAAGAGCTTCATGCCCTCGTCGATCATGGCCGTGTCGGACTTCGGCAACTCAAGCTTATAGACCGTTTCGTTGAAGGAGGTGTGCGCGTTGGTGTGATTGCCGAAGCCCATCCCGAGGCGTTGGAAATACTCGACCATCTCGCCGGCGGGGAAATTCTTCGTGCCGTTGAAGGCCATGTGCTCGAGGAAGTGCGCGAGCCCCTGCTGGTCGTCGTTTTCCATCAGCGAACCCGCATCGACGAAGAGGCGCATGCTCACACGATCGGGTGGTTCGGGATTCGGGAGGATGGCGTAGCGGAGCCCGTTTTCGAGGAGGCCCCACTTCACCGCCGGATCGACGGTGATATCGCTGTTTTCGTGCGGCAGCGGGATCGGGTCAGCGGCGTGGACGAGGGAGACGCCGGTGAGAAGGGTCAGGGCGGAGAGCAAACGCAGGGTCATGGGCAAGGCTTGGGGGATGAGAAAATCGTCGGGAACGTTCCGTGATCCGGAAGGTTACGGCAAGGGCGGAATTGGGGGACGACGCGGCATGCGAAATCCGCCCCGTCGCTTCATCGTGGGCCGTAGACGGGTTGGGACTCTCCGTCATCGAATCCGACCGCGCGATGCACCTCCTTGAAATCGGGTGCTTCGTGGAGTTTCGCCGGATCCGCGGGAATGGGCACGGCCCCCTCCACCATCCGCCCGTGGGCTTCGAAATCGGTGCCGGGCAATGCCGTGAAGGTCCACGTGCCGATCTTGCCCTCGAAGGGCAGCCCCATGACCACGTAGGTGTTGTGATCGATGAGGCAATGATCGCCAAATCGCTGCACATCGACGGCACGGCCCCGGCCGGGCGAGTAGCCGCCGTAGGTGTCGCCGGCCGGCGGTTTGCCGCCAATGAAGAGATTAAACTCGATGCGGGCATGGTCGAAGGGCTCGCCCGTGTAGATCCCGAGTCCGTCGCCGGCTTTGATGACCGTGTTATGGAGGATGACGTCGCCCTGGCTGAAGCGGTGCAGTTTGAAGGCCTCAAGGATGACGTTGAACATCACATTGCGCAGGAAGTAGTTCGGCCCGCCGAGGCCGGGTTGCGAGGAGATGCCGACGAAGCAGTTCGTCAGCCGGTTGTGCATGATGCGGCAGTTGTGAAGGGCGAAATCGGCCTCGATGCCGTCGTCGAGACCGGCCCCGATATCGTTGTTGAGGATGTCGTTGCATTGCTGCGGCGCGGCCCCGTCGTCCTCCATGTGGGAGATGCAGTCGCGAAAGCCCTGGACGCGGTTGTGGCGGATGACATTACCGCTGCCGGTGAACTGGATGCCCTCCCCCTCGTTGTCTCCATCCGCGCCCATGATTTCGGGCCGCCACTCGCGGATACCGGTGATGACGTTGTCCTCGATACAGGCATTCATCATGCCTGGTTTGTAGGCTTTGATGCCGTAGGTCGCGCGGACCGTGCAGCGCCGCACCACGCAGTGCTCCGTCCCGTTCAGCCGCACCGGCCCGTTCACGGTGACGCCTTCGAGGTAGACCCACTTCCGGTTCGTCAGACCGATCTCGCTGAAGACGGCTTTCCCGCTCGTGCTGCGATAGATGATAGGCCTTCCCGGTTCGCCGTCGCGATTGAGAGTGACCGCGCCGTAATCGCCATCGGCGAGCAAAAGGACTTCGCCGGGCTTCACGGAGTTCAGATCCGCTTTTACACCGTTCCTGACGACGGCGTCCGCCGCGGCGACCGGTTCGGTTCGGGTGCTCGCTTTGACGGTGCGTGTCGTATCACCGCCATCGGGGTCGCGGAGCTTCAATTCGATCTCGTATTCAGTTCCGGACTCCAGATCGAAAACGCTGCCGCTCAGACGGTTCGTCCAGGTCGTGATGGTGGACGTGCCCCGGCTCGATCCGGCGGGCACCCGGCGCAGCGGCATGCCATCTTGCCAGACGTTTGTGCCCTCTTTGCGATACTTCACCTCGCAGGTGGCATCGAGATCGTCATCGCCCTCGATCCGCCACTCTACCGCAAGGTTGGTGATCGTGGGAAAGGGCGTGGTCACTTCGCCGGGCGTGGTGGAGTCGGCGGCGGACAAACGTGAGGTCAGGAGAAGGAACAGCAGGAGACGCATGGGACTCATCTTTTTGTGTCGTCATCGGCCCCATCTTCACGACCTGAAGATCCGGGCATCCGGCGGGAGGAATAGGGGATCGCTTTCATCGGGATATTCGAAGCTCACCGGCACCCTCGGCAGGTCGCTATTCACGACGTAATCGGGAATGCCGCCGGGCGCAACTTTACAGAGGATCCCGAAGTCCTCGCGCGGGTGGGGGCCAGTTCTGATTTGTGGCCGCTCAGCGATGGCATTTCATCGGGGTGCGGAGGGAGAACAATCTCGGACATGCCGTTCTCCGTTTCCGCAAGCCTGATTGGATCAGGCAATCCGAATTTCTGCCAAGTCGCACTGACATCGAACTCCCTTCACTCCTGTGCCACAGCATTGAAGGTGATCTCTTCCACATCGGAACGTTCCACCGATCTATCATTTTCATCGTTGAAGAGCTTCTTCTCGCCGAGAATTGATTTTTCGGGCTGAATATTTACCCGTTTTCAGAATCATTCCGATTTCCGTAATCAAGGTGGCGGGTGAAACGCATTGAGGGTTGTGATCGACGGAGCGCTACGCTAGAAAGTCATCGCCATTGCAGAGATATTTGAATCGAAGAGCCGGTCGCGGGGTTTATCCGTGGCCGAAACACCAGACATGAACAGCCTGAATATCAGAGGGCTGCGGCGGAAAAGCGCTGCGGCGGGTTGGAGCGTCGCTCTTGCCCTCATTTGCCAATCCCTTTTGGCCGTTTCGCTGCGATCTCAGGACAACAACAACCCTCCGCAGGATCGTCCCCAGCAGTTGCAGCCGCTCCAGGCTCCATCCCAGCTCCAGGTCCCCGCGGGACCGGGTGCTCCGGGCGGCGGACCTGGCGGCGGACCCGGTGGCCCGGGATCGAACATCGTCGGTGACCGTGTCAGCCTTCAATTTCCGCTAAATCCCGTCAACGACATCCTCAACATCTACGAGCGGCTCGTCAGTAAGCCGATCGTGAAGGACAGCTCGATTTTCAACGGACCTCAAATCAGTCTCGTCACCCCCAGTGATGTCTCGAAAGATGAGGCGATTCGTCTCATCGAGGCAGCCTTGCTCGTTAACGGTTACGTCCTTGTCATCGAGCCTGAGAACGACAAGCAGGTCAAGGTCCTCCTCGGTGGCGCGCGTCAGGGAGGCGGGAGTCCTTCATTCAGTGAAGGCGTCGTCATCTACACCGATCCCGGCATGTTGCCCGAGGGCGAGTCGCTTGTCGGATTTTTCATGGAGCTGGACTACGTCGATCCCGAGGATGCCGCGACGATTTTCAGCAATCACGTCGTCCTCAATGAATTCGGACGCCTTACGCCGGTGACGAACCCGCGGGGGCTTCTCATCACCGAGACGAGTCCGATTGTGCGGCAGTTCATCCGGCTGAAGGCAATCATCGACCATCCGGTGGACGACGCCCCTCTCATCACCGAATTCGTCCAGCTGGAGTTTGCGGAGTCCAATGTCGTGGCCCAGATCATTCAGGCGGCGATGGATGCGCGGATGGAGGAGCGCCAGCGTCAGGGAGAACGCAACGGAACCGTCTCGGGATCGCGTTCCACCGCCCAGCCGCAATCGGGCCAGCCGCAGCAGCAAGCACAAGCGAATCAATCGAACCCGCAGGGGCAGAGTGCCGCGAACCAGAACACCCGTTCCCGCAATGTCATGAATGGCATCGGCACTGCGGACCAGCCCGCCGCCCAACTTATTCCGGACGATCGTCTTAATCGCGTCATGATCGTCGCTTCGCCGACTGACGCAGCCTACATCCTCGAGTTGATCCAGCAATTCGACCGCCCCCTCGACAGCCACCAGCCCGTTGAGCGGAAGCTGAAATATGTGAAGGCGAACGACATCCTCCCCGTCCTCGTCGACGTGCTGCAGGATACCGGCACCGGTGAGACCATGCTGCCGGGCGGTCGGCAAATCCAGACCCGCCCCACTCCGGTGACCTCGTCGCAGCTCTCGACCCTCACCGGGACCAACCAGAACCAGCAAAACAACCAGAACCGCAACCAGCAAGCCGGTTCCACCGTCGATGAAGTGGGCGGTCGCGAGGATCAGATCTCTTTTCCGCTCGACGACGTCGCGCCGATCTCCGTTCTCGTTGGCAAAACGAGGGTCATCGCCGACCGGCAATCAAACTCCATTATCGTTTCGGGCACGCGGGAGTCCGAGCAGATCGTGCTCGACATGATCGAACGGCTCGATCGCCGTCCCGTGCAGGTCTATCTCGCCACGGTCATCGGTGAACTAACCCTTTCCGACGACACCCAGGTCGGTGTCGATTTCATCCAGCGCTTTGCCAAATGGAACGGCACCAAACCCGGCAGTGGCGGCTTCACGAGCGGCAATCTCAACGGACCTAACAACATCGTCCCGAACGGCAACATCTCGAACATGGCCAACATGATTACCTCGACGCCCTTCGGCCCCTCGAACGGGTTGAATTTCTACGGGCAGATCGGCGAGTCTCTCGATGTCATCGTCACCGCCCTCGAGGAGACGCAACGCTTCAAAGTGCTTTCACGGCCTGTCGTCTACACGCAGAATGGCAAGCGGGCGGAGATCACCTCGGGCCAAGAGGTGCCCTATCCCGAGACGGCCGTGACCGACACGGATAATCCGAACTCGGTCCGTTCCACGGTCGCCTACAAGGATGTCGTCCTCAAACTAGAGGTCCTTCCCACGATCAACGAGGACAATGAGGTGACCCTCGACATCGTCCAGATCAACGACCGTGTCGTGGGCCAGCAGCTCATCGATGCGAACGAGATCCCCATCATTGGAAAGCAGGAACTGAACACGACCGTCTCCGTCGCGAACCGCTCCACCATCATTCTCGGTGGGCTCATCTCCGAGTCGAAGGATGTGCAGGATCAGGGCATTCCTTTTCTGAAGGACATCCCCGTGATCGGCTATGCCGCGAAGAATTCCAACGTCTCGAAAACGCGCTCCGAGCTGATGATTTTCATCCAGCCCATCGTCGTGCGAAGCGACGAAGAGGCCACCTTTACCAGCTATGACGAGGATGTCCGCAGCGAGATCGGCGAGGACGCCGCCGCGACCTTCCCTGAGCCGGGTAATCCGACGATCATGCACCGCGCTGAAGAAGTCCGCGATGTCGAGGCCGAGGAGAATCCCCTGAAGCGTCTGGGCCAAAAACTCTTCGGCAAGCAAAAGGTGCCGCGAGAGCCCCTGCCGTGACGCCGACCGTCATGGCGGGCCGTTACCCGCGCAAATGCCGTGCGAACCAGTCGCGCGTTTTTTCCCACATCGCCGGAGAGAGGACGTGGCCGACGCCGGGTTCGATGAACGATCCGAATTGCTCCGGCACTCCGGCCACCGCGTAGGTCGCGGCGATGCGGGCGAGGCCGGCGCGGGCTTCCTCGATCGGGCTGCCGCCGTCGTTTTCGCCGAGATTCAGATGCAGGGCTCGCGGGACGGCAAGGGCGGCGATCTCGGGCGTGTCGCCATACTGAAGCCAGCCGGGGACGAAATTCGGAAAGCAGTGCAGGATCCCTTGGCCGTGGATCGCGGCATAGGTCGGCAGGCAACAGTTGCCGACAAGGGCCTTCAAACGTGGCTCGAAGGGGCCAACGAGCCAGGTGTGGGTCGAGCCCATCGAGTGACCGTAGCAGCCGATCCGATCGGCCTTCACTTCGGGACGAGAGACAAGGAAGTCGACCGCACGCCGCATGTCGAGGATGTTTTTCCAGGCCATGCATTTGCCCTGCACGAGGTAGCGGAGGAACTCGAATCGCTCGTAGTCCCCGTTTCTTTGGCGTTTGTCAGGATCCTGACGTTCCTCAAAACATTGTGCGTCGGGACAGAGGACGACGTAGCCTTCCTTCACGAGCGCGACGCCGGTATGCTGCGAGGGATCGCCCGCGAGACCGGCGGGCTCGCTTTTGCCGAGGTGCCATTCGCCGTTGTGCTGGTGCCAGACCGCGACGGCGGGGGCGGGATGCTCGGCATCGACACCTTCGGGGACGAGGAGCAGGGCGGGGATCGCCTCGATCACCCCATCTCCGAGGCCGCTGGGGGCTTCGTAGGTGATCGACTCGATCCGGTAACCGTCCTTCTGGGTCGTTTCGCGCAGCTGCAGGCGCAACGGCCCTGCTTCAGGCCATGACCCACCGAGACATTGGAGAAGGCGGGAGCGGAGTTCGTCGGGAGTCATGGGCGAGGGGAGTGCGGAGGCTTCCTGCGGTGAGAGACCGGCAAAGGCCAGGCCCGCCGTGGTGTATTTGAGAAAGGTGCGTCGGTCGGGCTCGATCATCGGAGGGACGCGCCATCCTATAGGCTCGCGAAAAATCCGGCAAGATGACAATTCTGTCATGCAGGCGTTCCAAGGTCTGTCATGCAGGAAAAGTAATGGTAGGTGTATGGAAACCTCCCGTTTGTCCCGACTGCCTCTCCTGGTCTGCTCGCTTGTTGCCGTTTCGATCGCCCGCACCGTGATCGCACAAGGTCCTCCGCCGCCGCCTCCGCTGCCGCCGCTCGCGGCGCCGGTTGCTCCGGCCGGGAATCCGATTACGACCGACAAGACCCAGCTCGGCAAGGCCCTCTTCTGGGACGAGCAGCTTTCTTCGACCCGCACCGTCGCCTGCGGTACCTGTCACCAACCGGTCGCGGGTGGATCCGATCCCCGCTCGACTCTCGCGACGCTGCATCCCGGTCCGAATGGCGTTTTCGGAGGCGCGGACGACATCGTCGGCTCGCACGGCGTCATCTCCACCGATGCGAACGGGCAACAACAACTCGCGGACTTCTTCGGGATCGCTGTCCAAGTCACGGGGCGTTACTCTCCTTCGGCGATCAATTCGGCCTATCCTCCGACGCTCTTCTGGGATGGTCGTGCCACTGGTACCTTCACTGATCCGGTAAGCGGCCAAGTGGTGCTCCCCGCAGGAGCGGCCCTCGAAAGCCAGGCCGCCGGACCACCGGCGAGCGGCGTGGAGATGGCCCATGCCGGCCGCGACTGGACCGCGGTGGCTTCGCGCATCGAACGCTCCTCGCCTCTGGCCCTGTCTCCTTCCATCCCCGCGGATCTCACAACCTGGATCGCGGGCCGCAGCTACGCCGCGCTCTTCCAAGCCGCCTTCGGCAGCGCCGGGGTCACCCCGTCGCGCATCATCATGGCGATCGCGACCTACGAGCGGTCCCTCGTTTCGAACCAGGCGCCGATCGACGCCTTCATCGCCGGGACCCCGGGGGCACTCACCGCGCAGGAACAACAGGGACTCAATCTTTTCCGCGCCAACGGCTGTGTCGGCTGTCATGCCGGCAACCGCTTCACTGACGACGCCTTTCACTACATCGGGGTGCGGCCCCAGGGCGAAGATCTCGGACGTTCCGTCGTGACGGGCGTGAACGGTAACCGCGGGCAGTTCAAGACTCCGACGCTCCGCAACGTCGCTCTCCGCGGCGAATACATGCACAATGGCCGACTCGAAACCTTGGAAGACGTCGTGGAATTTTACAATCGTGGCGGCGACTTCGACGCTCCGAACAAACCGCCCGGAATCCAGCCGCTCGGCCTGACCGACACGGAAAAAGCCGCGCTCGTCGCCTTCCTTAGCCGTCCCCTCACCGATCCGCGGGTGGCGGCCGAGACCGGTCCTTTTTCGCGCCCAGCCCTTTCCGCGGGTTCGTCGCGCACTCCCGTAATCACCGGGGAAATCGTCGCGGACGATGCCGGCAACCTGCCCCTGATGACGGCGATCGAGCCCGCCCTCGGTGGCAATGCGGGTTTCACTGTCGGGCTTTCGCGCGTGCCGGCGGGCCGCCAGGTCTGGCTCGCGATCGACGACCAGCCCATCCCCTCTGGGGCGGGCGTTCCGGCCGCCGGCTCCGTGAAATACCTCTTCCAGAAGACCACCTCGGGCGGCACCTCCTGGGATGCTGCTCTCGGTACCGATCACTCCGGTTTCACCAGCGTCGCCGTGGCGATTCCCGGAGGGGATGCGCTGGATGGTGCGCCCCTTCACGGCCGTTGGTTCGTCGAAGGAGAAACGGGGGTCGGGGAATCGGCCTCCTTTCAAACGACGATCTTCGGTGAGACGGCCGGACTACTGACCGCTCCGACCGGATTGGTCGCGAAGCGGGACCTCGTCAACGATTCGATCAAATTGTCGTGGAACGCCGTTTCGGGGGCGACGCGTTACGACGTCTACCGGGGCGCGACGGCCCTCTTTGCTGATGCCGTCTTCGTCACCAGCGACATCGACACCAACTACAGCGACGACGAGGGGGATCTCGTCGAGGGCGACCACTACTGGATCGTCGCGGTGAACGCCGACGAAGCCAGCGCCCCGAGCGCCTCCTCCCAGGCATCGGCTTTGCTGCATGATGGATTCACGCTCAATGCGGGCGACGGAGGATCCTACGACAACATCGCGCTCTCGTGGGCCGAGCCGATTCCCGGTAGCAGCTACCGGCTCCGTCGGGGTGTCAGCGACGATCCGGCCACGATGACGACGCTTGCAGAACCTCTCCAGACGAATCACAACGACGCCTCTGGCATTCCGCTGCGATCGTACTTCTATCAGGTCGAATCTCTCTACAATGGCACGGTCATCGGACGCAGCCTCGTGGATTCGGGTTTCCGCCAGCTCCGGGCTCCCTCAGGCCTCGGGGCGAGCGATTCCCTCTTCAACGATCGGATCGACCTATCCTGGGATGCCGTCGACGGGGCGGAAAGCTATCGCGTGTTCCGGAAGCTCGGTAGCGGAGCCTACACGCTCTTGAAAACCGTCACCACCAACGCGACCTCGGACACCGAGGTCCCCGCGGGCGAGACGGTGTGGTACTTTGTGCAATCGGCGAACGCGTATGGCGAAGGAGAATCCACCTCCCCGGAAGCGGGGCGCCGTCTCGTCTTCAATCCCACCGGACTGACCGTATCGCTCGGATCGACCGTGGGACAACTCGTGCTCCAATGGAACGCATCGGAAGGAGCCGAAGGTTACCTGATCCTCCGCGGCCTTACCGGCGACGTCGAGGCGGCGGAGGAAATCGGATCGACCGGCTCCACGAGCTTCACCGACACCGACGCCGACCCGGGCGTGAACTACCACTACTGGGTGCAGGCGGCGGACGACGCGGGGGGCGACCCCGGTTTCGATGAACCGGCGCAAGGCGTCGCGGGCAGCGCTGTCGCCGATCTCCACATCGAAGTTGAGAACGGTTCCTTCCTTGGCGACAACCTGATCAATCTCTCGGCCGCCGGCCAGACCCGCACCGCGAAGATCGGGCGTTGGAGCCGCTTCACCGCAACGATCCGCTCCGAAAACGACGGCACCCTCAACGACACGATGAGCTACGCCGGGATCGGGAAAAACCGTTGCGTGCGACTCACGTGTCTGAGCACCTCGCCGACTTCCGAGAATCGCACCGCGGCCCTGCTCGTGGGGCTGGCAAAGAGCGGGGAGTTGGCTCCGGGTGCGAGCGAAAGTCTTGAGATCCGTCTCCAGCCCGAGCGCACCGCTTCGGCGAAAAAGAAGGAGAAATACCAGCTCTCCCACTACTTCCGCTCCCTCTCCGGACTCGATCCGTCGGCGGTGGACGTGGTGAAGCTCAACGTCACCGCCAAGTGATTCCATGAATGGCTCGCCCACCCCGATTTGCCTTGAACCCACCCTCACCTCCGGCCATGCTGACCTCCTTTTCGCCAGGGACATGAGAGTATTGGTCGTCGAAGATCAGGAACGGATCGCCTCCTTCATCGGCAAGGGCTTGAAGGAGCAGGGTTTCGTCGTCGACGTCGTGCGAGACGGTGACGAGGGATACGCCCTCGCCCTGACCGAACCCTACGACGCCCTCGTCCTCGACGTGATGTTACCCGGGCGCGATGGACTCAGCATCCTCAAGAACCTCCGGAAGAAGGGCAACGCCGTTCCTGTCATCCTTCTCACCGCGCGTAGCGAACTCGACGAACGGCTCGAGGGGCTCAATCTCGGCGCTGATGATTACATGACGAAGCCCTTCTACATCGAGGAGCTCATCGCCCGCCTCCATACCGTGGTGCGACGGACCGCCGGGGTCACGAGCCACCTCCTCCGCATCGGCGACCTCTCGATGAATCTCGTGACCCGCGCCGTCACCCGCGGCGACGAGGAGATCCCGCTCTCCGTGCGCGAGTTTTCGCTGCTCGAATACCTGATGCGTTCGCCGGGACGCGTCCTCAGCCGCACCCAGATCTGCGAGCATGTCTGGAACTACAGCTTCGATCCCGACACGAACCTCGTTGATGTCTACATCCAGCGGCTCCGCAAGAAGATCGACCGCGACCATCCTGACAAACTCATCGAAACGATCCGCGGCGTCGGTTACCGCATCGGCAAACCGGTCTGAGGCCTCCCCCTTTTCCGCTGATGAAGTCACTCCGCGTCCGCCTCGCCTTGATGTCCATGCTGGTCTCGGGTTTGGCCATCGCCGGGCTCGGCCTGGTCTCCTGGCACCTCATGATGCGGGCGGTGCGCGAGTCGACCGACGTGCGCCTCGATGGCATCGCCGGGCGTGCCATCCGCGACGTCAATCCCTGGGTCGACGAGTCGTCGATGGGCGAACTCTTTGACGCGAATCACGGCGAGGAAATCGAGGGCGGGCTCCTCGCGATCAGCGCACGGGATTTTTTCGAGGGAGAGCGGCTCATCGGCTCGGCAGGCTGGTCCGAAGCGATGGAGGCGGCCCTGCCCGAAGGATTTCCCGCGCCCGACCCGAATCCCGTGCGTCGTCCCGAGCCGCGTCGACGCGGTGGCGGACCGCCCGGCGGGTTTGAGGGGCCGGGAGGTCCGGAGGGACGTGGAGGTCCAGAGGGACGTGGAGGTCGACCTCCGGACGAGTTTGGCGGCCCTCCTCCCGGGGGCCCGGATCGGCCGCCGCCGGAAGATCGCGAGGGGCCACCTCCCGAAGGTCCCGATGGCGGCGGCGGCCCCGAACACGGCGGGCGTGTCATCGAATACACCGATGCCGTCGTCGAAGGCGAGGCTTGGCGCTTCATTTCGGTGCAGGAACGGGGCTACGGCATTCTCGCGGGGATGCACTTTTCCAAGGCCAATCCCGGACTCGAACAATTGCGTCGCGGACTCCTTCTCGGTGCTCCGATCGGAGTCTTTCTCGTCGGCTTCGGTGGCTGGCTCGTCGCGGAGCGGGCGATGCGTCCGCTGCGACGTCTCACCGAGACGGCCCGGCAGGTCTCCGCCCGTGCCCTCGATGCCCGCATGCCCGAAGATCCGCACTCCGATCCCGAGATCGCGAAACTCACCGGCGTGCTCAACGCGATGATGGGGCGCATCGAGGTCGCCTTCGCGCACGCCAACCGTTTCAGCGCCGATGTTTCGCACGAGCTCAAGACGCCCATCGCGGTGATGCAGGCCGAGATCGAGACGGCACTGCGCGAATGCGAGGCGGGTGGTCGCGAGGAGTCTGCCATGGTTGTTCTGTTAGGAGAACTCGGACGGCTCAAATCCATCATCGCCAGCCTTCTCCTCCTCTCGCGCGCGGACGTTGGGCACCTCATCCAGAAACGCGATGCCGTCGACCTCAGCGACGAGCTCGAGGCGATCGCCGAAGACGCCGAAATCCTCTCTGATCAGGCGGGGGTGACCTTCACTTCGGAGATCGCGTCCGGATTGCGCGTCGCGGGAGATGCCATCCTGTTGCGCCAGGCTCTCCTGAATCTCCTGGGCAACGGGGTCAAGTTCAACAACGAAGAGGGTTTTGTCAGGATGACGGCGGGCCGGGCCGGCGACCACGTCCGCATCGCCGTGGAAAACTCCGGACCCGGCATCGCCGAAGAGGACCGCGAAAAGATCTTCGAGCGTTTCTTCCGAGGCGACCGTTCCCGTTCCCGCGAGGTGGATGGCTTCGGTCTCGGTCTGAGTCTCGCCAAAGTGATCGTCGAGGGGCACGGAGGCAGTCTCGCGCTTGAGGAAGCGACGCCCGAGGTGACGCGCTTTGTCGTGATGCTGCCCGGAGCGTGAGAAGTTTACCCCTTCGTGATCGCGCCGCCGAAGCTCATGAATTGCAGCGTATCGCCGCCGACCTGCAGTTTTTCAAAGAAGGCATCGTTATACTGGACCACCCAACGGGGCCGCTGCGAGGTACCCTTGCGCACCATGATAACACTCTGACCACCCGAGGCGACGGTGGTGTTGGCGAATTCACTGTTGTACGAGCTACCCGAGTAAAGCGCGGTAATCTTGACGCGGCGTGTGCCGCCCGAGGTCGAGGCGAGCATCGTGAACTGATTTCCGGAGGGGCCCGTGATTTTGTTCCGGCGGCTGTCGGGCACCCTGACCGTGACCGTCGTGCTGATCGCCGATTGGACGTAGTTGATGTTTTGCGCTCCCACGTAGGGCGCTCCGTCCCACTTGAAGGCGGTGCTGGTAGCCGTTCCCCGATAGACTCCGGTGACTCCCATCTGTTGGAGATCGGCGGTGGAGAGCGGGCGCGCCGAGGCTTGGAGCGCGGTCAGGAGAATAACCAAGGTGAAAAACGGGAGGGTCCGGTGAATCGTGGTCATGGTTCGAAGAAGAGGGTGAAGGATCTTCCCGGCAACCCTGAACGATCACCGGGTGAGACGCTCCTCCACGATACGACACTCTGCGTCCACACAATAAAGCGCGACAAGAGGCGCGAGTCCAAACCACGGAGCGGAGCCTTCACCCCGCCAAAGCCTGCTTCGCACGCGCCGGTAGATGCTTCAGGGCTTTTTCCACCGCGTTTTCCACGGTGAGACCATGCTTCGAGCGGAGGATATCGGGACGACCGTGCTCGATGAATTCATCCGGCCAGCCGATCCGCTCGACGGGGCAGGCGATGCCCGCGTCGTTGAGATGCTCGATGATCGCGGCGCCGAACCCGTTCATGAGAGTGTGATCTTCGAGCGTGAGGAGAAGACCGCACTGGCGGGCGAATTTCTCGACGCAGGCGGTGTCGAGCGGCTTGATCCAGCGTGGATTGACCAGGGCAACGGAGTATCCCATCGCGACGAGTTGATCGCGTGTCATCTCCGCCATCTCGAACATATTTCCCAATCCGAAAAGGGCGATCTCGGTCCCGTCGGCGACGACTTCCGCCTTGCCGATCTCGAGGAGTTGCGGCTGCGCCTTCGGCTTCACACCGGTGCCGGCCCCGCGGGGGTAACGGATCGCCGAGGGACCGTCGTTGTAGTTGGCCATCGTCCAGAGCATGTCGACGAATTCGTCCTCGTCCTTCGCCTGCATGAAAATCCAGTTCGGGATGTGGCGCATGTAGCCGATATCGAAAAGACCGTGGTGGGTCGGTCCGTCGTCGCCGCTGAGTCCGGCGCGGTCCATGCAAAGGCGCACCGGCAGATTCTGGATGCCGATGTCGTGCACGGCCATGTCGTAGGCGCGCTGGAAGAAAGTCGAGTAGATCGTGAGGAAAGGCTTCAGCCCCTGCACGGCCTGGCCGCAGGCGAAAAGAGCGGCGTGTTCCTCGGCGATACCGACGTCGTAATAACGCTCTGGCACCACCTTCTGGAATTCGACGAGGCCCGTTCCGCTCGGCATCGCGGCGGTCACGGCGACAATCTTGTCATCCTGCTTGGCGAATTTGCCGAGATGGGTGCCGTAGAGATAGGAGTAGGTGGGGTCGCCACCCGGGGGCGTCTCGCCGGTCTCGGTCTTGTAGGGTCCGAGTCCGTGGAATTTCATCGGGTTCGCCTTGGCCGGTTCGTAGCCGCGGCCCTTCTCGGTGATGACGTGGAGGATGACGGGCTCCTCCTGTTCTTTGAGAAACTCGAAGGTTTTGATGAGAAGATCGGTGTCGTGCCCGTCGATGGGACCGAAGTAGCGGATTCCGAATTTTTCGAAGAGCACGTTGGGGAAGAGCAGGTTCTTCGCCCCGCTCTCGACCCGCGAGGCGATGTTGCGGATCGACTTGCCGGCGATGCGCTCGACAAATTCCGCCGCCTTCTCGTGGATGTGCGAGTAGGTCGAACTCGTCTGGAGGGCGTGGAAATACTTCGCGATGGCCCCGACGTTCCGGTCGATTGACCATTCGTTGTCGTTCAGCACGAGGATGAAACGCTTTGTCGATTCTGCAATGTTATTGAGCGCCTCGAAGGTGGGGCCGCAGGTGAACGCCGCATCACCGGCGACGGCGACGACGTGCTCGTTCGTCCCGAGAAGGTCGCGGGCCGAAGCCATGCCGAGGGCGGCGGAGACGGCCGTGCCGGCGTGACCGGCCCCATAGCAGTCGTGCGCGCTTTCGGTGCGGAGGAGGAAACCGTTCAGCCCCTCGTAGGTGCGGATCGTGTGGATCTGATCCCAACGGCCCGTCAGCATCTTGTGGACATAACCCTGGTGACTCACATCGAAGACAAACTTGTCGTCCGGTGTCGAAAAGACCCGGTGCAGGGCGATCGTCAGCTCGACCACACCGAGATTCGGCCCGAGGTGACCACCCGTGTTGGCGAGACAACGGATCAGGGTGCGTCGGATGTTCTCCGCGAGCTTCGGCAGGTCCTCGATCGGGAGCTTCTTCAGGTCGGCGCCATTGTCGACCTTGGGCAGTTGCTCCGTCGGGATTTCGGGAAATTCAAAACAGTTCTCCATCTTGCGAGGGGGCGCCGGATTCGGGGTTGGCGGCGGATTCCGTCCCGTCGCCGAAGGGCTCCAATACGGTTTCGCCGTTGCGCTTCTTTCTCAAAATTTCAATACGTCCGCGGGCCTCGTCGAGCCGCTGCTCACAGACTTGGTAAAGGCGGGTGCCCTGCTCATACTTGCGGATGAGGTCCTCCAGAGGCACCTCGTCGGACTCCATTTCCTCCACCAGTTCCTCGAGTTGCGCGAGCGCGTCCTCGAAGGCCGGGGCGGACGCGGTGGCGTCGTCTTTCTTGGCAGGTTTGGGCATGGGGAAGGCAAATGGCGCGGTCGATCCGCGCAAAGGCTACCTTTTCCCCCGGAAAAGCGGTAGTTCAAGCCTTTTTGGTGGGGGAGGGGACGTCTGAAAAGGTCAGCCCCGGGGAGAAGGGCTCTAGGGATTGCCAAAGCGGCTCCGATCCGGCATGATCTCGTAAACTTTCCCATGAAACCCTTCGTTTTCCTCTTCCCGCTCCTCGCCACCGTCGCCTTGGCGGAAACGCCCAAGCCGGCCCCGCAGCTCCCCGCGGGCATCCGGATGGAGCGTGATCTCGCCTACATTCCCGAAGGCGACCCCGCCCAGCGGCTCGATCTTTACCTGCCGGAGGCGACGTCGGAGAAACCCCTGCCGCTCATCGTGCACATCCACGGCGGCGGTTGGATGGGGGGCAACAAGTTTCCCTGTCCCGTGGCGGGCATGGTCCTGAAAGGCTACGCCGTCGCGAGTGTCGAGTATCGCTTCAGCCAGAAGGCGAAGTTCCCCGCCCAGATCCAGGATTGCCAGGCCGCGATCCGCTGGCTGCGGGCGAATGCGGCGAAGTATCACTTCGATCCCGAAAAAGTCGGCGTCGTCGGAGGCTCGGCCGGTGGTCATCTCTCCGCTCTCGTCGGCACGGTCGGCGGCACGGGCACCTTTCCTCCGATCGGCGGAAATGAGGATCAATCCGACCGCGTCCAGGCCGTCTGCGACATCTACGGCCCGGCCGATTTCACGACGGTGGTGAAACAAGCCGCCGAGGATGCGAACGTGAAGAACATCTTCCAATTCAATTCGCCGAAGGATCCCTATTCGCAGCTCATCGGCGTGCCGCTCGAGACCACGGAAAAGAGCCGGACCGTCAGTCCCGTCACCTACGTCAGCGACGACGATCCGCCGGTGCTCATCCTCCACGGCACCCATGATACCCTTGTGCCCTATGCGCAGAGCGTGCAGTTCGCCGAGGCGCTTAAGGCCGAAGGCGTCCCCGTCTGGCTCCAGACCCTGCCCGGCGCGGGACACGGCGGGCCGCTCTTCGGGAAGCCGGCGGTGATTGAACTGATGCAGCGCTTTTTCGACAAACATCTGCAGGGGGCCGCGGTCGAGATCGAGCTCGTGCCGGAGGAGCAGCTCAAGTAGAAGCAGCGTCCCGCCGCTTGCCCGGATCTGATGTTTCGTCCGTCCTCATTGCCCCTCCTCGCCGCCGGCCTCCTCCTCACCGGCGCCCCGGCCGTGGCCCAGCTTCACACCGCCCTCGAGGTGCGTTCGCTGCCGCCCGAGCAGGCCGAGACCGGGCTGACCGTCGATCTGCGGGGCATCGTCGTTTTTTCCGACCCTCCCTCGACCATTTTTCTCCAGGATGAAACGGCTGGCACCTTCTTCCGTCTCGACGGTCGTGTTCCGCCCGCGCCGGGTTCCGAAGTCCGCGTTGTCGGCGCGACGATGCCGGGTCTTTACCTGCCCGGGATCCACGAGGCCACCTTCGAGACCCTCGGTCAGCCCGGCCTACCTGCGGCGATTCCCGCGACCCTCGATGATCTGCTCTCGGGCCGCTACCACTACCAGCGCGTTAGCGTGGAGGGCATTGTCAGGACGATCGCCTCGAATGAGGAAAACACCGCCCTCGTCCGCCTCGATCTCGGTTCGCGGGTCATCGCGGTGCAGGTCGAAACCGTCGCCGAGGGAGGAAGGGATCTCGTCGATGCCCGCGTCCGCGTCACTGGGCTCGCTGCCGGGGAGGTGAATCACCGCCGCCAGCTCGTCGAGCCCTACCTGCGCTGCCGCGATTGGAGTGATCTCGCCGTCGTCACTCCCGCGCGGCCGGTTGAAGAGATCGACGACGTTTCTCCCGGCGAGATCCTCACCTTCGCCGTCGGTGGATCGATGCGCCATCGCGTCCGCCTTGGCGGCACCGTACTCGCGGCCTTCGGGGAGGGGGAGATCTTCCTCCGCAGCGAAGCATCGGGCATCGCCGTGCGACTCGTCGAGACCGAACGCCGTCCTGAGATCGGGGATGGCGTCGTCGTCGTGGGTTTTCCCGAGATGGATCGCTTCAGCGCGCGCCTCGCCGATGCCTCGATCGTCTCGCGCCGCGCCGAGGGCGATGATCCTGCGCCGCTGGCAGTCGAACTCGACGACCTCCTCGAGGGGCTCCACGACAACGACCTTGTCTCCATCGAAGCCGACCTCGTCGAGCTCTACCGCAGCGAACGTGGCGCCGTCCTGCTTTTGCGCGAGGGAGCCGAAAGCCTGCGGGTCGAGGCCCCCTCCGTGCCGGATGATCTCGCCGCCGGAGCCCGCATCCGCGCGACCGGCATCGCCGTGGTCGAATCCGCGAGACGCTCCGGCGAATACCGTGCCGAGCCCGATCGTGTCGTCCTGCGCCAGCGTGGTCCCGCCGATCTCGCCGTGCTTCGTGCGCCGACCTGGTGGACGACCCGCCGCCTCGCCACCGGTCTCGTCGTCTTTCTCGTCGCGACCGTTCTCGCCGGCTTGTGGATCGTCTCCCTGCGGCGTCAGGTCGTCCGACAGACCGCCGCACTCCGTCATCGTATCGAGCACGAAGCCGTCCTCGAAGAGCGCCAGCGCCTCGCTCGCGAATTCCACGACACCCTTGAGCAACAGCTCGCCGGGCTAACCCTGCGGCTCGACGCCGCGGTGGCCAAAGGCGGGGATGAAAAGCTGCGCGGCTTTCTCGAAGGATCGCGCAGCCTCGTCTCGCGCATCCAGAGCGAGACGCGCAACCTCGTCTCGGACCTGCGGCAGGATCCCGGCGAGGCCGCCGATCTCGTCGGGGCGCTCGGCGAGCTGCTCGATCAGGGAAATGCCGGCACCGGGCCCGCGCTCTCGATGATCTCCCCGGCCGGCGGCCTCCCCGTGCTGCCCTCCCGCACCGTGCACCACCTCCGCATGATCGCGCAGGAGTCCGTCACCAACGCGATCAAACACGCCGATGCCGCCACCATTGTCCTTTCCCTCGCGATGGACGATGGTGGCCTGCGCATGACGATCCAAGACGATGGACGCGGCTTCGACGCCGGGGCGGAGACTTCGGGACAACGGAGGCACTCCGGCCATTTCGGTTGCATGGGCATGCGCGAACGCTGCCGCAAGATCGGCGCGGAGATTGCATGGCGCAGCGTGCCCGGCGAAGGCACCACAGTGACCGTCACTCTGCCAAAACAGCCAACGCAGGAGGTCGTTCGATGAACGTGATGATCGTCGACGACCACTTCGTCGTCCGTAGCGGCCTCGTCGCCTCGCTCGAACTTGAGGACGACATCACCGTCGTCGCCGAGGCGGAGCGCGGCGAGGAGGCTCCCGCTCTCCTCGTCTCGGCCAAACCCGAGGTGATCCTCATGGACCTGCAACTGCCCGGTTGGAACGGCATCGAGACGACAGAACGGCTCCTCGAGCTCGATCCTGCGGCGCGGGTTCTCGTCTTTTCCACCTTCGCCCGCGACGACGAGATTCAGTCCTCCCTCGACGCCGGGGCCCTCGGCTTTCTCCAAAAGACCGCGAGCCGCGACGACCTCATCGCCGCCCTGCGCCGCGTCGCCGCTGGCGAACGTTCCCTCGCGCCCGAGATCGCGACCCGCCTCGCCGGATTGAAACTCGGTCCCGCCATCACCCTGCGAGAGCGCGAGATCCTTTCCCTCATCGCCAAAGGCCGCGCCAACAAGGAGATCGCCGCCGCCCTCGGCATCGCTGAGGACACCGTGAAGCGCCACATCAGCAACGTCCTCCAGAAGCTCGACGTCAGCGACCGCGCCCAAGCCACCGCCGAGGCGATCCGGCGGGGGATCATCCGGGTGGAATCATGAAGGCGATCCTCCTCCTTGCGCTCCTGGGTGGTTTTGTCAGGCTCGCCGAGGTCTTCATCGCCGCGCCTTCTCGTTGAGGTCTCCCGCGTCGCGGAACGTGCCAACGTTCCGACCATGTATCGAAAGAACACCACGTCACCGAAGGATTCGCGTTGAATTCCCGGTCGTAAACGTGCCAACGTTCCGGCGAAGGTCCGTCCGCGCCCAATCCCGTCCCTCCACCTTTCAAAAAGACAACAAGGCCAGTTCACCCAAAGCGGTTCCTTTCGTCCTGCTTCGGCCCTCGGGGATAAAATCAACCGGAGGTGCCTTCGTCCTTCAAGCCGGACAAGCGCGCCCGGGCGAGGGCGATAACCGCCTCGCTGGCTCGGAAATTGGTCGTGGACGTGAGTTGGGCAAGGACCACTTCGAAATCGACCAAGCCGAGCCGGGAAGCTTCGACCAGAACTCCAAGAGTTCCGGTCACGGCAAGACCAAGATGCGCCGCTGCGTCGCGGCCACGTCGTTCATCCATCAACAACAGATCGGCTCCCAACCCATTGGCCAGGGCGAGAGCTGCGGTTTCTCCTGCATCCAGTCGGAACGGGATTTTGGGAAGCTTGGCCTCCTGCGGAGCCGCCGCGATGCGCAGCCAGGTTGGTGCCGATGCCGTCCACTCCCGGAGGAATGGTGGAGCACCGGGGTGAAGGCATTCTTCAATCACTTCGACCGGGCAAATGACTTCTCCGAAGATCACGGGCAGCCAGTCGAGCCCGCCGACCACCGCGAGATATCTCAGCGGAGTCGTATCGCTGACCACGATCATGCCTCCCGCAATCGAGCGAGCGTGGCCAGATCGGAGGCGAGGTCCTCGACCGTGGTTCCGGGCCAGACCCCGTGGGCGGAGAGGAATTCCTCGGTCTCCCAGCGCGAGGTGTGACCGAGCATCTCGCCCGCCTCCGCGGCGGAGAGTTTGCCGCTGCGATATCCCTCCACAGCGAGGCTCTCAAGGGTGGCTTGTGGCAGGTTGTCCCACGCCTCGTTTAGGGTGGCGGCGAGGTGGTCGGGAATCTCGACGACGACAGTCATTGCGGAGGATAGCGCCTCCACGTCCTCACTGCAACCCGGCGGCTCCACGCCATCCCTCACCCGAAGAAACAACAACACGCATCCTCATCGATGATGCGGAGCGCTTCGGCGAGGGTGGCAGCTTCGGGATGGGGATCGTAGCGGTGCCAATTCAGATCGGCCCGCTTCCAGTAGATTTTCCAGATTTTCCGCGCTCTCACCCACTGTATCCTGGCGATGTCTTCCTCGATGATTTCTCCGGGACGAAAGAACGAGGGGCGGGCGAAGAAGAGCTCGATAGGTAACCCATCGAGGCGCTGGCCTTCGCGGATCTTTTCACGGAGATGCAGAGGCGGCCGCCGACGCGACCAGAAACGTTTCTCGATCAAATCGGCGTGTTCGGCAATCTCGAATTCGGTGAAGGGCATGGGGTAGGGGGGCGACCGGATGATTTCAAACAATCGTGCTCATCTGGCGCGAATGGAAAGATCGTGATAACGCGGTAGGATCACTATTGCCGACAGAATTCCTCGCGTCCTCTCGGATTTTTGCGCCCTCCGACAGGGAGGCGGACGGTGATTCCGCCATCCCACCTCACGCAATCAAGCCCCCCCGAAAGTGGTAGGTGTGGGAGGGTGATTTCCGGTAGGATTCCAGCGTAGACTATCATCGTGAAAACCGAGTCCCCCATTTTGAACCGGTCGTTGGCCCTCGTGGCTTTGCTTTTTGGCCTTGGTTTCACCGCGCGCGCGGAGGCCGAGGTCGTCCTGCAATGGAAATTCGACGGGGCGAAGGAAGCCGGAGAATGGCAGGGCAAGGTCGGCAAGGCGCAGGCCGCGGGCGAGAAGCTTTCGGAAGGGCCGCGGGCGCCGCGCTACCCCGCCTTCGATGGCAAAAACCGGGCCGGTGCTTTCGAGGACAAGGAATCCTTCCTCGTGTTGAAGGATCAGGAACGCGGCGGCGCGACGAATCTGAAATTCGGTCTCGGCGAGACGATCGCGATCGAGGTCTGGGTGAAGATGAAGGAACTCGCGAAAGGTGAGATGGCGTATTTGTTAGGGAAGGGCCGCCATGGCAAGCTGGGCGCCGATCTCGGTGAGAACAACCAGAATTACGCGGTCCGTCTCAATGGCGCGGGCAGCGGCGCCGAGGTGGGTTTTCTCTTCACGAGCGTCGATCCGGCGAACGGCGGTAAGCGCGAGTGGCACCGCTGGTGGAGCACGGCGCAGATTCCGGCGACGGGATGGCATCATGTTGCGGTGGTCTACACCTTCGGCAAGAAGGACAGCCTCCGCGTCCTCATCGACGGCAAGGCGACCGCCGGCGTCTGGGATATGGGTGGGGCGACGGATCTGGGTCCGGTGACCGATGCGGACGATCTCGTCGTCGGGACAGGGAACAAACGCACCACGGGCGAGTCGTTCCGCGGTTGGCTGGACGATCTCACGATTCATCGCGGCGCGCCCGAGGCGAAGGAGCTCGAGTCGCGGTATTCCTACACGCCACCGCCGCCTCCGGTAACACGCGAGATGGTGCCGGCCGGCAAGGTGCTGGTGCAGATCAGCGAAAAGGGCGTGCCGGAGGCCAATGCGTGGCCGGACGAGGCCGAGGTGACGGAGACCTATCAGGAGGACGTGTTTGGCTTTTTCGAATGGCCGCAGAAATACATCTCCACCGGGGTGCGGGCGGACCGCGCGATGCCCTCGCATTTCCGCGCCTCGGCGCTGGTGAAGCTGCCGGCCGGAAAACACCGGCTCCTCCTCCGTAGCCGCGGCGCCTCGAAGCTGCACATCGACGGCAAGGTGGTGTTGGAGAATCCCTTCCCGAAGTCGGACACGGGTGGCCACGGTTACCTCAAGGAGCAGGATGCATACCTCGACCTCGGTCCTGACTTCCGTTTTGTCCCACCCGGCAACCGCGAGGCCTGGATCGAGTTTGAGTCGAAGGGCGGCGAGCACCTCGTGATCCTCGAGACGATGATCGGAGGCGTTGCGGGCAAGAGCAAACGTCGTCCCGAATTCGGCGAGACGGTCGCGGCGATCTCGCTCGAGGGCGGCGAGAGCTGGTCGCTGATGTCTCCCGGCGAGCGTCAGGTCGCCTACGATGACGCGGGCTGGGCCGCCTATGAATCCGAGCGCCGCGCGTGGTATGCGAAGGTCGACGCGGAATCCCGCGCCGCGAAACGCGCCGAGACCGCGCCCTACTGGGCGAAGCGCCGCGAAGCGGCGAAGAGCTGGCTCGCGAAGGTCGAGCCGGTGGAGGTGCCCGCCCTGCCTGAGGGATTCGCGGCGCACAATCCGATCGATCATTTCATCGCCGATCGCATCGTGAAGGTGAAGGGTGAACTCGACGCCGCCCACGCTGCGAAAGTCGATTACTTCAAGGGGGTGAAGCCGCTCCTCGAGGCGAAGTGTTACAGCTGCCACCAGGGCGGCAAGGCGAAGGGCGGTCTCCGTCTCGACCTCCACGAAGCGGCCCTGAAGGGTGGTAAGTCGGATGGCGCGGCGGTGACGCCGGGTGACGTCGAGGGCAGTTCTCTGATCTATCGCATCGGACCCGATGCGGGCGACGACATCATGCCGCCGAAGGGCGACGGATTCTCGGAGAGGGAAATCGCGGTGCTGACGAAGTGGATCGAGGAAGGCGCGCCCTGGCCGCAATTCGACGTCGACCGTTTTGAGCTGACGCCTCCGGCCGACGATCTCTCCTTCCTTCGCCGCGCCTACCTCGACACCGTCGGTGTGCCGCCGACCGAGGCGGAGATCGCGCGTTACCTCGCCGATCCTCAGGAGAAACGCCGTATCCTCGTGATCGACCGTCTCCTCGCCGACGCGCGTTGGGCCGATCACTGGATGGGCTACTGGCAGGATGTGCTCGCGGAGAATCCGAACATCATCAATCCGACGCTGAACAACACGGGTCCCTTCCGCTGGTGGTTGCATGAATCGCTCCTCGACAACAAACCGGCCGACCTCTTCGTGACCGAGCTCCTCCGCATGGAGGGGAGCGAGCGCTTCGGTGGTCCCGCCGGATTCGCGACCGCTTCGCAGAACGATGTGCCGATGGCGGCGAAGGGGATGATCGTGAGCGCGGCCTTCCTCGGGGTCGAGATGAAGTGCGCCCGCTGCCACGATGCGCCCGCCCACACCGCGAAGCAGGAGGATCTCTTCCAGCTCGCGGCGATGATGAAGGAGTCTTCGATCAAGCTGCCTGAGACGAGCAGCGTGCCGATGGATCGCATCCATCAGACCGGCCGGGCCCCGCTCATCGAGGTGACCTTGAAACCCGGCTCCGAAGTGAAGCCGGCCTGGCCTTTCCCCGAATTCGCGAAGGAGGAGACCGCCGCGCTCCTCGCCGAAGATCCCGAGGACCCGCGCGACCGCCTCGCCGCCCTCGTCACCGCCCCGGAGAACCAGCGTTTTGCGCAGGTGATGGTCAATCGCGTGTGGGAGCGGCTCATGGGGCGCGGCCTGGTTCCGACGATCGCCGATTGGGAGAAGACCGAACCCTCGCATCCCGAGTTGCTCGCCTGGCTCGGGCACGAACTCTTGCGGAACGATTACAACCTGAAGGCGATCGCCCGGCTCATCCTCAACTCGCACGCCTACCAGCGCGCCGTTGATCCGCTGCTGACTTCGCCGAGCCCGCTCTTCATCGCGCCGAGCCCGCGCCGCCTCCACGCCGAGCAGATCGTCGATTCGCTTTTCTCGGCGACGGGCACGCCCTTCGAGCTCGAAGAGGTGAGCCTCGACCTCGACAGCGTGCGGGCCCTCGAGAGTTCCATCACCCTCGGCAAACCGCGCCGTGCCTGGATGCTCGCCTCGACCTCGAACGAGCGCGATCGTCCCAGTCTTTCCCTGCCGCGCATCCAGGCGGTGGCGAGCCTGATGGAGACCTTCGGCTGGCGCGGAGCGCGTCAGGATCCGATCAACGCCCGCGAGAGCGACCCCAACGTGCTCCAACCCGCGATCCTCGCGAACGGCACGATGGGGCTCTGGCTGACGCGCCTGAGCGATCGTCACGGCATCACCGCGCTCTCGCTTGAGGCCAAGTCGGCAGAGGACCTCGTCGATCGTCTCTTCCTGCGCCTCCTCACCCGCCAGCCCACCGCGCTGGAGAAGGAGCGGTATGTCGGTCTGCTTTCCGAAGGTTTTGAAAGCCGTGTCGTGCCCGCGGCCGAGCGCCCGGTCACCAAGGTCGGCAAGCGCGAACCCGTGCGCTACGTGACCTGGTCGAATCACCTCGACGGCGCCGCCAACACCCTCGCCACGCAGCGTGAGGAGCAGGCCCGCCGCGGCGATCCGCCCACCTCAGCCTTGAACGAAGACTGGCGCACGAGGATGGAAGACGTCCTCTGGGCCATGCTCAACGCACCGGAGTGGATCTACACGCCTTAACCCTCCTACTCTTACCTCCTACTCCTACTCAACCGTCGTGAACC
>DGXY01000112.1:27094-27302 GCA_002396885.1 Akkermansiaceae bacterium UBA5020
CTACTCAACCGTCGTGAACCATTGACCGTCAACCTGCCCAACGTTTTTGAGTATGAGTAGGAAGTATGAGTAAGAGTATGAGCCGCTAGATCGAAGGCCTCCTGCCATCTCAAGCGACCAACCCTCCCACTCATACTCATACTCCTACTCTTACCTCATACTCCTACTCCTACTCTTACCTCATACTCCTACTCAACCGTCGTGAACC
>DGXY01000112.1:27473-31690 GCA_002396885.1 Akkermansiaceae bacterium UBA5020
CTACTCAACCGTCGTGAACCATTGATCGTCATTCCGCCCAACGTTTTTGAGTATGAGTAGGAAGTATGAGTAAGAGTATGAGCCGCTAAATCGAACGCCGCCTTCACGCTGAGCAACCAATCCGCCTAACCTACCTTTTACCTTTTACCTTCCCACTTTTCACCGCGGCCTCAGCCGCACCACCTTTCACCGCGGCCTCCGGCCGCCTCCCCGCCATGAACCGACGCCGATTCCTCCAACGTTCCTCTCTCCTCGCCGGTGGTGCTTCGCTCGGAGCCGCCGATCTGCTGGCTTCGCCGACCGCCGCGATCCACCTGCCGAAGGGCAAGGCCGAGCATTGCATCTTCATCTGGCTCGGCGGTGGCATGGCCCAGATCGATACCTTCGATCCGAAGGCGAAAGGAAATTCCAAAGCCAATCCGAAAGTCGCGGGATCGGAGTATGACTCGATCGAAACGGCGGTGCCCGGCGTGAAGTTCTGCCAGCACCTCGGCCGCACTGCCAAACTCGCCGAGCGGCTCACCGCGGTCCGCACCATCAACCACCACCTCATCGACGAGCACGCCTTCGCGACGAACTATGTCCACACCGGGCGCCTCGTCAGCGGCAGCACCACCTATCCCTCGATCGGCTCCATCGTCGCGCATGAACTCGGCGCGGTGAATCCCGATGTGCCGGCCTACCTGCTGATCGGCTACCCGAACGTGAGCCGTGGTCCCGGCTTTCTCGGGGCGAAGGCGGGATACGTCTACCTGACCGATACGGAGAGTGGTCCTGCCGGTTTCTCGCGTCCCGCCGACGTCGATGCGGATCGCGCCGCGCGCCGGCAGGCGCTCCTGCAACCCCTCGCCGGACGGATCGAGTCGGAGTCGCTCCCGGCCCAGTATCTCGAGGCCCAGACCGAGGCGCTCCGCCTCGCCGGACCCGACTTCATGCGTCATTTCGATCTCAAGAAAGAACCCGCGGATCTGCGCAATCTCTACGGGGGGGAGTTCGGGCAGCGTTGTCTCCTTTCCCGCCGCCTCGTCCAAGCCGGGGTCCGGTTCATCGAGGTCTCGCACAACCTCAATTTCATCAACGGCACCGGTTGGGACACCCACAACGAGGGCCAGCAGAACCAGCATGGCCTCATCCAGGAGCTCGACATCGCCCTCTCCGCGCTGATCATCGATCTCGAGGAGAAGAAGCTGCTCGACAAGACCCTCATCGCCGTCGGGACCGAGTTCGGACGTCCCGCCACCTACGACGGACGCGGAGGGCGCGGTCACCAGGGCACCGCCTTCAGTCTCGTCCTCGCGGGCGGGGGCTTGAAACATCACGGCGCCTACGGCGTGACCGATGAACTCTCGAAAAACATCCTCGAGAAGCCCGTCTCCGTGCCCGATTTCCACGCCACGATCCACGCCGCCCTCGGCATCGATCCGCGCAAGGATCTCTACGATGGATCCCGACCCGTCCCGCTGACGGACCAGGGCACGCCGATCGCGGAGATGTTTGGGTGAGGGGAGGCGATCGGGAGGGGCAAACTCCCGTTGGCCCACGCCCAATCGCGTGTCAGGCGCTCCAAAACGAAAACCAGAGCGAGTTCCGGAAGAACCGGGAAACGGGGGCGCGTCAGGGGGGCGCGGATGCGGACTCCATCATACCGGCACCCTTAGTCCTTCAGCCTGGGCAAGTTTTTTCTGATTCGAGTCAAATGTCAGGAATTCCGCGACTCCCAGATGCAGCGCTGTCGCAACGTGAAGGATGTCAGCGAGACGATGGCCCGACGAGATCGTATGGGCGGCGCTCAAAGCCTCAGCCCGTTGATGCACGGCAGCCCAATCCACCGGGATCGTCGTGAGAAGCCCGGCATTTAGATCGATTTGAAAGTCGTTCAGCATTTGCTGACCTTCCGTTTGCGGGAAGCCTTTGCTCCGGTCGTTGAGGTGCAAGCGAATTTGCAGGCGCACGGATTGCCGGAACTCCAGCAAGAGCAGGCTCGAAACTCCCAGTGAGCCGCTCAGTCCAGTCATGTATTGATCGGCCCGAGCGGAATTGACCTGTGTCCGATACAACGCGCAGAGGAAAGAGGTGTCGGGAAAGCAGCTCATCCCTCTTCCCCTTCGAGTTCATCGGCCCGCATCGCAGCCACTTCAGCCTCCGTAAAAACTCGATTGCCCCAAATAGCACGACGTCGAGCCGCAAAGTCCGGCTTGGCGGGCTCAGTTGAGGCATCAGGCCGCCATGCGGTAAGCATTCCGATCGGCTGTCCACGTTTCTCAATACAAATGCTTTCCCCCTCTGACAGCCAAGCTTCGAGCATGGAGAAGGAGTTACGTAAATCTCGGACTGTTACCGTTTTCATGTCTCTGTGGACAAATTCTGTCCACATAAACGCCTGCGTCAAATCCTATTTCAAGAAATCAAAAATTGAAGTTAAAGGGACAGACAAAGATAACGGTACAAGTGAAAAATTCACTTTTTACGAACGGACTTTTGGCAAAGAGTCTAAGCATGAAAACCACCCTCACGCTCCTCACCGTCCTGCTTCTCGGGCCGCTGGTCGCACTGCACGCCGCTGATACTTCTAAACCGCCTGCGGCGACAAATCCCGCCACGGGAAAGCCAGGGTTTCCCGTGCCAGCAGGGCCGTTGCCGAATCGTGCGAGCATCTACGGCACTGCGGAGGCGACAAAGCCGGGCACACGGACGGACGGCGCGGTGATCGTGCGGCCGGGGCCGCAGTTGTTCGTGGACGACTTCCTGATCGAGTCGAGCGAGAATCTCACGCGTCGTGTGCAGCAGCCCGTGCGCGATGCGGGCATCCCCAACCCGCTCGTCACGGGCGCGGAGGATCGCTGCTTCCAGCCGTTTTTCAGCGTGCTGCGCCACCCGGAAAGCGGACAGTTCCGCATCTGGTATGGCGCGTGGCGTGATGACAAGGTCATGCACGCCTCGCGCCTCGGTTACCTGGAGGGCGACGACGGCATTCATTGGAAGCGCCCGGCGCGAATCCTGGATGATCCCGCGCCCATCCAGTTCGGCTCCGAGGTGCTCGACGAGGGCCCCGGTTTCTCCGATGCCGCCAACCGCTACAAATACGGCTGGTGGCATGGCGGTGGTCTGCGCGTGGCAGGCTCGCCGGACGGCATGCATTTCAAGCCCATCGCGCCCGATGTGGTGTTTGCCCACGATCACGACATCACCGGCATCTGGCGCGATCCGCTACGCCGGCGCTATGTGGTCACCGCCTCCAGTTATCGCGAGCTGCCGCAGTTCGAAGGCACGCGCCGCACGACGCTGCAGGCATTCAGCGATGACCTCATTCATTGGAGCCCCGCGGCGGTGGTGCTGGCCGCGGATGACCGTTTTGACGAGGGCAAGACGGAGTTTTACGCGATGAGCGGCTTTCTGGCCCGCGGCGGCCTCGTGGTCGGCCTCGTCAAAGTGCTGCACGATGACTGGAAGGCCGAAGGTGCTCCGAAGGGTGCCTATGGCATGGGGCACACCTCCCTCGCGTGGACGCGCGACGGCGAACACTGGGTGCGCGACCGCGAGGTGTTCTTCGGTCCGGATACCAAGCCCGGCTCATGGGATCATGCGCATGCCTGGATCGACGAGCAACTGCCCTTGGGCGACGACGTTCATCTTTACTACGCCGGCTACCAGTGGGGTCACAAGCACAACCGCTTTGAGGAACGCCAGATCGGCCTCGTGAAGATGCGGCGCGACCGCTACGTTGCCCGCGAGGCGGGTGCTGAGAAAGGCATCCTGCGCACCCCGCCACTGAGGCTGGAGGGCACCGCGCTGACGGTCAACGCCAGCACCACGGGCGAAATCAGGATCCGTTTGCTGGACGACTCCAGCAAGCCGTTGCCAGGCTTCGACTGGGTCAGCCTGCGTGGCGACCAGCTTGACCACGCCGTGCCGTTCCAGCAACCGCTCGCCTCGCTGGACGGCCGGCCGGTGCGCATCGAGTTTCAAATGCAGCATGCACGGCTTTTCAGTTTCGACCTGAAACCATAGCCCGCCGTCTCACGGCGACCAACCACATGAAACCCAACCTCACCCTCCTCACCAGCCTGCTGCTCGTCAAAGGGGTCAGGGAACGATTTCCGAATTTCCATCACCCCGGAACCGGCTTGCCGCTGGAGCCGTTCACCTGATTTCCCCGGCCGGCTCGCTTGCCCGGGAGGTCCCAAAGTGGAATTCCCGCGTGATGCCTCATTGAAAAA
>DGXY01000013.1 GCA_002396885.1 Akkermansiaceae bacterium UBA5020
TGTCCTTTTTAATGAGTCACTGCGGAGTCACTGCGGTGGTCCAGCGCGGCGTTTACATTTCCGCGCCGATCCGCCATGATCTCCGCATGAGTGGCATTTTTTCCCCTGAGGACGTCGAGCGTTACCATGCGGAGGGTTTCCTCATCCGGCGAGGTCTCTTCTCCGCGGACGAGATCGAGCGGCTCGGCTCGACCGCGCGCGCCGACCACGCTCTCGACCAGGCCGCGGTGGCGCGCGACGATGGCGAGGGCAACAAGGTGCGGCTTTCCCTCTGGAATCATCCGGGCGAGGGGATCTACGGCATGGTCGCCCGTTGCCACCGTGTCGTTGACTCAGTCGAGCAGCTCATCGGTGGCGAGGTCTACCATTACCACTCGAAGATGATCCTGAAGGACGCCCGAACCGGCGGTGCCTGGGCCTGGCACCAGGACTACGGCTACTGGTATCAAAACGGCCTCCTTTTCCCCGATCTCTGCAGCGTGATGATCGCGGTCGATGCGGCGACCCGCGAGAACGGGTGTCTCGAGGTGCTCAAGGGATCGCATCGAATGGGCCGGGTCAACCACGTCCTTTCCGGCGATCAGGCCGGTGCCGATCGCGAGCGCGTCGCCGAGGCGGAAAAGCGCCTCGAGAAGGTCTATTGCGAGATGGCTCCGGGCGACGCGATCTTTTTCCACGCGAACACCTTGCACGGATCGGGGCCGAACCACTCCGAGAATCCGCGCTGGGCGATGATCTGCTGCTACAACGCGGCCTCGAATGATCCCTACAAGGAGTCGCATCACCCGGGCTACACGCCGCTCTCGAAGGTCGATGATAGCGCCGTGCTCGGGGCCACCGGGACGGGGGTCGAGTTCGCCGATCTCGCGAGCGGTGATCGGAGCGCGAGCACGCTGGCGGAGCAGCGGTGAAGCTATTACGCTGCAACAAAATCGAGATCCCGCGTCGCTCGTACAGCGGCATGCGGCAGCGATTCTCCCTTCGAGAGCCGATGCTCAATTTCATCACGGACAATCTGGCAGAGTTCGGCGTAGGTACTCTCCTCGTCTTCGCCGTGGCAAACTCCGCCCGAATACCAATCCGGACAGTAGCCGATGTAGCACTGGTCTTCGTCCGACCAGTGGACAAAGCGATGGTAGCGATCTTCGGGTTTCATCGGTGGGATGGTGATGTGGAGATGGGCGGCCTACGGAATAAGCAGAAGACACGGAAAGGGGGGGCAAATGACGAAGGGAGTGGCCACTTCGGAGCTGGTTTGTGTGCGTCAGTTGATCTTCTCGGCATCTATCTCGGCACTCTGCAGTTCCGTGTATTCTGCGTATTTTGATGCCTGGGGCATCTATCTCGGTCATCCCTACTTCCGTGTTTTCTGCGTATTCCGTAGGCCGCCTTTTCTTCGCTCGATTGTAGGCCGCCTCATCTTCGCTCGATTGTAGGCCGCCTCATCTTCGCTCGATTGTAGGCCGCCTCTTCTTCGCTCGATATTCGGCCCAGGCACCACTCTATCTCACCCCAACCGAAACCGCCACGGCAGGAGCGACTCGAAGGCGATCACTTCGCCTTGGATCCGTCCATCCTCCGCGTCCCCGGCATCAAGGACGACGAGGGTATTGGGTCCGGCGAATTCGCTGATGACTTGGCGGCAGATGCCGCAGGGGCTGCGTTGCTCGATCGCGTTCCCGGCCGGAGCGCTCGTGGAGACGGCGACGATCTCGAGCTGACGGTGCCCGGCGGCGACGGCGGAGGCAATGGCGTTGCGCTCGGCGCAGAGGGTGGCCCCGTAGCTGGCGTTCTCGACATTGGCTCCGGTGAAAACTGACCCGTCCATGACCACGGCCGCTCCGACCTGGAAATGGGAGTAGGGCGCGTAGGCCCGGCGCTTCGCCTCGCGGGCGGCTCTGACGAGGTCCTCGAAGCCGGGAAGATGCCCCTCGAGATCCTCTTTTAATAACGGAGATACGACCTGCCAGATCCCGCCGGCACTTTCACAGGAGAAACCATCGGGGGCATTCATGGTTTTGGGAGGACGCGAAGGTCAGTCCTGCATCAGGTTCTCGACAAGGATGCTCTGGATCACGGAATAGAGCTCGTATTGGGCGATGAGGAGGAGACGGTCTTCCCCGACGAGGGACGGATCCATCGCCCGGATGAGCTGGCGCTCCTCGGCGTTGGCAAGGTCGTATTCCTCGTTCATGAGAAGCCGGGCCTGGTTCAGGGTGCTGTACCAGGCTTCGGTGTGCTCGTGTGCTACGACAATGCGCCTCATCTCGGGGAGGTCTCCGGGAAAGCCAGCTTCGGCGAGTTCCTCGCGGATCGGATCGTCTTCCGAATACGCTTCGATCGTGAGTTCCTCGCTGCGTTCGAGATCTTCTTCGACGATTTCACGGGCTTCGGCAAAGGTCTCGGCCAACTCGGGGCGAATCAATTCGTCCCAATCCTCCATCTGGGAAAGGGTGCTCTCATCCGCCATCACATCAGGAGCGAGCGGGGAGGGGAGGAGTCGCTCGCGCGAGCCCGGCAGGAAATCTTCCCCGGACGCGAGCCGGGGAAGGATGCGAATCCATTCCCACTCGCCTGGGAAGAGTGAGTCAAGAGCCCAATAATCTTCAGAAAGGAGAAAGCGCATCGGAAGGGGAGAAAGAGAGGAGCATTCAACGAACCTTGAACGCCCGACGATCTTATTGGTCGCAAGATACGGAATTGAAAC
>DGXY01000117.1:0-3101 GCA_002396885.1 Akkermansiaceae bacterium UBA5020
CCGAGGAGGCGTGCGGTGCGCATGGGAATTGGCCAGGAAAAGCGACGGAGAGGAGGTGGCTGGGCAATGTCGAACACAAAGAAAATCGGGCGTTTCGGTGCTCCGTCAACATTTATTTGTCCGTCCCTTAAAGTTAGAAGCCACTCGACGAAGACCAAAGCTTCAACGAACCCCCACTTCATACCGCGACGACGGTCTTGGTCGGGGTCTTCCCCGACTTCCATCCCCTACCCCAGCACCGCCCCCACCGCCGCCAAAAACCGCTCCTCGGCCACCTCGAGGGGCCCCGCCATTCTCGCTCCGGCCGCGAGGGTATGGCCGCCACCGCCGAATTGGGCGCAGATCGGACCGACGCCATAGCGGATGTCCTTGGCCCGGCTGCTGATGCGGATTTTGCCATCGGGCAGCTCTTCGAAAAAGATGGCGATCTGCACGGTGTCGATCGCCCGGATGACGTCGATGACCCCCTCGGTGTCGCCGAGCTGGAGATCGAGTTCGCGGGTGAGGGCGAGGGGAAGCTTTACGCTGGCGCAGCGCCCGTCGAAGTCGAGCCGCATGCCCCGGAGGAGAAGCCGCAGGGCCTCGACACGGCGCAAAGGATAACTCTCATAGAGTCGTTGATTGACCAACCCGACATCGACGCCCAGATCGAGGATCTCGCCGGCGATGCGCATCGTCTCCGCGGTCGTGGAGGGATAACGAAAGCTGCCGGTGTCAGTCGAAATCGCAACGAGGAGATTTTCGCCGATGGCGGCATCGAGCGGCCAGCCGGCGGTGCGCGCGAGCTCGAAGACGAGCTGTCCCGTGGCGGGGGCCCGATCATCGACGTGGACGAGATCACCGAAGCGGGTGTTGCTGATATGGTGGTCGAGATTGATCGTGGCGGGGATGGACGCGACGGAGTCCCAGAAGGCGGCGTCGATACGATCACGGCCCGCGGCGTCGAGGACGATGAGAAGATCGGCCTCGACCGGTCCGGCGAGGCGGACGATCTTCCCGCTGCCGGGGAGAAAGGCAAGGGACTCGGGCACGGGATCGCGATTGACGATTGTGACCCGTTTGCCGAGGGCTTCGAGGATCAGGCCCAAGGCGACCGACGAGCCGATGGCGTCGCCGTCGGGTCGATCGTGACTGACGACGACGATGGAGTCAGCGGCCTCGATCCGCTCGACGAGATCTGACAGAGTCGCGTCCACGAGTGAAGAGCGTAAAGTGCCCGGTTAAAAAAATCAGCGAAGATCAGCGCGAATCAGCGGTCGGCTCTCCCTTTAGAGTTTGTCGGTGATCCCCTCGGGATCATCGGGCAATTCGACGTCGCCGATCTCATCGAGGATGTTGAGGATGCGCACACCGCGCTCGACGGAGTCGTCCATCTTAAAGTGGAAGAGCGGGGTGCTACGCAGCACGACCCGCTTCATCACGGTGCCCTGGATAAAGCCGCGTTTGCCGTTGAGTTTGTTCAGCACGGCACGGGCCTGCTCGGGCGAACCGATCACGCCGATGAAGATGCTGGCGTTTTTCAAGTCCACGGCAGTCTCGACATCGTGCACGGTCACGAGTGTGTCGGGAAACTCGAAGTGCTTTTCAATGCAGGCACTGATCTCGCGCCTGAGCAGTTCGTTGATACGGTCGAGTCGCTGGCTCATGGTCGGGAGGAGGTGGCCCGCCGCGGCGGAGGTTCAAAACGGGACCGCAGTCGCGGGATCAGAGCGATTGCTCGAGCTTCTCGAGCTCGTAACACTCGATGATATCGCCGGGCTGATAATCGTTGAAGCGACCGAGTTTGATCCCGCACTCGAGACCGACCTTCACTTCCTTCACGTCATCCTTGAAGCGGCGCAGAGTCGAGAAACCGCCGTCGTAGATCGGCACGCCGTCGCGGAGGACGCGGGCACGGGCACGGCGCGCGACACGGCCATCCGTGACGGTGCAGCCCCCCACCTTGCCGGAGGAAAGCTTGAAGACCTCGAGCACCTTGGCGTGGCCGACGACCTTTTCACGGGTCTCTGGCTCGAGGAGACCGAGCATGGCCTCTTTCACCTGATCGATCAGTTCGTAGATGATGGAGAAGAGCTTCACTTGGACGCCCTCGCGCTTCACGATGGGCTGGGCCTTGGCCTCGACCTTGGTGTTGAAACCGATGAGGATGGCATCGGAGGCGCTCGCGAGAATGACGTCGGCCTCGGTAATGGGGCCGACGCTCTGGCGCAGGATCTCGGCGGAGATCTTGTCAGACTCAATCTCGGTGAGCGATTTCTCGATCGCCTGGAGCGACCCTTGGGCATCGGCCTTGATGATGAGGCGCAGCGAGGCTTTTTTGCCCTGCTCAATGTTGTTGAAAAGAGTCTCAAGGGCAGAACGCTGGATCGGGGCGAGCTTGGCCTGGCGCTGGGCCTCGAGGCGCTCGTCGCTCAGCTTCTTCGCCTTGCGCTCGTTCTCGAGTTCGACCAGCTCGTCGCCGACACTAGGCACGGCCGAATACCCGACGATTTCGACGGGCGTGGAGGGACCCGCGGAAGGGACGCGCTTCTGCTTGTCGTCGAGGATGGCTTTGACCTTACCCCAGACGACCCCGCAGATGAAAGAATCGCCCACGTCGAGGGTACCGCTCTGCACGAGCACGGTGGCGGTTGGGCCCTTGCCGGCCTCGGTGCGGGCCTCGATGACGATGCCACGGGCGGGTCCCTCGAAATTTGCCTTTAGCTCGAGCACCTCAGCCTGGAGGTGGATCATTTCAAAGAGGGTGTCGAGGCCTTGGCCGGTCTTGGCGGAGACTTCGACACAGATGGTGGAGCCGCCGTAATCTTCGGGAGTGAGGCCGACATCCTGCAACTGGCCTTTGGCCCGATGCAGATCCGCACGGGGAAGGTCGCACTTATTAAGCGCGACGATGATGGTGACACCGGCGGCCTTGCAGTGATCGATCGCCTCGAGGGTGGTGGGCATGAGCCCGTCATCCGCCGCGACGACGAGGACGACGATGTCGGTGACATTGGCCCCGCGGGCCCGCATCTCGGAGAAGGCGGCGTGGCCGGGAGTGTCGATAAAGGTGACGATATTTCCGTCGCGGACGACCTGGTAGGCCCCGATGTGCTGGGTGA
>DGXY01000117.1:3286-10215 GCA_002396885.1 Akkermansiaceae bacterium UBA5020
TGGGTGATGCCACCGGCTTCACCGGAGACGACGCGCGATCCGCGGAAGGCATCGAGCAGGGAGGTTTTGCCGTGGTCAACGTGCCCCATGAAAGTGACGACCGGTGGCCGCAGGCGGAGCTTGTCCTCCTCGACCTCCTTGATGTCCTGCACCTCGGGGACCTCGATGACTTCCTCCACCTTGTGGACGCCGGCGCCTTTTTCGCGGCGCTCTTTCTCGAAAACAAAGCCGTGCTTTTCGCAGACTTTCGCGGCAATCTCGGGCTCGATCGCTTGGGTCAGAGTCGCGAAGATCTCCATCTCCATGAGATCCTTCATCAACTCGACGGGCCGCAGTTCCATCATCGCGGCGAGCTCCTTGATGATGATGGGCGGCTTGAAGTGGATGATCTTCTTGTCACCGACGAGCTCGACGGACTTGGTCGGCTCCTCCTCGGGCTCGATGGCCTCAGGCTCGGCGGAAGCAGCTGCCGCGACGCGATTGGCCGCCTTCGCTTCGGCGAGCGAGGCCACGGTGTCGCCGGTGCCCAAGTGACCGTAGAGAGAACCCTGATCCGCGGCCGCAGCTGTGACTTTACCCTTGCGCGCGCCCTTCCGCTCCCCTTTCTCGAAGAGGTTCAAGGCCTCGGCCTTTTGCTCGTCGAGCGATTTGGATTCGGTCTCGACCGATTCCCGGGGGTCTTTGGCAGGGCTGATTTTGCGGGGGGGCATAAGGAAGATCGGGCAGAATGGCGTGACGCTTTACCGTCGGAGACTGGAAATGAACTTTGAAGTTTTGTAAGGCGTTGTCAATCCGCGATGGCCGAGCCCCTGGCCCGGGGCCAATCATTCGGCCGGATCTCCCGAGGCCACTTCAACGGCCGGTTCTTCATCGGCCACAGGGGCGGGAGCTGCCGCGACGGTGCCACCGGTGGCGACGACGGCGCGGTTGCGGATCTCGCGGGCTTCTTCCACGGGGATGTCGAGGATCCCGGCGATGTCGACCTCGTCGACGTCGTTGGCGAGGATTTCGAGGCTGTTGAGGCCGCTGCGCACGAGCGCGATGGCCATGCTTTGCTCGATTCCGGCGCCCTTGGCGATGGCATTGGCGGCTCCGGCGACCTGGGCCTCGAAGGCCTCGTGGGCGGACTCGTCCTTCTGCACCTGCACATCCCAACCGGTGAGGCGGGCGGTGAGGCGGGCATTCTGGCCGCGGCGGCCGATCGCCTTGGAGAGTTCTTCCTCATCCACTTTCACGAGGACAGACTTCTTCGCCTCGTCGACGGTGATGGACTTGATCTCGGCGGGCTTGAGGGCCTCGGTCACGAGCAGGCGGATGTCATCGCTCCAGCGAATGATGTCGACTTTCTCGTTGTTCAACTCGCGGACGATGTTCTTGACGCGGGCACCGCGCAAGCCGACGCAGGCGCCGACCGGGTCGACTTTTTCATCAGCGCTGTAGACGGCGACCTTGGTGCGGTAGCCGGCTTCGCGGGCGAGTGAGCGGATCTCGACGGTGCGGTCGGCGATCTCGCTCACCTCGGATTCAAAGAGGCGGCGCACGAAATTCGGATGACTGCGAGAAAGGATAATCTCAGGACCACGGGCCCCGTTCTCCACCGCCACGACGTAGGCACGGACACGGTCGCCGACGTTGTATTCCTCGGTCGAGACACGCTCGCGCTGGTTCATCACGCCCTCGAACTTGCCGAGGTCGATGTAGACGTCGCCACGCTCGAAGCGGCGCACCGTGCCCGAGACGATGTCGCCGGCGCGGTCCTTGAACTCATCATAAATCATCTCCTTCTCGGCCTGGCGGAGACGCTGCATCATCGTCTGCTTCGCGGTCTGCGCGGCGATGCGGCCGAAGTTCTTCGGCGTGATGTCCACTTCGAGGTCGGAACCCACGTCGATGCCGGGGCTGATACGACGGGCCGTGAAAATGTCGATTTCCTCGTAGGGGTTGGTCACGCGATCCCTCACCACAAGCGTGGCAAAGGCCCGGATGTCGCCTTTCTCCGGCTCAATCCTGATGCGCATCTCCCGGGCCGGGCCGATGCTCTTGCGCGATGCCGAGAGCAGGGCGGTCTCGAGCGCCTCGATCATCGTATCGCGCTTGATGCCCTTCTCCTTCTCGTAATATTCGAAAAGTGCCAGTAGTTCGTTTGTCATTTTCTCCAACGCTCCAAAAGGTCCTCAGATGTTGAGACAAAAAAAAGCGGGACTAGCCCACTTTCATCAAACCAAGCGCGAACGCCCGGTGTCTCAAGTATGCAGGGAGATGAAGTTATTCCCCTCCCACTGCTTAGACAACACGGAAATCCCCGCAAATCAAGTCGTGATTCGTTGAAAATCGCGCCTTTCCGTCGGACCGGTAACGATTCACACCATGCCTCACGATCCTCCCGCAGTCGTCAGCTTCGATGCTGCCGGCACCCTCATCCATCTCGCCGAGCCGGTCGGAGTCACCTACGCTCGTGTCGCCGCCGAACACGGCGTGACCGCGGATCCCGCCGCGATCGGCCGTGCCTTCGGGACGATCTGGAAGCGCACCCCGCCGCCCTTTTCCCAGACTGCCCCAGACCCCGCCGATGATCCCCACGAACGGGCTTGGTGGAGTCGTCTCGTCCGCGCCGTCTTCGCCGAGACCGGGATCCCCTTCTCCGACGAGGCCCACTACGCTTCCTTTTTTGACGCCCTCTACCTCCGCTTCGAGGAGCCCGGCACTTGGCTCGCCGAACCGGGGACGGACGAGATCCTCCGCCGCATCGCCGAAGCCCACCGCTGCATCGTTCTCTCGAATTTCGATGCCCGCCTCCGCCGCATCCTCGCCGACCTCGGGTTGCTCGATCCCTTCGAAACCCTTTTCCTCTCGTGCGAAGAGCGCCTCTCCAAGCCCGATCCGCGCCTCTTCGGGCGAGTCAGCGAGCGCCTCGGCGTCGCGCCCGCCGCGATCCTCCACGTCGGCGATGATCCCATCTGCGACTGGGCCGGAGCCGAGGCCGCCGGATTCCGTCACTTCCGCGTCGGGCGAGACCAACAGAACCTGCGCGATCTTCTCGTCGAACTTTCGCTTGCGTGACCCCAGAGCATCGGTATAATCCCCGCTCTGCCCGGTCCGCACTTCGCGGATCCGGTATCCAACGGAAAGGTAGCTCAGTTGGTAGAGCAGTTGGCTTTTAACCAATTGGTCCTGGGTTCGAGTCCCAGCCCTTCCACTTCCCCCTCCCCTGCCGAGACCGCTCGTCTCCGGCAGGCTCACCGCCCCGGCGCCTGTGGTGCCATGATCGTGAAATTGGTGCCTGTCGAGGTCTGAGGCGAGGTCGCTTTCGGGGTCGTCAGGAGGATGGTTCCCGGCGCGGCGAGTTCGTAGAGGGTGCGCGCAAAATTATCGGGGATGTGGAGACGGCTGCGGAATTCCTCGACCACGACGGGCGAGCTGCCTTCGTCGAGCGAGAGCACGGTCCAGGGACGGACGGGTTTGCCGGGCACGATCGAATTCGCCCCAGGCGCGGCGCCCTCCAGCATCAGGAAAACGCCTGAGGGAATGGGGATGTGGGGATCGCGGATGCCCACGGGCGTCTGGCCGATGAGGATGCCGTTGCGATAGACATAGAGCGTCCGGTCGGCGCCGCTGAGGAGGAAATTGACGGGTCCCGACGGACTGCGGCCCGGGTCCCAGATCGGCTTGCCCACGAGCGCAGGCGCCGGACGCGAAGTCGGATCGACGTTGGACGCGAGGAGGATGGAGGCCGGCTTCTTGGAGGTCGCCGGCTTCGACTGCCGCCGAGTAATGACCACCGTGCCGCCCTTTTCGGTGATCGAAAAGAGCTTATCCGAAAACTCATGAGGGAGCCGCACGCAGCCGTGGGAGGCGGGGTAGCCAGGGAGCTGGCCGGCGTGCATCGCGATCCCGCTCCAGGTGAGGCGCTGCATGTTCGGCATTTGCGCACCCTTGTAGATGCTCGACTCGTGCACCTTGTTCTTTTCGAGGATGGTGAAAACGCCGGTGGGGGTCTCGTGTCCCGGTGCACCGGAGCTGACCGTTGAGCGCGCGATGAGGACGCCGTTGCGATAGACGTAGGCGATCTGATCGTCGAGGCTCACGACGACTAGAAGCGGCCCGGAAGGCGCACGCTCGGGATACCATTCGAATTGTCCTGGAGCGAGAGCCACCGGACCGGAATTCACCGGGGCCTGGTTCTTCTTTTTCTTGAGCAACTGCGCGGAAGCCTCGCCGTGACCGAGGGCCACGAGGACGGCGAGAAAAGAACAGAGGAGAAGGCGGCGGAAGGCGTGGGAAGACATGGAGGAATGATGGCCGCAAATCGGGCAATTTCAATCGCTCCGGCATGACGGGACTTGCCCCGGCATCCGCTTTCTGGAGAATGGCTATCTTCGCCGCTATCATGCCCACCCCTTTCCCATTCTCCCTTAGCCGCCATCTGGGCGAAGGGCAGGTCATCCCCGCGATGCCCCTCGCGCTGGAGGCGGACCGGACCTGGTCGAGGCGGCACCAGCGGGCCCTGATCCGTTATTACCTCGAGTCCGGCGCGGGCGGACTTGCGGTCGCGGTGCACACGACCCAGTTCGAGATCCGCGCGCCCGAGCACGGCCTCTTGGAGCCCGTCCTTCGTTTTTCGGCCGAAGAGGTGCGGCGTCATCTCGATCCGGAGCGGCCCTTCGCCCTGATCGCCGGAGTCTGCGGCAAGACCGTCCAAGCCATCGCCGAGTCTTCGCTGGCGCGCGAACTCGGCTACGACGCGGCGCTCCTCAGTCTCACGGGCCTCGGCGGGGCTTCCGACGAGGAATTGGTCGAGCACTGCCGGAGGATCGGGCAAATTCTCCCGCTCGTCGGCTTTTACCTCCAGCCGGCCATCGGGGGACGCCGCTACAGCTACGATTTCTGGAGGGCCTTTGTGGAGATCGAATCGGTCGTGGCCATCAAGATCGCCCCTTTCGACCGCTACGCGACCCTCGACGTGGTGCGCGCCGTCGCGGAAAGCGGGAGAACCGATCTCGCCCTCTACACCGGCAACGACGATCACATCATCGGCGATCTCATCACCCCCTTCCCCTGGGGCGATCCGCCGCGCCGCATCGTGGGTGGTTTGTTAGGACAATGGGCCGTCGGGACACGACGCGCCGTCGCCTTGCTCGAATCCGTCAAGACGGAGGAACGCAGCGCCGCGGCGTGGTCGGCGCTCGATGCCTCTCTCACGGATCTGAACGCGGCCCTTTTCGACCCGGCGCATCGTTTCGCCGGCTGCATCGCGGGCATTCAGGAAATGCTCCGACGCGACGGGCTCGTCCCTTCCCGCGCCTGCCTCGATCCCGACGAGGTTCTCTCACCCGGCCAGTCCGCCGAGATCGATCGAGTCCTCGCCGCCTATCCGGATTGGCTCGATCGCGAATACATCGCCCAAAACCTCGGGCGCTGGCTCGCCGACTGATTCCACCCTTTTTCCATCCCTCATGAATACCGACCTCATCGCCGATCTTTCCACCCTCTATTCCGCCGTCGTTGCCGATGTCCTCGACGCCCATGGGTATCCGAATCAGACCCTCTCGCCCGCGGTCCGCGCCCTGACCCCGACCCAACGGGTCGCAGGGCGTGTCTTCACCCTGCGGGCCGAAATCGTCGATGCCGTGCCCGACCATCCCTATGCTCTCGAGATGGAGGCGATCGATGCCGCGGAGAGGGGCGACGTCCTCGTCGTCGATGCGAATCACGACACCTCTTGCGCCTTCTGGGGCGAACTGCTCAGCACCGCCTGCCTCGCGAAGGGCGTCCGCGGCATCGTCATGACCGGCTGCACCCGCGATCTCTGGGCCCTCAATCAACTCGATTTTCCCGTCTTCGGGATCGGTTGTTCGCCCGCCGACAGCAAGGGTCGGCTCGACGTCGTCGCCATCCGCGAGACCATCCTCCTCGACCGGGTTCTCGTGAAACAGGGCGATTATGTGCTCGGTGATTGCGACGGAGTCGTCATCATTCCCCAGGACATCGCCGCCCACGTCATTGCCGCGGCCAAAGAGAAAGTCTCGGGCGAAAACACCGTCCGGGACGAACTCGCCGCCGGCGTGCCAGTGTCCGAGGTCTTCCGAAAGCACGGAATTCTCTAAAATCCGGCAGCACTCCCACCAAAAAGAAAGCCCCCGGCGCTGGCGGGTCGGGACTTGCAAGGGCTTTCAAGATCGGATAGGTAAGCGCCATGTTCCGGTCTCTCGCCAGTTCCCTCATCACCCTCATCGCGATCCTGTTGGTTGCGTTCGTCATGCTCTTCCTCTGGAATGGCAGCGAGGGCATCCAATTCACGCGCGCCTCTTTCGAGGGAGACAAGAGCACGATTGCCGTCCTCGAGGAATATCGTCGCGCGCAGATGGCCGCGACCGAAGTCGCGATGAAGGAAGACGAAGGCAAGGAGAAGGAGGATATGACCGACGAACCCGCCGCCACCAGTTCCGGCGACGGACCGGCCGTGGTCGTCTGGATCAATATCCCTGGGTTCCGCGGAGATTATCTCGAAAAGGCCGAAGCACCCTTCCTCAAAAAACTCGCCACCGACGGAGCCGCGACGAACAAAATGCGTCCCAGCTTCCCCTGTCTTACCTACCCCTCGCACACGACGATGGCGACCGGGGTGACCCCAGACAAACACGGCATCATCGCCGACCGCATCCGCACCGCCGCCGGCGAGATCGTGGACAAGCCGATGGATCCCGCCCTTCTCCTCGCGGAACCGATCTGGACCACGGCGACCCGTCAAGGAATCAAGACGCTCGTCCACGACTGGCCGCTTTCGCAAAACCAAACCTCGGAGCACAAGGCCGCCTACTTCCTCACCAGCTACGATCCGGATTCGAAGGACGACGCGCGCCTCGCCAAGGCCCTCGAACAGTGGCGCGCCAGCGCCGGAGGAAGCGCTGCTCCGGCCGCTCCGGCCGCTC
>DGXY01000107.1:0-33998 GCA_002396885.1 Akkermansiaceae bacterium UBA5020
CACGCCGCCAGCGTTCGTTCTGAGCCAGAATCAAACTCTTCGAATAGAAATTTTGATCCCGCTTTCGAAACGCTAGCTTCTCCTTTCGGAGTTGCTGTTGTTCTATTACGGAAAATTGACATGAACTACATCCCAATAAATTGGAACTTCGTTCGGCACGTTCTTTGCTTTCACGTGCAACACACAATTTAGCCTTTTCCTTTTCCACCAACGTTTCGCCTCTCCAACGAGCGAGCCTTGCGACTCTCATCTAATTAGCGGCCGGTTGGCCTGATGTTCTGAAAGATCTTACACTCTTAAACCGTTCCCGGTTCAGCGGAGCCACCCTCTTTTGGGCGGGCGGTGATTATAACCGACCCATTCCGAAGGTCAAACGCTTTTGTGAACGAATTTTCGAAAAAGACGATTTTTGCCGCTCATTGCCGCGCCATCCTTATGGAAGTGCCTCAAAATCATGGAAATTCGCGAATTAGGACCATTTTTGCTGCCGCCCTGAGTATTTCGCGGTCCTTTGGAGTTTGCCTGGTTCGATCGGAAGCGGGCCAGAGTGGATCGGAATTCGGAATCATGCCGCAGGGCGGTCCGCTTTCGGCCGGATAGCGGGGCCTGTGTGCTCCAGGTTGGGGTAGCACTGCCCTCTCACGGGGCTCATTGATACCGGGCAGGGTTCAGATGAGGCGGTTTCCCATGAACAAGCTCCTCCCGGTCGGGGTAGGGATTGTTTTCAAGAGGGTATCGTTTACTTTATTCCCCGTCATGGAGTCCCGCTCTTTCCCGCCCTCGTGGTTTGCCATCCTCCCATTGCTGGTGCTGGCTTCCGTTCCCGTTTCGCTTCCTGCTCAGAGATTGGTGGCGGAGCCCGTTGTGGCGGACGACGCCGACCCCGGTGAACCGACCGCAAGTCCCGCACGCAAGTCTCTCGCGTCGGATCCCGTGGCGATGGAGCCGCCACTTTCCCCCGAGGAAGCTTCCGTCCGCGCTCAAGTCAGGGCCATTCTTCCGCCGGATCGTCATTTCGCGCCCCTTGCCGAAGCCGTCATTTCCCGCCTCTATCGTGAGCGCGGTTTCCGGCCTCTTTGGGAGGGTGTGGCTCTTGGGGCGGGGTTTCATCGAAGCTTGGGCGAGGAACTCAAGCGCCACGCCCTTCCCGAATTGCTGGCCCAGGATCCCGAAGCCCTCGTTCCTCGCGTGCCGTCGGGACCGATCGAGGCTCGCGATCTTGCTCACACCGTTGCGTTTCTCGATACGGCGCTCATGATCCGCATCGGAGTCGTCCCCTTCCATCGGATCTGGCCGGATTGGGATTACGGAGACAAGCCCGGTTCAGACGAGCGCTCGATCGACTCGATTGTAGGCGATCTCGTGCTGGCGACCTCGCTTCAGCCTTTCGAGCTGCCCAAGTCGATGGACGCCATGGCCCCCAAAAACTGGATCTACCGGGAACTCCACAAGGCCTACCCGGCGGCAAGGGAGGCGATCCTCAAATACTCCGGCCTCCCTCAAATCCCCAGCCCCGAGCAGATCGGGCCAGGCAAACCGGGCGAGGTCTACCCCGCCGCGCCGGCCATTGCCGCCCATCTCATCGACCGAGGCTACCTGAACATGCCCCCCCAGCAGGCGGCCTTGCTGACCTCGATGACGCCCGAACTCACCGGTGCCATAGTTGCCTTTCAGACCGACTACGGCCTCGATCCGGACGGCATCTTCGGCCTGGGTTCATGGCGCTATCTGAACGTAAACGCCGCGGACCGCTTCCGTTCCATGGTCCTGAACCTCCACCGCGCCCGGCTCATGCCCGGGAAGATGGGAGACCGCTACCTCATCGCGAATCTGCCCTGCGCCGAACTCTACCTCTTCGACGTGAATGATTTTATGTCCAAGTCGATGCGCATCGTCCATGGCAAGGCCTCGGTGGAGTCCCAGCACACCAAGATCTTCCGCGACCGTATGCAGGAGGTCGTCTTCGGCCCCTATTGGAACGTGCCGCCGAGCATCGCCCGCAAGGAGTTGCTCCCGAAAATGCAGGAGGACTGGGGTTACCTGAGCCGGAACAACTACGAACTCGTCAATTCCTTCGGGGCCAGCGCCGGGACCCGTGTTTCCCCGGACACGCTCGGAGCCGTTGCCTCGGGAAGTCTCCTCATCCGGCAGAAGCCGGGCGGGACCAACGCCCTCGGTTACGTTAAGTTCCTCTTCCCCAATTCCTTCAACATCTACATGCACGACACCCCGGCCCGCGACTTCTTCGCCCGGACCAACCGGGACCACAGCCACGGCTGCATCCGCGTCGCGAAACCTGATGAGCTCGCCGAATGGGTCTTCGCCCCGGACGGGTGGACCCTGGAGCAGGTGCGCGGGAAGATGCAAACCGACCTCAACAAGGGCGTCGCGGTGAAGGGCGGGATCAACGTCTACATCACCTATTTCACGATCTTCCCCCGTCCCGCTGCCGGTGGGCGCACGCTTCTCGCTCCGGGCCGCGACGTTTACGGTCTGGACGCGGTGAATGCCCGATCCCTCGCCGCCTTCATCCCGTGGCAGGAAGCGCCCGCCGTGCCGGTCACAGTCCCGTCGGGTGGTCAATGAAGGTCACCTCCAGCCCGGGAAATTCCGCCGCCCAGCGCCCCGCCAGCGCCTTCACCCCGAAGGTCTCGGTGGCGTAGTGGCCCGCATAGATCAGGTTGATCCCGAGTTCCTCGGCCGCGGTGTAACTCCAGTGTGGGCCTTCGCCGGTGAGAAAGGTGTCGATCCCTGTGGCCGCAAGTTCGTAAATCTGTGAGCCGGCCCCACCGGTGATGACGCCGAGCGCGCGGACGCGCCCCGGGCCTCCGGGAGCGAGCTTCGGCGTGCCGCCCACCGCCGCCGCGACCCGGGCGAGCAACTCGTCGCGATCGAGATCGCACATGACGCGCAGCCCGAGGTCACGCCCTTTCCAGGGGGCGAAGGGCCGGCCTTCTCCCGCAAAACCGAGGGCAGCGACGAGGAGCGCGTTGTTTCCGAGCTCCGGATGCATGTCGAGCGGCAGGTGCGCTGAGTATATCGCGAGATCGTGCTCCATCGCTAGTTTCAACTTCCGGTAGAGCGAGCCCTCGATCCGTTGCGCCCCCTGCCAGAAGAGCCCGTGATGGACGACAAGGAGGTTCGCGCCATCGGCACAGGCCTCCTCGATCACCGGGAGGCAGGCATCGACGGCGGCCGCAATTTTCGTGACCTGCCCCGAGTTCCCGAGCTGAAGACCGTTGAGGGCGCCGGGGTAGTCGGTGATGGCGTCGATCTGGAGCCAGTCTTGAGCGGCGCGAATGAGGTCGGAGAGGGCGGGCATGAGAAATGTTACCCTAACGGCAACTTTCCTGATTGTCTCGTCTTGCTTGATTCCGCTACCCTGTCTCCATGACAAGTTCCCTGCTGATCAAACGCACCGCTACTTTCGCGCTCGTGGCGACCTTTGCTGTCGTCAGCCCCCTTCCCACTCTGATCCCGAGCGTCGAAGCCGCCTCGCCCAGCGCCTCGGCGCGGGTCATCCAGAAGCTGAAGAAACAGATCGCAACCTTGAAGAAGCAACTGGCTGCCGCCACCACGCCTCCCGCGCCCTTCATCGAGGTGGTGAAGGTGGGCAATGTGGGCAATGCCCCGGACCAGGATTTCGGGCAGGGCGCGCTCGGCCGCGTGAACTACGAATTCCAAATCGGCAAAACCGAGGTCACCCTGGCGCAATACACCGCCTTCCTCAACGCGGTGGCGGCGACGGACACCCATGCGCTCTACAGCTCGGCCCTGGCGACAAACGAGAACATCGCCGGAATCGCCCAAAACGGAACGTCGGGGAATTTCACCTACTCCGTGATCGGGACCGGGACCCGCCCCGTGACCTTCGTGAGCTGGTTCGACGCGGCCCGCTTCTGCAACTGGCTGCACAACGGCCGTCCAACGGGGGCGCAGAATGCCGGGACGACGGAACAGGGGGCCTACACGCTGGACGGAACGACCAGTGGCGGTTTGGACATTGTGCGCAACCCGGGGGCCAGGTTCTGGATTCCCAGCGAGAACGAATGGTACAAGGCGGCCTACCACCAGCCCGCCGCCCAGGGAGGCGACGGGGACGACTACTGGCTCTACCCGACGCGCAGCAACACGCCACCGGGAAACCAGATCGGTCCACTCCCTCTGGCGAACCACGCGAACCTCCGCATCGGCTCGAACTTTTCCGTGACTCAGGCCGCCAGCCTATCGCCGACCCAGAATTATCTGACCGCGCCAGGTTCGTATCCGGCCAGCGCCAGCTTCTACGGCACCACCGATCAGGGCGGAAACGTCGGTGAATGGACCGAGGGCGTGGTCATCTCTTTCTCCGAGCGCGTCGTTCGCGGGGGAGATTGGAATTCCGACGAGGCCCGCGTGCGTTCATCGGTCGATCGCGCTTCGGACAGCCGCGTTCCGAGCACCAAAAGAAGCCCTACCGGCTTCCGCGTGGCTGCGCCGTGATCCTCCCCCCCCAAGTTCGGCATAAATGACGCTGTTCGTTGCCGACCGATACCCGGTTCCCGGCGAGAAGATTTCCTCCGCCCCTCACCTCGGATCCGTCCCATAGACCCCGCCCTTTTCCTCCACCGGCAACTGCGGCTTCGATGTCCCGGGGCGATCTTCGGCGAACCAATGGTTCCCTTCAAAAACGAAGGTCTCCGGTGCGGTTCCCCCACCCACGTTCACATCCGAGCGGACTTCCGAGCGGCGGAAGACGATGTGATTTCCCGTCACCCTGACATTCCGACAAGGAACAAAGCCCGGCTCGTTCGTCTCCTGGAGTATCCGGAAGATCCATCGCCCCGGAAAAAGGATCGTGTTGTTCGTGAACTCGGCACCATCGACCCCGACGAAGGCGGCGGCGCAAAGTCCGCCCTCGATCACGTTCTCCCGAGCGACCAGATTCGCCGCCTCGTATTTCGCGCCAGGCGGCCGGAAGTAGTCGAGACCGGTCGAACCACCGAGATTGAGAGGCCGCTCGCCGGCGTTCTTGAAGTGGCACTTCTCCACGACGATCTCCGAGCAGCCGCCTTTGCACTGCAACCCCGCGCTCGCACTGAAGCCCTCCTTCCCGACGAAACGACAGCCCGTGATGAGCGAGCGATGGCAACCGACGAGATCGATCCCCTGCCCGCCCCAGCCCTCGATGAGGCAGTCCCGGATCGTCAGATTCACGAGACCCGAACCCTTGATCCCGTCGTGATTGCCCTGGGGACCGACCTCGCGGATCTCGAGGTGCGACAAGGTGATGCCCTCGACCGGGTGTTCGAGATCGCCGCCGTCGTCGAGGTTGATTCCGTTGCCAGTCTGGCCCCGGGTTTTCAGATGGCTGACGCTCAGGCCCGGACACCGCGAAAACTGCCAGGCATTGCCTCCACCCACGAAGACCGGCGGATTCGCCGGATCCAGTGCGGTGATCGTGAGCTTCGCGATACCGATGACGTGGTGACCACCCGGATATTCCCCCGGCGCGACCTTGAGCGTATCGCCCTCGGCGAGCTTCAAGAGCGCAACGCGGAGTTCTTCGGGGGTATGCACCGCGAAATCGGCCGCCGAGGCGAGGGAGTGGAGCAGAAGGAGGGAAAAAACAACGCGCTTCATCGGATTCGGGGAGGTCGTCCGAATCTTTCACGCAAACCCGTTCATTGAGAAGTCCCTCTTCGAGCCTACCCTGACATTTGCCGATGCGATTCACGATTCCAGCCCCGTTCTTCGCACTCCTCCTGGGTGCGTCCGTGGGCCTGTATCCGGTCGCCGCGCAAGAATCTTCTCCACCCGTGACCGGTGACCCACCCCCTCGTGACGCCGCGTCCGGCGGCATCTCCTACCGCAACGACATCGTCCCCATCCTCACCCGCGCCGGTTGCAATCTCGGCGCCTGCCACGGGGCCCAGACCGGGAAGGGCGAACTGACCCTGTCACTTCGGGGGGAAGACCCTGTCAAGGATCATGCCGCCCTCGTAAAGAACTTCGTCAATCTCGGCGCGCCGGAGAAAAGCTACCTCCTCCGCAAGGCGATCCTTGAGGTGAAACACGAGGGTGGAAAACGTTTCGAGAAGGATTCGGAATCCTACGAATTCCTCCACCGCTGGATCGCCGAAGGAGCCAAGCGCGATCTCGCTGACGAACCCACCTTGGTCCGGCTTGAGGTCACTCCGGACGAGAAAGTCCTTTTTGAGCCCGAGATTTCGGTAAAACTCGCCGTCACCGCCCATTACTCCGATGGCGCGACCCGCGATGTGAACCGCTGGGCCATCTACGAACCGACCGCGCTCAACGTCGAGGTCTCGCCCGACGGGCTCGTCGAAAGCCATCGCCCCGGCGAGACGACGGTGAACGTGCGTTACCTCGGTCAGCAGGCCCCCGTGCGCCTCGCCTTCGTCCCCGACCGCCCCGATTTTGTCTGGAATGATCCGCCGGCCCGCAACTTCATCGACGAGGCCCTCCACACGAAATGGAAGACCCTGCGGATCCTCCCCTCAGAAGTCTGCGACGACGCCACCTTCGTCCGGCGCGTCCATCTCGATCTTCTCGGGTTCATCCCGACAGAGAAGGAGGCACGGGCCTTTCTTGAGGACACGGATCCTGACAAAAGGACCAAACTGGTCGACACCCTCCTCCAGCGTCCCGAGTTCGCCGACTTCTGGGCCTTGAAATGGGCCGACCTCCTCCGCGTCGAGGAAAAAGTCCTCGATACCAGAGGCGTCGCCGCCTTCCACGGCTGGATCCGTAAATCCATCCACGAAAACAAGCCGCTCGACCGCTTCGCCCGCGAGGTCGTCTCCTCGCTGGGCAGCACCTACGAAGTCGCCGCCTCGAATTATTACCGCGCCCTCCGCGCCCCCGATCAGCGCGCCGAGGCCATCGCCCAGATTTTTCTCGGGGTGCGTCTGAACTGTGCCAAGTGCCACAACCATCCCTTCGAACGATGGACGATGGACGACTACTACCAGTTCTCCGCCGTCTTCGACGGGATCGACTACGACATCAAGGAGAACAAACGCTTCGACTCGAACGACAAGAACAACTTCGTCGGCGAACAGGTCGTGAAATTCGTCGACAAACGCGATCTGAAGGATCCCCGCAGCGGAAAGGCCCCGGCACCGCGACTCCTCGGCGAGAGCGAACCTCTCGCCTCCGATCCGAAGCGCCTCGAGAAGCTCGGTGTCTGGATGACTTCGCCAGAGCATCCCCTCTTCGCCAAGGTCCAGATCAACCGTATCTGGTATCACTTGATGGGACGCGGCCTCGTCGATCCTGTCGATGATTTCCGCGCCACCAATCCGCCGGTGAATCCCGCCCTCCTCAACGCCCTCGCCGCCGATTTTGTGAAGAACGGCTACGACCTGCGGCACGCCATCCGCACGATCTGCTCCTCGCGCGCCTACCAACTTGGATCGGTGCCGAACGACACCAATGCCGACGACGAGATCAATTTCGCCCGCTCCCTCCCCCGCCGCCTTTCCGCGGAACAGATGCTCGATTCCGTTCACCTCGCCCTGGGCGGATTGCCAACCTTCGAGGGTTACGACAAACCCATGCGCGCCGCCCAACTCCCCGGAGTGCAGGCGGTCTACCGACCGAAGAGCCCCACAAGCGGCGACCGCTTTGTGCGCCTCTTCGGCAAACCGCCCCGCCTCACCAACTCCGACACGGAACGCACCACCGACACCTCGCTCGCGCAGGTTTTCGAGCTCACGAGCGGATCCTCGCTAAACGGGCTGCTGACGAAGAAGGGGAATTTCCTCGATCAGCTTCTCGAAGCGAAACTCTCCGACGAGGCCCTCGTCGAGCGGATTTACCGGACCGTCCTGACACGTGCCCCATCCGGAGAGGAACTCAGTGCGATGAGCACCTACCTGGGCTCCACGGAGAACCGTCGCGCCGCTCTCGAGGATCTCGCGTGGTCCTTGTTGAATGCGAAGGAGTTTTTGTTGAGGCGATGAGAGTTCCATCCGTGTCATCCCTCGGAGCGAAGCGCATCAGTGGTCATCTGTGTTTGGATTTTGGAACACGGATGAGCACCGATATCCACGGATGTTCACCGATGAAGAAGAGAGACCGGAAACGTTGAAATGACTCCCTCCCCATGAAATCCCCCGCCTGCCCCGGTTTCGACTCCCTTCGCCTTTCCCGCCGCCATCTCATCAAGGCCGGCGGGATGGGTGCGCTCGGCTTGACTCTACCGAAGATCCTTGCGGGGAGCGAGTATCCCGGAGGACGGCCTCCGGCGCGGGCCAAGTCGGTCATTTTCCTCTTCCAATGGGGCGGTCCCTCGCACGTCGACACGTTCGACCTGAAGCTCAACGCCTCCTCCGAATACCGGACTCCGCACAAGGCGATCCGCACGAGCAATCCGGACCTGCTCACGAACGAGCACCTCCCCCGCGTCGCGAAGATCATGGATCGCTTCACCGTGATCCGTTCGGTCTATCATCAGATGAAAAACCACAATTCGGCGGGCTACTACGCGCTCTCAGGCCATGCCCCGCCGACCGACGACCAGCGCCTCCGCGACTCGATCGATCTGCGGCCCGCCTACGGATCCGTCGTCGACTACCTCGCCCCGAACGCGCCGGGCGGACTACCCACCTTCGTCACCTACCCGCATATCGTCGCCGACGGCTCGCGCACCCCAGGCCAGGCCGCCAGTTTCCTCGGCAAAAAGCACGATCCCCTCTTCGTGCCGCGAGATCCCAACGAGGCGGATTTCAAACTGCCAGAGTTGAGCCTGCCCGACAACCTCAGCCTCGACCGGCTCCACGCCCGCCGCGGACTGCAGGAGCTGATCGACCGCCAGTCGCGCCTCCTTGATTATTCGGCGGAGGCGAAGGGGCTCGACGATTACTACAAGAGCGCCATCGCCATGCTCAACAGCGAACGCGTTCGCGACGCCTTCGACCTCGCGAGCGAGCCGGCAAAAATCCGTGACGCCTACGGACGCACCACCTACGGCCAGGGTTGTCTCCTCGCCCGGCGCCTCGTCGAGTATGGAGTGAAGTTCGTCACCTGCTATTTCTCGAGCGGGATCGGCGGGCAGAGCATCACCGAGGGCGGATGGGACACCCATGGCTTCAACGACACGCGGATGTTTCCCATCGTCGAGCAATATCATTACCCCATCACCGAGACGACCCTGCCGACCCTGATCCACGATCTCGAAAACCGCGGGCTCCTCGACGAAACCCTCGTCGTCTGGATGGGTGAATTCGGCCGCACTCCGAAGATCAACAAGAACGCCAGCCGCGACCACTGGCCAAACTGCTACAGCGTCCTCCTCGCCGGAGGCGGCGTGAAGCGCGGCTACATCCACGGCGCCAGCGACGAAACCGGGAGCAATCCCATTGAGAAGCCCGTGAAGCTCGAGGATCTCTCCGCGACGATCTACTACCTGCTCGGGATCGATCCGACAGCGGAGTATCACGACACTCAGGGCAGGCCCTTGATGATCTCGAGCGGCGAACCGATTCTGGAGGTGGTGGCGTGACGGATCTTTGGATCTTCGCCTTTCGCGTGCCGAACCTTGTCCGCGGTGGGAATCCTGATCGAGTCGTCCGCCCCCTTTCCTGACACTTTCGTCACAAAGGCAAGGGTGAAATTTCACCATTCTTAATCCTCTTTCAAGGTATGCCGGAGACCGTCGCACCCACCAGGATCCATCACCGCGCCCAGGACGCGACCTTTCAACGGGTCCACGGGGGCAATCTCGTCTACAATGCCTGCTGGGAGGATCCGCGCATCGACCGCGAACTCATGGCTCTCGACCACGAAAGCCGCGTCGTCATGATCACGAGCGCCGGCTGCAACGCCCTCGATTACCTGCTCGACGACCCCGCCGAAATCCATGCGGTGGACATGAATCCCCGGCAGAACGCCCTACTCCAGCTCAAGTCCGCGATGATCCGGCGAGACCGCTTCGAGGATCTCTTCGCGCTCTTCGGCGAGGGAACTCACCCTGACTTCAAGAGCCTCCACAAGGAAATCGAAGAACTTCTCCCTACTTACGCGAACCGCTATTGGAAGGAGAAGCATTACTACTTCAAGAGCTCAAAGCTGAACCCTTCGTTTTATTATCGCGGCACCGCCGGGCAGATGGCATGGATCGCACTCAAGACCTTCACGAGCGGACGCGGCAAGCTGCGTCAGCGCACCTCCGCGATTCTCGAGGCGAAGTCGATCGAAGAACAGCAGGCCATCTATGAGGAAGTGCGCCCCATTCTCTGGACCAAACTGGTCACCTGGCTTCTCAAACAGCCCGTTTCCATGGCCATGCTCGGCGTGCCTCGGGCGCAGATCCGCTTGATTGAAAAAAACTTTGCGGGCGGCATCCCCGGATTCCTCCAAGCCAAACTAGAGCAGGTCTTCACTGCGATCCCCTTTTGGGAAAACTACTTCTGGCAGGTTTACATGCGCGGCAGCTACACCCGCGAGTGCTGCCCGAACTACCTTCGCGAGGAGCATCAGCCCGTCCTCCGAGATCGGGTTGATCGCATCAAGACACACAGCAGCACGATCGCCAACTTCCTCCGCGAGCACCCCGCCGCCTATTCTCATTACGTCCTCCTCGATCATCAGGACTGGATGGCCGCGCACCGTCCCGAGGCCCTCGCCGAGGAATGGCAGCTCATCCTCGAGAACAGCCGTCCCGGCACCGCGATCCTGATGCGCTCGGCGAGTCCGGAGATCGACTTCATTCCGGCTTTCGCGCGCGAGCGACTCGACCTCGTCGATGAAGCACGGACCGAGGCCCTTCATCAACGCGACCGCGTCGGCACCTACGGCTGCACTCTCTTCGCCCACGTCACCGCATGAGTGACTCGGACCGCAACGCCTCTTCCCTTCGCGGCTACTACCGCTGGCACGCCAAGTTCTACGACGTCACCCGCTGGGCCTTCCTCTTTGGACGAAACGACCTGATCGAGACGGTCGCCGCCCAGGTGAAATCTCCGGCCCGTATTCTCGAAATCGGCTGCGGCACTGGGAAAAACCTTGTTGCTCTTGCAGAGGCCTTTCCCGGGGCCCGGATCACCGGGCTCGATCTTTCCGCCGACATGCTCGACCGCGCCCGTGCCAAGAGCGCGCCCTTCGCGGATCGCGTCGATCTGCTGCACCGCCCCTACGATGGCCCGGTCGCGGATGAGGGCGGGAAGTTCGATCTCATCGTCATCAGCTACGCCCTCTCGATGATCAATCCCGGCTACGACGAGGTCATCCAACGATGCCGGGGGGATCTCGGCGATGGTGGGGTCATCGCCGTGGTCGACTTCCACGAGACACGCTGGACTTGGTTCCGCAAATGGATGGGCGTGAATCACGTCCGCATGGAGGGCCAGATCCTCGCCCAGCTCGACGCGGGATACGAGGCGGTCGTGCGCCGGATCGGCCACGGCTACGGCGATCTTTGGCGCTACGTCACGTTCGTGGGACGGTAAAGGAAGCTACGCGAGGATCTTCTTCACCAGCTCGCCGTGGATATCCGTGAGCCGGAAGTCGCGGCCCTGAAAGCGGTAGGTGAGCTTTTTGTGGTCGACACCTAACAGATGCAGAATCGTGGCGTTGAGGTCGTGCACGTGCACGGGATCGCTGGTGATGTTGTAGCAGAAATCGTCCGTCTCCCCGAGGGTCATGCCCGGCTTGATCCCGGCTCCGGCGAGGAAAACGGTGAAGCAGCGCGGATGGTGGTCGCGGCCGTAGTTGTCCGCGGTGAGCGCGCCCTGGGAGTAGATCGTGCGTCCGAACTCCCCGCCCCAGACGATGAGAGTGTCCTCGAGGAGGCCGCGCTGTTTCAGATCGGCGAGGAGGGCGGCGGTAGGCTGGTCGATGTCGCGGCACTGGCCCTTGATCGCGTTCGGGAGACCGCCGTGGTGATCCCAGCCCATGTGAAAGAGCTGGATGCAACGCACATCGCGCTCGGCGAGGCGGCGGGCGAGGAGACAATTCGCCGCGTAGGTGCCGGGCGTCTTCACCTCGGGGCCATACATCGCAAGCGTCGCCTCGGATTCCCCTGACAAGTCCGTCAAATCCGGCACGCTGCTCTGCATGCGGAAGGCCATCTCGTATTGCGAGATTCGGGCATCGATCTCGGGATCGCCGAAGACTTTGAGATCGCGCTGGTTCAACGCCGCAAGTTCGTCGAGCATGCTCCGCCGCATCCCACGGCTCATCCCGGCGGGATCGGAGAGATAGAGCACGGGATCTCCGATGTTGCGGAACTTCACCCCCTGATGCTGGGTCGGAAGAAAGCCCGAGGACCAGAGGCGATCGTAGAGCGGTTGGTCGTCACGGCGCCCCGTGCCGAAGGAGGTGAGGACGACGTAGGCGGGCAGGTCGGCATTGTCCGTACCGAGACCGTAGCTGAGCCAGGCCCCGATGCTGGGACGACCGGCGAGCTGGTGGCCGGTCTGGCAGAAAGTGATCGCGGGATCGTGGTTGATCGCCTCGGTGTGCATCGAGCGGATGAAACAGAGGTCATCGGCGACACCGGAGAGATGCGGGAGCAGATCGCTCATCCAGGCACCGCTCTCACCGTGTTGGGCGAATTTGAAAAGGCTCGGCGCCACGGGAAAACTCTTCTGACCCGAGGTCATCGTCGTGAGGCGCTGCCCCTGCCGGATCGACTCGGGCAGATCCTTGCCCCGCTGGGCTTCCATCTGCGGCTTCGGATCAAAAAGATCCATCTGCGAAGGTGCTCCCGACTGGAAGAGGTAGATGACCCGCTTCGCCTTCGCCGGATGATTCGGGAACGACGGCAGACCGGGACGAGCCCCGGGGGCGGTAGCAGCACCTGCCTCACGCCCTAACAAACCCACCAATGCGGCCGAACCCAGAGCGGCGGCCCCGCGCCCGAGAAAAAGGCGGCGATTGAGGAGATCCTGCAGGGCGCCCCCGTCGGGACGCGTGGAAAGGAGATCGCGAAATGGGTTCATGGCGGAAAATCAGTCGCGGGTGACGACGCGGTCGAGATTGAGAAGGACGTTGGCAGTGATGGTGTAGGCGGCAAGCTCGGCGGGGTCCAACGCTGGATCGGGCTTCGAGGCTCCGTTTGAAATCAGGGCTTTGGCCGCCTCGGGCTGCGACTGGAATTCGGCGAGACGGCTGCCGAAGCCGTCGCGGAGGAAGAGCAGCGTCTCCGGGTCGGGTCGTCGCGAAGTCGCGAGACGATAGCCGGTGGTAAGCCGCTCCTCGGGCGTTTTGCCGCCCTCGCGCATCATGCGCTCGGCAAGGGCTCGCGAGGCTTCGACGAAGGTGACCTCGTTCATCAGTGCGAGCGCCTGCAGCGGCGTGTTCGTGCGCGAGCGTTTCGGCGTGCAGGTTTCGCGATTCGGCGCGTCGAAGAGCAGCATCGTCGGCGGCGCTCCGGTGCGTTTCCAGATCGTGTAAAAACTGCGACGGTAGAGTCCTTCCCCTGAGTCCGCCTTGTAGCCACGCAGATCGCCGTAGCGGCTCGTTTCATCCCAGACCCCCTCGGGCATGTAGGGACGCACGCTCGGACCGCCGACCTTCGGAGCCATCAACCCGGCCACGGCGAGAGCTTGGTCACGGACCAATTCTCCGCGGAGACGGAAGCGCGGACCACGCGCGAGGAGCCGGTTCTCCGGATCGCGCTCGACGAGCGCGGGCGTGACCACGGAACTCTGCCGGTAGGCCCGGCTCATGACGAGGAACTTGATCATCGCTTTCATATCCCAGGCTTGGGCGGCCTTTCCATTCACGGGGGGGAGCACGTTCGGGGAAACAAACTCGACCGCGAGCCAGTCGAGCAATTCCGGGTGCATCGGCCACTCGGCCTGCGACCCGAAATTCTCCGAGGTCTTCACGATACCGGTGCCGAAGAGCCGTTCCCATTCGCGGTTGATCCAGACTCGTGCGGTTAGCGGATGATCGCCCGAGACGAGCCACTGCGCGAGACCGAGACGATTCTGCGGAGCCCCCTCGGGGAGCGCTGGCAGGGCTGCGGGGAGATGGCGCGCCACCCGGTCGGCGGGACGATCGTATTCGCCACGATTGAGGACAAAGGCCTCGCGTGGCGCGGGCTTTTCCTTCATCACCATCACGCTCGGCAGCGACTGCTCGTAGTCCGCCCGCTGCTTTTTCGCGGCGGCGACGGCAGCGGCAGCTCGCTTGACGGGATGGTCGGCATTGGCCCGGAACCACGCATCGAGGACCTTCCGGTCCGCCTCGCTCCGCGTCGCGGGATCACCCGTGAGGATCGCGACCAGATCCGCAGGCAAGCCCGACCCCCCATCGAGCTTCACGAGAGCAGGCTCGAAGGCGGTCGTCGAGAGGCGGAAACGTCCCACGTTGTGATCGCCAAAATTCGACTGATGCCGCAGCCGGACGGTCATCACCGCTCCGGCAGGCACCGCCACCGGCGCGCCGGCGAGGAACATGGCGCGGCGGGCGAGCCTTTTGTCGGGACTGTTGCCGTCGATGGCCCAGCCCTTCGCCGCCTTCGCAGAGGGAGCCTTCGCGTTCTCGAGGATCGCGGCGACGCCGTAGCCGGTCTGCTCGTAGTCGGCGGCGGCGCTCCTCAGCACGATGGGCTGCTCCTTTCCATCAGACAGGCGCAGGGCGAGCTCGACCCCGGTCATGACAAAGTTCCCGTTCGATCCGCGTCCGAGACTTTTCCCGGGAAGCGATCCATCCGGAAAGACCTCGAGGAGAATGCCTCCGACCATTCCGCCGTTCGCCGGCAGAGTGATCTCGTAAGTGTCATTGTTAGGATTCTTCCCGCCCGCGAGCCAGGACCCGTCGGCTTGTTTCGTAAGGCTCGCTCCCCCGAGGCTTTTCGCAATCTCTCCGGAGGCCGCGACCCAGGTGCTCGTGCCGATCGCTCCGCCGGAGCCGACGAGACGGGTGCGCAGGTCCGCCTCCCATCGGGTCAGCGCTGCGGCCATCTCTCCGTTCGCCGCTTTGGCCGCTGCTTCGGCTTTGCCGATCGCTGCCTCGAGCCGGGCCAGTTCGACGGAATCTTTTTCGCTGGGAAGATGGAGCAGAGGAGGGGTGTTCCGGGTCGCCCCCTGAATGGCGAGAACGCCACTCTCCTCGATTGAGTTGAAATAGGCAAAGAGCCCGTAGAACTCCTTCTGGGAAATCGGGTCGTATTTGTGGTCATGACATCGAGCGCAGTTCAGCGTCAGCGCCATCCAGGTCATGCCCGTGGTCTCGACGCGGTCGATCACGGTTTCGACGAACCATTCCGCTTCGATCCGGCCGCCCTCGCCGTTGAGCCGATGATTGCGGTTGAATCCGGTCGCGACGATCTGGTCCTGCGTGGGATTCGGCAGGAGATCCCCGGCGAGTTGCTCGATCGTGAAGCGGTCGAAAGGAAGGTTGCGATTGTAGGCCCCGATGAGCCAGTCACGCCAGGGCCACATCTGGCGACTGTCATCGACCTGAAATCCGTTGCTGTCGGCGTAGCGGGCGAAGTCGAGCCAATCCATCGCCATGCGCTCTCCGTAGTGCGGCGAGGCGAGGAGGCGATCGACGACCTTCTCATAGGCTCCCGGCGAAGCGTCCCCGAGAAAGGCATCGAGATCGGCGAGCGTGGGCGGCAAACCGGTGAGGTCGAGCGAGACGCGGCGCAGGAGCGTCTCCCGGTCGGCCTCGGGCTGCATCGCGAGGCCTTCCTTGTCGAGACGGGTGGAAAGAAACGCATCGACAGGATGCCGCGACTCTTTTCCCGCGGGAAGGGCGGGACGCTCCGGTTTTTCAAAGGCCCAATGGCCCTCATACTCGGCACCCTCTTCGATCCATCGCTTGAGCGTATCGCGTTGGGCGGGTGTCAGGGTCTTGCCGCTTTCGGGCGGAGGCATGAAGTCGGAGTCGCCCGACTCGAGGAAAATCCTAACGAGGATCTCGCTTTCGTCCGGCTTGCCCGGGGTCATGGGAGCAAGACCCGACTTGCCCGGAGCGAAAGCCTTCTCCGCGAGGTCGAGGCGGAGGCCGCCCTTACGCTCCTTCTCATCGGGCCCGTGGCAGTGGAAACAGGCGTCCGAGAGAATGGGGCGGATGTCGCGGTTGAAGCGCAGTTTTTCTTTCGCCGGAGCGGGAACGGAGAAGAGAGAGAGAAGAAAAATCGTTCGAAGGAAGCGGCTCATGAAAAGATTTGGGACCGATGCCCGGGAGTATATGACCCAAGCTCCGCGAATGTTACGAATTGCCCCGCCGCAACCGCGCCATGCAGGACCGAGGCGCGGATCCTGCCACCACGCGATCCATCCCGGCCAAATTTCCCTGCCCTTTTGCTGAACCGTGCTACAATCCGCCCATTATGTTACAAGCAGGCATCGTCGGACTCCCCAACGTGGGCAAATCTACCCTTTTCAACGCCGTCACCCGTTCGCGCAAGGCGGAGGCGGCCAACTACCCTTTCTGCACGATCGATCCCAACGTCGGTGTCGTCATCGTGCCCGACGAACGCCTCGAGGTGCTCTCGAAAATGAGCGGCTCGTCGAAGCTCATCCCCGCCGCGATCGAGTTCGTCGACATTGCCGGCCTCGTCGAGGGTGCCTCGACCGGAGCGGGCCTCGGCAACAAATTCCTCGCCAACATCCGCGAGGTCGACGCCATCGTCCAGGTCGTGCGCTGCTTCAAGAACGACGACATCATTCACGAACTCGGATCGGTGAATCCCCTCCGCGACATCGAGATCATCAACGCCGAACTCATTCTCGCTGACATGGCGACCTTGGAGAAGCGTCGCGCCTCCCGGGAGAAAAAGGCCAAAACCGGCGACGCCGAATCGAAGCGCGAGGTCGAGCTGATCGACAAGCTCATGCCACACCTCAACCAAGGCTTTCCCGCCCTGACCATGACCCTCTCCGACGAGGAGAAGAAGACCTTGAAGGATTTCTTCCTCCTCTCCTCGAAACGCACCATCTTCGCCTGCAACGTCGCCGAAGGTGAGCTTGGAGCCGCCACCACCGATCCCGACAGTCATCCCATGGTGAAACAGGTGCGTGATTTCGCCGCGTCCACCTTCGGGTCCGAGGCCGTCGTCATTTCCGCCCGCATCGAAGAGGAGATGATCGACCTCTCCCCCGAGGATGCGGCTGAGTTCTTGGCGGACATGGGAGTGAAAGATTCCGGCGTCTCCGCCCTGATCCGCGCCGTTTACCACCTCCTCGGATTGCGCACCTACCTGACCACCGGGGAAAAGGAGACTCGCGCCTGGACCATCACCGAAGGCACCAAGGCCCCGGGTGCCGCCGGTGTCATCCACGGCGACTTCGAGCGCGGCTTCATCGCCGCCGAAGTCGTCCACTACGACGATCTCGTCTCCCTCGGCTCCCACGGCAAGGCTCGCGAGGCAGGAAAACTCCGCATTGAGGGCAAGGAATACGTCATGAAAGACGGCGACGTGGTCGAGTTCCGCTTCAACGTCTGAGGCGTTCGAAACGAGGACGAAAAGAGGGTGAGAAAGGTCTTTACGAATACCCAAAGCATCCTAATATTACATCTTCTATAGAGGTGGCGGAGGATTGGTAACGATCCTTGCCCCTCATCTCTGACCCTCGAATTCACCACCACTCAACTGCCCATGAAATTCCAACATCTTCTTGCTATCACGAGTTTGATAACGCTCTCGTCCCACGCCGGCGATTGGGGCAAGGCCCCTATCGACAAGACCCCCATCGAGGAATGTGTCGATCTCGGTGGTGAAATCAGCGTCGGTTACGAGACCGATTACATCTTCAAAGGGGTCGCTTTTGCGGGAGACAGTGTCTGGACGGACGTGAACTACACCTTTGATGGGCTCGCTGTTCCGGTGACCGTCGGGGCCTGGTATCTCAACGGGATCAACGACAGCGCCCAAGGTGCTGCCTTCGATGAACTCAATCTCTACGTCAGTGCCGCTCTCGGCACCTTCGCCGGATTCGATGTCGACTTGGGCTACACCCATTACACCTTCCCCGAATTCCGCAGCAACATCGCGCCCCTCGGTGGCTACGGCGAGGCCAACCTCGGCATCTCTCGCAGCCTCGGTTTCATCGACCTGAAATACTCGCTCGACTACGCCTTCGGCGGCGGCGGCGCGGCCCCGAGCGGCTGGTTCCACCAACTGGGTGCGGAGAAAGCCTTCTCGCTCACCGATGACATTTCCCTCGTCCTCGGTGCCGGCATCGCCTACTCGGACGGATACTGGGGCGGAAGCGGCTGGAATCACTACTACGCCACGGCCTCTCTCCCCATCAGCCTGAATTGCCGCACCACCCTCACTCCCTACATCGGTTACATCGGTGGACCCGATACGTGGATCGTGGACGGAATTTTCGGCGGGATCGAGCCCCAGTCGGATATCCTTCACGGTGGCGTTGCCTTGAGCGTCTCGTTCTGATCCTCTGCGATCATCCTCCTCGACGGAGTTTGGAATCGCCCGTTCGCAAGACGGGCGATTTTTTTTGCCCACGCCTGATCACAGATCAACGTGTCACGCCTTTGCGGCTTTGACGGAAGGTCGTAAGATTTCCTACCCTCGCCGGATGGATTCTCTTTCACCCGCCTTTGCCTCCCGTCGGGAGATGCTCCACCTTGCCGGGGGCCTCGCGCTCTCTGGCCTTGGCCTGCCATCTGCCCTGCGGGGCCAATCTCCGGCACCGGCCGTGCCTCCCGGAATCGATCCCTATCAGCGTTTCCCCCGCATGGTACACGAGTATTACGTGACCAAGGTTCGCGGCATTGAACGGCGAGGCCTGGAGAAAAAGGCCGCCCTTTCCAACCAAGCGGAAGCCGAGGCCTACATCGCCGAAGTGCGCGAGAAGATCGTCAAGGCTTTCGCCCCCATGCCAACGAAGAAGACGCCGCTCAATGCGAAAGTCACCGGTGTCATCGAACGCGACACTTACACCGTCGAAAAGATCCTCTTCGAGAGCCGTCCAAAGTTCTACGTCACCGCCAATCTCTACCTACCGAAAAACCGCCCCGGCGGTAAGGTGCCGGGCGTCGTCGGCAGTTGCGGCCACTCCCAGAATGGCAAGTGCGCCGAGGCCTACCAGAGCTTTGCCCAAGGTCTCGCCCGTCTCGGCACCGCCTGCCTCATTTTCGACCCGATCGGCCAGGGCGAGCGCTCCCAGTATGTCGATCCCGCCGGAACGCTTCTCATCAAAGGCACCACCACCGAGCACAACCATGCCGGCAACCAGATGGAACTCGTCGGCGAATTCCTCGGCTCGTGGCGGGCGTGGGACGGCATCCGCGCGCTCGACTACCTCCTCTCGCGTCCGGAGATCGATCCGCAACACGTCGGCATTACCGGCAACTCGGGCGGCGGGACGATGTCGACCTGGCTCATCGGCCTCGAGCGCCGCTGGACGATGGGCGCTCCCGCCTGTTTTGTCACGACCTGGCGCCGCAACCTCGAAAACGAATTGCCCCAGGACAACGAACAATGCCCGCCGCGAGCTCTTGCCTATGGACTCGACCACGATGACTTCCTCGCCGCGATGGCGCCAAAGCCCATCATCATCCTCGCGCAAAGCCGCGACTACTTCGACGCACGCGGCTCCGAGGAGATCTACGGCCGCCTTCGACATCTTTACAAGCTTCTCGGAGCAGAGAAGAACATCCAACTCCACATCGGTCCTGATGAACACGGCTACTCGCAACCCAACCGCGAGGCGATGTATCGATTCTTCAACAGCCTCACGGGAGCTTCCGAAGCCGCGACGGAGCCCGCGCTTGTGATCGAAGAGGACAAAACCCTCCAATGCTCTCCGACGGGGCAGGTCGTGCTCGACCCCGGATCCCGCACCGTCTTCTCTTTCACCCAGGCCAAGGCCGGTCGACTCAAGACGGCCCGTGAAGCCGCGCCGCTTTCTGGTGATCAGTTGAAAGAGGCCGTGAGTGAGACCCTCAAGCTCCCGCCGCGCGATCCGGCGCAAGCACCCGACTACCGTATCCTCCGTTCCTACGGCCCCAAGCGCGGCTATCCAAAGGATCACTGGATCCACTACGCCGTCGCGACCGAGCCCGGCATTCACGCCCTTTGCACCGTGCTTTTTGAAGCTCCGCACGTCGCCAGCCTGCCGTCCGCGCCGGAGGGTGGAGGCAAGGTCGTTCTCTGGATCGCCGAGCAATCCGCCGATGCCGAGTTGCGCGATGATCCCACCCTTTCCGAACTCGCCTCGACACAGAAGCCCGGGACCCTCCTCGTCGCCTGCGACGTTCGCGGCGTCGGGGAATCCCTGCCGGTCACGGCGGGCAACCAACCACACAGCTACTACGGCTCCGACTATTTCTATGCCGCCTTTGCGAATATGTTAGGGAAACCCTATCTCGGCGGAAAAACCCACGATGCCATACGCGTCATCGATCTCCTCGCCTCCCGCGGCTGGACCGAGATCCATCTCGCCGCGAAGGGAAAGGCCACCCTCATCGCCGGTCTCGCCGCCTGCCTCGACGATCGGGTCAAGCTCGTCACCCTCGATAATCGGCTCGAGAGCTGGCATTCGCTCGCTACCGAAGAGCACTACCAATGGCCCCTTTCCCACATGCTCTTCGGCGTCCTCAAAACCTGGGACCTTCCCGAGGTGTGGAAATCTCTCGAATCCAGAATGGCGTGAAACCAGAGCGTAGCTACAGCCGAAACGGGCTCACGATTCTTCGACTTTTTACCTTTTACCTTCGCACCTTTTACCGGGCGCCGCCCGCATCCTCATGAAACGCCTCACCTGGTTCCTTCCCCTTGCCCTCCTTGCGGGCCTCTTCCTCGTCCGTGCTCAGGACCAGCCCAAGCCCGTCTCCGTCGCTCCGCATGTCGCGGCCACGTGGAAAGCGGGACTCGCTTCCGTTGTCGTCACTCCGGAGAAATTCATCTGGATGGCCGGCTACGCCGGACGCGACAAGCCCGCCGAAGGCAAGTGGCAGGATCTTTTCGCGAAAGCGCTCATCCTTGAGGACGAGGCCGGCAAACAACAGGTCATCGTCACCCTCGATCTCATCGGCGTGCCGCAGGAACTGCGGCGTCGCATCGCCGCACGCCTTGAAGAAAAACATGGCGTCCCTTCCTCAGGTCTCTTTATGAACGCCTCCCACACCCACAGCGGACCGGAACTCCGCCGTCGTTCCGAGCCACCCACCGAAGAGGAATTGAAGAGCCCGAAAGTCCGCGATGCCTGGGAATACACGCAGACCCTCGAGCAAAAGATCAACGGGGCGATCGACGCCGCTTTTGCCGATCTCAGGCCCGCGCGCCTCACCTGGAACCACGCCCGCGCCGGATTCGCGATGAATCGGCGTCGCGACTATTCCCTCCCCGCCGATCATCCCAACGCGAACAAGGCTCCCAATCCCGCCGGTCCCGTCGATCAGTCCGTCCCCGCGCTGCGCATCGAAAGTCCCGAGGGCGAGGCCCGCGGCGTCCTCTTTGGCTACGCCTGCCACAACACTTGCCTCGGTGCCTACCACTGGTGCGGCGACTACGCCGGCTACGCTCAAGAATACCTGCAGCAACACCGTCCCGGTTTCACCGCGATGTTCGTGACCGGTTGTGGTGCCGACCAGAATCCCTACCCGCGCCGCAGTGGCGTCGTTCCCGGCGTGAGCGACCTCGAACTCACCCAACAACACGGACGCTCCCTCGCCAACGCCGTCGAGATGGCCATGACCGCGAACCCCATCGGCGTGACCGGACCTCTCCGAAACGCCTACGAAGAAGTGACGCTGACCTACGAAGACACCAAACGGCCCCCGCACCCATATCCCGTGCAGGTCATCAAGTTCGGCAATGCCCTCACCATGGTGACCCTCGGCAGCGAAGTCGTCGTTGATTACTCCCTGCGCCTGAGAAAAGAACTCGCCGGTCCCGCAGCCATCTGGGTCGCGGGCTACAGCAACGACTATTCGGGTTACATCCCCAGCACCCGAATCCAGGAAGAAGGCGGCTATGAGGCCGCGACCGGCTGGGCCCGCGGAATCGAGGAGATCATCGTGGGGAAAGCGTTGGAACTGAATGAAAAACTGAAGTGACCGATCGCCCCTCGTGAAGGTATGACAGGAATCGGGCTCGCGGATTCCGCCTTCCTTGTCTATCTCTTCCGGCATGATGACCCGGACTCTATTCCGCTCCGTTCTTTCCATTCTCACCCTCGCCGCCCTGCCGCCCCTCGCCGCGAACGATGAGGCCATGTCCCTTCTCACGCGCGGTGGAGGCACGATCGTCCCGGGTGGTCTTGCCCCCGGACTGATCGATCTCGTTGGTGAGACCGCTTTTCCCATCGTAAAGGACTCGGCCGGCAGCGCTCTCATCGCCGGGGGCAGCGCCGCGACCGCTAGCGGAGAAAGCCGTGTCATCGCGATCGCTCATGATGGATTCCTCAAGAGTCCCGAGATCCTTTCGCAATCTTCCGCCCGCGACTTGATCTTCAATGCGATCCGCTGGTGCGGCCAATCCGATCAGCCCGAGGTCGCTCTCCATCCCGACCTGAGCGGACTCGCGAACGCCCTCGAGGAAGCCGGTTTCCGCGTGGAATTGGTCGCCCCGGCCGAGGTTTCGCGTCGTACCGTGAAATCGGTCTATGTCACCGTCGCCCAGCGCGGCTTCGACGACGAAAGCATCGCCGCCGTTCTCGAGCGGATGCAGCAAGGGGCCGGACTCGTCGTCGCCGCGACGCCGTGGCCCTTTGGCGATGACTATCCGAACTTCGCCGACTTTCCCGCGAACCGACTTGCCGCCGCCGCCGGAATTCGGCTCAAGTCCGAGGGAGTCGTCAACGGCAGCCACCCCTTCGCTATCACCCACACCGACAGTAGCACCGTCCTCGCGACCCTCCGCTCGCTGGTCGATGATCCGATCCCGGACAACCCGTCGGAACGCGCCGCTCTCGCGGAAGCCCTCAAAGCCGGCTCCTCCCTGCGTGGCCCCGCCCTCGCGGAATTTCTTCAGGGTCTCCTCGCTCTGAATCAAAAGCTCGGCCCCATCATTCCCACCAGCGAAGCACCGATCGTTCGCGGAGCCGATCCGCTCGTGGACGCCGTCGTTGACCTGGAAACCGGATTCCATCTTTCTCTTCCCGCAGGCGCGATGTATCCCCTCCCCGCCGCCGCCGACTATCCCGGCGAAGTGCCTGACAAGGCCCCGAGGATAGACCGCACCCTCACCCTCGATGGCACCTGGCGCGGTTGGCTAAGCGGTCGCGGCGCGGCCGGATGGACCGCCAAAGAGATGCGTCCGACCGGACTCTATGCCGCTCCCGGCGAGGTCATCACCGTCACCGCACCGGCGGAAATCGCGGGACAGGGATTTGAAGTCGTCATCGGCGCCTACAACGGAGGACTCGAAAACCGCGAGCAGTGGGAGCGCTATCCACGGCTCCAGCACACCGTCGAGATCGATGGTGAGGTCACGAAGATTTCCAGCGGCCTCGGAGGTCTCGTCACCATCCGTGTACCGCGCGGGGCGGCCTATCCCGCACTCCCCTTCACCCTCTCCGGCGGTGTCGCCGCCCCGGTCTATGTCGCCGGAAAAACCAATCTGTCGAAGTGGCGTTCCGAAATCCGCAAGTATCCCGCACCCTGGGCCGAGCTCGTGAGCGACCGCATCATCCTCGCTTTGCCGAGCCGCTTCATCCGCGATCTCGACAATCCCGACGAGGTCATGCAGGTGTGGAGCGAGATGATCGACAAAGCCGCCGAGCTCTGCGGAGGCGTCGACCGGAATCTCTACCGCGCCGAACGCATCGTCTTCGAGCGGCAGACCGCCGCCGGCTACATGCACAGCAGTTACCCCGTCGCCGCCCCGCAGGACAAATCCGTCGTGCAGGCCGTCGATGCGCGTTCGCTGCGCGAGGAGGGCAACTGGGGTTTCTTCCATGAGTATGGTCACAACCACCAGCACGATCTCTGGGCCCTGCCTGGCACGGGCGAAACGACCTGCAACCTCTGGTCGGTCTATCTTTTCGAGGAATGGGTCGGCATACCCCGCGAAGAGGGACACGACGCGATCCGCCCTCTCGATCGCAAGCAACGCATGAACGCCTACTTCGATGGCGGCCGGGATTTCGAGAAGGACTGGAGCATGTGGGTCGCCCTCGAGTCTTATCTCCAGGTGCAGGAAGCCTTCGGTTGGGAGCCGTTCAATGCCGTATTCGCCGAATACAACGCCCTCCCCGAATCCGAATGGCCGAAAACCCAGGAGGAGAAAAACGACCAGTGGGTCATCCGGCTTTCCCGGGCCTGCGGCCAAAATCTCGCCCCCTTCTGGCGGACCTGGAATGTGCCTTTGTCAGGATCGGTCGAGGAGGCCCTCGATGATCTGCCGGTCTGGGAGGATCATCCCGTGGCGAAGTGGGCTGAGTAAGGGGAGGCTTTCCTTCACCTCACCTCCCCACCTGCGCCGCAATCCGGTGCATCACCTCGAAGTATTCCTTCAACTCCGCCACGGGCATGGTGAGGGGCGGAGCGACGCGGATGACCTTGCCGGCGAGGGGGCCGAGCAAATGGACGCCACGGCCTTCCTCGTCTCCGAGGTAGCAGAGCCGCACGATCTCCTGGGCGACTTGTTCGGCACTGAGCTCGCCGACGGGCTGGCATTCGATGCCCCAGACGGTGCCTTCGCCGCGGACGTATTTGATCGCGGGCAGTTCGTTGAGTTTCACGAGACACTCCTCGATCGCGGCGCTGAGGCGGCGACCCTGCGCGAGCACGTCGGTTTGCTCGAATTCATCGAGGGTCGCAAGGACGGCGGCGCAGCCGAGCGGGTGCCCGCTCCAGGTGTCCGAGCCGTCGCCGAAGCCCATGCGGGCGAAGACATCGGCGCGGCCGACGACGGCGTCGACGGGCATGCCGTTGCCAAGGCCTTTGCCGAGGGCGACGAGGTCGGGCTCGATCCCGTATTCGCTGTAGGCATACATCGACCCCGTGCGCCCGAAATTGGCCTGAACTTCATCGAGGAAAAAGAGCAGGTCATTTTCCTGACAGAACTGCGCCAGCATCTGCATGTATTCCTTTTGCGGATGATACGAGCCACCGCCGCCGAGGTAGGGTTCGGTGATGAGGACGCAGAGACGGTCGCCGAACTCGGCCTTGAGGGCCTCGAGCTCGGCGCGGTAGGGCGTGAGGTCGAGCGGCTCTTTGCGGGCCTCGAGGCTGCGGCATTCCTCCTTCGGAAAGCTGATGAAACGGACGCGGGGGTCGCGCTCCTTGTCAGTCTCGCTGCCGGTCACGGCGCCCGAGAGGCCTTTCTTGCCGTGGAAGCCCCAACGCGTCGCTAGGATGATGCCGTCGCCGTGGGGGCGTTTCGCGAGTCCCGCCCAGAGACCTTTTTGCACGGCCTCGCTGCCGCTCGCGGCCCAGATGACCTGCTCGAGGCGGGCTCCGCCGGGAGCAGCCTGGAGATTGGCAAGAAGCCGACGGCTCGCTTCGAGTTCGATCTCGGTGACGGCGTTGTACGAGGTCAGGGTGACACCCATGTGGTAACCGCTTTCACCGCAGGCGTCTTCGAGCGCCATGTATTCCATGACGCGTTTCCACCAGCGCTTCGGATTGTGTCCCAGGTTCGCGACGAGCACGCCCGAGGTGAAGTCGGCGAGCTTGCGTCCTTCGGGAGTGTAATGATAGGATCCCGCGCTGCGGTGCAGCACCGCCATGCTCGGCGTGCGCGTGCGCATGCAGGTGGGCTCGGTCTCGACGAGGTCGTGACGGAGGTGGTTCGAAGTTTCTTCGCCGTTGTGTTCGACGAGGTGGGCGGGGGCCCGGCGTTCCGCCGGCGCTTGGAGTGATGGAGTCATGGAGTGGTGGTTTAAACAGTACCTTGATAGAGCATTTCGGGTTCGGACTTGCCGGGGAGGAAGAGGGCGAGGCCGCCGGATCGGCCGTTGACTTCGACGACGCCGTTCGGTTCACCGGCGGCGGCTTTGGCGAGGATGGCTTCCATCGCCTCGACCGCGGCGACGACCTGGCGATCGGCGGAGAGATCGTTGTAATCGCGGGCCGCCATCTCGGCGAGGCGGGAGGCGCGACCGCTTTCGCCCCCACCGAGCTCGACGTAAGCGACCTCGCGGGCGAAACGCTCGATCACCTCGATCCCGTAACCGCGGCGGCTGCGCTCGCCCCAGGGCTCGAGGAAGCTGCCGTTGTAATGGTTGTTGATCGTGGTCTTGAGATCGTGCGGGGTGCGGCCCTCGACGGTGAGTTCGACGCCGCGCTTGCGGCTGTGGCCGTTCCAGACGCCGTTGTCGAAGCGGAACTGGACTTCCTGCTCGACGTAGCCGGGGAAATTATCGGGCGTGACCCAGCTCGTGTGGATGTCGAAGGCGGCCTCACGTCCGCTCTCATATTCGTAGACGAGCCGGAGCTGGGTCGAGTCCCAGGTGGGGCCGTCCTTCGGTCCGACCAGACCCCGTTGCCCCGAGCATTGAACACTCTTCAGTCGGCCGCCGAAGGTGAAGTCGATCAGCTTCAGATAATGGACGGCGACGTAGGTGCCGGGATTGCGACCGGTGATCCAGGCGGCGAACTGACTGCCCGAGATCGACTTGGGCTCGAGGAGCGAACAATAGCCGTTGTTGACGTGCGCAAGGACACCATCGGCGACGAGGGTGCGGAGTTTTTTGTGATCGGGATCGAGGAGCTTGTGATAAACGACCTTGGCAAGGACACCTTTTTCCTTCGCGAGAGCGACGAGTTGGTCGAGTTCGGCCAGGCTCAGGACCGAAGGTTTTTCGATGATGACGTGCCGACCGGATTCGATCCCCTGGCGCGCGGCCTCAAAGTGCCTGTCGTCGGGCGAGGCGACGCAGAGGAAGTCGATCCCGCTCGTGAGGAGATCGCCGACGGCATTTTCGCCAAAGTGATTTCCAAAGTCCGTCAGACCGAGGCGCCTGGCGTAGGCGGCGGCGCGGTCCCCCGTGCGGGTCGCGGCTCCGGCGAGTTCGACGCGGAAGGCTCCGGTGGTGCGATCGTAGACACCATGCCCGGCAGCTTCGAAGAAGGGCGCGTAGGTCTCGTCGAAGATCATGCCCATACCGACCATGCCGCCGCGGAGGACGGGGAGAGTGGCGGGATTCGGGGGGAGGGAGGTCATGGGGAAGAATGGGGACTCGGGTGGCGTCAGTCTGCGTTCTTTCTTTTTAACGCGAATTACCGCAAATGGCCGCGAATTTTCGCAAATGCTTGGCCGAGCGCCCCCGAGTTAATGAATTCACTTTTAAAAGTGTATTCACTTTAACGAAAGCGCTTTTCATGTCAAACTGATTTTCTTTCCATGCCTTCGAACTCTTTCAATCCCCACCGTTATCCCGCGCTCTGTGCGATCCTCGGAGAAGAGATCGTGGATCCGGATCACCGTTCGCTTGCCGACGAGGCGCACGACCGCATTCTCCTGAAGATTATCCGCGGAGAGCTGACGGCGGGCACTGAACTGAAGACGACGAAGCTTGCGGAGATGCTCGGAATGAGCCGGACGCCGGTGATGCAGGCGCTCTCGCGGCTGACCGCCGATGGGATCGTGAGTCAGGCGCTAAACCAACGGGCCACGGTGCGACCGGGCGCGGAGAATTGGCTCGTCGATCTCCACCAGGTGCGGCAGTTGCTCGAGCCTGAGTCCGCAGGCTCCTGCGTCGGCCGTATTCCCGGCGATGTCCTTGCCGATCTCGATTTGCTCGTGCGCGACGCGACGCCGGGCAAATCTCCGGACTGGCAGACGGCGGCACGCTGGCTCGACCAAGCTCTCCACCTCGTCATCGCCGAATACGGTGGCAACCTCGCGATGCGCGCGATCATCCGCCGCTGCTGGAGCTACAAGCGCCTTTCCTACGAAGCCGGCAATGACAGCGACCGTCACCTCCGCGAAGGATGGAAACAGCACGCGGCTCTCGTCGCGGCGATGCGGGAAGAAACCCCCACCCGCGTCACCTCCTTGATGGAGGAACACCTTCGCTTGGCCGTGGCCGCAGGCGGGCGGATCGTGTGAGGCTCACGCCTCGGTCTTCACGCCCGTCACCGCGATTTCGTGGCCCATGAAGCATTTGCCATGGAGCAACTCGACGGCCTTTTGGGCCTCGGCGGTGTCGGCGAGATCGATGCGGTGATTCTTGGTGCGCTCGTCCTTGCCAGGTCCGGTTTCCTCGCGATGGACGATGGAACCGATACCGGCGAAAAGGTCGGTGATGTCGACATCACTGGCCTCGGAGTTGAGGTTCGTAACGTTCAAGGAGGGTGACGTGACCGTCTCGATCTCGAGAGCGCGCACTTGACGGCTCGGCTTGTCGATCTCGTCGGAATCTCCGCCGCGGGTGCGACCACCGCGCCCACCCCGTTCGCCACTCCGGCCTCCGGAACGCTCGCCGCGTTCAGGACGGGGACCACGCTCGCCACGCTCACCGCGACCGGCGGGTTTTTCCTCACGACCTTCGCTCTTGGCTCCGGTAACGAGCATCTTGCGGCCCTGCACTTCGTGATCGTTGAGGGCGACAGCGGCGGCTTTGGCCTCCTCGACGCTGCTCATTTCGACGAACGCGAAACCCTTCGATTTGTCGGAACCGCTCTGGGTCACGACGGCGGCCTCGACGACACTGCCGTGGGCGGCAAAAAGCACCTCAAGATCGGCGTTGGTGACGTCGTAGCTGAGATTGCCGATGTAGAGACGCGGCGTCGTGGGCTCGACATAGAGAGGAGCGCGGCGCTCGCGCTTCACGCCGGAGTCCTCTTTGTCACCCCGGGGGGCACGAGGTTCACGGGGTTCACGAGTCGGTTTGCTGGACGAGCTCGGAGTCGTTTTCTTCGCCGTCGGATCCACGAGTCCGAAGGTGATGATCTTGATGAATTTCTGAAACGCGGTCGGCTTTGGGGCCGGTGCCGGTTTGGACGATTCGCGGCGCGGTTTGCGATCGGCGTGCTCGGAGGGGCGGAACTCCTCAGGACCATCCGATTTGCGGGGAAAATCGCGGCGGCCTTCGCCACCTCTGCCGCCGGAGCGGCCATTGCGGGAACCACTGCGTGCCCCACGGGGACGCGAATTACGGGAGTTCCGGTCTCCGCCGGAAGAAGAGGATTGCATGTGTCTGGACAGTGTTACGGATCAGTCCGGGGCTCCGCAAGAGCTGCGGGCTGGTCAAGGCGGTCGGAAGGGCATCCTTCCCCGCGGGGGTCGGCCCAGCCGCCCCGGATTGCGGCTATCCTAATGCACACGGACTGATGAGCAAGCGATTAGACGGGGAATCGTCCCCTCCCCTTTCCCGCGTTCCCGGAGATCCGGTCAGAAGGGGATGTCGTCGTCGGATTCTTTCCCGTAGCCGCCGGGCGGCTCGCTGAGGGGTGGGCCGTCGTCGTAAAAACCGCCCTGAGGCGCGCTCGGGCGACTCTCGGCGCGGTTGCCACCACCCTGGGAACGGCCGCCGCCACCACCCGCTCCGGGACGCTCGAGCTTCCAGGCATTGAGGTTCACGTAGTATTTGCCTTTGTACTCGTTGCCCCGGATGTCGAAATAGACCTTCACCGGGTCGCCGATCTGGAATTGGTCGATGAGAGCGGTCTTCTCCTTCACGCACTCGAACTTGATCGACTGGGGAAATTTCCCGTCCTCGATCTCGATGACGAATTCGCGCTTCGTGAAGCCGCTCGCGAAACTCTGGATTTCCTCGATGACCTTGACGGTCCCTTCCATTTCAAAATTCTGTGCCATGACGATGTCTTTCCGGTGGCGAGATATCGCCCCGATTCCCGGTGAGGAAAAGAGGAAAATGGCGATTTTCCTCCGCTCCCCTCACCCCTCGATGAGCCGATCTGGAGAAGGCGACGCGCTCGAGGCCTTGCGGCCGTCGCGGGCGTTGATCTCCGTGATCTGCGTGTTCAAGGTACAGAAGTCGTAGGCCCAGCCGACGACAAAGAGTCCGCCGGTGCAGATGTAGAGGATGCCGGTGAGCCACTTGCCCATATACATGCGGTGCACGCCGAAGAAACCGAGGAAGGTCAGGAGAATCCAAGCGACCGAATAATCCACCGAGCCGGTCTTGTAGCGAAGCTCGGCCTTCCGCTCCATTCCGGGAATGAGAAAGAGGTCGATGATCCACCCCACGAGAAAGAGTCCGCCGGTGCAGAGCCAGATCAATCCGCTGATGGGTTTCCCGAAGTAGAAACGGTGCGATCCGGTGAAGCCGAAGATCCAGAGGACGTAGCCGATCGTTTTGCTGTGAGTCGATTCCATAGGTTGAGTCTCGGGTCCTCCCGCCAAAACTCCAATTACAAATCCGACGCGATTTTCAATTCACGGTGCCGCGTCCTCGGCGGGAAGAACGGCACCCGCCTCCGGTGCGAAGAACGAAGGGTCTGCCACCTGTCCCGGCACCGCCACCGCCCCGACCGTGCCGGAAGAAAAGACGCCTGATCCCCAATGGATGAAGCCTTCCAACTCCGTCGACTCGGCGCTGCGATCGAGCGTGACCGATCCGTCCGGATGGAGCGTGCTGGTCGATTCGCGGGTGACGCGGACGGTGCGGGTCTGGAACTTCGTTGGCGTGACCGACGCCATTCCGGTGAGTTGCCGCATGAGCCAGACGGATACGGAAGGAAAAATCGATTCCTCAACCGATCAAAAATAGAACGGCCCGGAGCTCCGGATCTCCGACTCCTCTTCTTCCTCAGCGATCATTTCCTCGATCTCATCAGCGAAGGGATGCCCGGCTTCCGGCGAAAGTTCGGGCTCCGAAGGGGTGGCGAGATGAGCCGAAGCGGCGAACGACTCCGCCGGATCGTCCTCCTCGAACGGATCGTCTTCCAACAGATCGACGTCCTCGTCCAATTCCAGGTCCACTTCGAAGACATTTGCCGTCTGCAACGCTTCAAGGTCGTCGTCTTCATCCCCCCTTGCGATCTCGTCGAAGTCATCCTCGAGGTCGTCATCCCATGCCATTTCGAAGAGAAAAGCGGACCGCGGCGCCGCGTTATTAGAAAACGTCGTTGCCGCACCCTGCTCCCCGATTGGTTTCACCAGCTCTACGAAACACGCTTCCGGGAGGGAAGGTTCCTCGATCGATTCCTCTTCGATGATTTTCTCAAGAACGGGCTGATGAGGCTCCGGAGGCAGCGGCGGAATCAACACGGACGCCTCCCCGGCTTCGACTTCTTCCTCCTCGTATTCGTATTCGTCTTCCTCCACCTCAAAGACATCGGCGAAGGCTCCGGGCCCGGGCGTGATGGCCGTCTCGTCGATTTCGTCTTCTTCCGCCTCGAAAGGAGAATCAACCGGAAGCGGCATCACGGGTGAGTGGACCTCCGACGACGGCAGCGAACATTCAACAACGATCTCGGGCTCACCGAAATCGATCGGCTCGAGGATCTCTTTGGGAACGGGTTCAGGTCCGGGATCCGTTTCCACTTCCTCTCCGAATTCCTCCTCGAATGCTTCGAAAGGTGAAATCGTCCCGCCTTCTTCCTCGTCGCAAGGCTTGTCTTCCAACCCGGGCGGATTTTCCGCGATCTCTTCAGCGGATGCTTCTAAAGTCTCCGCTACCGGAAGCGGCGCGACTTCATTGGTTGCCTCGACATCCTCCGGGAACTCGAGAGTCTCGAAACTCTCCTCCACCGGCACTTCTTCGGGGAACTCAGCGACGACCATTTCTTCAACTTGGATGGCCTCCCTTTCCTCGACTTTGATCCGATCTTCGCCGGGTTGCGCCGCGGGCATCATCGTGACAGGCACCACCGCGATTCCTGCTTCGCGAAGGGCCGCCCGCTCACGGGCGATGGCTCGCAACGACCGGGCGGGGTGCGGGGGCGGAGGGCTGGGTTCCTGGGAACGGATTTCGCGCAAAAGATCGTCGAGCCGAGAACCAATCGAGAGGGCTTTCTGGCGCACGAGCCCGGCGGGACGGGAAACTTCGGCGACCGCCACGAGAATGAAGCGGTTGACGATCTCTCTCAGATAGACCAGGCGATCTCCGCCGAGATGGAGACTCTCGACCGCTCCCGTCTCGCCCAGTCGCGAGACCAGCGCCCGCATGGCTCCGCTCGCCCCGGCCACCAGCGCGGAAATCACCTCGACGGTCACATCCGCTTCCGCCGAGATCCCGGCAACAAGGGAGCCACTGCGATCCACGATCAGAGCCGTCTCCAGGCCCGCATCTTCGGCGAACTCGCGCAGCAGGTCATCCGCCCGCGTTGCCGTCTCCTCGTCGATCTCGAGGGGGACGGCGGCGGTGTAGTCAGCCTCTCCGGGCGACTCGGTCTCTCTCCTGTCCATGGGATAAAAAATCGGCTAAAAGCGGGCTCTTCGCGAAACACAATCAGGAATCAGGCGGCAGGGACCTCCATAGGCCTCGCCTTTGACCTCGGAACGCTGTCTGTCTCCCTGACGTCCAAGCTGTTTCTACAACGTTTTGACGCGGCAAGGGAAGCATGAAATCCCTTGATTACCCCGCAGGTAACCCAATCGAGGGTCGCAAAAACCTGATAACCGGAGAGGGCGCACGCGAGGAAAGAGGGAAACCTCACTCCAAAAACCTCGTCGAGATCCTCAGGTCTTAACGCATCTTCCTGATCACGCTTGTTGTATTGATAGGCAAAGGGAATGCGATTGGGATCGAGACGGTTGGCCACAAGATCCTCGCGGCAGCCGTGCCAGGCTTCGATGTTTGCCTCGAGCCGCGCAGCGGATGAATCCGCCACAAAGACCACGGCATCGGCTCCGGCGAGGACGCTGCGCCTCGTCTCGGCGAGAAGTCGCTGGCCCGGCACCGCGTAGAGCTGGAAGCGCGTGCGATATCCCGCGATCTCCACCTCGTGGACCGGGAGAAAGTCGAAACAGATCGTGCGATCCCGTTCGGTGGCGATGGAAACAAGATCACCCCGGAGCCCCGGATCGAGACGACGGTGAATGTATTGGAGATTCGTTGTCTTCCCGCCTCCCGAAGGACCACAATACACGATCTTGAACTGCACTTCGCGGCTGTCGTGTCGGACCAGGGCCATGTCGTCGGTTTCCGAGAGTGGGGCTAATCGCGGAGCTTGCCGATGCTGCGTGCGATGAGGATGAGCTTCTCGCGCACACCCGGCTGGAAAGTCGCCGATTCCTGATTCACGGAGACGCAGCAGTCACCCTCGAGGAAAAGACTGACGATGCCTCGGTCCGTCTGCAGAGTGAAGGTGCGGGCCTCCGGGAGTCCGGTCAGTTTCGCGAGACTGCGCAGGGTCGCGATCATTTCGCGGGCTTCGTTTCCGAGGCGGGTCTCGTCGCTCCGGGAAGCATGGACGATCTTGAACGAGGTCGAGAGCGAACAGCTGTTGATGCCGGGAAGAGCGACCACTTTCCTTGCGACCATCGGCAGATTGAAGCGCTCGCTCGTGGAAAAAATCGCGCGCATCTCGAGATCGCGGAGTTCGTCATCGTCACCGGCCGGAACCGCAGGCGTGGCGACCGCGGGAGCGACCACAGGCGCCTCCACCAAGACTTTCGGCGCGGGGGCGGCGATCTCCATCATCGGCGTTTCGGCGACCGCTTTCACGGGTGCCGCGGCGGCGGCAAAGACCGCCTCGACCGCGGCAAAATCGGCTTCCGTCAACACGGGTTCGGGAGCCGCGTTCTCGCCGGAGCCCGATACGGGGGGCGTTCCGGCCACCTCGGCGGCCATCGCGGTCGACTTTTCATCGCCCACCAGGACTCCCATGGCTTCGCTTGGCTTGGCCGAACCTTCGTTCTCCTGCCTCAAGGGCTCGACTTTCTCGGAAAAACCGGTGAGTCCTGCGGAAAACCCGTCCTCCCCCTTGGCCGAGCTGGTCGTGAGGTCGACCGACGGGATGGTGAATCCTTGGGGCTCCTGAGGCTTTTTCGCCTGATTCAGGAGATTGCCGATGCTCTCGAAGTCCGGAACCGCCTCCACCGGCTCTTCCTTCACTTCCCTGCGGAACATCGCACCCCACCCCCCCTCGGGCCCGGGGCCGTTGCCCGCTTCCGCGATCGGAGCGGCCGGATGAGGAATCGCGGCATCTTGCTCCGCTTGCTTTGAAAAGAGGGTGGCGAATCCCTTTTCGCTTTCGAACGGGTT
>DGXY01000107.1:34197-39361 GCA_002396885.1 Akkermansiaceae bacterium UBA5020
TCCTGAAGCCGTTTCTCCCTCATTCTTGGCGGTGGGAGAAACACCAAATCCGAAAAATCCGGATACAGGATGGGTCTCGTGGCTGCCGACCATGGCGCCCGAACCCGCTGAGAAGGCATTCCCCACAAGAGCACCCGCGGGTTCCTGAAATCCTCCCGCCATTTTCACCGAATCCGGTCCGGTCGTCTCAGCCGGGGGCGCCAAAGCATTCTTTGGCGCACCCGCTTCCGCGGCGAACGGGTTCGGGGCGGCAGGTGAAGTGGCCGAGGATGCCTTCAAGGGAGTTACCGGCGACCAGAAGGCATTACCACCACCTTCCGAATTCCCCTCCGGCTTGAAAAAAATGGAACTCGCCGCGAAAGAAGCGCTTTCCGTCCCCACCAGCATGGTCGCGCCAACGCGCGGCGGCAAGGTGATCACGGAGTCGTTCAAGGGAGTGATTTCCGTCGCAAAAAGTTCCGGACAGATTTGGTAGAGAGCGGTGAGCTTCACATCGAGCGAACCATCGGCCGAGAACGGCACGCTGATTTCCTTTTCCATCGGAATTCCTGAAGGGGCGACAATCGCCGTGGGAATGAGCGGCAAGAGTTCGCTTACCAAGAACGTCTGCCCTTGCTCTTTGGCGGTTGCCTGCCCCAAGAGATTGCCCCGGCCTTGCGAACCTGCCCCAAACCCCGAAAATCCGGTGGAACCCTCCGCGTCCCGAGATCCGTCGAATTCGGAGTCATCGGGAGAGAAAATGTTGCGGAAGGAAAAGGACATGGCGGTCTACCGGCTAAAAGGAATTTAATTCGGCGAAAGCAGTGGTCTGGCTAAATGGAACAATGCCCTTTTTATGACGATTCTAGTAAAATTAGATTAAAATGATCCTCTTGGTTAATCAAGGGATTTTTATAATTAAAATCCCCGAAGGAATTCGTTCGATCGCGGAGCGGGCAGACGCGGACGATGGATCAGAGCATCCACCAAAGCATGCCGACGAGGCAGCCGTTATTGATCGCATGAGCCGTCATCGGCGCGATCAGCGAGTCGCGCCACTCGCGCAACAAGGAAAACCCCACCCCAATACCAGCCAAAGCTGGAATTGCAAAAACCCCCTGGGGATGCAGGGCGGCAAAAATGAGACCGGTCAGGAGCGCCGAAGTCAGAAACTGAAACCGCCCACGGAAATAGCGCTGCAGGGCCCCACGGAAAAAGAGTTCCTCGAAGAGAGGAGCGAATCCTGCGGCGAGGCCAAAACAGGCAAGGCGCACCCAGAGGTCGCCCTCATAAATCCACCCCACCACCGGATGGACTTCGGGTCCGGACGGCGTCCGATTCGTGGATTCCTCGACTCCCCCGAGCCCCCCGCCAAAGTGGGACGTCGCGAACGAAAGCATCAGGGTGAGGACGATCCCGATCGAGGCGATCGCGAGCACGCCGAGGTAACCGACGCATCCCGCCCCGATCTCGCGCCAGAAACCGCGTCCCCGATGAAGACCGACCGCGATCCGAAATTCTCGCCACGAGATCCCGCGCCGTCGGGGCCAGAGTAGCGGAATGACCACGGCAAGCCCGTAACCCGCGACTCCGACCGCAGAGCCGAAAAAGGGCGCAAGGAGAGCCGATACGGTCATGATACCGAGGTAAAGCGCGAAACACTCCAGCAAGACTCCGTTCAGCGAACGGGAAGGGACGAAGGCATTGACCGCCTCCCCGCTTTGGATCCGGCGCAGATGGAGAATGAGCAGCACGACCCCGACGATGAAGGAACACGCCACCAGAACCACGAGTATCCCCATCACCCCGAGCACCACGAAAGAGCGCGTCCGGATGGAATCCTCCCGTGGCGGGGCGGAGAGACCAGGACCGCGGGCCAGCTCAGCGAACCAGCCGAGGTGACTACGCAAGGTCTCTCGCGCTCCCTCCCCGACTCCGTCGCGAACCGCAGTGCCGGTGAGCTCGGCGAGTTCTTCCGGCGCCTCCTTGGAAAACTCCTTCAACCATTCGGCCGCCCGGGGCGAATGTGGCTGGATGAACCCCTCGAGCAGGGCCACCGCCGCGACGCCGCGATCTCCCTGGATCAAGTTCGCGAGATCATCGAGCGCCGCTTCCGCTGCCGTCGGATCGAGCTTGGCAGAGGCGATCACGACCTGGGCCTGCACCTTCAACAAGGCGAGATCGGCCGTCTCGTCGGCGACGATTGCGGCGGTCCCCGGAACGCCCTCCGTTTCCCCCTCGGCGAAGAAGGGGGCCAGCACGAGATCAAAAGGGACGAGGCTGAAGAGAATCAGCGGCCAGGCCCACCAACCCGCCTTGCACGGTTTTGGCAGAAGCGGTGGCAAGGAACCGTCCGACAGAGCCGGAACCCATTCATGGCCCGGGGGAATTTCGCAGTTCTCCTCCATCCCCGGCGGCGGGAGAGGGTCGGATCACCGACCCGCCCCTCTTGAGTTCAGGCTGAATCAGCCCTTCACGTTGTAAGCGACGATGAATTCCTGGTCGCGGAGGTAGAGCTTGCCGTCGAGCACGAGCGGATGGGTCCAGACCTTGCCCTGGGGATTCCGGTTCGGGCTCTGGGGATCGAGCTTGAACTGCCCCTTTTGCTTGAAGGCAACAGGGCTGACCTCCACGAGCGAAAGAGTCCCATCACCTTCATTCAACGCGTAAAGATGACCATCGGCCACGTGGACCGACCCTTTTGAAAAGAACTGGCCCTTTTCATTCCAGACCATCTCGCCGGTCTTCCAATCCTGACAGATCAACCCACCTCCGTCAGAGAATCCGTAAAGATGATCGCCCACCTTGATGACCCCGCCGTGGTGATTCTTCATCACCGAATTGACCCAGACGTCGGCGGGCTTGTTGTCGCTGCCGATGCGGACCAGCTTGCAGCCGACCCCGTAGCCTGAAGAGATGTAGATCTCGTTGCCCGAGACGATGGGAGTGGGAATGACGGCGGTTTTGCCACCCCACGGCGACGACCAGAGGAGCTTCCCATCTTCGGCAGCGACGCTGGCGAGCTGGCTCTCGAAGAGCTTGATGTATTGGAGCGTACCGTTGATCTCGGTTTTGATGATGGTCGCATATTCGGCCTTGCCCGGCTGAAGTTCGGAGGCTTTCCAGATGACGCCGCCCGTTTTCTTATCAAGGGCGACGATGCCAGCCTCCTTGCCGCCGGGCGCGAGGATCAGTTTGTCGCCATCGATGAGGGGTGACTCGGAGAAACCCCATCCGCCCATCTGGCCTTTGAAATCATCGACGAGGTGCTTTTTCCAGACTTCCTTGCCGGTCGCGGCATCGAGGCAAGCGACGGTGCCCTTGGGATCGATCGCGTAGAGGTGGCCATCGGAATAGGTTGGGGTGCTGCGGGGACCGTGGCCCCAACCGGCGGCATAACCCTTTTGATCGTCTTTGGAGATCGCCTGCGCCCAGATTTCTTTGCCCGTCGCGGTATCGACCGAAACAACCGTCACATCATCACCCCGGGTCCCCATCGTATAGAGTTTTCCGTCAACAATGCTGAAGCCCGAGTAACCCATGCCCGCATTCTCGAAAGTCCAGACTTTCTCGGGACCGGAAGAGGGCCACTCCTTGAGCAGCCCGGTGTCAGGGGAGATGCCGTCGGCCTTCGGACCGCGGAAGGCCGGCCAGCCTGCAGCCCCACCGGAGGAGCCGCCACCTTTCTCGACCGAGGCGAGGAATTCCTGATCCTCAAGGCTGAGGGAAAGAATCTCGACGACCCCGGTGCGCCCCCCGGCTAGCTTCAAGTGGACCTTGCCATCCTCCACCTTGATGAGTTCCGCCTCGATCTCGTTGCCCGTGGCTGCCTGCTTCCAGGTCCGGGCCGAGAGGGAGAAGGTAAGCGGAAAGATGAGGACGGCGGCGACGAGGAAGGGCTTCATGGGGAAAATTCGCCGATCCGCGTAAAAAACGCAAGTCACGCGAACGCAGAAAGGAATGCCCCCCCAGTAAAGCCAGCTTGAGACCGAGATGATCGGTCGTCATCATGGACAGGTATTGTCGGCTGAGATCCCCTTCGCGGCTGACGAAAAGCGCCTTCGCGAAAACCTCGAGACGACCAGCACGGATGCGGAAACAAAGAGGATCGAAAAGCTCTGGCCGGACGAATGGCAGGTGAATCAAGAAATCCGTGTTCTCGGTGCATTCCTTAGGACGCCCTTCCACCCGGACTGGGCCGAATCAAAAATCCGACTCGCGCCGCGAGATCACATGAGGCCCCTCATGCCCGGGGTCCCGCTTCAGCAAGCCGTGCTCGTCGAGAAACTGGTCGATCTCCGCGAGGACGGCCTCGTAGGAGACCGGGTCGACATTGAGATTGAAGAAATCCCGGTCGCGTCCTTCGAATTCGACGAGCCGATGTTTCACCTTTTTACGCTGGAGCCGCGCCGCGAAGGCCGTCGCCTCTTCAAACGGCACTAGCCGGTCGGCATTGCCGTGGACCACAAGGATCGGCGGACAACCGCTCTTGTGGTGGCGCGAGAGCGAGACAAGGTTCGCCTCGGCCGCATCTCCGCAGGCCTCGTAGCCGAGCCCCCCCTTGGCCACCTCGTAAATCGTGCTGAGGAGGATCGCGCCATTCGGCCTTGAATCGGGAAGTTTGTAGGCCGCCTCCGCCATGGAGAGGGCCGCGCCGAGGGCAAGAGCGCCGACGATGTTGCCACCGGCACCGGCTCCGACCGCGATGAGCCGCGTGGGATCGAGATTCAGTTCACTGGCCTGCTGTCGGAGGTAGCGCACCGCCGCCCGGCCGTCCTGATACGATTGCGAGGGCCGCGAACCCGGGTGGGAAGCTGTATGGCGATACTCCACCAGCACAGCGATCACACCGCGCTCGACATAATACAAGGCCTGAGGTGCGAACTGGACAAGACTGCCACGATCCCATGCCCCGCCGTGGAAAAAGAGCATCGCGGGGCGGGGTGATCCTTCGCGGAAATCTTTCGGAAGAAAAAAGTGGAGCGCCAGCTCCCCGCCCCCGTCGAGGGATTTGTAGACGACCCGCCGCGCCCGCTCGAGGAGGAGCTTTTCCCGATCATTCACCCATTGAAATCCCTTTTTCATGCCAGCGACCTTACCAACCCGCGGGAGACTAGGACTCGTGGATGCGATTTCAAGCCTGAAGTCGTCGCCCCCTCCCCGGGCGCAGTGACTCATTAAAAAG
>DGXY01000011.1:0-11253 GCA_002396885.1 Akkermansiaceae bacterium UBA5020
TGAAAATATTCCTTCTGGAAGTAGTGAAATTGAGTTGATCAAGCAGAGTGAAACGTTGTGACCTTGAAGAAAGGCTGCGTTTGCTAGCAGGGATGAATTCCCCTTTCCATCGAAACTCGACAGGCTGTTGACAAAGAAACAGATTGAAACGCTTTTATTTGAATGATCTGATTTCATTCGTGGATGAGCTTCCCCCTCTTGTTTCTCGTTCGGATTTTGCTTTTCACTTTCTTCTGCTTTAGGTGATTGATTCGTCTTCATTGTTATACCCGAGAGGCAACTCCGGCTGGAGGCTCCCTATTCCCTCCATCTGAATTCTCGACACACGCCGAAATTGTTCAATCTGAAGTAGCCGAAATTTCTCTGAGATTTGATCGGTTGTTCTGCGCACGGAGAGCGCCCACTGACCTTCACGAAATTGGAGTAAGTTTAAGTAGACGATGAAAAGCGCGCCGGAACAGGCGGACAAGGCCGCTGACACGGCGACTCCCGAATCTCCTCGCGCGTGTCGCACACCAAGATCGTACACAATCATTCCGCGCTCCGCTGTATCTAATGCGTGTTTTGCAATTTCGAGAGGTGTTTCGGTGGCCGGAACCAGAGCTTCTCGCGCTTTATTGGCAAGCTTCTTTCGTTCTTTTGCATTTCTTGCATTTCGCTTGTCCGCCGATGCTCTGTAATACTTGTCGAATAACTCAGAATCCAACTGGACTGCCTTGACAAAAAACGGTTCCGATTCATCTCTAATAATTGTCTCGATGTACGAAAGTTGTGGTAAATTATGTCCGTATTGGATATTCCTTTTGGTTACTAAAATTACAGTTCGCATCATTTTACATGCAATTAACCCCAGGAGTGCAGCGGCGCTCCCAGATCCGGGTTTGTGCCGTCCTGCGCCAAGTTCGTCTAATAGCTTAAACGTGGGAAGGTTGAGGAGAAGAGATGGTTCGACTGAATTCACCTGGTCAAGCTGGGCATTTTCGACACCATTAACGCTTCTCGGTTTTTCGACATCGAGGGGTCTAGCCTCGAGAGCGTGCGGGGGGCGAGAGGGGTGGATATCGAGATTTTCCATTCCGTGTAATACTTCGAAGCAAGTGTGCGAGAGCGTAAACGGTGGTACTGTTTAGAATCAAATAGATTTCTATGCGGCGTAGACGCGTTTCGTCGTTGGCGGGCAGCATAAGGTCGCTGAGGCTGAGTTCGCGGAAAGAGGTTCCCGCTACAAACTCGGCCTCACTTGAAGAACAAGAATTCCTGAACAGAGGAACGTCGGGACCGACACTCACATTGATCCCGAGATCAGCGCGGGACTTCTCGACGCCTCCATGCAAAGGAAGAATACGTGATTCGAACCCCTCGCGCAGCAGGATATCGCTGCCGAAGCGCTTCGCGATTGGCTTCGCAAAAACAGAGTCCTCACGGCATAAGGGTTCAAAAAACTTACGGATTCTACGCTCAAAAATTATACGAATCGTTATACGGAATGGCCTCGTTTTTGATGAAAAACAGCGCTACGGAGTGCAACGCCATGCAAATCTGAGTCTGCGAAAACGGAGCGAGTGCAACGCTCTGCAACACCACGCAAACCCAATAAAATAAAGGCTTTAAGGCATCTCAAGCGCCTATTTCCTCGGCCCATAAGGACGAAGGAGAAGCATGTCCCCGAGAGGAATCGAACCTCTATTTAGAGTTTAGGAAACCCTCGTTCTATCCGTTGAACTACGGGGACTGAAAGCCAAGGTTCGCATCGCTTGCGGATCGACTCAAGCGCCAGTTTTTCTCATCGCGGATTCGGGTGAGACGGAACTTTTGCCTGGTCGCGGCGTTAACGCGGGGCGAGTTCTGATTCTCTCTGGCGCTCAACCCTCTCGACTCATGAAGTGGACCCTCTTCGTTTTTCTCCTAGCTGCCCCGGTCTTCGCGGCGGATCGCCCGAATGTTCTCTGGATCACCTCGGAGGACAATGGTCCCCATCTCGGCTGCTACGGCGATTCCTACGCGGTGACCCCGAATCTTGATGCGCTGGCGGCGAGGGGGCTACGCTACACCCGCGCGTGGTCGAACGCTCCGGTCTGCGCTCCGGCACGAACGACGGTGATCTCTGGGATCTATCCGCCTTCGACGGGAGCCGAGCCTATGCGCTCGCAGACGTCCCTGCCCAAAGGGATGAAGCTCTTTCCCGCCTATCTCCGCGAGGCGGGCTACTACTGCACGAATGCCTCGAAGGAGGATTACAATCTCGTGAAAGGCGACGATGTTTGGGACGAGAGCAGCGGCAAGGCCCACTGGAAAAATCGCGCCGAGGGACAGCCCTTTTTCGCCGTTTTCAATTCCACGATTTCCCACGAATCGCAGATCCGGAATGCGATCCCGGAGGAAAACCGTCTCCATGATCCGGCGAAGGTCCGTGTGCCGGCCTATCATCCCGACACGCCCGCGGTGCGGAAGGATTGGGCGCAGTACTATGACCGGCTCACGATGATGGACGAGCAACTCGGCAAGCGGCTCCGCGAGATCGAGGAAGCGGGGCTCGCCGATGACACGATCATTTTCTACTGGGGCGATCACGGTTCGGGAATGCCGCGGAACAAGCGATGGCCCTATCATTCGGGTCTCCATGTGCCGCTCCTCGTCCACGTGCCCGAAAAATGGAAGGCGCTCGCTCCTGACGAGTACACCATTGGTGGCACAAGCGACCGTCTCGTCGCCTTCGTTGACTTCGCGCCGACGATGTTGAGCCTCGCCGGGATCGAACCGAAGGAGTGGATGCAGGGGATCGCTTTTGCCGGTGCCTTCGAGAAGCCGGGACGCGAATACAATTTTGGCTTCCGCGGTCGCATGGATGAGCGCATCGATCTCGTGCGATCGGTCACGGACGGTCGTCATGTCTACCTGAGGCAATACCTGCCGCACCGGATCTACGGTCAATACATCGACTACATGTTCCAGACCCCGACGACGCGGGTTTGGCGGGGCTTGTTCGATGAAGGCAAGCTGAACGAGGCGCAATCGCACTTCTGGCAGGAAAAGCCGGCCGAGGAGCTCTACGATCTGCAAAGCGACCGGGACGAGGTGAACAACCTCGTCGATTCGGCTGAGCACGCCGCCATTCTCGCCAAACTGCGGAGCGCCCACGAGTCGTGGGAGGAGGAGATTCGCGACATCGGTTTTCTCCCCGAGGCGGAGATCCACGCACGCGCCGCGGGTTCCACGCCCTACGAAGTGGCCCGGGATTCGGCGAAGTATGATTTCGATGCGGTTTTCGCCGCCGCGAGGATCGCGAGTTCGCGGAACCCCGGTGATCTGCCCGGCCTTGTGGCAATGTTAGGAAATGCGGACGGCGGCGTGCGCTACTGGGGCGCGACAGGCTTGCTCATCCATGGGAAGGCGGGATACGACGCCGGCACCGAGGAACTTCGCGAGGCGCTCGGCGATGCCTGTGGCAGTTTCGCCATCGTCGTGGCGGAATCGCTGGGACGTTATGGCGATGAGGCGGACCGGGAGAAGGCCCTCGATCTCCTCCTCGCGAAGGCGGACCAAGAAAAAGGAAGCGTCTTTGAAGCGATTCTCGCGCTGAATGCCATCGATTACCTCGACGAAGTGGGCGCCTCGCGGATGGCTTCCATCCGGCAACTGCCTCGCAAGCCGGGGAAACCATCGCCGCGGATGGATGGGTATGCGGGAAGCCTGCTGAAGCATCTTACGGGAGAGGCAAAGTGAAGCTCTCGGCGGCTGGCCGCAATGCGTCCCCGGCGGCCATTGACCGTTGGGGGGAGGTTCGATCACGATGAGGGGATCAAATTTCCCAGAGCCATGAATCCTTCCCAACCCCGTCGCCGTTTTCTCCAGACCGTATCCGCCACCGCGGCGGGACTCGCCGTTTCCTCCATTGCCCGGGCCGCCGCCTCCGACCGCATCGGTCTTGCGGTCATTGGAACGGGCGGGATGGGATCGAATCACGTCCGCACGCTCTGCCAGCGGAAGGACATCGAGTTCCGCTGGATCATTGACACGGACAAGGATCGGGCTGCGGCCGCGGCGAAGACGGTGGAAGAGATGACCGGTCAAAAGCCGCAGGTCGCGCAGGATCTGCGGCGGGCCCTCGATGACGAAGAGGTGCGGGCCTGCTTCATGGCGACGCCCGATCACTGGCATGCTCCCGGCGCGATCCTCGCGGCGGATGCCGACAAACACGTCTACGTCGAGAAACCCTGTTCGCACAACGTGCGCGAAGGCCGACTCCTCATCGAGGCGGCGGCGCGGAACGGCGTTGCGATCCAGGTCGGCACGCAAAGCCGCAGCACGGGACACGTCCGTGCGGTGATTGAGAAGATCCGGTCCGGCGTTATCGGCGAGGTCCTCGTGGCGAAGGCCTGGAACAGCCAGAAGCGCGCCGACCACGGCCGCCAGCCCGACTCCGACCCGCCTGCCTCGCTCGATTACGACCTCTGGCTCGGTCCTGCGCCGGAGGTGCCCTTCAAGAAAACCTATCATCCCGCTAACTGGCGCTGGTTCTTCCATTTTGGTGCGGGGGATTTCGGCAACGACGGCGTCCACGACATCGATATTGCCCGATGGGGGCTCGGGGCGGAGCGTCATCCCGACGTGATTCACGCGATGGGCGGCAAGCTTTTCTTCGAGGACGACCAGCAGTGGCCCGACACGCTCTACTGCGGCTTCGAATACAACGAAGAGGGGAAGAAGGCGAAGCAGCTCGTCTTTGAACAGCGTATCTGGAGTCCTTACCTGCAGGAGGGCCACGAGAACGGCTGCGCCTGGTATGGCACCGAGGGCTTCATTGTCGGCAGCAAAGCAAAGGGCTGGAAAATCTTCGGTCCGAAAAACCAGCTCATCGAAACGATCGAATCCAACGGGGTCGATCTCGCCGCTCACCACGAGGATTTTCTGCGGGTCGTGCGGGGCGAGGGCAAGGCAGTGGATCTCCACGCCGGCATCCTGACGAATCACTATTCCTCCTCGCTCTGCCACCTCGGGAACCTCGCCTGGAGGACGGGGCGGGTCCTCCATTTCGATCCCGACCGGGAAACCTTTGCCACTGATACCGAAGCCGCGAAAGGCCTGCGTCGCGACTACCGCGAGCATTGGGCGACGCCGAAGGGAGCTTGATTCTGCTGTTCCACCAGAGCGCAAAAAAACGCCGCGCGGAGGCGGCGTTTTTCGCGAAATGAAAAGCTAGCGCAATCCGGATCAGCCTTCGCGCTTGGGCACGGTCGCGAGATACTTGGCCCGCAGCTCCTCGATGCGCTTCTTCTGCGCGGCGAGGGCTTCCTCCTGACGTTTGCGTTCGGCCTCGGCCTCGGCGAGTTCGCGGGCGGCGTCTTGCTCGGTTTTGGTGCGCTCGGCGATGACCTTGGGGGTTTCCCGCGCGACTTGGTCGGCGGCGACGACAGTGGTTTTGGTCTTGGTCGCCTCGACGTAGGTGCTGGAGAGGAATTGCTCGAGTTCGGTGAGCCGACTCTTGAGGCTGGCGACTTCGTTGCCGATCTCTTCCGGCGTTTTGTAAGAAAGCGTCTCGGCCGCGACCTTCAGCTTTTCTTCCTCGGCTTCGGGCATGGCTCCCGGATCGGTGGCGAGTTCGCTCGAGCCGGTCGCTTCCGGGTTTCCGGAAAGGCCCGTGAGCGCGGAGTCGGCAGAGGTCCCCTGAATGGCTTCTTCCCTCAGGTCCGCAACGGCACGACTGGAGACGAGGGCGAGGGCGCGCTCGAGCACACTGACTGATTTTTCCTGGAGGGCGGCGGTCCCCTCGGCGACGGTCTTCTTGGCGCTGGCGAGGGTGGCCTCGGCTTCGGCCCGGGATTTGGTGGCGGCTTCCGCTCCCTGTTTGGCCACGGTTTCCTCTTCCACCATGTCGCCAAGCTTGACGGCCATGTCGTCAAGGTTCTCGGACTCTTTGTGCGCCGTGAGGTTGATCGCGGCGGCCTGCCACTTGCGCTGGAGGAACTGGGTGCTCGCCAGTTCGGTTTTGGCTTGGTCGATCGACTTTTTCGTTTCTGCTTCCTTCGCGACGACGGCAGTTACCTTGGCGGCGGCGCCTTCCTTCTGCTTGGTGGCGGCGGCAAGGGTATCCTCAGCTTTCTTCGTTTCGGCCTGGGCAGCGGCGAGCTGGGTACGGGAATCGGTCAATTCTTTCTGCTTCGCGGCCAGCGCGGCACCGGCAGCGGTGGCGACGGGTTGGGCGGCGGCGAGATCGGCCTTGCCCTTGGCGAGGGCGGCGTTGGTCGCGGCGACCTTGGCATTGGCCTGATCGGCGGCGGCCTTGGCATCGTTGCGCGCTTTTTCGACCCGGGCGAAGGCGGTGGTCCTTGTGGCGGCGTCGGCCTGCGCTTTCTGGAGGCGGGCGGTGCCGGCGGCGGCGGCGTCACGGAGCGGTTTGAAAGCGGTGTCGGCCTTGGCGAGGGCCTCGCCTTTGGCTGCTTGATCCTGCTTCGCGGCGGCAAGGGCGGCGCCAGATTGGGCGACCTTTGCCTCTACTTGAGTGGCGACCGTGGCGGCCTGGTTGCGCGTGCCTTCTGCCGCGGCGAATGCAGCAGCGGCGGACTGCTGGGCTTTGGTGGCCTCGGTGACGCGGGCGGCGGCGGCGTCGCGGGCTTGGACGAGGGCCGGGGCGGGAGTCTGACCGTTTTGCGAAGCGGCGGCCAGCGCTGTGTCGGCCTGGGTCTTCGCGGTGTTCGCATCGGTGAGGGCCTTCTGCGCCGCGTCGGCCGATGCCTTGGCTTGGGTCGCATTGGCGGCTGCGGCAGCGGAAACTTTTTGGGCTTCGGCGAGCTGGGCGGCGGCGGTGCCCTGTTCGCCGATCTTGGCCGCGACGAGGGCATCGGCGGTCGCGCGGGCTTTGGCGGCGGCGGCATGGGCAGCTGCGAGGGAATCGTGCTGAGTCTTTTGTTCCGCCGTGAGGGCCGGTTTGGCGGCCTCGGCCTTGGCGGCATCAAGAGCGGTTTTGGCGGCCTGATATTCGGTCTCACGCTTTGTGGCCTCGGCGACGAGTCGGGTGGTCTCGTCCTGCTGGGGTTTGAGGGCGGCGCTGGCTTGGTTGAGCGCGTCGCTCAGGGTTTTGACGATCGCGTTCTTCGCGTTGGCTTCCTGCTGAAGTTTCTCGATCTGGGGGGCGAGGGCCTTGATGGTGCCGTCCAGCTTCGCGAATTGAGCCTTTTGGGCATCGCGCGTCTGGGTCGAGGTCGCGATCGTCTTGTCCACCTCGGCAAGGGCGGCGCGGGCGGCGGTGAGTTCGGTGGAGACGGCTTTGACGCCTTCTTCGAGTTTCGGCAACTGGCCGGTCAATTCACCGATGCGTTTTTCGGAGTAAGCGAGTTGCTGGTCGATCGGGGGAGGGTTGGGATCAATGCGGGCGAGCTCAGCCCCCGATTCCGCATCCCAAGCCTTGATGTTCCCGAAGATATCACCGCTGTAGACGCGCTTGCTGTCCTCGCTGTAGGCGACGCTGAGGACGACATCCTCCGAGGCGTTGATCGTTTTGATGGCGGTGCCGTCACCCTTCCAGAGCTTGAGGGTTTTGTCCCGCCCGACCGTGGCGAGGTTGCCGTTCGGAGCAAACTCCACGGCTTGGACGCCGCCGCCATGAGCGGCCCACTTCTTGACTTGGGAGCCGTTATTCATCTCCCAGAGAATGACCTGACCGTCTTCGCTGCTGGACGCCAGGACATTGCCATCCATGCGCCAGTCGAGATCGGTTACTGCGAGCGTGTGGCCCTTCAGCGTGTAGAATTCGTAGCCGGTGGCCGCTTCCCAGACATAGAGGTTTCCATTCCGGTCTCCCGTTGCGTAAATGACTCCGTCGGGGCTGTAGGCGGCCGAGAGGAGCCAATCGGTGTGCTTCTTGACGGCATTGACCTGTTCGACTTTGACGGTGTCCCAGAGCTTGATAACCCGTCCAGGCCCGCCCATGACGGCTTGCTTGAGGTCGGGGGAAACGTCCGCGCCGAGAACGATGTCGAATTCCTTGCCGACCTCGATCACCCGTTCGCCTGTCTTGATGTCCCAGGCGACCACGTTCCCCGACTTGCCGGCCCGGCCTCCGCCGCAGAAAAGGTAGGCGCCGTTGGGGCTGAAATTGAGGGTCTGGGGGAATCCTTCGGGGTAGGGAAGGACCCCGAGCAGGTCGAAGTCGGTGGAGTGATAAAGAAGAATCTGCTTTTGCCCTGCCACCGCGAGGATGGGCGCCCACGGGCTGTGGGCGAGGGCGGGGACGGCGTTGGGGCGCGCCGTGACGACCGAAGGTTCAAGGATGAGGTGTTCCGGCATCGGCGGGGGGCCCTCGGGTTTGCCGGTGGCACTCACCGAAGTGAGGTCGAGCTTGGGTTTGTCGGACTTTCGCGCCTTGGAATTCTTGGTTTCGAGCAGTCCCCCGGTGATCCAGTCGGAAATGACCTTCAACTCGGCTTCGGTCATTTTCGTGCCTTTGGGCGGCATGACGGGCTCCTCGATGTGGGCAGAGAGAGTGAAGAGACGGGATGCTTTGGGATCTTCGGAAACGACCACCGCTCCGCCCGACCCGCCCGCAAGCGTGGTCGCATAGCTCGCGAGGTCGAGGCCCCCCTTGGCTTCATCGGTGTTGTGGCAGCTGAGGCACTTGGCGTCAAGAATCGGGAAGACATCGTCTGCGAAGGTCTTCTTCGGTCCGGCGTCGGCGCCCAAAAGAGCCGAGGAGGTGCCAAGGGTGAGAAAGCAGACAGCGGCGAAATGAGGGGATTTCTTCATTTGGAGAGCGAGTCGGATTTGGGTTCCCTCAGGACGGTTGGGAAATTGGTTCGATCTGGCAAAAATCATGCCCGGGCCGCTTTTATCCCTCGAAAACCCGCTGAAGTATACGATCGTTTTCTTTCTTCGTCTTCTGGAATTGCATCGCGAAAATGCGGCGAAAGGATGGCCCGAAATGGCCCCCTCGCCTTCCCGCACTGCGGTTCTACGCGAAAGCGTCTCTTGTGATACTATTGTTCAAAGATCATTGTCTAAGCATCGTAACCGCATCAACACTTATGAAAGGCTGCTCAGGATTCCTCAACAACGGCACGGCTAACCGCCGTGAGTTCATGCAAGTCGGCTTCGCCGCCGGTCTTGGACTCTCGCTCCCCGAACTTCTCAAGGTCGAGGCTCGTGCCCAGGCCAAATTCTACGAGTCGAAGGAGGGTGTCGCCAAATCGCTGATCCACATTTACCTCCCCGGCGGTTCCGCCCATCAGGAGACTTGGGATCCGAAGCCCTTCGCCCCGGTTGAATACCGCGGCCCCTACAATGCGATCAACACGAACGTTGATGGCATTCAATTCAGCGAGAACTTCAAGCATCTCGCCAAGGTGGCCGACAAAATGACCGTGATCCGTTCCATGACGCACGGCGAGGCTGCCCACGAGCGTGGCACGCACAACATGTTCACCGGCTACCGTCCGAGCCCGGCCCTCAAGTATCCCAGCTTTGGATCGGTCATCTCCCACGAATTTGGCACCCGCAAGAATCTTCCTCCCTACGTTTGTGTCCCGAACGTTCCGAACGAGTTCGCCGGCACCGGCTACCTGAGTTCCATGTATGGTCCGTTCTCGGTCGGTAGTGACCCAGTGGCAGACAAAGGTTTCACGGTCCGTGACCTCACTCTTCCCGGTGGGGTTGATAACGCCCGCTTCGAGCGCCGCCGCACCATCCTTGAGGCCGTCGACAGCCACTTCCGAACGATGGAGAAGGCTGACAGCATTGATGCGATGGACAGCTTCTATCAAAAAGCTTACAGCCTCATTGGTTCCGCCGAGGCTCGTGAAGCCTTCGATCTCCAAAAAGAGGACGAGAAGATGAAGGACCGTTACGGCCGCAACCAGGCCGGGATGCGTATGCTCCTTGCCCGCCGTCTGGTAGAATCCGGCGTCCGTCTCGTGACTCTCACCTATGGGTCGTGGGACATGCATGACCGGATCCAGCAGGGGATCGCCAGTCAGGTTCCGGCCTTCGATCAGGCCCTCGCAATGCTCCTCACGGATCTCGACGAGCGTGGCCTCCTCGATTCGACCATCGTGATGGTGTCGTCCGAGTTTGGCCGGACTCCGAAGATCAACAAAACCGATGGCCGTGATCACTGGCCCAAGGTTTTCTCGACGATGCTCGCCGGCGGCGGCATCAAGCGTGGCTATGTTTACGGAAGCTCCGACGCCCTTGCTGCCGAGCCCGAAGAAAACCCGGTCGACGTTCAGTCCTTCGCCAAGACGGTTTATTCCCAGCTGGGGATCAATGGCGACAAGGAACTCGTGGCTCCCGGGCCTCGTCCGATCGAAATCATCGATGGCGGCAGCGTCATCGAGGACATCATCGAAAAACGCACTGCCTGACCCTCATCTTTTAATCTTCGCAATGAAACGTATTCTGACCCTTCAGAGTGCGGCTTCCAAAATTCTCTTCAAGCGAGTGCTGGCGGCCTTCGGGTTGTCGGCACTTGTCTTATCCGGAGGGATTCTGAACGCCGCTTCGCCCGACTTCTCCACCTCCATTCCCCGTGGGGGTAAGGCTGGATCGGAAGTGAAGGTTTCGATCATCGGAAACCGACTTTCCGATGCCGAAGCCATTGTCTTCCACCAACCCGGAATGAGTTTTAAGGACTTGAAGGTCGTTGATGACAAGAAGGTCGATGTCACCCTCGTGATTGCGCCTGATTGTCGCCTCGGGGAACATCATTTCCGGGTTCGTTGCCGCAGCGGGATCAGCTTCGCCCGGAACTTCTGGGTCTCGCAGTTCCCCAATCACGATGAGGTTGAGCCAAATGACGACTTCGCCGTGCCCCAGAAGATCCCGATGAACGTCACGATCGAGGCGGAAGCGAAGCCCGAGGAGACGGATTATTACCAGATCAGCGTCAAAAAGGGCGAGCGAATCTCGGTCGAGGTTGAAGGCCTCCGGATCAATAACATTCCGCAGAACATCGCCATCGATCCCTACGTCGCGATCCTGAATAAAGACCGTTTCGAAATCGCCTCGGCCGATGGGTCAGCGCTCTTGAAGCAGGAGTCGATTCTCTCGATTCTCGCTCCTGAGGACGGTGATTACATCGTCGAAGTCCGCGACTCGGCGTATCAGGGGCGCGGTCGCTACCGGGCTCACATTGGAAACTACCCCCGCCCCACCGGGATTTATCCCGCCGGCGGAAAGGCCGGGAGCGAAATGGAATTCTCTCTTCTGGGAGACGTCAAGGGGAGCTACGCGACGAAGGTGAAGCTTCCCTCGATCGCCGAAAAC
>DGXY01000011.1:11473-38619 GCA_002396885.1 Akkermansiaceae bacterium UBA5020
CGGTTTTTGCTGCGAATGGCGGACTCATCCCTCCTTCACCAAACGAGGTTCGTATCAGCCCTTTTGACAATGTCCTGGAAAAGGAGCCCAACAACACCAACGCCGAGTCGGCAACGGATTCCGGTTCCCTCCCTTTGGCCTTCAACGGCATCCTTCAGGCCGAGGGTGACGTGGACTTCTTCAAGTTCACCGCGAAAAAGGATCAATCCTTCCAGTTCCGGGTTTTTGCCAACGCGATGGGATCCCCCGTGGACCCGGTCCTTACGGTCTACAACGAGAAGATGGGTTCCCTTGGCTCGAGTGACGATGCCGATGGAACGAAGGATAGCCGGGTCGATTTCAAGGCTCCGGCTGATGGGGTCTACTTCGTGCGCATCAACGACATGCTTTCCCGCGGTGGTGCGGATTACGTCTACCGTATCGAGACGATTTCTCCTCCGCCTACGATCGATGTGACCATGCCGGAAATGATCCGGAATGAGTTCCAGCACATGAAGCAGTTCAACGTGCCTCAGGGTGGTTACTATGCGATGGTGGTGAACACGGCCCGCAAAGGGGTTTCGGGTGATTTGAAAATCGAGATGCCGGCGCTTCCGCCCGGAGTGACCCTCGAAGCGGGGATGGTGGGCAAGAGCGTTTCCCAATTTCCCATTCTCCTCAAGGCCGCTCCCGATGCGCCGATGAGCGGTGGGCTTTACGATTTGGTTGTCAAGACCACTGAGGGTGCCACCCCGGTTTCCAGCAAGTTTGTCCAGACGCTGGATCTCGTCCGCGGGCCTCAGAACGGCGTGCCCTACTACACGCGTACTTTTGACAAATTACCGGTTGCGGTCGCCGAGGCGGTTCCATTCTCCATCACGATCGATCAGCCCAAAGTTCCCATTGTCCGGAACGGCTCGATGAAGCTGAAAATCCGTGCCGTTCGCAAGGACGGATATGACAAGCGCATCACGGTTCGCTTTCCCTGGCTTCCTCCCGGGGTCTCGAGCCCAGCGACGATGATCTTCGACGAAAAGGCCACCGAGATCGATTACGAACTCAACGCCAACGAGAACGCCGAGGTCAACAAGTGGGGTCTCACGGTCCTCGCGGAGTCTGATGCGGGCAAGGGCGTGATGTACAATGCCTCCCCGTTCATCAGTCTCTCGGTGGAGGAGCCCTATGTGGGGGTGAAGTTGACGATGACTTCTGCCAAGCAGGGTGAAACCGTCGAGATGCTCGCCGAAGTCGAACACCTCCGTGAATTCAAGGGAGAGGGCGAAGTCCAACTCTTTGGTCTTCCCGCTCACTCCACGGCAGAGTCAAAGCTCCTCAAGCCCGGGGCGGAAACGCTTGCTTTCCCCATCGTTACCACGGAAAAAACTCCCGTAGGTCAGCACAAGGGGGTGTTTTGCACCGTCACTTTGATGCATGATGGTGAGCCGATCGTGCACCGCCTCGCGATGGGTTCGGTCTTCCGGGTCGACCCCAAACCCAAAGAGGTGGCGGCGGCTCCGGCCCCCGCGGCAAAGTCGGCCGCGCCGGCTGAGAAGAAAGAGAAGCCTCTCTCCCGGTTGGAGCAGTTACGTCTCGAAGCTCAAAAAGGGAAGGCAGCTCCCTGATCCCATTCTTGAACTTCACCCATCCTCCGGGTGTCCCATACCTTCCACACCATGAACGTCCGATCCCTCCTCTTTGGTTCGACAACCCTCCTCGCTGCCGTCGTGACGCACGGTCAGGAAATCAAGATCGACTTTGTCCGCGACATTCAGCCGATCCTCGAATTCCATTGCGTGGGCTGCCACAACGCCGACGAAGCGAAGGCTGAACTCCGCTTCGACAAGGCCTCACACTTTTTCGCAGGTGGCGAGGGAGGGCCGTCCCTCGTCAAGGGAAAGCCGGACGAGTCGCTCATGATCGAACTGGTCACCTTGCCGGCAGATGACTCCGATGTGATGCCTCCGAAAGGTCGGCCGCTCAGCGAAGGGGAAGTTGCGAAATTGCGTCAGTGGATCACCGAAGGGGCGGTGTGGCCGGAGGAATTGACTCTCGTCGCCCGCAAGGAGGAGGACTTCAAAGGGGCGGAACCGTTGAAGGATCGCGGGAAGAAGCTGGTGAAGGTGGAGGCCTTCCCTCAGGACATCGTCCTCGAAAAGGCACGGGACAAGCAGTCGGTTGTCGTCATGGCCACATACGAAGACGACACAACCGTCGACGTCACTCCGAATGCGACCTTTACCTTTGCGGATCCGTCGCTGGTTGGACTGAAGACCCGCAACAATTTCATTCCGAAGAAAGATGGGAGCACCGAACTCACCGTAAAGGTGGCTGACCAGACCGTGAAGATGCCCGTGACCGTCAAGGAATCGGCGGTGGATCGGCCGATCGACTTCCACCTCGACGTGATGCCGGTTTTCATGAGCGAGGGCTGCAACATCGGAGCCTGTCACGGTTCGGCCCGCGGGCAGGACGGATTCATGCTCTCGCTCTTCGGTTATGATCCCGAGGGTGACCACTATCGGCTCACCCGTGAAATGGCGGGCTACCGCATCAATCTCGCGATTCCGGAAGAGTCGCTTCTCATCGAGAAATCGATCGAGGCCGTGCCGCACACGGGGGGCAAACTCTTCGAGAAGGGCAGCGACGCCTACAAGACCATGGTCGAATGGGTGGCGAACGGCGCGACAAAGCGCCCCGCAGCCGAGGTGCCCAAGATCGTCTCCTTGTATCTCTATCCGCCGAAACTCGTTCTCGAGGGCGCCGGTGCGACCCAACAGCTCACGGTGCGCGGAAAATTCTCGGATGGCCATGATCGCGATGTGACGGATCTCGCGGTCTTCGTGACCAACAACGAACCCACCGCCGCGGTTACTCCGGGAGGACTCGTTACCGCTGGAAAGCGCGGTGAGGCTTTCATCATGGCCCGCTACGACACGCACACGGTCGGGATCCAGACCATCGTCATTCCTGAGAATCTCGAGTATACCCGGCCGAAGATGCCGGAGAACAACTACATCGACGGTCTCGTCCATGACAAGCTCCATAAGCTCCGCGTCATTCCTTCCGGGTTGTGCACGGACGAGGAGTTCCTGCGTCGCGTCTACATCGACATGGTGGGCCAGCTTCCGACGGTCCAAGAATACAATGCCTTCATGTCGGACAAGAATCCCGCGAAGCGGGGCAAGGTGATCGACGAACTCCTGCAGCGGAAGGAGTTCACCGAGATGTGGGTGATGAAATGGTCCGAGTTGCTCCAGATCCGGTCGAATCCGAATCTCGGCCTCGGTATCTCCTACAAGGCCGCCCTGCTTTATAACGCTTGGCTTCGCGACCAGATCGCGGCGAATCGTCCCTTCAACGAAATCGTGATCGACATGCTCTCGTCCGAGGGTGGCAGTTTCGCGACGCCGGCGACCAACTTCTACCAGGTGGAGCGCGACACGCTGAAGCTTTCCGAGAACGTGGCCCAGGTCTTCATGGGAATGCGTCTCCAGTGTGCCCAATGTCACAACCACCCCTTCGATCGCTGGACGATGGACGACTACTACAGTTGGGCGGCGTTCTTCGCGCAGATCGGCCGCAAGGAGGGGGTTGATCCCCGCGAGCAGATCGTCTACAACCGTGGCGGCGGCGAGGTGAAGCACCTTGTCGGCGGACGCAACATGCCGCCCAAGTTCCTCGGCGGTGAAACCCCCGATGTCGCCGGGAAAGATCGACGCGAAGTGGTGGCAAACTGGATGGCTTCGCCTCAGAACACTTACTTCTCGAAGAATATCTCGAATCTCGTCTGGTCGCACTTCTTCGGGGTTGGGATCATTGATCCGGTCGACGATGTGCGCATCAGCAACCCGGCGTCGAATCCGGAATTGCTGGAGGCCCTTGCAATGAAATTTCAAGGGGAATACGAGTACGATTTCCGGGCCCTTGTCCGCGACATCTGCAACTCGACGACCTACCAGCGCACCACGAAGGCGAACCCCTCGAACGAGCACGATCTGAACAACTTTGCGAAGTCCCGCATCCGGCGTCAGCGCGCCGAGGTGATGCTCGACACGCTCACTCAGGTGACGGAGACGAAGAACAAGTTCACCGGTCTGCCGCTCGGTTCGCGGGCCGTGCAGATCGCCGATGGCAACACGACTGACTACTTCCTGACGACCTTCGGGCGCGCCACTCGTGAGACGGTTTGCTCGTGCGAGGTGAAAATGGACCCCAGCCTCTCGCAGGCGTTGCACCTCCTCAATGGTCCGGCCGTGACCCAGAAGGTGGAGGCCGGTGGCCTCGTGAAGCGTCTCCTCGCCGAAGGCAAGACACCCGAGCAGGTCATCGAGGAAATCTACGTCCGCAGTTTCAGTCGCAAGCCGACCACCGAAGAGACCAAGCAACTCATTGGGCAGGTCGCCAGCGTGGGTGAGGACAAGGCTCAGCGCGAGTTGGTGCTGAACGATGTTTTCTGGGCGGTGCTGAATTCGAAGGAATTCATGTTCAACCACTGATCGCCGCTCGCGATTCCACTCTTTTGCCGAAGCGGCCCGGTCTCCCGGGCCGTTTTTCGTGTGGGAGAAAGCTGGACGAACGTCGCGGGCCCGGGAATCTCCTCAAGCCTGGGCCTCCGCGACCGCTTCGAGGAAGGCCCGGTGGGCCGCGATGCGGAGAAGAAGGTCTGATTCGCTCGGAGTTTCAAAGGTGTAGCTCATCTCCGCGTATTTCAAAAAAAGCAGGATGGCCTCGGGGTATCCGCCACCCAGTTGCTCCTCGACGACTTGTTCGATTTCGGTGGTGCGGACGAGGAGTCCGTTCTCAAAATCCGATCCGTCGATGACGATCGCGGAATCCCTGTGAAGATGGGTTTCGCAGGCGAGAAGGAGTTGGTCTCCCCTCGATTCGCGCCGGGTCAATTCATAGAGGTAGATGCCGGTCGCGTCGTAATCCTCGTGGAGGTTGACGGAAACATCGAAGCGGCGTCCGACGAGGGCTTGCTGCCACGCCGCGATCACGGGTTGGGAGGCGTCGGCGAAGGAGCGGTTGAGATCGATTCCCGATCCATCGCGGCGGGTGTTCTCGATCAGTCCCACTGGATTGAGGCAGGGAAAGATCGTGACAGGACATTCCCTCAGGATCGAGGGAGCGGAGGCGACCCATTCGAGCAGGGCCCAGACGGGGGCACATTCGTCGCCGTGGACCCCCGCGCTCACATAGAGACCGCCCGGCACTCCCGCCGCCGCGAAGGCATTCTCCACCTTCAGGACGGGGAGCTCCCCGACCTTGCAGATGGCCTCGCAGTGAAGTCCGGAGGCGAGGCAGGTCTCTTCCCAGCGACCGAGGAGGAGACGGTAATCGTGGCCCGAATGGGAAAGGGCGGACATGAGGGCGATTACTTCCACTGCTCGTCAAAAAATCCCGCCGCCGCGACGCGTCCCGGGGCGAAGGCGTCGGGATCACGGTCGAGACCGATCACGGCCCAGTCCGGCAGCTTGGGATTCTGCAGGGAGTTTGTCTTGTCGTGACCCTCGCGGAAGGTGAGCCCGCTGTTCAGCACGATGTAGCGACCGGGGTTGAGCGGATTCGGGAAAATCAGCACGGGGACGTGGGCATCGCGTGGGTATGCGGTGCCGCGGAGAACGAAGGAATCTTCTTTCCAAACGACCGGGAGTTTCGAGGCGATCTCGGCGATCATTGGATTCGATTCGGGATCGCCCCAGAGAATGAGATTCGCCTCGCGCAGATCGTCCGCGTCGAGTTCGTCAGCTGCCTTTTCGGGAAGGTCGCCGCGCATCAAGGCTCGCCACCGGGAACGAAAATGATCGAGCTCGAAATCGACCCAGCGGGCGACGCGGGGAGAGGCCGGAGCCTGATCGGGAGGCACTACGAGAAAGCGGCTCATGAAGGCATCGTCGATCGGGCCTTGCAGGCCCGGTCGCTTTGAACTCCGATCTGGCGAGCCCCACGACCAACTCCCTTCGCGACGCACGAAAGAAAGAGAATTCACGGCGAATCCCGGAGGTTTGGCGGTGATCGCTTGCCCGTCGATCGTTACGGTAGCTCCGGCGAGGTCGTGTTTCGGCCCGGGTGAGATTTCCAGTGCGGTGAGCCCCTCGGTCGAGAGTGTGAAGGCGCTTTTTTTGCGATCCCACTTCGCCTCCACTTTCGCGCTCTTCCAGTGGGACTCGAGTCCGGTGAGGTGGAGCCAGTCATACGCGCCATACCGCAGTGTGGGGGTTTGCCAACGGATCGTTTCAGCGGGAAGACCGCGTCCGTTTTTCCAGCATTCCCCCAGCCAGGTCCGGATCTCGGCGACGGCTTCGGGGGTGTATTTGTGTTCCGTCTCCGGGGCAACGACATGCCTCAGGGAGTGGCCGACCTTGGCCAGTTCACGCTCCATCAGATCGGCGGTGGCTTTTTGTTTGTCCTTCGCACCGGAATACGCGAGGAGCGGACCGTTGAGGAAGTTTTTGAGGTAGCTCGGCACGTCGTAGATCTGCCAGAGGGTCTGTTCGTATTGAGGTGGATAGCGATCGGGCGTCAGCTTGTTGTATTCCTTGGTCTCGGCGAAGCCGGCCCCGGCATGCACGCCACAGAAGCGGTCGCGGTAGTGGGCCCCGAGGTGCCAGGCGCCGGCGCCGCCCATGGAGAAACCCGCGAGGACGACTCGATCAGGGTCAATGGGGTAGTCGGTCATCACTGCCGCGATCGCCTCGAAGACATCGATCTCGCCGGCATGTTTCCACCCCACGCAATGGCGTCCGAAGGGATGAAGCACGATCGCCTCGTTCTGGTCCTTGTAGAATCCGCCGAAAGCCTGGCTCTTCTTCCGGCATTGATTGAGGAAGTGGAGATCCGTCGTCTTGTCCCCGCGTCCGTGCAGCCAGACGAGCAGCGGGACGGGCTTCGAGAGATCGAGCGACTCCGGTATCTCAAGAGCGAACGGCTGGTAGGAGTCGTCGATCGACGAGCGATAGCCGCGGATCACCAAGCCACGATCCTTGAGCCAAGGGAGTTCGTCCCCTTCGGCGAGTGCCTTGATCCGTTCATCGGCGAGATCGAGCAGTTCCGCAGCGAGGGGGAATTCCTTCTCCGAATAGAATTCCCCGTGCTTGAGGGCGAAATCGACCGCCTTCACCAGCGCCGCCACGTCGCCGACATGCCTGTTTTGATCAACTTCCCAGATCCGGTCGGTGAAGGTGGCGATCCGCTCGCCCAGGGTGCGGGCGAGTTCGGCGGGCAGGGGGAGGCCGTTCTCCGGTGGCAGGACGCGCGCGATCGGAGCGATCGGTTCGTCGGCGAAGATCAGCGGGGTGAACGCAATCAACAAGGCGGAGGCCGGGAGAAAGAAAGAAGGCCGAGATTTCATCAGAGGCGGTCCTCGGTGATAGGGTCGATCCAGGCGTGCACCTTGCCGCCGCGGAGGAGAGCCTTGTATTCCACCGGGAATCTCCCGAAGATCGTCGCCACGCTGAAGTGTACCGTGACCGTGTCGTAGGAGCCCGCGAGTTCGCCTCCAAACCTTTCCGAACCGTTCCAGATGAACGAGGTAGCCTCCTCGAGGGTGACGCCCGCGGCTTCTCCGCTGGTGAGGCTCGATTTCACTGGGGCGAAACGGGGATCCCCCGAGTCCCCAACCGGTGCGGCGGGGGCGGCGGCCTTTCCTGTCAAAGCCGCCAGCTTGGAAGGATCGGCGGCGATGATCTGGCGGGCGCGGACGCGTTTCGCCTCGACTTCCTTGGTTTTGGCTCCGACGAACTCATTGTAGCGGGCCTCGATCCGCTGTTTGAAATCCGTCTTGGCCACCGGGATCTGGGTGTTCATCGACGGATTCGCAAGTGAGGCGACCGTGAGCAGATCGCCTTCAAGGCGCATCGGTTTCAAGGGCGTGCCCGGAGCGACATTGCTCGAGCCGACGGCCTGGCCATTGATGACGAGTTGAAAGGGGATCGTCTCCGTCGCCGTCACCTCGGGCGGGTAGGCGTTGAACGGCACCCTGCGCCACTGGTCGACGATGGTCAGCAGGGGAAGGATCTCCGGCATCGGGTATTTCAGCTCGAGGGCCGCATCGAGCTCCGAGAGCGGTGGCGCGGCTGGCTTGGGAGATGGAGCGTTAGGGGCGGAAGGAGCGGGCTTCAGGGTGGACGCGGTCGTGGAGGTATCGGCCGGTTTCGGTTGCTCGAGTTTTGCCCTGGGAGATGCGGTCGCCCCGGTGATGACGGCGTTGTCATCCGTCATTGGGGCGGCACCGGTGAACCGTTCGACGAGCGGTCTCAGGTAGGGGTCATAGGCGAACCAGGCAGCCGCGAGAAGGCCGCAGACGATCAAGAGGGTGGCAAAAAAACCTTTCATGCGGGTAAAGGGAAGCGAGTGGAAGGGGATCCTCGAAACCTGCTATCTTTCCACCTTTCCGGGCTGCTTTGCAAGCTGCGCGGGGACGCCACAAATCCGTTGACCTTGTCTCCTCCGGCCCTTGATTGTCGGCCTCATGCGGATTGTGTTCATGGGCACCGGCGAAATCGCCCTGCCGACCCTGCGATGGCTCCTCGATCATGCCGACGAGGAGGGCGGGGAGCTTGTCGCTGTTTACACCCAGCCCGACAAGCCCGTGGGCCGGAAACAGATCCTCACCCCCCCGGAGATCAAGGTTCTCGCGCTCGAGCGTGACATCCCCGTGCTTCAGCCCGAGCGACTGAGGGGAGACGAGGCTGCTCTCGCCGAATTTGCCGCCTTTCGACCCGACCTCGCCGTCGTCATGGCCTACGGCCAGATCCTCCCGCGGGCGCTCATCCGGACGCCCGCGCTGGCCTGTGTGAACCTTCACGCGTCGTTGCTGCCGCGTCACCGCGGTGCCGCGCCAATCCAGGCGGCGATCCGCGATGGCGACAGCGAGAGCGGCATCACCCTGATGCATGTCGTCTCGAAGCTGGATGCCGGCGACATGATCCTGAAGAAATCGCTGCCGATCCGTCACGATGACACGGGTGGTAGTCTCCACGACCGGCTCGCCGAACTGGGGCCGGAAATCATCGCGGATGGGCTGCGTCTTTTCCGCGCAGGCACGCCCCTCGCCGAACCCCAGGAGGAACGGCTTGTCACCCACACCGGAAAACTCGGTCGTGAGGACGGCGAGATCGACTGGAGCCTCGACACCGCCTCGCTTGAGCGACTGATCCGCGCCTACGATCCCTGGCCTGGCACAACGACCGATCTCGTCCTCGGCGGTGAGAGAAAGAAATTGAAGATTCATCCCTATGCCCGGCCCGTCTCCGGTTCCGATGCTGTTCCTGGGACGGTTCTCGCGGGCGGATCGACCCTAGTCGTGCAAGGTGGCGACGGAGCCCTCGAACTCTCCGGCGATCTCCAACTCGAGGGACGAAAACGGCTCCCCGTCGCCGAGTTCCTAAGGGGGGCGTCCGTTCCCGTAGGCACGATTCTGGGAGCTCGAGAGATTGCGGTTTGAAAATGCAGGCGATTGGCGGAGGATGAATCAATTGAAACTTTCCCCATCATGTCCCGAGCCTACAAACGAGTCGTCCTGAAGTTGAGTGGTGAAGCCCTGCGCGAACCCGGCAGTGAGGACAATATTTCCCCCAACATCGTCGAAGGCATCGCACGGCAGATCAAATCGGCTCACCAGACCGGTCTGGAGATCGCCATCGTCGTCGGAGGCGGCAACTTCTGGCGCGGTGCTGCCGCCGCCGGACGCGGGATGGATCGCGCCACCGCCGACTACGTCGGCATGCTCGCCACGGTCATGAACTCCCTCGCCCTCCAGAGCATGCTCGAGGCGGTCGGCGTCCCGACCCGGGTGCAGAGCGCCATTGAAATGAAAAACGTCGCCGAGAGCTTCATCCGTCGCGTCGCCATCCGTCACCTCGAAAAGGGACGCGTCGTCATTTTCGGAGCCGGTACCGGCAATCCCTTTTTCACCACCGACACCACCGCCGCCTTGCGCGCGAGCGAGATCGGGGCCGACGTCATCTTCAAGGCCACCAAGGTAGACGGCGTCTACGACAAGGATCCCAACAAATACGACGACGCCGTTCGCTACGACACGGTTACCTTCAACGAGGCCCTTTCGCGCAATCTGCAGGTGATGGACGGCACCGCTTTCACGCTTTGCCAGGACAACGCCATTCCCATTGTCGTCTTTGACATGACGGTCGACGGCAACATTCGCCGCGCCCTCACCGGGGATGACATCGGTACCGTCGTTTGTGCCTGAAGAAGGGTTGCTTTGACCCATTCCCCACCTAGATTTTCCCTTCCCAAACCGCCATGGACCTCGAAACCTTCCTGCTCGAAACCGAAGAAGCGATGGAAAAAGCCGCCGACTTCGTTGCCACGGAGATGACCAGCATCCGCACCGGCAAGGCCAGTCCCGCCCTCCTCGACAACATCCACGTTCACGTCCATTCCTACGGAACGACGATGTCTTTGAAGCAGATTGCTCTGGTCTCCGCACCCGAGCCGCGCATGCTCACGGTGCAGCCGCACGATCCCTCGATCATGCAGGACATCGACCGCGCCCTGCGCGAGTCGAAGCTCGGCATCAACCCGTCGAACGACGGCCGCCTCATCCGCCTGCCCATTCCCGAGTTGTCCGAAGAACGCCGTCGCGACCTCGTCAAGATCATCAAGGACATGGCCGAGCAAGGGCGAGTGCGCGTCCGCGGTGCCCGCAAGGATGCGATGGACCGGCTTAAGAATGGCCTCAAGTCCAGCACCATCACCGAGGATCAATTCCGCGATCACGAAAAGGAAGTCCAGACCCTCACCGACAAATACGTCAAGTCCATCGACGAGCACCTCGCCGCGAAGGAGAAGGATGTGATGACGGTGTGAGTCACGGGTGACAGGTCGACGGTTGCGAGTTTGAAGATGAAGTTTCTCCCCGATGACTTGCTCGATCTGGCCGAAACAGATCATGCCTTGCTGTTCTCACCGGAGGAGCCCGTCTGGTCCGCGATTTCCGGGCTCGCGGGATATCTAGGAGGGCGACTCGACCGGGTCGGTCCCGCCATGCAAGAGGGGATGGTCGATCCACGGGCGGTCGTGGGCGATCGCGTTTATGTGGGGCCCGGGGCGGTGATCGAGGCGAATGCGATCGTGAAGGGACCCGCTTGGATCGGGAGCGGCACGGTCGTCCGCAGCGGGGCTTATGTCCGCGAAAACGTGATCGTCGGCAGCAACTGTGTCCTCGGCAATTCGAGCGAGTTCAAAAATTGCCTGCTCTTCAACCGCTGCGAGGTGCCGCATTTCAACTACGTGGGTGATTCCATCCTTGGCTTTCGCGCCCATCTCGGCGCCGGGGTGATTTGTTCGAATGTCAGGCTGGATCGTGCGTCCGTGAAGGTGCGCGACGGCGAAGGCGGTTTTCTCGACACTGGCCTGAGAAAATTCGGCGCCATCGTCGGTGATCGCACCGAAATCGGGTGCAACACGGTCCTCAGTCCCGGTTCCATTCTCGGCCGCGACTGCATCGTCTATCCGCTCACCTCCTGGCAGGGGGTGCTACCGGAGCGGAGTATCGCGAAGAGCCACGGAGAGATCCGGGTGGTGGAGCGACGGTGATTCAACGAAGGTCAGCGGGTGGCCTTGCAATCGCGGATTTCGGCGAGCCGTTCGCGGCAGTTTTGCCATGCGACGAGGCGCTCTTCCTTTGGCCCGTCGTCTTTGGAACCCGTTTCCGCGAAACCTGCTCTGCGGATCCGCGCGATGCCTCGCGCCAGCACCTCCAAGGCCGCATCGTGGGCCTCGGCAACGTCGGACAACGAAGCCCCGGGGCGTTCGGGATCCAGCCAGTCGAGGATGAAGTCGGCAAGAAAATCCGGCGAGGCGATGAGGTAGCCGTTGCCTCCGAGCCGGATCAGATCTCCTAGGAGAGCCGGATCGACCGCGTCCCTACCAAAGCGACGACGGCCCTCGGTGGCTACGGTAAGAGCCTCCTCGGCGAGGTCGGTGAGATCAAGAAAACGATCGTCGTCCTGTGATGAGGACTCGAGGTGACAGGCGGCGCTGATCCTCGCGGTGAGGCTGAGTTGCAGCGTTCCGGGCGAGGAGAGTTCGGCGTCGGCGAGCCAGACGAGACAATCCCGTGCGTCCTGGAGCCCGTCCGCAGAGCCCTCTCTGCCGAGCATCAATTTTGCGCGGCTGAGTTGGCAGAGGCCCACCGCGAGCAAAAGGCGGGATTCGTCGATGCCGGCCTCCGCATCCGGCCGCAGGACTTCCACCGCCTGCCGGTGGAGACCGATCGCGGCCACCTCTTGCGCTTCGCCATGTTCGAGGCACCGCCGGAGGAGGGATTCGCCCGATTTCAGGCAGGCAAGTGCGAGGCTGCGGCGGTGAAGCGGGGTATCCGGGGATGGGTCCATGATTCCTTCACAAAGCAATGCCCTGCAAATCCGTCACGCGATGATGGGCCGGATCACGTTACCGAACACGTCGGTGAGCCGGTAGCGGCGACCGCTGTAGGTGAAGGTGAGTTTCTCGTGATTCATTCCTAACAGATGCAGAATCGTGGCGTGCAGATCATGCACCGAGACCTTGTCGACCGCGGCCTTGTGGCCCAGTTCGTCGGACTCGCCGTAGCTGACGCCCCCCTTGGTGCCGCCGCCCGCCATCCAGGCAGTGAAGCAGTGCGGGTTGTGGTCGCGGCCGGGCGTCTTGCCCTTCTGCGCCACGGGGAGGCGGCCGAATTCTCCGCACCAGATCACGAGGGTATCGTCGAGGAGTCCGCGCAGGGAGAGATCGGTGAGCAGGCCCGCGACCGGTTGATCGGTCTCAAGGGCGAACTGCGAATGGTTCCCCTTGATGTCGGAATGTCCGTCCCAACTGCGCTGGTTCTCCATGCCGCCGGAGTAGATCTGCACGAAGCGCACCCCGCGCTCGACGAGGCGCCGGGCGGTGAGGCACTGGGCGGCGAAGTGGGTGCAGTGTTTCTGGTCGAGACCGTAGAGTTTCTTCGTGGCCTCGGACTCGCGGGAAAGATCGAGCGCGTCGGGTGCGGCCGACTGCATGCGGTAGGCGAGCTCATAGCTCTCGATGCGGGCGGCGAGATCGGCGTCCTGCGAATGGGTCTCGAGGTGGGCTTGGTTCAATTGCGCGAGCAGATCGAGCTGTCCGCGCTGGGCGGAGGCGGGCTGGTCTTTCGGAGGGAGGAGATTGTCGATCGGATCGCCCTTGGGTTTCAGCCAGGTGCCCTGATAGACGCCGGGAAGGAAGCCGGCGCTCCAGTTGCTCGCGTTGCCCTTGGGCAGGCCGCGATCGAGCGGGTCGGACATCACGACGAAGGCGGGCAGGTCGCGGCTTTCGCTGCCGAGTCCGTAGGTGACCCACGACCCGGTGCAGGGCAGGCCCATGCGGGGCAGGCCGCAGTTCATCATGAAAAGGGCGGGACTGTGGTTGTTCGAATCGGTGTAGCCCGAGTGGATGAAGGCCATCTTGTCGACGTGTTCGCCGAGGTGGGGGAAGAGATCCGAGACCATTTTCCCGCACTGGCCGCGCGGACGGAAGGCGAAGGGCGACTTCATGATGCCGCCGACCGAGTTCGCGAAGAAGCCGGTGAATTTGTCGAAGCCCCCGAGCTCCTGGCCGTCGTGCCTTTCAAGAGCGGGTTTGTAGTCCCACGTGTCGACCTGGCTGGGACCTCCGTTCGCGAAGATCCAGATGACGCGTTTGGCTTTCGCCGGGAAATGCGATTCGCGCGGGGCCAGGGGATCGAGCGACGCGGCGAGGAGCTTTTCGTCGCGCAGGAGGGTCGCGAGACCGAGCATCCCCGCGCCGGCTCCGGCACGGCGGAGGAGGGAGCGGCGGGTGAGGAGGGGCATCTCCGGCATCCCTGGGAGCGCCGGCATCCCTGCCGGCGTCAGTCTTTCATCAAACGCGTTCTTATTCATCATTCATCTCTTCCAAACGTTTCCTGACACTGCTCCAGGGCCACTTCTCGCGACTTCCCGCCAATTTCGCCGTCACCGGATTCGCCTCGACGTAGTCCACGCGCCATTGGTCCAGCATTTCGGCGGGAAAGGAATCTGCCAGCCGGAAGGTGATGCTTTGGATAAGATGCGCCTCGTCTCGGTGGGGTATGTCGCCGCGTGAATACCATCCTTTGTGCGCGGAGGCTTCGACGTCGGCAGGGATGCCGGCGCTCCCAGGCTCTTGCGAGCGGATCCTGGCGCTGGAACGACGATTCATGGCAGATACAAAAACTCGTTCGAGCCGAGGAGGGCGTGGCAGTAGTCGGTGAGGGCGCGGTGGGCGGCATCGGGGCGTCCTTCGTAGCGGGCGGCCTGGGATTGGATGAAATGCTTGGCGAGGGTGCGCTCCTGCTCGCTCGCGGGACGGTTGAAGGCGTGTTGATAGACCGTATCGATTCCGCCCGCGCTGCGCTTCGCGAGAGCCTCGGCATACTGTCGCACCTGCGGGCTGTTCATGAGGTAAAGCGACTGCGGCGCCACCGTGGTGACGGGCCGGGCTCCGATGCTGACGAGGTGCTCGGGCCAGTCGAAGACGAGCATCGAGGTGACCGGCTTGCTGCGCTTCACCGTGAAATAGACGCTGCGTCGGCGCATGTTCTCATCGAGGGATCCTGGACCGAAGGGCGTGGGATCGAGCAGCCCCGAGACGGCGAGGAGCGAGTCGCGGATGGCTTCGCCCTCGAGGCGGCGGGGTTCAAAGCGCCAGAGGTAGCGGTTCTCCGGATCGCGGGCCGCATCGGCCGCGTCGGCGGTGGTGGATTGGCGATAGACGGCGCTCGTCAGGATCTGCAGGTGGAGCCGTTTGAGCGACCAACCGTTCCGGATGAAGTCGGCGGCGAGCCAATCGAGCAACTCTGGGTGAGTGGGGCGCTCGCCTTGAAAACCGAAGTCGTTCGGAGTCGCGACGAGGCCCCGTCCGAAGTGGTGCTGCCAGACGCGGTTGACGATGACACGGGCGAGAAGAGGTCCGGCTCCCGCTTCCGTATCGGTCATCCAGGCCGCGAGCGAAGCACGGCGAAAGCTCGTCTGCGTCCAGCCTGCGGGCGGTTCGCGGCGCCATTGCGAGCCGTCGGCTCCGGCGGGCATCAACACCTGGAGAAAGCCCGCGGTGGCGACGCCCTTCCGCTGTTTCGGATCGCCGCGCTCAAGGAGGTAGACCTCGGGATAAAAATGCGGGTAGCCGCGCCCGTTGGCGTGGTGATTCAATTTCGGCACGCCTTCGGAGCAGATCATCACTGGCCGCAGCTCGCGGGCTGGTTTCGTGGCAAGGTGCGACTGCAGCGAGTCATTCCGTTTTTTCCATTCGCCATCACGCGAGGCAAACCAGTCCCGCAAGGCGGAGCGCTGGGGATCGGTCGGGCTGGTTCCGCGCGTCAAGGCCTCGACCCCATCGGCGAGGAATTGCGTGCCGCCTTCTCCGAGGTGGAAACCGGCCGTAGCGTCCCGCGACACCGCGAGGCGGAAGCGTCCGAGGCTGTGTTGTCCGTTCACGTGAAAGCGCATCCGGATGGCGACGCGAACGTCGGTGGCGAACGGTTGTTCGAAAACGAAGACAGCCGCCTGATCCTTACCGATCCCTCCGCCATCGACGGCCCAGCCGCTCTTCTCGCGGTCGCCGTCGAAGGCGCTCTTCACCGAAAGACTGCCCTCGTTCTGCTGGTGGGTGGCGCGGGCTTCGACCACCTTCACCGGAGTTGGCTTGTCACCTGCGAGGGTTTCGATGACGAGGTCGCCAAGCGCGAAATTTCCGTTACCGGCGCGCCCCGGGCCTTTTCCGGGCATCGATTCGTGGGTAAGCGCCTCGATCCGCAGGGCGGCGGCTCCGGCGGCGACCTCGGCTTCGATCGTGTATTCGTCGAAGGGCGCGGCGGTGCCTCCGGCGAGCCAGGATCCATCGGTCTGGCGGGTGAGGGGAATCTTTTCCCGCGTGCGCACCGCCGCAGGTTCAAGGATACGCCAGACGCCGGTCTGGATGGACCCGGTGCCGGTGGGCTGCTTCAACCAAGTGGTGAAAGCCGGGTCGAGGGTCTCACGCTCATACCGCGAAAGAGCCGCCTCCAGCGTGGCGAGCCTTTCCTCCCACGGTGCGAGCTTTTTGGTGTATTCGTCAGGGTGAAATTCGAGTTGCTTCTCGCTGCGGATCGCGGTCGCGAAGGCGGCGGTGAAGCGGTAGTAGTCCGAGGCCGGGATCGGGTCATACTTGTGATCGTGGCAACGGGCGCAGCTCACCGAGAGCCCGAGAAAAGCCGCGCCAGTGGTGCCGGCCATGTCGTCGAGCTCATCATAGCGGGTCCGCTCGAACTCGGCCTCGGTGAGCTGGGTCGGAAAGGCGCCCGCCGCGAGAAAGCCGGTCGCCATGAGCGCGAGCGGATTCTCCGGAGCCAATTCATCTCCCGCGATCTGCCAGGCTGTGAAGACATCCCAGGGTAGGTCGCGATTGTAGGCCTCGATGAGAAAATCGCGATAGTGGTAGGCGTTTTTCCGATCGTAGTCGTGCTCGAAGCCCTCGCTCTCACCGAAGCGCGCCACGTCCATCCAATGACGCGCCTGACGCTCGCCATAGTGCGGTGAAGCAAGCAGACGCTCGAGATACTTTGGCCAAGCCTCCTCCGATCGGTCAGCGAGGAAAGCTTCCATCTCTTCCGGTGCCGGGGGGATCCCGAGGAGGTCGAGCGAGGCGCGTCGCGCGAGGGTCACGGGATCGGCTTCGGGATTTGGATCGACGCCGTGTTCCCGGCCCTTTGCGAGGATGAAGCGATCGATCTCCGATCTCGCCCATCCGGCCTCCTCCTTCGGGGGCTCGATCGCGGAAAGTCGGCGGAAGGCCCAGAAATCCCGGTCGATCTCCGTCACCGTGAGTGGTTTTTTCGCGGTTCCGGTGCCCTCGACGAGTGGTTTTCCGTAGGGCGCTCCCAGATCGATCCATTTCTCGAAGTCCACGATGAGCGCGTCGGGCAATTTGGCCTTCTTTGGCGGCATGGTCGGTTCTTCGTCGTGCCGGATCAGCTTCACGAGCAGGCTCGATGCCGCTCCTCCCGGCACCACCGCCACCCCTGAGTCTCCCCCTGCGAGGAGGAATTCCCGCGTCGCCACATTGAAACCGGCCCGTGTCTTCTCGCCGCCGTGGCAATCGAGGCAATGCGCTTTCAAGGCCGGGCCAATGGTGCGGTCGAACAAATCCGTGCCCGCCTGCATCCGCGCGGCGTGGTCGGCAGGGAGGGGAGGCGCGGCGCGGAGCGGGTTCGCAAGGAGAAGAAGGATGAAAGGCAAGAGACGGGACATGACGCGGTTCTCTCTTTTACCACTCTGCCGCGCCGGATCTCACCGTCGAATCGACGCGTGATCGCGCCGTCTCACGGCTTGATGACGAAATCGCCGAACTCCGCAAAGGAAGGGCGCGAGGGCGCCCAGCTCTTGTCCGAGCCGCCGTGGAAGCTCTCGAAGTAGAGTGAGTCGATCCCGAAGGCATCGACGCTGCGCCATTCGAGGTCTTCGCGTTTCACGACCTCGCGTTCTTCGCCTTCGCCGTGGCGGATCAAGACGCGGATGGATCCGTTTTTCTTCCCGGGATCGTTCATCGTCACCCGCATCCGCACCCGGATGTCGGTGTCGGTGGGGAAACGGAAATCCTCCGGGAAGTCGATCTCGTCACCGTAACGTTCGGGCTGGTTTTTGTGGTAAAGATAGGCTTCGCCGCGTCCCTCTTTCCGCCACATGAGCCGGGCGGAGAATCCGTTCGTGCCGTCGGCGGGACGTCCTCCGCTGACGTTTTCCGGTCCGCCGCAAAAGCCGGGCAGTTTGCCGCCCTTGACCCAATCGAAGTCTTTTCCAAAGCGGACCGTGTAGCTCAACTCGGCGGTTTCGCGCCGCCCGATCGGGAAACGCCAGCCCGCGCCGTTCTTTTCCGGTCCGATCTCGCCGATGCGGTAATCGATCCGCAGACGGAAGGTGGCGTCGCGTTCGACGACGGAAAGATTGCCCTCCTTGATGCCGTCCTGCCATTCACAGCCGGGCCAGTCGCGTTTCCAGTGCTCGACCGTGTAGGGACCGGACGGCCCGGCCAGGGCCAGGCGGATCTCCTCGCTCCGGGCCGCGGAGGTAAAGAAAGCGAGGGTCAGACAGCACCCAACTAGGGTTTGGACGGGCGACATGGGATGGGTGTTCGTGAGGAGAGGTGGCGGTTACCGGTGCTCGCCGAATACCGATCTGAAGTGCTGCGAGGCTCTTGCGATCCCTCGTTCGTCCTTCTCGATCGCGTCGAGCCTCTCTCTAGCTAAATTTGCGGAGACCTTTGCGGAGAAATGCAGATTCCTTACGAGATCAAGATCCTTCGGAGGGCCCACGAGGACTTTTACCGCCGCAAGGTCGTGCGGGTCGAGCGCCCAAGCGTCGGTGACTCCGGGCACGGAGATCAAGCGATTTCTCCATCCGGTCGGTAGCGTTTCAAAGATCGAGTCGCGCAAAACGTCGGCATGGTATCCGTGCCGCTGAAAGTAGGCGCGATTTTCCCCCAGCGCCTCATCCAGCATCACGGCGGTGATTTCGTCGTAGGGTTGCGGACAGATGTCGGCATCGTAGGTGCTCGCCAAGGGCGCGTCGGGATGGCCGAGTTCGGGAAAGGAGGCGAGAAGCGAGGCGGATCCGAGGATCAGAATCTCGCAATCCTCGGCAAGCGCCGTTGCCGAACGAAGCAAGTGCTGAAGCGCCTCCAGGTTCATGAGGGAACCGTGGTTGGTGACGTGGAGGAAAACGGCAAGCCGACAAAGGGGGAACAGCTTTTCAATGGATTCGCATCGCAATCATTTCTCGAGAGTTCATCCAAGAACTTCCGGAAGGCTTCTTCGGAGCTTCGGGCGGCGACGATGCGACGACGCCATTCGAGTATGGGGCCCGGATGGACCCGCCCCCGGTCCAACCATCGGGTGATGTTTTCCAGCGCGATATCAACATCGTCCGGGTTCCGGGCGAGATGGTCGGCGATGCGCTGCCATCGTTCGCCCCGGTCTTCTCTTCGGAAATGAAAATCGTCCGACATGCTCAAGTCCACCGACAATAGGTCGTCAAAGCGGAAATCGCCACTGCTGGTGTGGAAAGATTGTGGCAAAGACCGCCGCAAAGGCGCTGGCGATGCTCCACAAGTCCACCGGGCGGATCACCGTCGCGTCAATTCAGCTCGATCGAGTTGAAGATGGCCTGCGCCGCTTCGAAATTCGCCTCCACCTCCTCCATTTCTGCCCAGGTGCTCAAAACGAAAAACTTCGCGGCACCTTTCTTGGCATACTGGAAGACTCCCAGCTTGTGCTCGATGCCGCCGCCGGTTCCCACGCCGTTGCTGATGATCAGCGTGTTCCCCGATGCTTCATCGATTTGCACCTCGGGCTCTCCGCCCTCGTTCCAGACCACGCTGTCATACTTCGCGCTGACCTGTTCCATGATGTTGGTCATGCCGTCGGCGACGTGCTCCATATCGATCGGCACGACGTTCAGGGTGAAGAGTTTGTCCGGTGCCTCGAGGTAGGCGCCCGCCTCATCCGCGGCCAGTCCCCAACCCTCGGGATAAGAAAAGGTGAAAGCCGGATTTGCTTCGTCGGGATAGCTGTAGGTGAGCAGATTGACGTCCCCTTCGTAGGCGGCGATCGTGTTGATCACCTCGGCACCAAGTTCGCCATATTGCTCGAACGCCTCCTGGGTCGAGACGCACTTGAGCATCACCACCGTCTCGGTGCCCTTTTTGGCGATCATCCACAGATTGATGTTCGCCACGCCATCCTGATCCTGCCCCTTCGCATTGACCAGCATCACGTCGAGGCCGCCGACTTCGAAGGTCTGCGGCTCGGTGTATTCGACATTTTCAAAGGATTCCGCGATCTGCGTCTTTGCCTCCAACAGCGCGGCTTCGGGATCATCGCTCTTCGCCTCCAGGGTCGAGAGGGACATGAAATAGGCCGCGTCGTCCTTCGGGTGCGCGTAGAGGATGCCCTCGTTGGAATTCAGTTCCCACTCTTCGGGGAAGGCCATCCCGATGAGGGGGCTGTCCCCGGGAAAAATGATGGACTGGTCGGCCTTCGAGAGGGAGGTCGCCAGCGCGCCTGCGATGAGGATAAAAAGAAGCCTTTTCATGGGATCGTCGAGGAGTAGTCGCCAAAGCGGCGGAAGCGCCGCATCAAAATCCTTTACTCCAAGATGTCAAGAAACAGGAGTGCCAGTGGTCCGCCGAAAATGAGGCAAATCAGCCCTCCGGGAAGATCAGAGCCTCCGGTACGCCGTAGTCATCCGGCCAGGAAGCATACGCCACATCGGTGATACCAACGGCATGAGTGATCATCTGCCATTCGCTGTCCACGATCTTCCAGAGGATCGCGGTATCGGCACTTTCCCCTTCGCCGACGGGGATGCCGGCACCCGACTCATCGACGATGGTTCCGAGGAAAAAGGCCCAGTCGCCGAGTTGCTTGAGTGATCCGGCGAACTTGACTGCCTGCCCCGCCTCGTGCTCCACATTGGTGCGGGCGAGGTCAAAGAGACCAGCGCGTAGCTCGGAGCCCTTGGGCACCTCTTTGGGGGCGGCAAAGGCTCCCGTCGTGAGGAAGAACAGGAGGGCGGAAAGGAATGGGGCTCTCATGGTTTCGTTGAAGGATCGTTAGGGTTTCCACCGTTTCGTTCAGTCCCGTCGGACTGGGCCGGTGACGAATTTCTGAGCGGGAGGACCTGGTGGGATGACGATCAGACCCCGCGTCGGAAGATGCCCGACTCGGTCGATGACGTCGAACGCTTTTTGTGAAAAACGTGCCCGCCCATGGCCTTCCATGGGCGCGCGGGTTGTCTCTGGTATCTCCGAGGTCGCCTCAAAAGTCGGCAATGAGTGAAAATTATGGCTTGGCTCCGTGCCTCGATTGCCTATGATCTTGGCGGCACCCGTCAAACGGTGTCCCCCTCATGCCCACCTGCCCCTCGATCCTCTGCCCGCTTGACGGGTTGTCTGAGGCCGTGTCCGCGAGCCTCCTCGCCGTGACCTGGTCCGAGGCGGTTGACTACGTCTCGGGCCAAGTCACGGTGACGGTGCTGATTGCCATGGCATTTGGGATCTTCGTTGGCTGGCTCGCGAAGCGTCGGGCGGTCGTCGATGCCAAGCCCCAAGCGGAGCCTCCGCTGACTCCGGGCTTTGAGGAACTCCGCTGGCGCCATGAAAAGCTCGTCCTCGTCGAGCGGCAGCAGGTCGAGAAGCAGGCCCGCCTCGACGGATTTTCAGGAAGCTTCGTGCGATTGTCTTCCTTCGGGCACCAGACCTTTGCCCTCTACCTCTTCCTCCTCGCCGAGCGCGTCCGCGAAGCCCGCCAGAAAGTGGGATCGGACCTTTCCCGCATGATCGCGGTGCGCGGCCGTCTCGACACCGTCCTCGCACCCTTGGAACGGGGGCGCGAGGCGATCGGAGCCTGTCGCGGCATGGCCGAGGCCCAGGCACTGCGGCTCGAGGCCGCGCGCGACGCCCTGCGCGGCATCGCCGAGGGTGTCCTCTCACTCGAGGATGCGGTGAACTCCGGGAAACGTGATTTTTCCGACCTTGCCTCCCTGCGTCGCGAACTGGTCGATCTCAAGGGACGCATCGTCGCGCTCCCGCAAGGGTGGGCGACCTCGAGCGAGGAAACCGATCGACGCATCCGCGAACTCCTCGCGACGGTGAATGAGCCCGGGCTGGCCCCGGTGCGCGAGATCCTCCTCGTCGATGGCGCTCTCACCGCGTCGCTCGCCGGCGTTCCCGGGATCGATCTCACGGGAGGCATCAGCGGGGTGATCCGCTGCCTCGATGAATCGATCGTCGCGGAAAAACGCGCGAAGGAGGTCGTCCCGGACGAGTCCGGCCCGGGGCAACCGCTCGAGGAAGTTAAAGAGGATCTGCTGCTGAATCTGGGCAGTCTCCCGGTCTCGCTGGCCTCGTCCGGCCTGGACGCCGTGAAAACCTTCGATTTCGGTTTCCACGAATCGAAAGAGCCTGATCAGGGATTCCGCGACCCGGCCGAGTTCGCGATCCTGAAGCCGCGCCCGTCGAAAGGGTTTCACGATCTCACGGGTGGAAAAGGCGTCGTGGGGGGGCCTTCCCTTGGCAATGGAAACGGCAATGGAAACGGAAACGTAGGTGAAATCAGCCTCGCTCCGCTCCCCTCGATCGAAGCGCAAGAGATGGTGGAGGGGGGCGATGCGGTCGAGACGGAGGACGACGAGAGCGATCGATCCCTCGTCCTTTTCTGTTCCAACGACGTCGAACTCTGGGGCAAGACCGTCTACCGGGGTGCCCGCTGCCGGGCCCGCGCCATTGCGGAGTTTCCTGAATGGGCCCATTGGGTTGCGATCCGGCGCCTCGACACGGGCGAGCGGGTTTTCGCTCCGCTCCGCTCACCGAGTCTGCGCAGCGGCCAGTCCTCCGACCCCTACGGATTCAACGGCAGCAACGAGCTTTTCTACGGTGCCCGTCACCTCGGGCTCTTTTCCGAGTCGTGCCCGAACGAGGTCGAGACCCGCTTCACCTACGGAGGCTGGGGTTTCGGACATCGCGCCCACGAGATCGCGCCCGAGGTCGAGAAACTCCAGGCGGCGGGTTGGGAAGGGCGGGAGATTCCTGCGGACACGGTGTTTGAGATCGTGATTCATGAGGAGTTGCCTTCGCTAGGCGATGGCGACCGTGTCATCGATGGGGAAGTGCGCGGCAAGCGCTAGGACCAGGGCAATTTCTTCCCTGTGGAAAAGGCCCCGTGGCGCGTTTAGATTGACACTATCGCCAGGACATCCGACACGCCCCCGATTCCGAATTTCGAGATCCTTGCCCGCATCGGTGGAGGGTCTTACGGAGAGGTCTACCTCGCCCGCAGCATCACAGGCATGTATCGAGCCGTGAAGGTGGTGCGCCGCGAGGATTTTGAATACCAGCGAACCTTCGAACGCGAGTTCGAGGGGATCCAGCGCTACGAAAAGGTCTCGCACGAGCATCTCGGGCTCGTCGACATCCTCCACGTCGGTCGCGACGACGAGGCCGGTTTCTATTATTACGTGATGGAGATCGCCGATGACGAGAGCGGCGGGACGGTCGAGGAACGGCTTGAGGGTTACCGCCCGCGCACCCTGTCGTCGGACATGCGCCGCCGCTCCCTTCGCACGGTGCGCGAATGCGTCGATCTCGGTGTCGCCATCGGTGGCGCGCTCGGTCATCTCCACCACGCGGGGCTCACCCACCGCGATGTGAAGCCCTCGAACATCATTTTTGTCAAAGGCCAGCCCAAGCTCGCCGATGTGGGGCTCGTCGCGAGCACGGGCCAGCGCACCTTCGTCGGCACCGAGGGATACGTGCCGCCGGAGGGCCCGGGCACGAGCTCGGCCGACCTCTATTCGCTCGCGATGGTGCTCTACGAGATGCACACGGGGAAAGACCGACTCGATTTCCCCGAGCTGCCGACCAATCTCGAGATCCCTCCGAGCGTGAACCGCGACGAGTGGCGGGCCCTCAACGCCGTGATCTGCCGGGCCGGTTCACCTGATCCGCGGAAGCGTTATGAATCTGCGGCGGTTTTTGTCCTCGCCCTCGAGGCGGTCTGCGCGGCCCCGTGGAAAGCCCCCGAGCCTCGTCGCAGTTTTGCCTCGGCCCTTTTTGGGACGGTCGCGGTGCTCGGTTTGCTCGGGATCCTGGGCGGGGCCGGTTACTGGCTCTGGAAAGACAAGGAATCCTTTGTCGCGCAGCACAGCACCCTTCTCTCCGACGCAGGCGCGAAAGGGGTGAATGGGGCGGGCTTGCGCACCCCGATCGAAGTGGTGCCCCCGACCCAGAAGGGCGGATCCAACCCGGTCGAGCCCCCGAATCGGGAGGGGCCGGTCGGCGATTCGAAGGAGAAGGAGAGGGAGGCGCCGAAAGAAACCGCCAAGGAGGAAGTCGTGAAGGCTGCCGCTCCGCCCCGTGACGAAGAGGAAAAGGGGACGAAAGCCAAAACGGAGGACGCTGAGCCGATCAAGGTTGCGGAGAAGGCACCCGAGCCCGAGAAGGAAAAGGCCGCAGGGCCCATGCTCGTGGCCACCACCGTCGAAGCGAGCGAAGCGAAAGAAAAGGGGAAACCCCTCACCGCCGAGATTGTGCAAGGGCAGCTGAAGATCTCCAGCCAACCGCCCACCGCCAAGGTCTTTCATGAGGGCCGTGAGATCGGCGTCACCGAGACGCGCCTGCTCGATTTTCCGGTCGGTCCGGTCGAAATCATCCTGAAGCGCGAAGGCTATCGCGACTACGTTTACCAAGGAGACGTCAAGGAAGGCGCGCAGGTTGTCAGCGCCATCCTCCTTCCCGATCTCGACCCGGTTTCGGGGCAGACTTGGCTGAACTCGGTCGGGATGGAGTTCCGCCCCATTCCGATCGAACGCCACCAATCCGTCGGCGAGGTCACGGTGGCACTTTTCGACCAGTTTCTTGAGGAAACGCAATTGGAGATCCCACGGGCGGGCTTGAACGGGATCGTCCAGGTCTCGGAGGATCGGGCACTTTGGCAGTTCTGCGACTGGCTCACCGCGCTCGACCGGCAAACCGGCCACCTCGGAAAAGGTCGCTATTACCGGCCCTTCCGCACCGACACGAGCGGTCGGAATAATTCTTTCGTCGTCACGCTCGAGCACGAGTTTGGTTCGATTGCCTTGAATTCCACGCCGGAGGGAGCCGCCGTTTATCGCGCTGGGACCTATCTTGGAGAGACTCCCGTCGTCCTCAATGATCTACGCCTCGGGGCCTTCGAGTTCGAACTTTACCGGGCAGGTCATGAAGTCGCGATCGCCATGGGTGAACTCACCGAGACAGAAGTCCAGGATCTCGTTGTCACGCTAGAGCCTGATGCCTCCGTCATCTTTGGTTCCCCCTGGACCAACAGCCAGCAGATGGAGCTGATCCCCGTCGGGGGCCTTCTCGTCGCCAAGACCGAGACGCCCCTGCGTGCTTTTCTCGAATATCGCGTCGACCAAGGGGTGGTCCTCGATCCTGCGGCGGTAGCGACCGGATTGAATTACCCGGCTGCCGGTGTCGGATTCGACGAGGCCAAAGCCTTTTGTGAATGGCTCACGATCCGGGAACGCAAAGCGAATCTCATCCGATCCTGGCAGCGCTACCGCCTTCCCACTGATCTGGAATGGAGCGCGCTGGTGGGACTCGCAGGGGAGAGCGGGGCAAATCCTTCACAACGAAACCAGACCAGCGCGAATCGTTTTCCCTGGGGAGCGGATTGGCCACCTCCTCCCGGTGCCGGGAATTTTGCGGACGTGTCGGCCGCGGGATTCTTCGGAGGCAACGTCATCAGCGGATACACCGATGGATTCGAAACGACCGCTCCGGTGGGCAGCTTTGGTGCCTCCGCGAGCGGGCTCCACGATCTTGCCGGCAATGTGTGGGAATGGGTCGAGGATCCCTACACCGATGGCAGTGACGGTCTTCAGGTCGTGCGCGGCGGAGGGTGGAATTCAGCGGAGCGCGAAGTGCTGGCCTCCGGCTATCGCAATCCTGTGCCGGCGACGGCCAAAGAGGGATTTTATGGCTTCCGCTACGTGCTGGAGGAGATCGGGGTAGGGGAGTAGGGGGGCTGTCGGGACAGTGCCTGGAACGACGTTAATGATCCGTTCGGAGGCCTCGTCGATGGGATCGCTTTTTCGAAAACGCCCCCTCATCCGGAGGGCGTTTTTTTGCGATCGATGATTCCGGGCAGTTCACCGAAGTCTCGGGAATCCCCTTGAAATCCCGTCTGCCCGTTTCGATACTCCCGGCATGTCCCGCATCCGAGTCGTCGAAATCCTGCGCAGCGAAACCTCCCCCGGCCACATCACCGTGAAGGGATGGGTGCGGACGAAGCGAGATTCGAAAGCCTTCTCCTTTCTTGAACTGAACGACGGGAGTTGTCTCGGCAATCTCCAGATCGTCGCCGATGCGAGCCTGCCGGGATACGAGGAGGCCGTCGTGCCCGCTCGGACGGGAGCCTCGATCGAGGTCGAGGGAACCATCGTCGCCTCGCAGGGAGAGGGGCAGAAATGGGAGCTCCAGGCCTCGCGCGTCGTCCTCGTCGGGGCCGCGCCCGAGGATTACCCGCTCCAGAAAAAGGGGCACACGATGGAGTTCATGCGCTCGATCGCCCACCTCCGGCCACGCTCGAATCTCTTCGGCGCCGTCTTCCGCATCCGCAGCCGCATGGCTTATGCGATCCATCAATTTTTCCAGGAGCGCGGTTTCGTCTACGTGCACACGCCCATTATTACCGGCTCCGACTGCGAGGGTGCCGGCGAGATGTTCCGCGTCGTGACGATGGAGGGCGAAACGATGCGCACGGGGGGCGACGAGTTTTTCGGCAAGCCCACCTACCTGACCGTGAGCGGCCAGCTCGAGGGGGAGACCTTCGCCTGCGCCTTGTCTAACATTTACACCTTTGGTCCCACCTTCCGGGCCGAGAACTCGCACACTTCGCGCCACGCCGCCGAGTTCTGGATGATCGAGCCCGAGGTCGCCTTCTGCGACCTCGACGGAGACATGGCCCTGGCCGAGGAGATGGTGAAGGATCTCGTCAACGACGCACTTGTGAACTGCGCGGAGGATCTCGACTTCTGCAACCGCTTCGTCGACAAGGGGCTCATCGAGCGGCTCGAGTTCGTCCGTGACCGGGCCTTCGAGCGCGTCTCCTACACCGAGGCGGTGGCGCTGCTCCTCGCGAGCGGACAGACCTTCGAGTATCCTGTCGAGTATGGGCACGCCCTTCAGTCCGAGCACGAGCGTTACCTGACCGAACACCATTTCCGCTGTCCCACCACGGTCTACAACTACCCGAAAGAGATCAAACCCTTCTACATGCGCCGCAACGACGACGGCAAGACAGTCGCGGCGATGGACCTGCTCGTGCCTGGCATCGGCGAGATCGTCGGTGGCAGCCAGCGCGAGGAGCGGCTCGAGGTGCTCTTGGCGAATCTGCGCGAACAGGGGCTCGAGGAATCGGCCTATGACTGGTATGTCGACCTGCGTCGTTATGGTAGCGTGCCGCACGCGGGATTCGGCCTCGGCTTCGAGCGGCTTCTCATGTTCGTCACCGGAGTGGGGAACATCCGCGACGTCATTCCCTTTCCCCGCACGCCGGGGACGGCGGAATTCTGAGCCTTAGGGGCGTACACATTGGATAGGCGAAAGCCTGGAGGGGCAAGCTCCCGCTCATT